>JBQTIL010000056.1:0-44261 GCA_052388175.1 Planctomycetaceae bacterium | reverse complement strand
TGCCGCTCTGCTCAGCGACGACGACCGCCTTGCCGAGCACATCCGCGACCGCCCGGGACGAGCCACCCGGAGACGTTCTCAGCCCGCAGCAGCCCGTCGATAACCCTCAAAGCCGGTTATGGACCCGCAGCCTGACGAGCCTGAATCCGCATCCGGCCGGCCTGAGGCGCTTCGCGATCGAGAAAGACGACCGGCCGGGCCGCTATTTCAGCAGCGGCAGAAACACGACGGCGAACCCCAGAAACGATGCAAAGCCCACGATGTCGGTGACGGTCGTCAGAAAAATCGACGACGATTGCGCGGGGTCGAACCCCAGGGCCTTGAGCATCAGCGGGATGACCGAACCGGAAAGGGCGGCGGCGGCCATGTTGATGACCATGGCCAGCCCGATCACAACGGCAAGGGCCATCGCCCGCGTCGGGCTGGCCTGCGCCAGAAACAGTTGCCACACGAGTACGGTGAGCGACGTGACGAGGGCGACCAGCACGCCGTTGATGACTCCGGCCAGTAACTCTTTGCGCACCACGCGCCCTCCCAGGCCCGAAATGATCTCGCGCAAGGCCAGCCCGCGAATGACCACCGCCAGCGACTGCGCGCCGGTGTTCCCCCCTTGCCCGGCGACGACCGGCAGCAGCACTGCCAGGGCCGCGACCTGCTCGATCGTCGCCTCAAACAATCCCACAACGGCCGCGGCCAGAAAGGCGGTGGCCAGGTTGACCATCAGCCACGGCAACCGGCTGCGCACGACCACCGATACAGGCGACAGCGCCCGCTCGTCGGCGCCGGCCCCGGCGATTTTCTGCAAGTCTTCGAAGGCCTCCAACTGGCCGGCCTGCAAGGCGTCGTTGTGTCGCACCACGCCGATCAGCCGCCCGTCGTAATCCACGACCGGCAGCGCCATGAAGCGGCGCTCGGTCATCAGATTCACGACCTCTTCGCGGTCCATGGTGGCCGGCACGCTGGTCACGTCGCGGCGAACCAGTTTCTCAATGGGGTCGCGGGGTGCCGCCACCAACAGGTCGCGCATGGTCAGCACCCCCGTCAGCCGCCCGTCGCGGTCGGTGACGTACAGGTAGTGCAGCGATTCGCGCGGCGTCTTGCGAATCATCGAAATGGCTTCTTCGACAGACAGGTCGATGGGCAGCGCAGCGACGCGCGGTTCCATGATGCCCCCGGCGGTCTCGCGCGCGTATTGCGCCAGGTCGCGCAGCGGCCGGGAGACGTGCGCCGGCAGGCCCGAAAGTACTTCTTCACGGCGGGCCTCGTCGAGCTGATGCACGACCACCGACGCGGCCCGCGGCGACATCTCGGCCAATAACTCGCCGACCCTCTCAGCATCGAGGCGCGAAACGATCGGCGCCGCGGTTTGCGGCGAAAGCCGCGCGAGCAGGCCGGCCACCCCCCGCGCGGGCAAACCGTTGAATAGGTCGTGCGCCTCGTCGGCCCCCAATGCTTCGAGGGCGTGGGCCGCCTCGTCAGGGTGCAGCTCGACAAACACCTGCAACAGAGATTCGAGGGTCTTCATGCGGCGATTGCAGTGCGAGAGGGGGCGCTGAAATAACGCCGGCGTTCAGCCTTCGGCCGCGTGCCGGCCGCGACGATGGCGCGGCTTTTCAGCCGTCGTCTCGGGCCCTCGCGCGCCGGCGGGCCGCGAATCGAGCATTCTTGCGGCGACGTCGTCGGTCAGCTCGACCGCCGGGTCAATCGACAGCAGCAGGCCGCTGTTTTTCGGAACCACGATGCTCAGCCCCCGTGTCGCGGCGACGGCCTTGATCGCCGGCTTGGTCTGTTCGCGGAATTCGTCGACCTGGGCCTGCTTGTACGCCGCGAGTTTCGCCTCGGCCGTGCGTTTCGCTTCCAGAAGCTGTTGATCGATGCGGGCCTGCATTCCTGCAAGCTGCCGCGCCTGATCTTCGGTCGGGTCGTCTCCGATCGTCTCACGTTTGTCTTCGAGTAAGCGGCTGAGCGACTGCTGAAGCTTGGTCAGCTCGGCGTTCAATTCGTCGAGCCGACCCTGCACGGCGTCGTTCATCAGGGCGTCGCGCCCTAAACGACGGGCGACCGCATCGAGGTCGACGACCCCGACTCCGCCGACGGGCGGTGTTTGAGGCGGCGACTGTTTCGCCGCCGGCATCAGCCGGTCGCAACCGGCCAGCGCCCCGAAACTGAGGGCCAGAAAGCAAACACCGCAACGTGAAAGCATGGAACGCTCCTCCGTCAGGCAGAAGCCGACGTATGAGATAAAGGCGCGAAAAGATACCCCACGCGGGGGGCGCGAGTCCAGAGGGATCGCCGGTGCCCGCCTGGCCAACCGACGGCCGCCGCCAATCAGAATCGGCCGTTTTCTGACCGCGTTCCCCCTTCTTGCGGGGTTCCCTTCCAGGTTGCTATCTTGCGGAACCGGAATGTCCCTGCCGGGCAGGCTTTGGCTGGCGGTGGCAGCCGCAACGACCGGCCCTCGTGTGGCCCGAAAGGCGCTCGTGTCTTCCATCATCGTTCAGAAATTCGGCGGGACCAGCGTCGCGACGCCCGAGAAGATTCTGGCCGCGGCCCGGCGCGCCGTGCAGTCTAAGCAGGCCGGGAACCAGGTTGTGGTGGTCGTCAGCGCGCGGGGGCACAAGACCGATGAATTGATCGAGCTGGCGCGCGAGATCACCGCCAGCCCCCCCGCCCGCGAGATGGACATGCTTTTGGCCACGGGTGAACAGGAATCAGTCGCCCTGTTGGCGATGGCCGTGCAGAAACTCGGCGAGCAGGCCATCAGCATGACGGGGGCGCAGATCGGCATCGTCACCGATTCGACCCACACCAAGGCCCGCATCCGTTCGATCTCGACCGAGCGCATGCGGCGCTCACTCGAGGCCGGCAAAATCGTGATCGCCGCCGGTTTCCAGGGAATCGACCATGATTTCAATATTACGACGTTAGGGCGCGGCGGCAGCGATACGACCGCCGTGGCGCTGGCCGCCGTGCTCAAGGCCCGCGTGTGTGAAATCTACACCGACGTCGAAGGCGTTTTCACGACCGACCCGCGGCTGGTTCCGCAGGCCCGCAAAATCCCCCGGATCTCGTATGACGACCTGCTGGAGCTCGCAAGCCTGGGGGCGGGCGTGATGCATTCGCGGTCGATCGAGTTCGCCAAGAAGTATCGGGTGCCGGTGCTGGTGCGCCCCGCGTATTCCGAAGGCGTCGGAACGCTGATCGCCCTCGACGGCGACGACGACGCGGTCGTCACCGGGGCGGCGCTCGCGCGCGATGAAGTGCGCGTCAGCCTGTGGGAAATTCCCGATCGCCCCGGCGTCATGCACTTGATTTTCAGCAAGATGGCCCAGCGCAAGATTCCGATCGACATGGTCGTGCAGAACGTCGGTTCGCAGGGCCTCGCCAACGTCTCGTTCACCGTGCCGCAGGACGAGCTGGCCGAAACGCTGACTGCCGCCGAGCAGGCCGTGCAGGAGCTGGGGGCCGGGTCGGTGCAGCACGGCACGAACCTCGCCAAGCTGTCGGTGGTGGGTGGCGGAATGCAGACCCACACGGGGGTGGCGGCGCAGATGTTTGCCGCGCTGGCCGACGCGGGCGTTAATATCGGGATGATCACCACGAGCGACATCAAGATTTCGGTGTTGGTTGATCGCAGCCAGGCGCAAGCGGCGCTGGCGGCGGTGCATGCCGGCTTCGATCTGCACCGCGAGCGCCCGACGGCGCCGCCGGTGGGGGTGGCCCAGCCCGACGAAGATGAAGAATCAGACAAGGTGCGCGAGGCACGCGAGCGCGACGTGGTCGGGCGGCTCGCCAGCATGGAAGATATCGTCGTCAGCCAGGTGCAGTTCGACCGCGATCAGTCGCTGGTGACGCTGCGCAATCTGCCCGACGTGCCCGGCGTCGCCGCCGTCGTGTTCGCCGAGAACGCCGAGGCCGGCATCATGGTCGATATGATCGTGCAGAACGCGGCACGGGGCGAGCATTCGCACATTTCGTTTACGGTACCGCGTGGCGACCTCGAACGCAGCCTGTCGGCGACGCAGCAGGCGGCGGTGCAATGGCCCGAGGCGCGGTTAAGCCACGTTCGCGAAATCGCCAAGCTGTCGGTTCTGGGAATCGGCCTGCGCACGCATACGGGCGTCGGTGAAAAAATGTTTCGGGCCCTTTCAGAAGCGGGCATCAACGTCCGAATGATCAGCACCAGCGAGGTCTGTATTTCAACGCTGGTCGATTTCGACCGCGGCGACGAGGCATTCACCTGTCTCGAGCAGACCTTCGGGCTGACGGGGGCCGAGAAATAGCGTCGCCGTTCGCAGGCGACGCTTGGGCGAGCGCCGATGGCGCAGGGGCCGTGGCTAGCGAACGGCCGGCTCGCGTTTCCGCCGGTACTCTTCAGGCGCCTGAGGTCGCAGAAACGCGTCGCCAGAGTTGGAAGGCGCAGCGGGCACGGCGCCTCGCGGCTGTTGCACCGGGCGTTTGGCGACCGTGGGGGGCGCCTGCCGCCTGGCCGTCGCCAGCGTCGTTTCGCAGAGCGCCTGCTGGTCGTCCATCTCGTCGGTCAGGTATTCCAGAAACTTGCGGCTGGCACGGTTCAGCATCACGACGCGGCTCGCGCGCCCCTTCTGGCCGTCGCGCGACCGGATGATGATCACGATCTCGGAACCGAGCACCTCCTGCGGGTCGATGTCGGCTCGCGAACCGGTATCGGTCGGAAGCGGCTCGTTGAGTTTGCTGGTTTCGACGGCGCCTGCCGGCTCTCGCACCGTGCGCGCGACATTCGGTTGGGCGGTTGATGCGACCGCAACGTCGGCCGCGTTGTTTGGGGCCCCTCTTTGCGGCCGATCGCCGGGGTCGCGGCCGAGAGCGGCCGCCGGCGCCGCGCCGCGGTAGAGATGGGCCAATTGGCAGCCCTCGAGAAATTCGTGAATTGTTTTGAGGCCGGCATACAGGCCTTCGTGATTTCGCGGGTCGGCCGCCATGCACACGCCGATCAAGAGCCCGTCGTTGGTAAACAGCCCCCCTCCGGAACGCCCCTGCACGGGAACGGCGCTGCATTCGATATTGTCGGGGCCGAGATAGCGATTGAGCGCCGTGATGTTCTGCCGCTTAACGGTCGGCCGCTCTCCGTCGCTGCACCCCACGGTGGCGACCGGCAGGCCTTTTTGAATACGGGTCTCGGGCGAGGCCACCCGGCAGGCGGGGAGCGCGTCGGCGGCGATCAACACCAGCCCGACGTCGGCCTCCAGATTGTGCCGGCCTTTCGTCGCGACGTACGTCTTGTGCTTATCTCCCTCGAACACATCGACTTCGATCGCGCACGATTTGTCCCAGTGGCGAAAGATGTGTCCGCAGGTGAGCACCAGTGCCTGCCCTGCGCGGCTGTCGATGATCGTGCCCGACCCGAAGTTTTCACCCCGGCTGTCTTTCACGCGGATGCGGACAGTGCCCAGCAGCGGGCTGGCGGCGGCAACCGCTGTTGCGAGCATCGTTTCATCATGCTGACCGCGCACTACGGCAGGCCTGGCCGGGGGGGCTTTTTCGCTCGAGCCAAACTGGCCGCTGAGTTTCTTTTCGAGTGCGTTCTTTTGTCGCGGAGGCGAACTGACCACCACGTTATCGAGAATGTCTCCACTGATTTCGGCAGGTTGGGTGGCTGATTCCGGCCGCTTCGGTCTTGGTTTGTCGCCTGAGTCGGCCGGTTTCGCAGGAATTCGCGAGCAGAGACGAATCAGGTTTGATTCCGGCGTTGCTCCCTCAATGCGATCGACTTCACGCTGGTTGACGAACAGCACGAACGTGGGAAGAACCTGTATTCCGAACCGCTGAACCTTGTCTAGGTTTTTGTCGGCGTCGATCTTGCGAATCGGGTACCCCTGCCTCTGCAACTGATGGACAATGGGGCTCATTCGTTGGCACGGTTCACACCGCTTTTCGGCCGTGAATTCCAGCACCTCTCCATTTGGTTCGCCGGACCAGGCCAGGGCCGAAGCCACCACGAGCTGCAGTGGGAGCATGAAAAATCTCCAGAGGTGACGCGGTGAGGGGAAGCCGCGACGCAAAGCCAGGCGCCGTTGCGAACAGGCAACCGTACGCCTGCAGGAGGGGAGGGAGGCGGGCGGGAAAGGGGGGCGCGACAGATTCGCGCGCAGCCCAAAATCTGAAAAACCGCCGAGCATTCCGCAGGCCTCCATGCCTGTGTTTTTGTAAACGCGCGCCCGTGCGTTGTGTAAGAGTTACAAGTCAGCCGGTCACAGTGCATTCCTTGCACAGGATTTCGGCTCGGCGGCTGGTGAGAGCACGCGGTGTGCCAATGTGAAATCTGTTGCGAGTAATTCCGACCGCGTAAGTTGCTTTCGCAGTGCGTTGAAAAATGGAGAGCAAAAGCTCCCTCCCCAAAGGAGGGCCGGGGCGGCGGCAAATTCCTGGAGAATGCCGCGCTGCTGCCGACGCGCCAACCCTCTCCCAAGGGGTTCTTCAATGGGCAGGCAGCGAGCGGAACGGGCCAGCCTGTCAGCATGCGACCCGAGGCCTGCACGCCTCTCTAGCATGACAGGCGGGCTTCCGGCCCAACTCGACACTTGGTTTTGCTGCTATTCTTCAAATAAACCAAGTGTCTGGTAAACGTCGGAAAATCCTCACAGCGCCGTCTGTTGACGGGGTTTGGGGAGACGCAGCCGGTCCAGCAAGCCGTGCGGGTTGGTTCCAACTTGCGGTTCGCGGTATTTCGGCAAACATATTCCTGCAATGAGGTTGCAGCCGCCCCCTGGGTCGCAACGCGGCCTCCGATTTTCTTGACCGCTTGATTTCCGCGGGTACAATCTTCCTTGTCAGCGGCACGGAAGGCTGCGGTTGCAAGTCTACAGGCGTGAACTGCGGCTGTCTGCACCTGAGGTGCAGTTCGAACGGCCGTTACGGTCGTTACAGACTGCGGAAAGCCCGATATCGTTCGTCACGATCCCGCTTCCCGTTCGGCTCGGACTCCTCAGTTCGCTGGAGTGCTGTGCGTGCCCGCTGTAATCGCAGATGACTTCAAAGAGTTGGTTCGCACGCGAACCGACATCGTCAGCCTGATCGCCGAAAGCGTCACGTTACAGCCGCAGCGGGGGGGGCGTGAATTCACCGGGCTGTGCCCGTTTCACGACGACCACAACCCGTCGTTGCGGGTCTACCCCGACCGGCAGTCGTATCGGTGTTGGGTGTGCAATGAGGGGGGAGATTGTTTTTCGTTTGTGATGAAGCGCGAGCGAGTGGGGTTTCGCGAAGCGCTCGAAATGCTGGCAAACCGGGCCCGTATCGAGTTGCCGCGCAAATATAGGGCGGCGACCGGCCCTTCGGGCGAAAACAAGAACCGCCAGTACGAAGTGCTGGCGTGGGCCGAGCAGCAGTTTCACGAATGCCTGCTCCAGGCGCCGGAAGGCGAGCGGGCTCGGAAATACCTGCGCGAGCGCGGGGTTTCGGGCGAGTCGATCGTCAAATTCAAACTGGGGTATCATCCCGCCGGTTGGGAGTGGCTCTTGGAGCGGGCCCGCAACCGGTTCACATCCGAGCAGCTCGTAACGGTGCGGCTGGCGGGTGAGCGCGAGGGAGGGCGGGGTTGTTTCGATTATTTCGTAGATCGGGTGATGTTTCCGATTCGCGACGCCCAGGGGCGGGCTGTGGCATTCGGGGGACGCGTGCTGCCCGACTCGCCCCCCACCAGCATGGGAAAATACTGGAACAGCCCCGACGGCCCTTTGTTCAATAAGAGCCGGTTACTGTACGGTCTCGACCAGGCTCGCGAAGCGATCGTCGGCACAAACACGGCGGTCGTCGTCGAAGGGTACATGGCTTGCATCATGGCCCACCAGCACGGGATGACGAACTGTATCGCCACGCTCGGAACGGCCCTGAACGACACGCACGTGATGGGGTTGAAACGATTTGCCCGTCGGGTGGTGCTGGTGTACGACGGCGACGACCCGGGCCGGGCCGCCTCGGAACGCGCCTTACCCCGCTTTCTGGCCCACGAGATCGACTTGCGCCTCGTCACGCTGCCCGCCGGGCTTGACCCGGCCGATTTTGTGTTGGCGCACGGCGGCGACGCCCTGAAAAACCTGCTCGACAACGCCCCCGAAGCCTGGGACCAGAAGTTCCGCCTGCTGGTCGAACGGCACGGGCTCGATTCGATCGACGCCCGGCACCGCGTGCTCGACGAGATGCTCGAGGTGCTGGCCCAGGTGCGTCCGCCAGCCGGCGTGGGCCTGGCCGGCAAATGGCAGGAGCGCGAGTCGATTGTGATCGGTCAACTTTCCCACCGGCTGAAAACACCCGAATCGCTCGTGCGGACGCGTTTGGCCGAGGTTCGCACGCGGCTGCAAGAGCGGCACGGGGCCGCGGCCGGCAGCGTGGCGACACTGGCCGACGTTGCCGATTTGCCACAGGCAGAACCTGCCGAGCCGTTGAATTGCGATCAATTGTCCAGCGACGAGCGGGCGGGTTGGTGGCTCTTGATGGCGATATTCAGCGCCCCGGAGCAGTCGGCCCTGTTCCGAGAAGAAATCAGTGCCGACCAGGTCACCCACGCAGACCTGCGAAAACTGTATGAAATATGTTTGGAGATTTGGGAGCAGGGGGGAGTTCCCTCCTACGATCGCGTGACGACGCGGCTGGAAGAGCCGGGGTTGAAAGCATTAGCAGCCCGGATCGACCACGAATCGCGCGTCGTGCCATTAACGCCTGAGGTTCAGACGCAGACGCTCAGAAGTTTTCGCCGGGGACCGCGCAAGGGACCATACCGCGGGCCTCACGCGGCCCAATCTTTTGGCGCAGAGCAACTCGATGCCAAAGGGCGCCTGCTGCGGGACGCTGAACGAATCAGACAGGGCAAATCTTCGACGACACCGTAACACCGAGAATCGACTAGCCGGAGGATTCGCTCGTGCATCAACTGGACGACAAACTGAAGGCGCTGGTGGAGCAGGGTCAGAAGCAGGGGTACCTGACCTTCACCCAGGTCAACGACTATCTGCCGGACGAAGCGATCAATCCGGAGAAGCTTGACCACCTGCTCATGTCGCTGGAAGAGCTCGGGCTGGAGATTCGGGTCGAGGAGCATGTGCCGGCGCCGGTCGCCGAACGTAAGACACGCGCCAAACCGGCCCGGGCCGGAAAGGCGAAGGAATCGGGGCGTGCCGAAGAGACGTCGAAGCGCATCGACGACCCGGTGCGGATGTATCTCACGCAGATGGGTGAGATTCCGCTGTTGACGCGGCCGCAGGAAATCTCGCTGGCCAAGAAGATCGAAGTCACGCGCAGGCGCTTTCGGCGCGACCTGCTCGAAAGCGATTACGTGACGAAAGCCGCGCTCGACATTCTCGACCGGGTCAACAAGAACGAGCTGCCGTTCGATCGCACGATCAAAGTCTCGATGACCGAAGGGCTCGAGAAGACGCAGATCACGGGGCGCATGCCCCACAACCTGAAAACGCTCGAGCAGTTGCGTAAACAGAATCTGGCCGATTTCAGCCTGGTGGTCTCGCGCGACGCGACGCCCGCCGAGCGCGAAGCGGCACGCGGGGCGCTGGCCTTGCGCCGCCGCAAAATGGTCACGTTGCTCGAAGAATTGTCGTTGCGGACGCAGCGCTTGCAGCCGGCCATCAAGCGCCTCGAGCAGATTTCCGACCGAATGCAGGAGCTGGCCGGTCAGATCGAAGCGTTGCGGCGGCAGAAAACGGCCCGCGAAGAGCGGGCCAATCTGCAGCGCGAGCTGCACGACCTGATGCAGATGACGCTCGAGACCCCTGAATCCCTCCAGGCCCGCATCGCGTCGGTGCAGACGCGGTACGCCGAATACGAACAGGCAATGCGCGAGCTGTCGGGGGGGAACCTGCGGCTGGTGGTGTCGATCGCCAAGAAATACCGCAATCGGGGCCTGAGTTTTCTGGACCTGATTCAAGAGGGGAACACGGGCCTGATGCGGGCCGTCGACAAGTACGAATACCGCCGCGGGTACAAGTTCTCGACGTACGCCACCTGGTGGATCAGGCAGGCGATTACACGGGCGATCGCCGATCAGGCGCGAACGATTCGCATTCCCGTGCACATGATTGAAACGATGTCGAAGCTGCGGCGGGTGTCGAAGACCCTGCTGCAGGAGAATGCCCGCGAGCCGACGCTCGAAGAAACGGCAGAAGCGGCCCGCGTCAGCCTCGACGAGACGAGGCGCGTGATGCGCATTTCGCGGCACCCCATCAGCCTCGACCGGCCGGTCGGCGAAACCGAAGACAGCTATTTCGGCGAATTCATCGAAGACGACGCGACCGACAGCCCCGCCGATTCGGCCACGCAGGAGATGCTGAAAGAAAAGATCGATCACGTGCTGAAGACGCTGACGTATCGCGAGCGCGAAATCATCAAGCTGCGGTACGGGTTGGGTGACGGCTACACCTACACGCTCGAAGAAGTCGGGCGAATTTTCAAGGTCACTCGCGAGCGGGTGCGGCAGATCGAGGCCAAGGCGGTCCGCAAGCTGCAGCACCCCGTGCGGGCCAAACAGCTCAAAGGTTTTCTCGACGCCCTGGCGGCCGGCGCCGCCAGATAACGTCGTCACAGGCTTCGCGGGCGCTGCGGCGGTTTTCTTTTCGCCGCCCTCTGCTACAATCAGCACCACGCCCGCAATCGAGCGGCGCGTACGCCGAATTCGGCGTAACCGGTTCTACCGCGCGAAGGCATGTCACAGGGCGCCGACAATCCGCTGGCTGAACTGCACCGCCTGCACCTGCAACTGCGCGAGGTGCAAGAGCAGATCGATCGGGGGCCGCGACAAGTCAAGGCCCGCCAGCAGGCGCTGCAACAGAAGCAGGCCGAGCTTGAGGCGTGTCGGCAGAAGCAGAAGTCGCTGAAAGTCGCCGCCGATCAGAAATCGCTGCAATTGAAGTCGAACGAAGCCAAGATCGACGATTTGCGCGTGAAGTTGAATCAGGCCTCGTCGAACCGCGAGTTTGACATCATTCGCGCGCAGATCGACGCCGACAAGATGGCCAACAGCGTGCTCGAAGACGAAATTCTCGACGCGCTCGAAAAAGTCGACGCGGCCCAGATCGCCGTCAAACAACTCGAGGCCGGCCTGATCACCGCCACGGCGGAAGAAGTGCGTCTGGGCAGCGAAATCGAAGCGGCCCTGCCGGCCCTTGCCGGGCGACAGGCCGAGTTGCAGCAGGCGCTGGCGGCCGTCGAGACGCGGCTGCCGGGCGACATCGTTCCCCAGTATCGCCGATTGGTGCAGGCGCACGGCGCGGCGGCACTGGCAGAGCTGGACGGCAACACTTGCAGTTCGTGCTACGTCTCGTTGCCGCCGCAAGTCGCCATGCAGGTGCGGGCCGGGCAGATCATCTTCTGCAAGACCTGCGGGCGGCTCTTGTACCGGGCTGGCGCCGCGCCCTGATCGGGCAGCAGGCCTTTTCCGGCTCGGCTGCGGCTACGCCGTTAACCGTAGGAGAAGTCGCCAGACTTCCGTGAAGCCGCGCCGAGGCGGAATTCTGGCGAATTCCGCTACAGGCAGAGCGAATCGCGTCGCCCTCAGCGTGGGCTGGCCCTCACCCCCGTCGGCTCAAATCAGTCGGGCCACTACTTCGTGCGCGGGGTGCGGCCGGCAGGGGCCTGGGCGCTGCGTTTGGGCGGTGCGGGCGAGTCGTCAACTTCGTCTTCGACCAGCGTCCGCGCTCCGGTGCGGGGGGCGCCGGTCGCGCCGGCGGGCCTCACGGCCGAGCCCTTCGACCCGTTCTTGGCGGCAGTCGGCCGGCGCTCGCCGCCCGATGCGACGCCGGTCAGATAGTTCTCGATGCGGGCGTCGTCTTTGATCTTCTGAAACACCTTCGCCACCGATTCCTGCGTTTTCTCTTCGTGCAATTCCTGGCGCAGGATGTCTTCAACCTCGGCGATGTCAGTGACGGTTGGTTCGGTCCGTCCTTCGCATTTCAGAATGATGAACTGGTTCAGCCCCACCTGCACGACGGCTGAGACTTCGCCTTCTTTCAGCCGGAACGCGGCCTTCTCCAGCTCGTCTGACCCGGCGTAACGGCGGATCGGCGGAATCATGCCTTCCAGCGGTCGGCTGGTCGGGTCGACCGAGTGCTCGCGGGCCAATCGGCCGAAGTCGTCGGGGTTGTCATTGGCCTTCTGCCAGACCTCGGCGGCGCGGCGCTGGTTGTCGAGCACAATGGCCCGGGCCTTCACGCGCGGGCCGTAGTTGCGGATGAACGCCTTTTTGAGATCTTCCTTCGAGATCGTGATTTCTTCGCCCGCCAGCTTCTTCAGCGCCAGCATCGGCCAGATGATGTCGCGACGGTACTGCTCGGGCGTGACGTTGCGCTCGGCCTGCAGCATCTTCATCCATTCGTCTTTGTCCAGGCCGAACTTCTTCGAAATCTTCAGGATCTCTTCATTGACCTCGGCCTCGCTGACCTCGACGCCCTGAGCGTTGCAGGCCTGCTGAATGATCTTGCGGTTGATCAGGTTATCGAGGATTTCGGAGCCGTGCCGGGCGACGCATTCAGCGGCTAAATCATCGTAGCTGACGTACTCTTTGCCGACCTTGGCCATCTTGCGGGTCGTCTGCTGGGCCGGGGCAGCGGTGGTGGCCCGGCCCGCTTCTGTGCGAGATGGGCCCGCGCCGTCTTCCGGGTAGGCCGACGTCGGCCGGGTGACCTGCAGCAGCACGCCGGCGGCCAGGAGCAGCACGGCGGTTCCCGCGACGACCAATGTCCACGTTTTGCGTGTCGCGCGACCCGCGGGCACCGCACTGTGAATCCGTTCACCCATGACCCAGGTCTCCGAGAAAAGAGAATGCCGATTCGGCCGCACCGGGGGGCCGACTGAGGCCGAGCTTCCTTACCGGGGGCGGGGTTATAAGCGGGGGTCGAGATTCGGTCAAGGTCGGTCGAATGGGCGAAAATCGCCAGAAATCTGGGGTGACATTTCGGACAAGAGCCTGTATAACACGGGCAAGCAAACGTTGATCTGTTCGCCGCGCGCCGGTAACGAACGGCCGGTGCCGTGGGTGTCGTGTGTGCATTCCCGAGGGTCTAGCCCGTTAGCTAAAAGGAGACGACGATGAAGCGCCTTGCTGTATGTCTGTCGGCTGTGGGTTTGTTGATCGCAACCGCGTTCGCCGCCGAGCCGAAGCTTGATGGCGTGAAGTGTGTCATGGCCGACAAGAACGCCGCCAAAGCCGAGAAGAGCCTCGATTATAAAGGCGGCAAGATTTACTTCTGCTGCGACAACTGCCCCAAGAAGTTCGACGAAAAGAACGCCAAGCACGCCACCAAGGCGAATCATCAACTGGTCGCGACCGGCCAGACGAAACAGGGGAAGTGCCCCATTTCAGGCCAAGACTTCAAGGCGGACAAAGAGATGACGATCAACGGCGCGAAGGTCAATTTCTGCTGCGACATGTGCATCGGCGCCGTCAAGAAGAAAGAAGGCGATGCCCAGCTCGAAGCGGTCTTCGGCGACGACGCATTCAAGAAGGCCGACTTCAAGGTTGAAAAGGCCGAGAAGAAGTAACGCCGGCGTTTTGGCCGCCGATTGTCGATGAATCTCGCAGGGGCGCTCGCTTGGGAGCGCCCCTGTTTGCATTTGTGCGGCCCGCGTCTCAAAGTCGTCGACGTGCAACGCGGCCGATTGCTGTCGCTGGCCTGCCATGCCCAACACTCGCGAAGAGGTTGCTTGCGGTCAGGCGTTGTACACCCGCCGCGTGCTCGCCTGGTACGACCTGTTCGTGCTGGGGCTTTCGTGCCGCCTCGCCTGGAAATGCCCGGCCGCGCGCCTGCTCGAACTCTACAACCGAAACGTGTCGGCCAATCATCTCGAGGCCGGCGTCGGCACGGGTTACTTTCTCGACCGCTGTCGGTTTCCCGATTCGCCCGGGCAACTCGTCCTGCTCGACCTGAACCCCAATTGCCTCAAGGCGACGAGCGTCCGCGTCGCCCGGTTCAATCCGACAGCCGTGAGAGCGAGCGTCCTCGAGCCGCTGCCGGTAGGTAGCCGCACGTTCGATTCGGTCGGCATGAACTTCGTCCTGCATTGTCTGCCGGGTAGTCTGCCGGAAAAGTCAATCGCTTTCGATCATCTGCAGGCGGTGATGAATCCCGGGGCGGTTCTGTTCGGAACGACGCTGTTGGGGCAGGGGGTACGCGCCAATTGGCTGGCGCGGCGGCTGATGCGGCTGTACAACGACCGGCGGGCCTTCTGCAACCTGAGCGATTCGCGCGACGAGCTCGAGCGCCAGTTGCAAAAACGGTTTTCAGATTGCGCCGTCGAGGTGGTCGGCTGCGCCGCGCTCTTTACCGCGCGCCAACCGCCGGCTGCCTGAACGGTCGCTTGGCGGCCGAGCCACGAGGTGCGCGAGGCGCCTGGTTACTTTTTGCGGCCGGAACGCTTCGTCCCCTTTTTCGGCCGTTGCGGGCGCGACGCGGTGGAATGCGATTTCTTCCTGCCGGCTGATTTGCGGCGGCTGCCGCCGAAGATCTGGTCCCACCCGGCGACGAATTTTTCGGTCGCCCCGGTGTGCACGGTGTATCCTGTCATGCCGTTCGTACCTTGCTGATGCGAAACACCGGCCGAAGCGCCGGCTTTTCGGGCGGGCGCTGCAGCCGGTGTTGAGAGTTCGTCAGTTCGCCTTGGTCGACTGCAATGTCGGGTCGGCCTGCTGGAGTTGCAGGCGGCGGGCCGTCATCAGAATTCGGCGCTCGAGGACTTCTTCGGGCGTCAGCTCGCGCCCCGCTTGCAGGCGGCCGATCGTCTGGTTCAATTGCGCGAGGGTGCCAAAGAGGTCTTGCGCCCCCTGTTGCATGTCGGTTTGCAGGCGATTCTGCAGCGCGGTTTCGAGGCTCAACAGCGATTCGTCTGCCAGCTTGGGGCTGGTGCTCAGGTCTTTGAAGCCCTGTTCGAGCCGGTCGCGGTTGTCGCGCAGAAACGACCGGAATTCTTCGGTTGACACCCGCACGGTGTCATCGATGAGGCGGTCGATATTTTCGAGCACGAATGTTTCGAGCTTTTCGCGCAGTTCGGGGATGGCTTCCTGACCCTGCTGGCTGAGGCTGGCGGCCCACCCCGGCGCCGCCTGAATGATCTGTTCTTCGGCCTTTTTGCGCGCCTCGGGAACCTGTTCTTCGACGTAGCTTTCGGCAAAGCTGACGAGCGTGTCGGGCTGCATCAGTGCCGAAAATTGCGAATAACCGTAGGCAAAGTACCCGCCCAAAAGCAGCAACAAGAGGGCGCCGACGACCGCCGTCAGCAGGCTGCCGCGGCGGATTTTTGCGGCAGTCGATTCGAGCAGCCGGTCGGCGGCGGCGAGCCGCGATTCGAGGCCGTCGGCCGCAGGGCGATTGGAACCAGCGGTATTGGGTGCAGACATGATAATCGGCTCACTATTGAAATTGCAGAATGAATGGGTTTGGTCGAAGCCGTACTGATCGCCGACGCCATCGCACGCGCTGCGAGGCGCGTCACTGACCAGACGCGTCGGCGATCGTTGTCGGCGATTCAACCAGCTTGAGTTTCAGCAGTTCGATCAGGTCGGCGTAGAGTTGTTCTTCAAGGGGAAGATCGTCGCCCGACGTCGGCGCGGCGATCGGAAAATCGTCCCACGCGCCGTACAGTGCCGTCAGCTCGGATTTCAGGTCTTCGATGTAGTACTTTTTGACCAACCGATCGACGGCGACGCTGAGGTTCGCCACCATCGCGTCGTGCAGTCTCTCGTCGTCGACCGACGGAAACTCCTCCTTCAGCAACTGGCGGTGCTGGTCGAGCAGCTTGCGGTGATGCGCCTGCAGGCGAGTTTCGATCTCTGATTGCAGGTTTTCCGCCAGCTTCTCGCGCTGCGCATGTACGGCGCTCAGATACGCCGGGGTATCGTGCTGCACCTGTTCGAGAAAGATGCTTTTCAGTTCGGGGCCGACGTTGTTCGCCAGGTCGCGGGCCTGCCCCGAAAAAAAGTCACTGCGAGCCTCGAGCCGGCCTTGTGCGACTTTGACCAGTTCATCGAGCGCCTCCTGCTTCTGAAACCGCGTCGCGAGCGAATAGAAGGCATAACAGACGGCGACGACGAACGCGGCCAGCACCAGCAAAATCAGCCAGCGCAGACGTCGCGCGCCGGCCAGCGCATCGACCACGGCCCGCGCGTCGCGCTCGACGGCGACGACGCGCTCAGACAGCGCAGAGGGTTCGGTTAGCGGGGCGGTTGCAGGCGGCATAGGGCCCTTTCGTGAAGCGAGAGCGGCTTGAAGAGAATCAGACAATTCGAGGCGCTTTTGGGCGCCCGGGACTTTGAGAGACAGGAGCGTGCATCATGGAGCCATTTCGCCAAAAAAATCAAATGAAATCTTGGGGAAAGAGCGCGGATTTTTCGGTTTCCCCCCCTCAGAAAGAATGTCACGCGGCCGAACAGGCGCCACGCGCGACGCTCAGAGCTTGATTTGGCGGCAAGGTTTACCGCACCGGAACGGCCCCCGCCGCACGAAATGCGCGGCGGGCCGTATCGGGAAAGTCGGTGAAGATTCCATCGACTTCCAATTGCATCCAATGCCGGTATTGCCGCGATGGATCGTTCTGATATTCAACGGCCAGGAATTGCGGCTCGTCGCGCAGCGTGTACACGAGCACCGCCAGCCCCGCGGCCTTCGCATCGGCTAGCAATCGGTGGGGCGGGCCCAGCCTTCCGTTCACCGCTTCCGGCAGCAAAAACTGCCTCGCGACCCCCAGGCCCCAGGCATAACGCCGCGCGTCGCGAAGCCCTTGGGCGCTGGTCATGTGGGCGTAGGTCTGCGCGCCGCCCTCGGCGATCACGTCGGCAGGTCTTTCCTCCGGCGCACCGACCAGTTGCAGCAGCCGCAGCCCGGTGCGCGCCGAGAGCCGCCGCAGCGACGCGGGCTCAAACGACTGAATGATACAGGCGCTACGGGCGTCGCGATAGCCGTGCTTTTCGAGCGCCGCGAGCAACCGCTCTTCCATCGGCAGGCCAACAGTCGCATGGTAGGTCGGATGCTTGATCTCGGGAATGATGCCGATTTTCGCGCGACTGTCGGCATTGTGCGTCGCGACCAGTTCCAGAAACTCGTCAAACGTAGGGACGTCCAACTTGCCGTCGAAGCTCTGGTCGCGAAACGCGAACGGCTGGCGGGCGCGCAGGCTTTTGATCTCGGCCAGCGTGAAATCGTGCGCAAACCAGCCGGTCACCCGCTCGCCGTCGAGCGTGACGACCCGTTTGCGGTTCGGGAATTTGTCGGCGACGTCGGTCGAGGGGCCCAGGTCGCAATCGTGCCGGCAGATCAGCACGCCGTCTTTGGTGAGCACCAGGTCGGGCTCGACGAAATCGGCCTTCTGTTCGATGGCGAGGCGATACGATTCGAGCGTGTGGTCGGGCCGATAGCCGCAGGCGCCGCGATGACCGATGATGAAGGGAGAGTTCGACATGGAAGCTTCCTTTGCCGCGCCGACCTGATCTTGATCGGCCGCTTTGGCCGTCTGTACCCAGACCATCACCGTGACCGCGGCGATCAGCAGGCCGATGATTGTGCGTGCGAAACGTGCTGAAAAAGGTGTCTGGAACTTTGTGAACATGCAGTTCGAAAGAATTTCGCGAGTGCGGAGAGTTCCAGACACCTTTTTCAGCAAGCTGCTACGAGCGGCATGGCCTGGGAGAACGGATTCTGAAAACGTCACTGCGGTTGCGCGGCCCGATCTGCGGCTGCACGCCGCGGGCCCCGGCCCCGTCGCAACTCAGACGCGCGGCGGCTATAGTGATCGCATGAGCCGCGCGACATCGCAACCGAAAGGAGAATCGGCAGGCGATGCGCGCCCCCCCAGGCGTCGCCCGGTGCCCGCTTCGCGTCGCGCCAACGAGCTTGATGGCGCGACCTGGCTGCAATACTCGCTCAGCGTCTGGAGCGACATCCGAAAGACGACCGAAGAGCTGCGCCTGAAGCACCCGGCGCTGTTTCCCGTGGCGCTCGTCGACCGGCTGATGCAGGCCTACCTGCGCCCGGCCGGCCGCGTGGTGCTCGATCCGTTCATGGGGTCGGGAGGCACGCTGGTCGCCGCACGTGATGCGGGCAAGCAGGGGCTGGGGTTCGAGCTGTCGCCGCAATTTATCGAGCTGGCGCGCGAGCGCTTGCGTCAACAGAGCCTCGAAGGCCGATCGGGCGGGTTTGAAATCAGGCAGGGTGACGCCCGCGAACTGGTGGGGGAATTGGCTGCTGAATCAGTCGACCTGTGCGTCACGTCGCCCCCCTACTGGAACATCCTCAATCAGCGGCGCACGGCCGACGCCAAACAGCTCAGGCACTACGGCAACCTGCCGGGCGACCTGGGGTGCGTGGAATCGTACGAAGAGTTTGTCCGGCAGCTCGGTGACGTCTTTGCCGGTGTGCTTCGCGCGCTAAAGCCCGGCTGCTACTGCTGCGTCAACGTGATGGACCTGCGCAAGCAAGATCGGTTCTACCCGTTTCACGCCGATCTCTCGGGCGAGCTGACACAGCGCGGCTTCATTCTCGACGACCTCATCATCTGGAACCGCGGGCACGATTACAACAACCTGCGCCCGCTGGGGTATCCGTATACGTTTCGGATCAACAAGATTCACGAATTTATCGTGGTCTTTCGGAAGCCGCGGTCGGGCCGCGTCGGCAACGACGCGCCTGGCCGCGTAAACTCGTCGGAACCCCGTTGAATGACCGACTGACGATGGGGCCTAGCGGTATGCATCACGGCGATGACGAATTACCATCACCTCGACAAGTCGCTGAACATCGTCGATTGAGTAGATGATGCGATAATCACCCACGCGAATTCGCCAGAGATTGTCGCGGCCTGTCAGTTTCACGCAACCGGGCGGGCGCGGGGCCATCGTGAGCGACTCGATTCGAGCCAGAATTCGCGCCGCAAGACGTGTCGGCAAGTCTTCCAACTCACGACGAGCAGAGCGTGCGAAGACGATGGTGTAGTCACCCATTCTTCTTGCGCGCGCTCTTGCGGCGAAGACGGGCCTTGACCGATGCGAGCGACTCGCGTGGCTCCTTTAAGCGCTCCTCGACCAGCGCTCGATCGTAAACGTCCTCCCAAAGTCTCGCGTTCTTGCGTAAATCGATCATCACGGCCGTCTTGCGGCCGGAAGCGTCGACGAGAAATTGTACGCCGTGCATTGAGAACCCTCGCGGAGCCCTGTTTGAACAGCTTCATTATCGCCGACTTTGGTCCTGCGACGCAACACGTGCGGGTCGACCTCACGCCCGATCGAATCGTTCAGATCACTGCGGCTCGTACCCCAGATTCGGCGAAAGCCATCTCTCGACTTCTCGCACAGCCATCCCTTTCCGCGCGGCGTACGCTTCGACCTGGTCTTTTGTGATCCGGTCGACGCTGAAGTAGCGGGCCTGGGGATGGGCGAAATACAGGCCGCTCACCGAGGCGGCCGGGTACATGGCAAACGATTCGGTCAGTCGGATGCCGGTGCCTTCTTCAGCCTGCAATAGATCGAACAGAATGCGCTTTTCGGTGTGGTCGGGGCAGGCGGGGTAACCGGGCGCCGGGCGAATGCCACGGTATTTTTCGGCGATCAGATCGTCGTTCGACAGCCGCTCGTCGCGCCCGAACCCCCAGTCGCGCCGGGCCTTCTCGTGCAAGAACTCGGCGAACGCCTCGGCCAGCCGGTCGGCCAGCGCCTTCAGCAGAATGGCGCGGTAATCGTCGTGTTCCTTTTGAAAACGCTCGAGCACGGGCTCGATCCCCAGCCCGGCCGTGACGGCGAACGCGCCGAGATAGTCGGTTCGGCCCGATTCGAGCGGGGCAATAAAATCTGCCAGCGCATGAAAGACTTCCGTCCCCTGCCGCTGCCATTGCTGGCGGAGCGTGTGAAAGCGGGTGAGCTCGGCGAGCGGGGGGTGTAAGCCCCCTGAGCCGTCGTGGGCCGACGAAGTTCGAGGATCGAGAATCGAAGATCGCGAAGCATTTCGATCGTCGATTCTCGATTCTCGATCTTCGTTCGCTGACGAGCGCACAGGCGCGTCGTGACGCTCCGGCCCAAACACCACAATATCATCCCCCACCGAGTTCGCCGGCCAAAAGCCGTAAACCGCGTTCGCCCGCAGCCACTTCTGCGCGACGATTTCGTCGAGCATCGCGCGAGCATCGGTATACAGCTTGCCGGCTTCTTCGCCGACAGTCGGGTCGGTGAGAATCGCCGGATATTTCCCCTTCAGCTCCCAGGTCTGGAAGAACGGCGACCAGTCGATGTACGGGATCAGCTTCTCGACTCTGAAGTCGGTCAGCACCTTTCGCCCCAGAAACGCGGGGACATCAGGCGCGACCGCGCTCCAGTCGCAGGCGAACTTTTTCCGGCACGCCTCGGCGTAGGCGACGAGCGACTTCTGCTGTCTTTCGGCAAACGCCGCGCGGTCGCGCTCCTGGGCTGCCCGGTTCTTCTCGTCGAACGTGGGCTTTAGTTTCTCATCGACCAGGCTCCCCACGACCCCCACCGCCTGCGAGGCGTCGAGCACGTGCACGACCGGTTTCCCGTAGGCCGGCGCGATGCGCACGGCCGTATGTTTGGCGCTGGTTGTCGCGCCGCCAATCAGCAGGGGAACGGTGAACCCTTCGCGCTGCATCTCGCGCGCAACGTGCACCATTTCATCGAGCGATGGCGTGATGAGGCCCGACAGGCCGATCAGGTCGGCCCCCTGTTCGCGGGCCGTCGCCAGAATCTTTTCGCAGGGGACCATCACCCCCAGGTCGATCACCTCGTAGTTGTTGCACCCGAGCACGACCCCCACGATGTTCTTGCCGATATCGTGTACGTCTCCCTTGACCGTCGCGACCACAATCCTGCCGCGCGCCTTCTGCTCGCCCCCGGCTTTTGATTTTTCGGCTTCCATGAAGGGAAGCAGGTACGCGACGGCCTTTTTCATGACGCGGGCGCTTTTGACCACCTGGGGCAGGAACATCTTCCCCTGGCCGAACAGTTCGCCGACGACGTTCATGCCGTCCATCAGCGGCCCCTGAATGACATCCAAAGGCGCAGGATATTTCCGCCGCGCCTCTTCGACGTCTTCGTCGATGTAGTCGACGATGCCCTTGATGAGAGCATGCGCCAGCCGTTCTTGGACAGTCGCTTTGCGCCACGACTCAGCCTCTTTCGCCGCCTGCGGGCCCCGCCCCTGCTGCTTCACTTTCTCGGCGAACTCGACCAGCCGCTCGGTGGCGTCGGGCCGGCGGTTGAGCAGCACGTCTTCGACATAAGTGAGCAGCTCCTTGTCGATCTCTTCGTAGACGGCAAGCTGCGTCGGGTTGACGATCCCCAGGTCCATGCCTGCGGAAATCGCGTGATACAGAAACGCCGAGTTCATCGCCTCGCGCACGACGTCGTTGCCGCGCAGCGAAAACGAGACGTTGCTCACCCCGCCCGAAACCTTCATCAGCGGGTATCGCTTCTTGAGAAGGCGGGTCGCCTCGAAGAAGTTCACCGCGTACTCGTTGTGTTCTTCGATACCCGTCGCGACCGTGAGGATATTGGGGTCGTAAAAAATATCCGTCGGCGGGTACCCGACCTCTTCCGTCAGGAGCCTGTAGATGCGGTCGGCAATCTGCACGCGATGCTCGACCGACGTGGCCTGCCCCTGCTCGTCGAAGGCCATCACGACGACCGCGGCCCCGTAGCGGCGAATGAGCCGCGCCTGTTCGAGAAACTTCTCTTCGCCTTCCTTGAGGCTGATCGAATTGACGACCGGCTTTCCCTGCACGCACTTCAGGCCCGCCTCGATGACCGAAAACTTCGAGCTGTCGATCATGAATGGAATGCGGGCGATTTCATCTTCGACTGAGATCGCCCGAACGAACCGCGCCATGGCCCGTTCGCCATCGAGCAGCGCTTCGTCCATGTTGATGTCGAGAATGTTGGCGCCCCCCAGCACCTGTTCGCGGGCGACGGCGACCGCCCCTTCGTAGTCTTCCGACAGCACCAGCCGGGCGAACTTCTTCGACCCCGTGACGTTCGTCCGCTCACCCACCATCGTGAAATTGCTGTCAGGGCGGATCGTGAGCGGTTCGAGGCCCGAGAGGCGGGTGAATTGCGGCAGGGTGGGCCGGGCCCGCGGCGTGAACTCGCGCACGCTGTGCGCCAAGGTGCGAATATGGTCGGGGGTCGTGCCGCAGCAGCCGCCGACGATGTTGAGCCAGCCGTTCGCGCACCATTCGCGCAATTGCCGCGCCAGCGTTTCGGGCGTCTCAGGAAAGCCCGTCGGCAACAGCGGGTCGGGCAGGCCCGCGTTGGGATGGGCGCTGATGTAAACCGGCGCGATTTGAGCCAGCTCTTCGATCAGGGGCCGCATTTCTTTGGGGCCCAGGGCGCAATTCATGCCCACGCTCAACAGCGGCACGTGCGAGATCGAGTTCCAGAACGCCTCGACCGTCTGCCCCGTCACGCCGCGGTTGCCGCCGGGTTGAATGAACGTGACCGACGCCATAACCGGAACGCGCCGCGCCCCGGCGTCGAACAGCGACTCGATCGCGAAAAATGCGGCCTTGGCGTTGAGCGTGTCGAAGATCGTTTCCACCAGCAGAATGTCGGCGCCTCCGTCGAGCAGCCCGCGCACCTGATCGCAATAAGCCGCCACTAGCGCGTCGAAGCTCGTGCCCCGCGCATCGGGGTTCGCCACGTCGGTCATGATCGAGCAGGTCTTGTCGGTCGGCCCGATGCTGCCGGCGACGAAACGGGGCCGGTCGGGCGCCCGATCGGAAAATTCATCGGCGACGCGCCGCGCCAGCTCGGCGGCGGCGCGGTTCACGTCGTAGGCGTACTTCTGCACGCCGTACCGTTCCATCGAGATCGCCTGCGAGTTAAACGTGTTCGTCTCGACGATGTCGGCGCCTGCCTCGAAATACTCCCTGTGAATCTCGGCGATCAGTTGCGGCTGAGAGAGGCACAACAGGTCGTTGAACCCCTGCAGGGCGAACTCACGCGGGTGGCCGGCAAACTCCGCACCCCGGAAATCTGCCTCGCCCAGCTTGTGCCGCTGGATCATCGTCCCCATTGCCCCGTCGAGAATCGCGATTCGCGTGGCGAGCAAGTCGAGCAGCAATTCGGCAGATTGGGTTTGAGCAGCAACGGGCATGGCACGCATCAGGGTCCGAATGAAGTGGTGGGGGGGGGGCTCTTGACGGTTCCGAAGTCTGGCGGCGAACAGACACCCGATCGGGCAGGGGGGTTCTGGGGGCGGTCCCCGGGCTTGCCTGGCGTCGCCTTTAAGCTCTGCGTCAGGGATCGGGCCAACCGGGATGAGCCGGTCTTTCGACCCTGCAAAACGCGCCGCGTGCGATTTTACCGCGCTCGAAGGGATGCGCGCAGGGGAACGTTGGGCGCATCGTACCCCGGCAGTTCGCGGGGGCCAATTTTCATAATCTTTCAAAAATGTGCCCCTGTGGCGCTATCCAAAGGGGGCCGCCATTAGTACAAAAGGGAACCATGAATCGAGATTGAGTCGCAATCGCTTATCGCAACTCTGTCCCAAAATGTCCCGCCAAGGTGCCTCCTATCATGCGTAAATCATCTGATCTATCTGCCAGACAGGGGTTTACGCTTATAGAACTCCTGGTGGTCATCGCCATCATCGCAGTTCTCGTCTCACTGCTGCTGCCAGCCGTGCAGCAGGCGCGGGAGGCGGCCCGCCGCGTCCAGTGCAAGAACAACCTCAAACAGATGGGCATCGCGCTGCACAACTACCTCGACACGTTCACCGTCTTCCCTCCCGGCGGAACCTGGCCCCACCCCATCGCCGCCGCCACGGGCAACCCCGGCGGCCCGTTTTCTCCTCAGGCTCGCCTCCTTCCCTACCTCGAGCAGGCCAACCTGAGCGGATTGATCGACTTCAACAGGCCCTACGGCGACCAGCCCAACGTTTCTCGCTTCCGGGTTCCTCCGTTCTTGTGCCCCAGCGAGATTCAGGATCACATCACCACCAACGGCAACCATTGGCCGCTGAACTACGCGGCCAATGCGGGCGAGTGGTTCGTGTGGGATGCGGCGACGCGGGCGATCGGCTCTGGCGCTTTCGGGCAGAATTCCAAATTTTCGACGCGCGATTTCACCGACGGCGTCAGCAATACGGTGATGTTTGCCGAAGTGAAGGCGTTTCAGCCCTACGTTCGCCCGAATGCTGACCCCGCCCAGATCACGACCCCGGCCGACGTCGCGAGCCTTGCCTTGCCTGCCGGGCAAACCGCGCGGGTGAGCGCCCATACCGAATGGGTCGAAGGGCGTTCTCCGCAATACAGTTTCACGCTGACGTTCACGCCGAATTTCAAGGTGCCCTACGCCGACGCCACGGGCGTCGCCTACGACAACATGGATTACGTCTCGCGAGCCGAGGTCGCGGCCCCCGTCGCGCCGACGGTGACGACGGCGCGAACGTATGCGGCCATCACGAGCCGCAGCTACCACGTTCAGGTGGTGCACGTGATGCTGGGAGATGGGTCAGTACGGGGCGTGTCCGACAGCATCAATCTGCAGGTGTGGCGAAGCCTGGGCACCCGCGCCGGCGGCGAAGTGACGGGTGAGTTTTAGGTTGGTGCAAAAACGATCGAGCAGGTGAGCGGGGTGGCATCAGCCCCCTGAATGGTGGTTTTGACAATTGCGGCTGCGTTGATCCTTCTGTAGGTCCAAGTAGAGCCACCTGTTCCAAACGCGCTATGGGCGAAGCGCCTCTTACGTGTTTCGTCGCCGCGCGTGAAGTAAGACGCCGCAAACAGGCTCAGGAGGTACAAGTCCCGGCGCGCCGGGATTGCGACTTTGAGCCTCTTCGCGGCTGATTCTCTCGCGCTCAGCAATTGCGGCTGGTGACCACCCCGTGCGAAGTTCCCGAGCCGCGCCTTGTCACGTCGGGTAAACGCCCGCCGGCAGCCCAATTCTCCTCGAAGCACGAGCTTCCGGCGTTTCGTAACGATCACCGTTCTCAGGAGGCGTCGATGTCAATCAAGGTCGGTGGACAGACCTGCCGGGCTATGCTGTCATGTATCCACGGCCGCACACGTTGGGCGCTGCCTTTGGCGGGCCGCAAACTTGCCGGGCCGTGCAGAGGAGTCATTGACGATGAGCACGCTCACGATCGCGCACGTCGCCATCAGCCTCGTGGGGATCGCCGCGGGGTTTGTGGTCATCTGCGGGCTGCTCGCCTCCAAACGGCTCGACGGCTGGACGGCCCTGTTTCTGACAATGACCGTCGCCACGAGCGTCACGGGGTTTTTCTTCCCGATCACACACCTCACCCCCGGTCTGGTCATCGGAGTCATTTCGCTGGTGACTCTGGCGATCGCGATCTACGCGCGCTACGCACGGCCTCTCGCCGGCGCGTGGCGCCCCACATACGTCATCACGGCCATCATCGCCCAATACCTGAATTTCTTCGTGCTGATCGTGCAGTCGTTTCTCAAGGTGCCGGCCCTGCACGCCCTCGCCCCGACGCAGAAAGAGGCGCCGTTCGCCATCGCGCAGGGGGTGGCGTTTGTGGCGTTCGCGGCCATCACGGTCATGGCGGCGATCAGGTTCCGCGATCAACCGGCGTGATGCGAAGCGCGCGCAAGATATTTCAGCGCAGCTTTGAGGTCGCGTTGCCAGGCGCGACGCTCAGCGTCCGGCAAGGACACCTTTTCGAGGACCTGTGCCAGATCGCGCCCGCGACAAGCGGCCGGCCCGGCAGGCACCAATCGGGCGAACGGTACGCCACCTTTCAAGAGCAGGAACGACTGGCTCTGATAATGCGCGCGGTTGACGTATTCGGCGAAATGTCGGGCAGCCTCGGTGACAGACAGAACCGTCTCACTCATGAACTCAGGTTATGGGATTTTCAGGGGCAGTCAACGGAGAAAGCACGAGCTTTCCCGGCGCGCCGGGATTCCCAAAGAGGACCTTCGGGAACCAGGTGAGAGGCCCAAGATTTTTTTGCGACTTTTGAGCCTCTTCGTGGCTGGTTGAACTTTTGCTGCGCCGAGGCAAGTTCAGCGCAATTGATGCCAGGTATCAATCCGCCGCGCGGCTCACAAACACCGGCGCCAGCAAATTGTCGACCGGGGCGAAGTCGTCGGTCAATTGCAGATTGCGGGCGAGCTCGAGCAGGGCCGGCATATCGCCGCGGTCGAGGGGCCCCCGATCGGCGCCCGGTTCGGTCCAGGCGAACGGGGGCGTTCGCCAGTGGCCGCCGGCGTCGTACAGGTTGTCGAGGTCGAGAGCTTTGAGCGAACAGGCCACCACAAACGTGTCGCGCTGGTCGCCCGTCTCTCCCTCATTGCTGCTGAAAACGTAGACGTAAGGAAACAACGCGCGCGCGGTGTTTACGTACCGCCCCAGAAACTGGCCGACCGGTTCCGATTGCGATCGCGTCTCGAGCGCGCGAACGGCCTCGGCAAAAGGCGGGTTCTCGCCGCCGGCCGCCAGCAGCCGATCGCGCAGCTCGGCACTCATCACGCCCCTGAAGCCATACATGTATCCCTCGGCGCCCGCCTGGTACGCCTGCAATTGGCGAAATTCTCCCTGCGCCGGCGTCCATACGAACGACGACAGTTCGTCGGGGAACAACGTGTCGGGGGGAGGCATTTCGACCCAGTTGCGGGCGGTCGTCTCGAGAAACAGGCGCAGAACGGCGTTGGCAAACGATTCACCCTGCGGCGCGGTGGCTCCCGTGGCCGGCCCCACGTTCTCGAGCGCGTTGCGCGCGGCAGACGACATCACGCCAGTGTAGCGGAGCACATACGTGTTGCCGCGGCGGGCGATTTCAAGCTTCTGGTCGGGGCCACGGGCCGTCCGCCATTCGTTCTCGGGCAGGTCGGCCGGCAGCAGCTCGCGGGGTATTTCTCCGGCGAATTCCACCTGCGCCCGCCCGCGCTTGTCGTCGGGCGACGGGAACTGCGCGCGGGGGTAAATGTCGATGATGTTCACCAGAAACAATCCTTCGCCGGGCGTCAACAGGTCGCGGACGCCCGTGGTGAACTCGGCCGTCGTCAGGTGCCAGGGAACGCTCAGGTCATTGAAGGCGTCGCCGTAGATGCAATCGTAGAAGACCGGCGGGTGGCCCTGGGCGGCCCGGCGGGCGTTTTCGCGCAACTGCTCGTCGACAAACTGCCGCGCGTCGCCCAGGTGCGTGTTCACCCAGGTTTTTCCTTCGCGCGGCGGGCCAAACTGGCGCGGCAACCCCAGCTCGTTCTCTACGGCCGCCAGCACCGCGGGGTCGATTTCGGCCACGTCGATGCGCGGCTCGTCAGGGAACCTTGCCTCGATCCACCGTGGAAACACAAACCCCCCGCCGCCGATAAACAGCGTGCTGATGCGGCGCGAGCGACGCCAGAGGTCGACGACAGCCGCGACATAGGAGGCATCTCGCCCCTGCGACATGACGTCGAGGGCCTGGTCGAGCGAAAACGGGGCGGTGCACACCAGCGATTCGAGGGCGGGGTCGTAACGCACGCGCGACGCCAGCTCGTCGGGAAAAGAGATACCCGGCGGAAACGCGGGCAAATGCGTGATCGCCCCACCGTCGCCCTTCGATGACGTCGCCCCCGACTCGGCGTTTTCCCACATCGTCAACAGCGCTTCGCGGAATTCGGCGTCGACCCCCACGGCCAGCAGTTGCCGGAGCTGTGCGACGTTCATCGCGCCGTCGATTGCCAGTTGCTCCTGGGCGGCGTTCCACACAACCCCTTCGGGAACGATCCGCGCCAGAAATTCCACGGGCGGATGCCCAAGGGGCACGGTCGTGCGGCGCTGCCAGCGTTCGGCCGCCCGCTCGGTGAGCGCGGCATACACCCGCTCGTAATCGTAATACAGCTTCGTCGGGCGCTCGGCGTTGTAATAGCTGTGAATCAGGAAATCGAGTCGCAGTTGTTTGACCTGATCTTGCTGCTCGGTGCTCTCAACGATGCTGATCGTGTAATAGTCGCTCTCGTCGAAATACTCATCGAACGCGTCGCGGCGAAGGGCGAGCGTCAGTCCCAGGTCGTGCAAGCCGGTCCCCAGCCGTTCGCCCCATTCGCCCCAGGCCGCCTCGGCACTCTGCCGCCTGAGCCGCCAGCGATTGCGTTCGCGCGCGGCCTGCAGTGCCTTGTCGTCGTGTTTCAGTTGGGCGTCGAGAATCGCTTCGTCGTCGCGGCGAAAGTCTTCAGCATTCGTTGACCAGCCCGAGCGAATGCCGGCCAGGGCGCGGCAGCTATTTCCCATGCTCTCTGCGGTAATGGCCGCGCACAGGCCCAGCAGCACGACGAATTGCAGTACCCCCAGCAAGAGTGCGACCCGCAGGGCCCGCTGGCCCCCCGCCACGAGCGCCCCCATCAGCACGAGCGCCGTCGACGTGAGGACGACGATTTGCCGCGTGCCCAGTTCGCCGATCAGCCAGAACCCCGCCAGAAAAGTTCCCACGATCGAGCCGACCGCACCCCAGGCGTAGATGTTCCCCACGGTGATGCCCGTGCGCGAGCTGCGCTTGAGCGCCATGCTGGCCGTGACGGGGGAAATTGTTCCCAGGGCGATCGCCGGCAGCAGAAACACCCAGGCCACCACCAGCATCACCCACCACTGCCAGTGCAAACCCTGGGGCCGCACGGCCGCCGCCGCCCACGAATTGAGAAACAAGACCCCGAACGTCGAGACGCCGGCGGCGAGGAACAGCCACCCCAGGAGCTTTTGCGGCGCAAATCGATCGGCCAGCCAGCCGCCGAGATAGTTGCCGATGCTGATTCCCGCCAGGACGACGCCGATCACTGAAGTCCAGGTATACAGCGAACTGCCGAGGTAGGCGGCGATCAACCGCGACGCGGTGAGTTCGAGCACCATGATGCAGACGCTGGCGCCGAACACGATGGCGTTACAGCCGGCCAGCGCCCAGAAATCGCTTGCGCGGCCGCGGGCGGTCTGGTGCGATTCGCGCGCTTCTGAAACCGGCGGCGGCAATTCGCCGCGCGGCGGGAGATGGGAAGGGGGAGCGTCGACAGGATGGCCGGGGTCACCCGCGGAAGCGGGCTTCGCGTGGGAAGCGGGTTTCTCGTCGGCAGCCACGAAGGCCCTCCTGCGAAAACGGAAATCGTGCAGAAGGTCACTATAACGCTGCGGGCCGGAGAGGTCGATTGGCGGGCCTACACGCCCACGGCGTGAGGCCTCGAGTCTCGCTGCGCCGATCGAATCACGTCGTACACGTGTTTGGCCTCGCCGGCCAATTCAAACGAGGGAACCTCGGCGAGACCCATTCCGGGCCAGGCTGGGCCGGACCAGGCGTACCAGGGAGGAATCGGCCCGAAGGTGATCGTCCCTGCCCCACCAGCCCGCTCGGTCAAAGAAAGGTCTGACAGAGTGTCCAGATTGAGAGACTTGATCGACCGACTGAATAGGCCCGATACGATGATAATCCGCTCGTTGGTGACGCCGTAGAAGGTTCGCTGCCGTCGCTTGGCATCTACGACGAAACGGCCGAAAATCACGTACAGGCCGACCAACACAAACGGGATGATACACAAGACGACGAAGACCGGCGCACCATCAACCAGAGCCATTATTCCGAAGGAAATCGCGAAGCCGCCCCACAGCAGGCTGAACGGAATCAGAAACGCGTCGGCCGGCCGCAGCATCAAACCGAGGCGGGGCCGCCCGGCCCAGATAAGCCGTTCGCGGGCACCGAGCTCTGCCGTGATGATGTCAGCCGGTTCATTTTGCATTTGTGCCCATCCTCAGCCTGAGCAGCCAGAGCAGGGTGCGCCGAGCGAAGTGAGTCGCACCGTGACGAAAGCCCGCCTTGTCAACCGGAGCTGCCTCGTGAATGCCGGAACGGTGCGTCTGCGCTCCGCTGGACACCCATTGTTCCGATTCACCTGCGCCAGCAATGACCCCAACGTTGCATCCGATTCTGGCAATCACGAGAATCACTCGCAATCGTTCAGCGACGCAACGACACACGTCCCGACCGGCCTGTGAGTCCGCTGGCTCCCCGCGGCAGTACAATCGGGGCCCCCACATAGACCAATCGCTAAGAATCGGACGCCCATTTTGAGCGCGCATTCCCTCCCACTGACCGTCCTCCATCCGTCCAACTGCGACGGTTGCGGTCTCTGCTGCGAGGGAATCGGGTCGCCGGTGCTCTTGTATGCGTCGCGGCCGAATGCGGCGCAGCCGCACCCCTTTCGCCCCGACGGGTTGCCTGAGGAATTGATCCGCGAGATCGACGACCGCTTTCTGGGGCTCGTGAGGGGGCAAGAGCCGCAGGAAAGGTGCCTGTGGTTCGACCCCGAGGCGCGCCGCTGCCGCCACTACGAGTGGCGACCGCAGGTGTGCCGCGACTACGAACTGGGAGGCGACGCCTGCATCTCGCTGAGACGCCAGGCGATTTGGCCGCGATCGGCAGCCGCGCCAGACGGCTGAGAATTCAGGCCGACTTCGCCTTCGGGTTGGCGGGCGCTTTCTTTTCGAGCGCCGCTTTCTTCTCTTGCGTCGCGATGATCTTGCGGGTGTTTTTGAGTTTCTTGCGCTTTCGTTTGCCGGCGTGATTGGCGCCCATCTCAACTCCACAGTTTCGGTTGCCGATTTCGTGAATTCCTGAGAAAGATTAGCACGGCTCGCGCCCGGCGTAAACGCCGCGGCGAAACGCGATTCGGGCCGGGGCGCATCAACTCGGGCGGACGTTCACCCGGCCATCGGCAATTTCAAGGCGGCCTTGCGCGAACAGCCCGATCGCTTCCGGGTACGCCTCGCACTCGGCGGCAAACACGCGGGCCGCCAGCGTGTCGGGGGTGTCGTCATCGAGCACGGGCACGCACCGCTGCACGATAATCGGGCCGTGGTCGTAGACGTTGTCGGCGAAGTGTACCGTGCAGCCGCTGACCTTCGCTCCTCGGGCCAGGACGGCTGAGTGTATCTTGCTGCCGTGAAACCCCTGACCGCAGAAAGCCGGAATCAGGGCGGGGTGGATGTTCATCACGCGGCCGGCGAAGTCGTCGGGAATGCGTAACAGCGACAGAAACCCGGCGAGCGTCACGAGGTCGACGCGGGCTTCGCGCAACTGGCCGAAGATTGCCTCAGAGAACGCGTCGACGCCGGCGAAATTCTTCCGCGCGACGACGACGCAGCGGAGCCCCGCCCGGCGGGCCTTGTCGATGCCGGCGCAATCGGGGCGGCTGGCAATCACGAGGCCGACTTCGGCCGCCAGCTCTTTCTGCGCGATCTTGCTGAGAAAGTTGACAAGCGTGGTGCCGCCGCCCGAGATCAGCACCCCGAGGCGCAGCGGTCGGTCGAGTGGTTGTGCGAGCGGGCGAACGGGTGCGGTCATCAGAAACGCATCAGGTTGAATTGTCTCGTTCGGCCAGCGCGGCCAGGTCGCGGGCGGCCAGCGATTGCTGAGCCGTTTCGCGCGCGGCCCGCAGCCTGCGATCGTTGCGCCGCTGCCGGGCGAGCATTCCCGCCAGCCCCAAAACGAGCGCTGCAAACCCCAGCCCCAATGACCATTGAAACTCCTGACGGGCCAACAGGGAAGGGGAGCGCGGCTCCCAGTCGATGCGCGACGCCAGGATCACCGGCGCCGCCCACCGCCCGCGCTCAGCTTCGTAAGACCAGAGTTTGAAGAAGTAGCCGCTGACGACGACGTCGTTGGTCGGAAAGCCCTTGGTCGGAATCGGCATGTTGTGGGGAACCTGGGTGCAGACCACCACATAGGGGTGCGTTTCGCCGGTGAAGAGGTAAGCCTCGTGAAGCGTGTCGAGGCCGAAATCATCTTCGCCGGCGTCCATTGGCTGCAGTCGCTGGAGGTAGCCACGCAACGTCAGCGGCTTGCCGCGATATTCGGCCGGGTGCTGTACGATGTCGGCGAATAACGAGAACTTGCGCCGGGCGTTGGCGGGGTCGTTGCGAAAGCGCTGGGCGGCCTGCGCCACTGTGCCGTCTCCCGCCGCGCGCAGCCGCGCCGGGTCGGCCTGACGCGCGAAATCGAGCGTCTGGTAATAACCGTCACGCTCGGGGCCTCGAAACTCGCCGGTGAAGTCGGTGACGCCTTCAATAAACTCGGGGGGCAGGTTCAGGCTGTGGCCGGGCGGCCCGGCGCAAAGAGCAGCGCACCCCAGTCCGACGACTGAGACGAACGCCCGCGCGATGGCATTGCGCCCCACCGAACCCAAATGGTCGTCGAATCGCAGGAAACGCCGCATACGGGCATTCTGCGTTCCTCGGGAAAGATTGTCGAGGAGGTGTGCCCCGACGAATTGCCGTAGGGCCGCGGCATCTCTCAGCCCGGCTTGATGTTGCGTTTGCGCACGAGGCATCGTGCGTTGACAGGTTTTCGGGCATCTCTATAATTCGCCACGCGCAGAAACACCGGCTGGCGTCGGTGGTTGCGCCTTGAATCGCGCGCTTCCTATCCTAATCTTCAATCGACAAGCCGAGGCGGTCGCCCGACCGTCGTCGTGCAGGCAGGGAAAATCATGGCAGGCAACGTGCAAACGCTGACCGATGCGAACTTTCAGACCGAAGTGTTGGAAAGCGCCCAACCGGTGTTGGTAGATTTCTGGGCCCCGTGGTGCGGCCCCTGCAAGATGATTGCCCCGACGATTGATGCGGTCGCGACGGAGTATGCCGGCAAGGTGCGGGTGGGCAAGCTGAATACTGACGACAACCCGCAGACGGCCAGCAGCTACAACATCAGTGCGATTCCCACGGTGCTGTTGTTCAAGGGGGGGCAGATCGTGGAGAAGTTTGTGGGAGTGGTGCAGAAAGATCGGCTGACCGGTTCGCTCAATTCCCATCTCGGCTGACGGCCGGCGCGCCGGTTCGCCAGGGAAAGGATTCCCGGTATGAGCGAACAGTTCCACGCTCAGCTTAGCCGCGCGGCCCCGCCGTCTGCGGAGCCCGAAGCGGCGCCGAACGCGCCGCTGCCTGCGGCCCCGGGAACCTCGTTGCGGCTCGATGCATCGCACGCCGAATTGCCGCCGGAGGGCGACGGTGCACCGATTGATTCGTCGGCCGGCGGTCCAGACGGCGCCCCACGCGACGCCGGCGACGAGCGCGTCGAGCTGCAATCAAGCCAGATCGTCGCGCAATTGCAGAAACGACATGCCGAGCTTGACCGGCGCGAGCATCGGCTGCACGCGCAACTGGCGCAATTCGACCAGGAGCGACGCGAGGCGCGGCTCTGGGCGTCGAATCTCGAGGCGGCCCTCGAAGAGCGCGAATTTGCAATCTCGCGGCAGGAGGCGGCGCTTGCCCAGCGGGCCGAGAGCTGCCTGAAGCTTGAAAGCGAATTGAAGGCCCTGCACGAGACGCTGTTGCGCGAGCGACACTCGCTCAATGCCGAGCGCGAGCAGTTTATCGTCGATCGCGAGCAGGACCGCCGTGACCTGGAAGAAGTTCAATCGCAAAAGCGTCACGAGCTGGAGCGGCAGCATCACGATTTTCTGGCCGAACAGGAGCGTTTGCGGCTGGAATTGCAGCAGGAGCGGGTGCTGCTCGACAATCGACACCACTTTCAGCGCGAACACCTGCGGCGCTCGATGCAGGAATTCGAGGTCGCCCAGGCCGAATTCCGCCGCGAACAGCAATCGGGGCGAACGCGGCTGGAGGAGCTCGAGCGTCAGAACCTGCTGCGCGGCCGCCAGCTCGACCGCTTGCGCGAGCTGGTCGAAGAACGGCAAGCGTCGATCGACCGCGAGCGGGGCGTGCTGCTCAAAGAGCGCCGCGCGATGGACGAGAGGCTGCGGGCCGATGCCGAAGGGCTGGCACGCGACCGCGCCCAGTGGGAGCAGGAGCGGGAGGTACAGCGGGCCGACCTGCGCCGGCAGCACGACATGCTGGCCGTGCATGCCGACAGCCTCGAAACGCGCCGCCAGCGGCTCGACCGCCTGCGGACGGAGCTCGAAGAAACCAACCGCCAGACGCTGGAGATGCGCGTGGCGGTTGAAGAATCGTACGCCCAGCTCACGCAGACGAGCGGGGCCGAGGCCACCAAGCGGCGCGTCGAAGAGGCCCGCGCGATTCTGGCCGAGTACTATCGCCACACGCGCGATTCGCTGCTCCAGCAGCGTCAGGAACTCGAGCAGGCGCACGCCAAACTGGCCGAGCAGCGCAATGAGTTCCTGCAGGAACGTCAGACCTTGGTCGACTGGATCGCGCTGCAGGAAGAACAGATCGCCCGTCGCGAGCAGGAGCTGAACACCGCCCGCAACGAGCTCGACGGCCGCGAACAGACCTGGCGCACGGCCGCCGACCGCTGGACCAGGGAGAAGCTCGAGGCCGAAGCCGTCATTCGCGACCTGCTGCGGCAACTGGCCGAACGAGAAGCCGGAGCTGACGTCGGCCAAATGGAGAGTTCTTAGACCTTGGTCGCGACGCGCTGCTTCGATTCGCCGGCGGGCTCGCCCGCCGCGCTGCGTCGAACAGTCAAAGCGGCAGATAGCGAACCTGGCTCTCCCATTCGCTCGCTGCACTGCATTCGTCGATGAGTGCGATATCGGCGATGACGGCACCGATCGAGGCACGCTGCGGAACAACAAAAATGCCCGGCATCGGGATCCCTCGAGCGACACGCTCCCACGCATGCGCCAGCATCGTGCTGACGTCATGCGTCAGCAGAATGCGTCCGTCGTCCGCCGCAAACGCCAGGACGATCTCATCGGTCTTACCGCTCAATTCAATGTCTTGAACGCGAATGACATCGATCCCGATGGCAACGCGCAACACGCCGCGCAGAATGTCATTGTCAAAGTCCTCATCGGTAAGCCAGCGAGGACGGCTCACGACCGGTTGCCGCGACGCGCCAGCAACCGCTCGCGAACCCCGTCAGGAGGAAATCGCGTTTCGATTTCTTTTCGAACGCTTTCCTCCTCGGCACTGCGATGTCTGAGGTATTCGTCCACCTCGGTGCGGTGCCACAAATAATACGTGACCACCGCATAGATATCGGGCAGTTTCAGGCTGGGATATTTCAGCAGTATCTCTTCGGGCGAAGAGCCGTGGTTAAACGCCCCTATCACACTGTCCAGCCGGATGCGCGTCCCGCCGACGCGGACGATGCCGCTGGAATCCACCTGCAAAGGGGGCGGATTGGCCGTGAGACTTTCGAGTAAGTCCATAACAGGAAACTCCAAACGTCTGACGGTACGGGTCAGCCTCAGAGCGCCGCCAACAGCTTGCAGTATCACAGAAATGAGGGGGTACGCCAAGACCGCTTCCAGCTTGACTTGCTGTCTCGGTCGAATCAGCTCATTTCTTCTTCGACGAGTTGACCGCGCGCGGCTCATCGGTCCGGCAAAAGTTCTTTCGGGATCTTGGCCGCATCCTTTTCAACCAATACCTTTCGCGCCTCTGTCAAATCCCGCTCGACGTTATCGCCCGAATCCTGTCGACGTTCGAGAATTCGAACCTCCAAAGGCAGGATGTTTTCGAAGTAGCTGTCGGGGTTGCAGGCGCCGATCTCCTTTTCCTCCTCGAGCAGCCAGGTCAGGCACTCGATCTGCATCTGGCGACAGGTCAGGTGTTTGTGCTGGTCGAACCATTTCTTGAGGCCCCCCGCGTCGTCGAAAGGAGTTCCCTGCCAGTAGGGCTTCGGGTGTGGTTTCAGATCGCGCCCTTCGCGCTTATACCCATAGCTCGAATAGTTTTCGGGTCTGTCCTGCAATTGAAAATAGATGTTCCAGTAGCACGCGGCGCCGACAGAATTCGCCAGGTAGTGATTTCGGAAATTGATCGATTGCCGCTTGTCGTCGAGGTGCTCGAGCATCACCGGGATCGCCACGACGTTGAGTTTGCTGAGCTGCTTAAATGCGGCCTCGCATGATTCGAAGCGCTTTCGAAACTCATTGGCCTCGGGCGAGTCGTCCGATTTCCGCTTCGTCGAAGCCATACATTTTCATCGTCGGGTTGATGATCGGCTCGTTGCTTGCCGGCCGGTCCGCGAGGACCAACTGCTCGATGAGCGCCCTGATTTCCGCTTCCTGTTCGGGAGTGACCTTGATATCGGCGAAGGGCGTGTTCAGTTCGTTCCGGGCGCGGTCCCCCTGCGGACTGTCGAAAAACGAAACGACGGCGACAATCAAAATAAGATAGACCGGCATAGGCCACCTGCGTCGCGGCGACTCACCTGACTCTGCTGACGGCAACGAGCGCTATCGAGAATACCCGTCCGCATCTGCCGGTCAACCTGTTGTGGGGTTCACGCCGCAAGCCCGAAGATTTCGCAACATATGCGCCTTTAGACCGTGCGCCATGGTTCAGTGTGCTGCGCGGGCGATTTGACCTACCGGCGGGGTAAACCGGGTAAACCCTGCCGCTTGGCGCCGTCCCGCGCGATGCGACCACACTTTGTGATCTTCGGGCCCTGGGTCGGACCTATTGAGAGCCCGCGCCGCACTCTGTGACCCTGCGACTCTTCGACCTTTTGCCTTTTTGACCTGCGGCTACCCGTTCACCTTCAGCAGGTTATTGATCATCGAGATCGCGGCAGGGCCCACGAGCACGACGAAAATGCCAGGAAAGATGAACAGCACCAGCGGGAAGATCAGCTTGACGGCCGTTTTCTGGGCCCGTTCTTCGGCAAGCTGCGAACGCTTGACGCGCATCGTGTCTGATTGCACGCGCAGGGCCTGCGCGATGCTCGAACCGAAACGGTCGGCCTGAATCAGAATGGCCGCCAAGGCCTTCAGGTCGTCGACCCCCGAGCGGACCCCCAGGTCGTGCAACACTTCTCGCCGCGGGCGGCCCATCTGCAACTGAAAGTTGCACAACGCGAACTCGCCGCACAGCTCGGGCGCCGTATCCGACAGTTCCTCTGAGACGCGGCGCAGGCCCGCGTCGAGCCCCAGCCCCGCCTCGACGCAGACGACCAGGAGGTCGAGCGAATCGGGCAGCGACAGAAAGATTTTCTCCTGTCGCGATTTCTTGAGAATGTAGAGCACGATTTCGGGCAGGTAAAAGCCCAGACCGCCGCCGACGATCGCAGCGAAGATTCCCTTTTGCGTCACGCCCCACGACGCCAGCCCGTATCCGCTGCCCAGAATCAGGCCGCCGATGAGCGAGGCGAACTTGAGCGCGAGGTAGAGTTCGACCGCATGCGGAGAGTTGAAGCCGGCGTTGGCCAGCGAGACTTTGAGCTTGCTCTGTTCGAACTCGCTCTTGGGCGCGAGCGCCTTCGACAGGGCGGGGGCCGCCTTTTCGAGCATCGACTGCTGCTTCGCGTCTTCGCGCTCTTTCGCGCGGGCCAGCGGGTTGCGCAGCTCCTCCAGCCGCTCGTCGGCGCGAGACGAGCGGGCAGTCAGGTAGTTCATCAGGGCCCAGGCCGCCAGGGCAAACCCGCCGAACACGGCCCAGGGAACGAACGTCGCGAAGCTGATGTCCATGGCAAATCACTCAAATTCGGATTTCGGATTGCAGATCGCGGATTGGAATGCGAGGTGCAGGATCGACGACGGCTTCAATCCGCAAGCAAGCCGTCTTACGTTCTGCTCTTCAATCAGCCGCCGTTTGCAGCAGGATTTAATTGATAAGGAGCGTTGCCCGGATACTAACCCGAAGCGCAAGCGAGGAAGCGCATCGTGCGTTCGATTGCCACCGCCTGCCCTTTGCCTCGCTTGCGCTTCGGGTTGGTAAGGCAGTATTCAAACAAAGACTACACCTTGATATTCACGATCTTTTTGATGGCGATCGCCCCCATCACCTGCAACACCGCGGCCGAGGCGATCATTTTGCGGCCGAGCGGGTCGGTAAACAGCAGCATCACGTAGTCGGGGTTGAGGTAGTACACCACGAAGAACAATGCGATAGGCAGGGCCATCAGCACGATACCGCTGATCCGGCCTTCGCCCGTCAACGCCTGCACCTGCCCCAGAATCTTGAACCGTTCGCGAATGATATGACTGATCTTGTCGAGGATTTCGGCGAGGTCGCCACCCGTCTGCCTCTGAATCACCACTGACGTCACAAAGAACTTGAGGTCGAGATTGGGCATTCGGCGAAGCATGTCTTTGAGCGACTGCTCGATGGGAATACCCAGGTTCTGCGATTCGTACACGTAGGCGAATTCGGTGGCGATCGGCGAGGGCATCTCCTGCACAACGACGTGCATCCCCGACGCCAGGCTGTGCCCCGAACGCAAGGCGCGCCCCACCAGTTCAAGCGCGTCGGGCAGTTGCTTGGCGAATTTCTTGAATCGCGCCCGGCGCCGCAGCAGCAGCCACGCCAGAGGCAGCGACCCGAAGAGCAGCGCCTGCACCGGGTACAAGGGCGCGGGGACGTTGCCCGCGAGGGCAATGACGACCCCGAGCATCGCGCACCCGAATGAGATCAGCAGAAAGGTATTCACGCTGATGGGCGAGTCGGCCTGCACAAACAGGTTGCGCAGGTTGCCGAGTCGCGACGTGACGCGGTTAATCATCCCCGCGACGCCTTCGACCCCCTCTTTGACGACGTCTTCCTTCAAGAGCCCCCGCGACTCGATCTCGGCGGCTTTCAGCCCGGCCAGCACCTGCAGGCGGTCTTCAACCCGCGTGCCTCCCCAGTCCTTCAGCGCGAAGGCGATCAGGGCGACCATTCCCGTCACCCCCACGAACACCATCAAACCGATCAGCGGACTCATATCACTTATCTCCCCAAGACCCGCGCGCCGAACAGGTTCGCCGGCAGACGCACACCCGCCTGCTCCAGCCGCGACATGAACGAGGGCCGCACCCCCGTCGCCTCAAAGTGCCCGTTGGCCCGGCCGTTTTCGTCGATCCCGTCCTGCATGAACAGGAAGATGTCCTGCATGATCACCGTGTCCTGCTCCATATTGAGCACTTCGGTGATGTGCGTGAGTTTACGGGGGCCGCCCTGCAGGCGGTTGGCCTGAATGATCAGGTGCACCGCCGCGGCGAACTGCTGCCTGAGCGCCTTGATCGGCAGTTCGATGCCCCCCATCATGATCATCGTTTCCATACGGGCCACGGCGTCGCGGGGCGTGTTGGCGTGAATCGTGGTCAGTGAGCCTTCGTGGCCGGTATTCATGGCCTGCAGCATGTCGAGTGTTTCGGGGCCGCGGCATTCGCCGATGATGATTCGGTCAGGCCGCATACGCAGGGCGTTTCTGACCAGGTCGGTGGCCATGACCTGCCCCTTGCCTTCGATGTTGGCCGGGCGGGTTTCGAGACGCAGCACGTGTTCCTGCTGCAACTGCAACTCGGCCGCGTCTTCGATCGTGATCACGCGATGGTCGTGAGGAATGAAGCTCGAGAGCGTGTTCAAGAGGGTCGTTTTGCCCGAGCCGGTACCCCCCGAAACGATGATGTTCAATCGCGCCTTGATGGCCCCTTCCAGGAGCATCACCATTTCAGGCGTGAAGGCGCCGAACTTCAACAGGTCTTCAAGCGACAGCGGGTTGGCGCCGAATCGGCGAATCGACAACGACGGGCCGTCGATCGCCAACGGCGGAATGATGGCGTTGAGTCGCGAGCCGTCGGGCAACCGCGCGTCGACCATGGGCGACGTTTCGTCGATGCGCCGCCCCACTTTCGACACGATGCGGTCGATAATCTGCAGCAGGTGCTGATTGTCGCGAAACGTGACCTCTGAGCGAACGATTCGCCCCCGTTTTTCGACGAACACCTTTTTGGGCCCGTTGATCATGATGTCGCTGATCGTCGGGTCTTTCAGCAGAATCTCGAGCGGGCCGAAGCCGAAGGTTTCGTCGAGAACCTCTTCGATCAGCCGTTCGCGCTCGGCCCGGTTCAAGAGCGGGTTTTCGGTGTCGCACAGGTGCTCGACAACGAGCCGGATTTCGCGGCGCAGCGTATCGCCTTCGAGGTCGCCCAGCCGCGACAGGTCGAGCTTGTCGACCAGCTTGCTGTGAATCAGCGTCTTCAGGTCCTCGAAGCTCAGCGATTGCACGCCGGCGGGATCCGAGGCGCGACCCGGGCGGGGCGCCGCAAAGGCGGGGCTGGGCATGGGGCGAAATAGCTCCTGACTGTAGGGCGCGATTGGCCGAATCGAATCGGGCTTGCCCGATCAGTGCGAAATCGCGCGGCCGGGCGTCTGCTACCAGACTCTAGCTTAAGAATCGCCATGTGGCGGAAAGGGAATGCGAGGGCGCCATCGGCACGACCCCTGCGGCCCCCTTGACCGGAACGTGCGCACCTTTCAGAATCCGCGGTTTTGACGAACCGTTGGGAGAACGCAGAGCTTGGAGCCGCCAGACCAAGTGCCTGAGGGTGCGCTGACTCCATCGTTCCAACTGCAAAAACGGGTGGAAACGCTGGAACGGGCCCAGTCTTCATTCGTGGCGATCGCCAAGGCGGCGGCGGGGCGCACAGGCGACGATTTCTTTCAGGTTCTCGTCCGCTCGCTCGCCGACGCCCTGCAGATGGCCTTCGTGTGCATCGGCGAAGTCATCGCCGACGACCCGGGTTCGATTCAAACCACCGCCTTATGCGCCGACGGTCGCCTGCTGCCGAATATTCGCTACGAGCTCAAAGATACGCCCTGCGAAAACGTCGTCGGGCGGCAATTGTGCGTGTATCCGCGTAATGTGCAGGCCCAGTTTCCCAGAGACAAACTGCTCGCCGACTGGGGCATCGAAAGTTATCTGGGCAGCCCGCTGTTCGACGACGCCGGCCGGCCGCTGGGCCTGTTGTCGGCGTTCGACCGCCGGCCTCTGCTCGACCCCGAGCTGCCGCCATTATTGCTGGAAATGTTTGCGGCCCACGCCGCCAACGAGCTGCAGCGGCTGCGCGCCGAGCAGGCGTTGCGAGACAGCGAAGAGCGGCTGCGACTGGCGTTTGACGCGGCGCGCATGGGCGCGTGGGACTGGGACACTTCCGGCACGCACATCCGCTATTCCGACAACATCGAACAACTTCTGGGAGTCCCCTGGGTCGCCGACCATTCCGACCCCGACGCATGCGCGGCAACGGTTCATCCCGACGATCTGCCTGGCCTGGTCGCGGCGGTGCATGCGGCCCTGCGCAATGAAGCGGAATTTGCCCTGGAGTTTCGAATTGTGCTGCCGGATGGGTCTTGGCGCTGGCTGGCAAACAAGGCCCAGGTGCATTTCGACGATCGACGGCAGCCGAAACGAATGATCGGCGTCGCCTGGGACGTCACCGAACACAAACGGGCCGAAGAAGACCGCCGCCGGCTCGAACTGCAGGTCCGGCAGATGCAGAAATTTGAGACTCTGGGAATGCTTGCCGGCGGGGTCGCCCATGATTTCAACAACCTGCTGCAGGTCATCATCAGCCACGCGACGCTGGCGGCCGACCAATGTGTGGGGGCGGCCGAGGTGCAGGCGTCGCTCGAAAATATCGAAACGGCGGCACGGCGCGCAGGCGAGCTGACGCACCAATTGCTGGCGTTCGCCGGCAAAGGCCCCGCCGCGCTCGAGGCCGTCGATCTTTCGGCCCTGGCGCTCGAAATGCAGCAACTGCTCGAAGCCACCGTCGCCGGACGCGCGCGGCTGATCGGGCAGTTTGCCAGCGACGTCCCGCGCGTTGCCGCCGACCCGACGCAGATGCGGCAGGTGCTGTTGAACCTGATCCTCAACGCGGCCGAAGCGTTGCCTGACTCCGGCGGAACGATCCACCTGACAACCGGCGTCGCCAATCTGACAGCCGAGCATCTGGCGGCCTTGGCGCCCGGGGTCGATCTGGAGGAAGGCCGGTTCGTGCGGCTGGAAGTGTCGGATACAGGCGTCGGCCTCACCGATGAGGTGCGGGCGCGAATGTTCGACCCGTTTTTCTCGACGCGGGCGACGGGCCGCGGCCTGGGGTTGTCAATGGTGCTGGGGATCGTGAAGCGGCATCGCGGCGCAATTCAGGTCGACAGCGAGGTCGGCGCCGGAACGACCATTGCGGTGTTATTACCCGCTGCACCTGCCGCCGGCCCGCCCGCGTTCGCGCCCCCCGACGTTTCGCCGCAGATCGCTGCGCCCGAGGGTTACGTGCTTGTGGTCGACGACGACGAAAAGGTTCGGGTGTCGGCGCGGCTCTTGCTCGAGTCGATGGGCTTTCGCACCCAGGCCGTTGGCGATGGGTGCGCAGCGCTCGTACATGTGCGCGAATCCCGGGGTGACGTCGCTGCCGTGCTGCTCGACCTGGCCATGCCCGGTCTCGACGGAAGAGATACGCTGCGCGAACTCAGGCATACGCACCCCGACCTGCCGGTGGTGCTATGCAGTGGTTACACAGACGCCGAGGCCGGCCGGCTGACGGCCTCGACGCACGCCTCGGGCTTCTTGCAGAAGCCCTATCGGGCGCGGGAGCTGCGAGAAGCGATTTTGCGGGCCATCACGCCGTCTCGCGCTGCGCCGTCTGATCGAGCCCCAGTTCTTTGATCATCGTCTCGCGAATCTTGAACTTCTGAATCTTGCCGGTCACGGTCTGCGGGAACTCGGCCACAAACCGGATGTAGCGGGGAATCTTGTAGTGCGCTAACTGGCCGCGGCAGAACGCGCGAATCTCGTCTTCGGTGGCCGCTGTTCCCGGCCGCAGCCGAATCCAGGCGGTCAGTTCTTCGATGTACTTCGGGTCAGGCACGCCCACGACGGCCACGTCTTGAATGGCCGGGTGCTTGTAAAGGTATTCTTCGATCTCGCGCGGGTAGATGTTTTCTCCGCCGCGGATCACCATGTCTTTGATGCGGCCCGTGATGCGGTAGTAGCCGTTGGGCATCCGCGTGGCCAGGTCGCCGGAATGCAGCCAGCCGTCGGTGTCGATGGCCTTGGCCGTGGCCTCGGGCATATTGTAGTATCCCAGCATGACCCCGTGACCCTGACAGCACAGTTCGCCCTGCTGTTCATCACCCAGCGCGGCGCCGTTCGCCGGGTCGACCAGTTTCACCGGCACTCCGGGAATCGGCCGGCCCACGGTTTTCACTCGCAGATCGAGCGGGTCGGTGGTTCGCGTCTGTGTAATGATGGGCGAGGCCTCGGTGAGGCCGTAGCCGATGGTGATTTCCCTGGCGCCCAGGTCGTTCACCACGCGCTGCATCAATTCCAGCGGGCAGGGGCTGCCGGCCATTACTCCGGTTCGCAGCGATTTCAGGTTGCGGCCCGGCCGCGTGGGGTCGTCGAGCATCGCGATGAACATCGTGGGTACGCCGTACGCCGCCGTGCAGCGTTCTTTTTCGATCGCCGCCAGGCTTTCGTCGGCCTTGAAATACTCGTAGGGAATGACCATGGTCGTGCCGTGCACCGAACAGCACAGCGTTCCCAGCACACACCCGAAGCAGTGGTAAAACGGGACGCTGATTGCCAGCCGATCATTGGCCGAAAGGTTTTGGCAATCGCCCACGTAGTACCCGTTCAAGAGCAGGTTGCGGTGCGTGAGCGTGGCCCCCTTGGGAAAGCCGGTCGTCCCCGAGGTGTATTGAATGTTGATCGGGTCATTGCACTTCAGGGCCTGTTCGCGCTGCGCGAGATCGGCGGCCGAAACACGGTCGGCCAGCTTCAGAAACTCGCTCCACGCCGACATGCCCCGGGCAGGGATTTCGGTCAGCGCGACCACGTTTCGCAATCGCGGATACTCGGCCGCGGCCAGTCGACACCCGGCGCCCGCCTCGGCGGCGGCCAGCTCGGGCACCGCTTCGGCCAGCATCGCGAAGTAGTCGGAAGTCTTGAACTTGTCGATCAGAAACAGGGCCACCGCATCGGACTGTTTGAGCACATACGCCAGCTCGTGCGCCCGATACGCGGGGTTGACTGTGACCAGAACGGCCCCGATGCGGGCCGTCGCGAACTGCAACTGCACCCATTGAGGCCAGTTGGTGGCCCAGATGGCGACATGTTCTCCTTTTTGAATCCCGAGCTCCAGCAGGGCCTTCGAGACGCGGTCGACGTCGGCGTCGAACTGCCGCCATGAGCAGCGGTAGTTGAACTGCGGAAAGACCAGACAGTCGTTTTCCTGAAACTGGTGTGCCGTCTGCCGCAGCGCCTCACCAATCGTCAGGCCGTCGACCCAGGGTGCAGGTTCGTTCGACATCGAAATCTCCGAAAATGAACGAGAAAATCACACGCGGCAAGCGAGGGGAAGGCTATTGTGCCTTACGCCAGAGGGTCGGAAAAGCAAGATCGAACAGAAGCACGATTCGACTCGGCAATGCAAGGGACGTGTGCAGCCCAGGGAAATTTTGGAACAGAAGCACGCAGAGAGCACGGCGCGGCGACGCCGCAACCAAGGAATAGGAAAAGACCACGGAACATACGAAACACACAGAAATAAGGCGAAATCATTCTCGTTTCCGTGTGTTTCCGTGTGGTCCGTGGTCAAGTCTTCTCGGCCCG
>JBQTIL010000055.1:0-29357 GCA_052388175.1 Planctomycetaceae bacterium | reverse complement strand
GGGGGTGTGGGGGGGGGGTGGGGGGGCGAGTCCCGGCGCGCCGCGACTGGAAAACACCCCCACCCCCAACCCCTCCCCCGTCGAGGGGGAGGGGAAAGGATAGTCGTACCGATCCCGATGCAGGAATGCGGACTCAGGGAGGATCGAGTTCCGAGTACTCCGTACAGAGTACTGAGTACACTGCGGCGCCGTCGCCGCTGGAACGGTTGCGCGAACTGATGGCCCGATTTGGTACCGAGCCGGTACCCGGCCTGCCGCCGTTTCAGGGGGGAGCGGCCGGTCTGCTGGCCTACGACCTGAACCGCGCCTGGGAACGCGTTCCCCCTCCGCGGCGCGACGAGTTCCGCCTGCCCGTGCTGGTCGCGGGCCTCTACGACTGGGTGCTCGCGTGGGACCATGTCGCCCGCCGCGCCTGGATCATCGCGCAAGGTTTCCCCGAGACTGACGGGGCCCGTCGGCTCGACCGCGCCGCCGCCCGAATGACGCAGGTCCGCGAGGCGTTGTTCGCCGGCCTGACAAGATCTCAGCCTCCCTTTCAATCCGAAATCCGAAATCCGAAATCCGAAATCACAAACCTCCACCCCGCCCCGGGCCTGCCTGGTCTCTCGAGCAACGTCTCGCGCGACGAATACCTGCGCATGGTCGGGCGGGCGATCGAATACATTCATGCCGGTGACGTGTTTCAGGTCAACCTCTCGCAGCGCCTGCTCTTCCCGCTCAACGACGACCCGCTGGAACTGTACCTGCGGCTGCGCGAGCGCAACCCGGCCCCATTCGCCGGGTACTTCGCCCATGACGATTGGGCTATCGCCAGCGCTTCGCCCGAGCGATTCATCTGCGTTGTCGACGGAGAAGTCGAAACGCGCCCGATCAAAGGCACGCGCCGCCGCCGGCCGGTGCCCGAGGCCGACCTCTTCACGCGCGACGAATTGCGCGAAAGCGAAAAAGATCAGGCCGAGAACGTAATGATTGTCGACCTGCTGCGGAACGACCTGTCGCGCGTCTGCCGGCCCGGCACCGTGCGCGTGCCTGCTTTGTGCCGCGTCGAAGCCTACGAAACCGTGCAGCACCTCGTCTCTGAAATCCGCGGAAGATTGCAGCCCGGCAAGAGCGCGTGGGACGTCTTCCCCGCGGTCTTTCCCGGCGGTTCAATCACAGGCGCACCCAAGGTGCGCGCGATGGAGATCATCGCCGAGCTGGAACCGACGGCCCGGGGGCCCTATTGCGGCAGCCTGTTTTACGTGGGGTTCGACGGTCGGGCCGACAGCAGCATTCTGATCCGCACGTTCACGATCCGAAATGGGTGGATTCAATGCCCCGTGGGGGGAGGGATTGTGGCCCAGTCAGACCCCGAGGAAGAATACGCTGAGACGCTGCACAAGGCGGAAGGCATGCTGCGGGCGCTGGAGGTAGACTGAATGGATCGCGGATCTGGAATTGCAGATTGCGGATTACCAACGGCGCGAAATGCCCGATCCAGAACGGCGGAAGACCCGCTTCCTGAACATCTGAAGAACTCGTTCGCCGCTCGCCCGCACAGAAATCCGAAATCCGAAATCCGCAATCAACAATGTTTCCACAATCCGAATTCCGCAATCCCAAATCCAAAATGTTTCCATGCTGCTGTTGATCGACAACTACGACAGCTTCGTTCACAACCTCGCCCGGTACGTTGAGGAACTGGGGCACGAAACGCTCGTCGTGCGCAATGATGCCGTCTCGGTCGACGACGTGCGGCGTTTGCGTCCCGCCGCGATCATCATCTCTCCCGGCCCGTGCACACCGACCGAAGCAGGCATCAGCCTGGAATTGGTTCGCGAACTGGGTCCCGAGACGCCGATGCTGGGGGTCTGCCTCGGGCATCAGGCGATCGCCCAGGCCCTGGGGGGCCGCATCATTCGTGCCCCCGAACCAGTTCATGGGCGGACAGCGCTCGTGGAGCACGCAGGGCAAGGCCTGTTCGCCGGGTTGCCGAATCCGCTGCGGGCGACGCGCTATCATTCGCTGATCGTCGAAGAAGCTTCGCTGCCCCCGGAATTGCGAATCGTTGCCCGGACACGAAAAGGTGTCAGGAACCGTTTTGCAACGCCGACAAGGAAGGGGTACCAGCAACCCCACGAAAGGGTTCCTGACACCTTTTCGGCCCCCCCCGACACCGACGTTCCAATGGCGCTAAAGCACGTCGCCTGGCCCACGTTCGGCGTGCAGTTTCATCCCGAGTCGATCCTGACCGAATGCGGCCACCGGCTGCTGGCGAATTTTCTCAGCCTCGCCGGGCTGGCGGCAGCCGAGCTTCCCCCCGGCGATCTACTGACCGCGCCCCGCCAGGGTCAGTCGGCCGACGACGAATGGTGGGCCAGCCGGCCGCTGTAGGCGGCTCACGGCTTCTGCACCATCACGTCGGTCGACTTGATGATCGCCACGACCTGATCGCCGACTTTGAGCCCCATCTGATCGGCCGACCCGCGGGTGATGGCCGAAACCACCTCGACGTTCCCCACGGTAACAACAACTTCGGCCATGACGTTTCCGAGTTTGACCGATTTGATCGTCCCCTGAAACTGGTTGCGGGCGCTGAGCATGTGGGTCGTCTCCTGATGAATCTCGTTCTTCCGACGGGTTAGTTTCTCCTAACCACAAACATGGTAACGTTTTGAAGAATCGCGCAATAGCTGTCGATTCGCCCGCCGCTTGTTCGACTGTTTTATGCCGTGTATGTTCCCAGCATCCGATTTCCATAACCAAGGAGCGACGACTATGACTCAGAAATTCCTCTTGTGCGGGCTGCTGCTGGCCTGCCTCTCGATTTCAGCCTCGGGCGAAGACAAGCACGACCACCAGATACCGGCCCCGCCGACGAATGCCGGGCTGGAAAAAATGAAGACCCTCGTGGGAACCTGGGTCGCCGCCGACAAAGACGGCAAGCCAACCGACGAAGTGGTCTCGGTCGTCAAATTGACGGCAGGGGGCAGCGCCATTCACGAGACTCTTTTCCCCGGCCAGCCCCACGAAATGATTTCGGTCTATACGGTCGAAGGCCCCGACCTGGTGATGACGCACTACTGCGCGCTGGGCAATCAGCCGCGGTTGAAGGCCAGCACAAAGACGCTCGCCAACAACAAGCTCAACTTCGAATTCGCCGGGGGGACCAACCTTGATCCGAAGAAAGACAAGCATATGCACTCGGCGACGCTCGTCTTCGTCGATGCCGACCATCTGGAAGTCGTAGGCACCGGCTGGGAAAACGGCGAGCCCTGCAAAGAGATGTGCAACGGCATGAAGCTCGTCCGCAGGAAGTAGACCGCGAGCGGCTGACAAAGCAGTGCCCCGGCCGCTCGGAAGCGGCCGGGGCATTGCGCATGTCTCGCCCCCGCGGCGATTATCTGGTCGTCGTCGTTGGTAGTACCGGCTTCAGCCGGAACCCTGGTGGCAAACCCCGCGCGAGGCCCGGCTTTTGTCGGCTTCGCTGACAGCACGATCGGTGCGGTCTGAGGGCGGGCCCACGAACGCCGTGCCGTCGTTGCGTTCCTCTGCCCGCCGTTGCTGTCACGCCAGACGGCCGCCCGACCCGATTTCACCGAAGCCCCTAGCGGTATTGAACTATTGTACACTTAATGCGATAATACGCACTGCGGCTACCACGACGTTGATTTTCCTGGGCGTAGTCCCGAGAGCAAGGTGCTATGGATGAACACCCGCAAGCGCTATTCAAACAAGCAGATCGCCCAGGCGTTGAATGACAAATTTGGAAAGGTCTGCGAGGCGGCAGCCGAGATCGGCTGCCACCCTGACACGATCTACGAACGGGCCAAGACGTCGCGGGCCGTCGCGCGGGCACTGCGTTACACTCGCCAGCGGCTGCTCGACAATGCCGAGCAGGGACTCGACTATCACGTCGAGATGCAAGAGCCTTGGGCGATCAAGTTTGTGCTGAAGACGCTCGGAAAGCACCGCGGCTACAGCGAGCGCCCGCTGCCCCCCGAACCCGAGTCGCCGCTCCCTCCGGCCCGGCCCCGGCTGAACGTTTCCGTCAACCCAGCCGATTTGCCGCGCCTGCCATGCGACTCGGGCCCGACGCGCGACCGGCATCGGCTCGGCGTCGATTCCGGCGAATCGAATCCACAGATTCCAGCCGGAGATGATTCGCAGACCGCGGCCTGCGAACCGATCGCCCGTTCTGCCGGCCGCCGCGAAGGGTGAGGCGGCTATGCGATCAACGGCGTGCGCACAAACCACGGCATTTTTCGGCCAGAGCACGTTCAATGCCGTTCAGCCGCGTTGTGCTATCTCGCGAAGCCGCCGTCGGTTGCGAAACGCCATCGCGGGCCAAAATCCGAAACGAATACCCCTTTTCGTCGGATTTTGAAAGTCGTCAGGCGGTCGCTTCTTCGAGCTCCGCGCCGGCGACTATCTCGGCCCATTGCTCGGGCGTGTACAACACCTCGCGGGCCTGGCTGCCGTTGTAGTCGCCGACGATGCCGTCTTCGGCCATGTAGTCGATGAGCCGCGCGGCGCGGCCGTAGCCGATCCCCAGTGCCCGCTGCAACAGCGACGTGCTGCCACGCCCTTCGCGGACCACAATGTCGATCGCCTGTTCGTACAACTCGTCGCGGCTACGGATCGCATCGATGCCCGATTTGCCCGACGACTTGGTGCTGAGCTGCGCCAGCTCGCGGCTGTATTGCGGCTCGCAATCGCCGAAGTAGTCGATGATGTGGTTGACTTCCTTATCGCTCACGAAAGTTCCTTGCGCACGCGTCAGCTTGCTCGTGCCGGGCATCAGGTACAACATGTCGCCGTTGCCCAACAGCCGCTCGGCCCCCATCTCGTCGAGCACGACGCGACTGTCGACCCGGCTGGCCACCTGGAACGAGATGCGGGCTGGCAGGTTCGACTTGATGAGCCCCGTGATGACGTCGACCGTCGGCTTCTGCGTGGCCAGCACCAGGTGAATTCCCACCGCGCGGGATTTCTGCGCGAGCCGGATGATGTGCCCTTCGACGTCTTTGCCCGAGGTCATCATCATGTCGGCCATTTCGTCGGCGATAATGATGATATAGGGCATCTTGTCGGGCACCTGGGCCGCCTCTTCCGATTCGGCATCGAGGCCCAGCTTCTTCAGGATCAGCTCTTGCCCCAGCTCGTTGTAATTGTCGAGGTGCCTCACGCCGCAGCGGGCCAGCAGGTCGTAACGTTCTTCCATTTTCTCGACGGCCCAGGCCAGCACCGCCTCGGCCTTTTTCATGTCGGTGATCACGGGGTGCATCAGGTGCGGCACCCGCTTGTACGGGCTCAGCTCGACCATCTTCGGGTCGATCATCAGCATCCGCACCTGGTCGGGCGTGCGGCTCATGAGGATCGACAGGATGAGCGTGTTGAGACAGACGCTCTTGCCCGTTCCCGTGCGGCCCGCGATCAACAGGTGCGGCATCTTCGACAGGTCGACCACCAGCGGCCGGCCGCTGACGTCTTTGCCGAGGTACACCGGAATGCGTTTCTTCTCCATCGCCTCCGGGCACGCTTCGATCAGCTCGCGCAGCCGCACCATCACCTGTTTGTCGTTGGGGACTTCGACGCCCACCGTGTTCTTCCCCGGGATCGGCGCCACCACGCGCACGCTGGGCACGCGCAGGGCGATCGCCAGATCGTCGGCCAGGGCGGTGACTTTCGACAACCTCAGGCCGGCTTCGAGTTCCAGCTCGAACTGCGTGATGACCGGGCCGGTGTCGATTTCGACCACCCGCACGTTCAACCCGAATTCCTGAAACGTTTTCTCGAGCGTTGCCGCCGCCACGCGGGCCTTTTCAGCCAAAAGCTCGAACGGAAACGGCTCGGCATGTTCGAGCAGATCGGTCGTAGGGAGCTTGAAGACGGGCGGATTGCGGCGCGCCAGCTCTTCACGACGCGCGAGCAGCTCTTCGCCGCGCGACGCAGCCGATACTGGCGGATTGACGCGAATCGGTCCGCGGTCAGCGGCGATTCCTGCGAGCGGCGCCTCGGCCAAAGGAATCGTCTCGGGTAGGTCGGCCGCCGCTTCGTCGTCTGCTGGCGGCGCTTCGGCCGGTTCAGGAACCTCGCTATCGGCGATCGGGCTTTCCCGTTTTCGCAGCGGTTCGGGGGCTCGCGGCGGCGCCGATGTCCGCCCGAAACTCAGGCGATGAAACAACACGTACGGGCCGGCCAGGCCATAAGCCACGATGCGGAACAAGAGCGTGTCGGTCGCCAGCAGCGACCCGACGACAAACGCCGTGAGAACCAAGAGCGTGGTGCCTGCCAGCGAAAAGTGCTTTTCGAGAGCCCACAGGCACAGTGCGCCAAGATAGCCGCCCCCGCCGAGCGCAGGCCCCGCCTCCCAACCGGGGGCGAGCAGCCGGATGCCGACGCAGACGGCCGCCAGCATCAGCAGCCAGCCCAAGGCCCGAACGTACGGGTCGCGGCTCGACCGGCGCCCGAACATTCGGGCGTCGACAAGCCCCAGCAGAAACAGCACAAACCACGCGCCGACCCCAAACGTCAGCATCAGAGTATGGGCCGTCCGGGCGCCCGCCGGTCCGCACAGGTTGTACGTTTCGAGGCGCGACGGGTAGCGGGCGACGCCCGGCGGGTCGGCCGGGTCGTAACTGTAGAGACTGAGGCCGACAAAGACCGCCAAGGCCAATAGCCCCAGGGCCAGCACGTCGTTTTTGAGGCGCTGTCGGTCGACCATGATGGCACGCAAACGAGGAGAATGCACCGACGCCTCGACCCGGGCGCGCGCAGGGAATCTCCGGACGAAGGCCGAACGGGCCTTCGCACGCCGGCGCGCAGGGTCAAGCCGTACACTCCCCTTTGATACAGGGGTCGGCGAGGGTCGCGCGGCACGGCGCCTGCGACCACCGCCGTTCATCCGCAACCCTACCACAAACCACCGGGGATGTCGGAAAACGGCAACAGAGGATGATGCCATTCGGCAACGCGGCGTTCCGAGAATAGCGACTATGCGCTGGCGAGCGGGGGGGCGTCAGCCCCCCGGTAGCGTCCCCGCGGGTCATTGCTGGCGAACGGGGGTGCCGCCCCCCCTGGTACCGTCCCCGCGATTTCAGCCAGATCCGCCCGATTGTCGCGCGAGGTGCAGCTCGACCCACGCGATCAGGGCGTCGGCAATGGCAGCTTTACCGGCAGACCAGGTCGCAACGGTTTGTCCGTTCCTGTCGATCAACTCGGCACTGCTGGATTCGGCGCCAATCGCGGCCGGGGCGTTGAGCACGATCGCGTCGCAATGCTTGGCCTTCAGTTTCCGCAGGGCATTGGCCCGCGCGTTGTGCGATTCGAGCGCGAAGCCGACGACAAATCGTTTTTCTTTATTGCGGCCCAGCTCGGCGAGAATATCGGTCGTTTCGACCAGTTCGAGCATCCGCGGCCCGCCGGTCTTCTTGAGCTTGCCCGCCGCCCGCTCGCGGGGCCGATAGTCGCACACGGCCGCTGCGCCGATCACGCCGTCGCAGGCAGGAAATACCCGCAGGCAGGCGGCCAGCATCTCGGCAGACGTTTCGATTTGATGAAATTCGCAGCCCGCTGGCGCCGGAAGCGCGACAGGGCCGCTGACCAAGACCACCTCGTGCCCGCGCCTTCGCGCGGCGAGGGCCAGCGCGTACCCCATGCGGCCGCTGGAGGCGTTCGACAGAAACCGGACGTCGTCGAGGTATTCGCGGGTGGGCCCGGCGGTGAGGAGGAGTCGCATGATTTCGTTGCCGGAGTTCGAGTCTCGCGAGCACCCCAGGCATTCGCGCTCATGCCGGGCCGCAAACGGCCTTGATCTCTTGCCACAGCGCCGGCACGACGTCGTGCTTGGCCGTCGATGCGACGCGAATCAGGGCATCGTCGAGCGGAATTCGATCGCGCAGGCCGACGACCGCCGCGGCAATCGCCGGCGAGCGACTGAGGCCGTTGCTGCAACACAGCGCCGTCGGAACGCCGGCTGCGAGCAGCCCGGAAACCGTCTCGACGGCCAGATGCAAGAGCGCCGGGTCGTTCCCTGCCCCGTCGAGCAGCGGAAAGCGGCAAAAGATCAGGTCGCGCGGCAATTTCGGAAAAGGCTCGTTCGCCGCCAGGTCGACCACCGCGCGGATTTCGGCGTCGAGAATCGTCGCCGGGTTCCACAGGTCGCCGGCGTTTCCCAGCCACAGCAGGTGCGAAGGCAGACGGCGCATAAACGCCTCGGGCGACTAACGTTTCTCCGCGGCCAATAGCGGCCGGATTTGTTCGATAATCTGTGCGGGTTCGGCCATTCGTCCCGGGCCGACCGTCCCGCAGCTCAGCCAGCCTTCCGCCGGCTCGACAAAATGCACGCCATCGACCCGCAATTGAGCGACATTCCTCTGGACCGGCGGCTTGGCCCACATGTCGCTGTTCATCGCCGGGGCCACAACAACCGGCCCTGCAAACGCCAGGTACAACGTCGACAGCAGGTCATCGGCGAGGCCGTGAGCAAACTTCGCGAGGCAGTCGGCTGTCGCCGGCGCTATCAACAAGAGGTGCGCCCGGCGCGCGAGCCCGATATGCTCGCCCAAAGGGTGCTCGCGGGGGGAAAAGAGCTTCGAATACACGGGGCGGTTCGTGAGCGCCTCGAACGTGGTGGCGCCGATAAACCGCCTGGCCGCAGGCGTCAAGACCACCGACACCGCGGCGCCCCCCTGCACCAGTTTGCTGGCGAGGTCGGCCGCCTTGTACGCGGCGATGCCGCCTGTGACCCCCAGCAGAATTTCGCGGCCGCGCATGGCTTATCAGAGATCGTCGAGGTTCGGGCCCGCTTCGCGTTCGCCCGGGCTTTCTTCACCGGCGACCACCAGCTTGCCGCTGTTGTCGAGAAAGATCTTGTCCTGCATGATCTCCTGAATCACCAGTTCCATGGCGTTCTTGGAGGGAATTTCAACCAGCGGTCGGGCCCCGCGATTGAGGGCCACCAGCCGCTTTTGAATCAGCGTCGAAAGCTTGAAACGGCCCCCGACCTTGTTGACGATCTGTTCTTCCTTCAGTTCATCGAGCATGCGTTTCGGCCTCCCAGTGTGAAATGATATCGACAATCTCGCGCACGGCGCGGTCGAGATCGTCGTTGACCACCTGATAGCGATATTCCCCCGCCTGCTGCAACTCGCGGCTGGCCGTCGCCAGCCGCCTGCGAATGACCTCTTCGGGTTCGGTCCCCCGGCCGCGCAAGCGGGCTTCGTACTCAGCTTCCGACCCGGCCCGCAGAAAGATCGTCAGCGCCTGCGGATACTTCTGCATGATCTGCCGGGCCCCCTGCACGTCGATTTCGAGCAGGGCCCACCCCCCCTCCTTGCGGGCCCGTTCGACCTCAGAGCGCAACGTGCCATACCAGTTGCCGTTGCTGTGCACCTCGGCGCACTCGAGAAACTCACCTCGCTCGCGACGGGCGGCGAAATCCTGCGGAGACAGAAAGTGGTAGTTCTCTCCATCACGTTCGTTTTTGCGGGGCGGTCGGGTCGTGGCCGAGATGGATTTGACCAGTTTGACCGCCGAGCGTTCGAGCAGCCGGTCGACAATCGTGGTCTTGCCGCTGCCACTGGGCCCCGACAACACGATGAACTGCATGTCGCCAAAGTCATTCACAACGCACACCCCGGATGACGAAATGACGAATGACTCACTCGACATTCGGATTTCGTCATGCGCAATTTTTCCTATTCGACATTCTGCAGCACTTCCCGGATTCTCTCAACGGCCGACTTCATATCGACGACTGCATGGGCGATCGTCACATTGTTGGCCTTCGACCCGATCGTATTCACCTCGCGAAACATCTCCTGACTGAGAAAGTCGAGCTTGCGGCCGGGCGACGCGGTTTCCCCGAGAAAGACCCGAAATTGCTCGAGGTGAGATCGCAGCCGCGTAATCTCTTCGTTGATGTCGCTGCGTTCGGCGAAAATGCTGACTTCGCGAATCAGATCGCTTTCCGCAACCCCCACGCCCGAATCCGCCAGCAACTGCCGCACGCGGTCGAGCAGTCGGGCGCGAAATTCGTCGACCACCTGCGGCGCCAGTTTCGAGACGTCGTCGAGCCGCGTCGCGATGACCTGCGCGTTGACCGCCAGGTCGCGCGCCATCGACTTGCCCTCTTCCACGCGAAATGCATGCAGCTTCTCGAGCGCTTCGATCAACAGCCGGCGAATAATCTGCCAGTCTTCCTGCACGTCGGTCGACCGTTCGAGGTTCTCGTCGACCACGCCGGGCAGCGCCATCAGGCACCCCAGGTCGGCCGGCGGGGCCGCGTGCAGCTCGCGGGCGACCGACTGCAACTGCATCCAGTAGCTCATTAAGGCCGTGCGGTTGAGCACGAAGTCTTCCGGCCGGCGCAGCCGGTCGACGCGAAGCGTAACGCTGATCGTGCCCCGGCCAATCGACTCGCGAACCAACCGCTCAATTTCGGGTTCCAGCGACCCGTATGCCTCGGCACTCTTCGTGGAAACCTTCAGGTAGCGATTGTTGACAGCGCGGACTTCGACTGACGCCGACAGTCGTTCGGCCTGATAGCGGGCGTCTCCGTAACCGGTCATGCTCAGCAGCACGCACACCTCGTCGGGTCAGTCGCGGTCGGGTCAGTCGCGGTCGGGCCAGCCACGGTCGGGACCGTCGCGATCGGGTCCGTCGCGATCGTCACGCCCGGGCTGGTCAGAGCGAAATCTGCGGGAACTCACTGAGAATCCTGGGGCTGCCCTGCTGCCGGCTGCTTCGCGCCGGCCTTGGCCCCCTGCACGTCAGTCTCAGACGCATTCGAATCTTCTTCGGAAGGGCCCGGCGTCTGCTCTTCCGTGCCGGTCGCGTCGCCGTCAGCCGTGGGCACCCCCTCGCCGGTGCTGGCCGCCGCTGGAACTTCGGGGCCGCGGTCACGGAAATAGTCTTCCGATTCGACGCGGATTCGCCAGCCGGCCAGGCACGCCACCGAAACCCACAGAACGGCGGTGACGATGGTGATGACCGTGAACACGTCGCCGGCTTTGGTACCGAAGGCGCTCTGCCCGCCCAGGCCGCCGAAGGCCCCTGCCAAGCCCCCCCCTCTGCCGCGCTGAATCAATATCACCAGCATCAGAAACAGGCTGAGGGCCAGCAGCAACACCAGCAGAAATGTCCCCATGACAGCGCCTCCCGCACCGCCTGTCGCCAGGCTCTAAAAACCACTTCTAACTTTAGATCGCCAAATGGGCGGATTTGTTCACACAGCGACTTGCTCACGCAGAACCTGCAGCGGCCCGCACGATAGTCAGAAAGTCGGCCGCCTTCAGGCTCGCGCCGCCGACCAGCGCTCCATCGACATTGGGCTGCGAAAGCAAGCCCTGGGAATTGCCGGGCTTGACACTGCCGCCGTACAGGATCCGCGTCGCCTCTCCTGCCTGTGGATTGTAGCGACCTGTCAGTCGCCTGCGTAGATGGGCATGGGCCGATTCGGCCTGTTCGGTCGAGGCGACCACGCCGGTGCCGATCGCCCAGACCGGCTCGTACGCCAAGACGACCTCACCCATCGCCGATGCGTCGACCCCTTGCAGCGAGCCTTCCAGTTGTGAGTCGAGAACGGCTTCGGTCTGGCCCGCCTGTCGCTGCGGCAGGGTTTCGCCCACGCACAGGATGACCTTGAGACCGCCCGTGATCGCCGCCCGAACCTTTTTCGAAATCAACTCGTCCGTTTCACCGAGAATCTGCCGCCGTTCGCTGTGCCCCAGAATCACCCAGCGGCAACCGACGTCGCGGAGCATCTCGAGGCCAACCTCGCCGGTGTAGGCCCCGGGGGGCTCGTGCCAGGCATTTTGCGCGCCCAGCTCGATGTGGCTTCCCCGAATCGCCTCGGCTACATGAAGCAGATAGGGAAACGGCGGGCAGATGACGATCTGAGCGCTGCCGGCGCCGCCCGGCGCCTGGGCCACGATCGCCCGCGCCAGGTCGATGGCCGACTGGCAGGTCGTGTTCATCTTCCAGTTTCCGGCCACAAGCTGGCGTCGCATCGACTGACTCACACGGTTGACATGGAATGGAATGACTCGTTAGGCGGCAGTCGTCACCTGGTCGGCCCCGGCGCGGGGATCGTTCGCTTCAATAGCCCGGCGATCTGCCGCATCTGCTCGACAAGCTCGGCGTATTGCGGGGGTCGCAGCGCCTGGGGCCCGTCGCTGAGCGCCTTTTCAGGACAACTGTGCACCTCAATGTGCACGCCGTCGGCGCCGGCGGCCACCGCGGCCAGCGACATGGCCGGAATCAGATCGGGCCGGCCGGTGGCGTGACTGGGGTCGACGATCAGCGGCAAATGGCTCAGACCCCGGGCGTTGGGAACGATCGACAGGTCGAGCAGGTTGCGCGTCGAGGGGTCAAAACTCTTCACGCCCCGCTCGCAGAGAATCACGCGCTTATTTCCCCCCGCGAGAATGTACTCGGCCGACATCAACAGGTCGGTCACCGTGGCGCTCATGCCTCGCTTGAGCAGCACCGGGCGCTTTGTCTGCCCGACCTCGCTCAGGAGATTAAAATTCTGCATGTTGCGGGCGCCGATCTGAAAGATGTCGGTGTAGCGATCGACCAGGGGAACCTGCCGCGGGTCCATCACTTCGGTGACCACCGGCATGTGCAACTCGTCGCCCACCTCGCGCAGCGCCTTCAACCCTTCTTCACCCAGGCCCTGAAAGCTGTAGGGGCTGGTTCGCGGTTTGAAGGCGCCGCCCCGCAGAATGTTGGCGCCGGCGGCCTTCACCTGCCGGGCAATGTCGAACAGAATTTCGCGACCTTCGATGGCGCAGGGGCCCGCGATCATGCCCAAAAAGCCCCCCCCGACCCGCACCCCGAACCCCACATCGATTACGGAATCGTCGGGCTGGTACTCGCGGCTGGCCAGCTTGAAGGGCTTGAGAATCGGTACAACTTCTTCCACGCCGGGAATCGCCTGTAGAGGCGCGTTGCGCAGCAGGTCTTCTTCGCCGATCACGCCGATGAGCGTGCGCTTGATCCCGCGGCTGACGTCGGTGCGCAAGCCCATTGCGTGTATCGTGTCGATGATGTGATCGATCTGCTCGGCACTCGAATCGGGTTTGACGACGATAATCAAGAGACGCCTCCGTGTTCAGAATGGGCGCGCTTTTCGCCGCGCGAAAACTGTATCTTACGGGCGTCGATCGGGCCATCGTGCGCGTGACGCGCGATCGAACGAAGCCGTAGTGCCCGGGCCGGTGCAGGCGGCGCGGCATTCTCTTCGCGAACTACTGCACGATATCGCTCCGGGGGTAAGAGCCGAGCACTTCCAGGCGCACGGCCTTGCGTTCCAGTTCAGCCAGCGTGCGCTTCGTTCGCGCATCAGCCGCATGCCCCTCGAAATCGATGAAAAACAGGTACCCGACCTCCGGCCCTTTGATAGGAAACGACTCGATCCATGTGAGGTTGACGTTGTTGCGTTTGAACGCCGTGAGTGCCTCGGCCAGCGACCCGGGCTTGTGCGGGATCTGCAAGAGCACCGCGGTTTTATCGTTGCCCGTCGGTTTCGTGGCCTCGTCGCCGATCAAGGCGAACCGCGTGAAATTGGCGCTGTTGTCTTCAATGTTCTCGGCAATCGTCTGCAACTCGTACTGCACGCCGGCCTGCCGGCTGGCGACCGCGGCCGCCCCGAACTTGTCGCGCGCGAGCTGGGCGGCCGTCGACGTGCTGGTGACCTCGATCAACCGGGCCTGCGGCATGTTTCGCCCCAGCCAGTCGCGACATTGCGAAAGCGCCTGCGGCTTGCTGTAGATTTCTGTCACTTCGCCCCGCTGGCAACGGGCCAGCAGGTTGTGGTGAATCGCCAGTTGAACTTCTCCGCAGATCTTCAAGGGCAGCCGCGTGAACATGTCAAGCGTGTCGACCACCCGGCCGTCGGTGCTGTTTTCGATCGGCGCGATGCCATAGTCGGCGTGGCCGCGATTGACCTCTTCAAACACCGCCGCGATGCTGTTAACCGGAATGAATGTCGCCGAGTTTCCGAAGCGCTCGAGCGCCGCCAGGTGAGTGTAGCTGTACGCAGGGCCGAGATAGGCGACGCGCAGCGTCTTGACCAGGCCTCGGGCGCCGCTGATAATCTCGCGAAAGACCCCGCGAATCGCCGGTTCCCCCAGCGGCCCGGGGTTCTGCCTGCTGACCAACTCCGTCAATTGGTCGTCGGCGATCGGCGCGAACAGCGCCTTTTGCGGGCTGGGCTGCGCCTGTATCAATCGAATCGTCAGCGCGGCCCGTTGCGAGACCAGCTTCAGAATTTCCCGGTCGAGACGGTGGATCTGCGATTCTGATGCGCCGGCCTCGCGACGCGGGCCGGCATGGTGCGGTTTCGACTTAGCCGTTTTCGTAGCGGCGTGCCTGCTCCGTTTCGCGTCTTTTTTCGCCATGGATTTCCTTCAGGCAAGGCGCCGCACGCGCCGTGACATCAACTCCCGGTACGAACTGTGATGGCAGGAGCCGAAGGCCAACTACAAACTCTCCTTAGTATAGTTGTGAGGGCGGGTCTCCATCAGAACGTCAGAACTCGCGAAAAATCGCCGAATGGATTTCCTTCGCACGCCCGGGCCCCAGCCGTTCATCCCTTCATTCCGAGCAGGTCTGGACGTCCAAACCAACCTCTTCTACGATCCTAAATCCATATCACGGTTGGATTTTGTACAGCCGCATTTTGGCAGTGTCAAGCAGCCCACGCTGCCCCGACTCGATTTTGACGCATCGCCGCGAAGCCGCTTTTTCCCCGCGATCCGTGCAGCCATTTTGGCAGGGTGGTTTAACCGCGACGAATCCAATCCAGGTGTCAAAGTGGCATACGCCTTTCTCCCGAGGGCTGTGGCGGTCGCCCGAGCGGAATGCATAATCTGTTGCAACAAAATGAATTATGTCAACCGTCCGATTGCCGTCTTTCGCCGGCACAACCTTTGCCTCTTGCCGAACAGTCGATCAGAATACGCTTCAGCAGATGTAAACCGAGGCGCTTCCAACTTCGCGGCCGCGGTGCCGGCGTTTGGATGCGCTCGTAGTCAGGAGAATCGTCATGTCGGTACGTGGTGAAAAGATCGTCGGGATTGACCTGGGAACCACGAACTCGGTCGTCGCGGTCATGGAAGGGGGTGAAGTGAAGGTCATTCCCAATCTGGAAGGGAATCGCCTGACCCCCAGCGTCGTCGCGTTTACCGACAAAGGCGAAATTCTGGTGGGTGACCCGGCCAAAAGGCAGGCCGTCACCAACCCCAAGCGGACGGTGTATTCCATCAAACGCTTCATGGGGCGCAGACACAGCGAAGTGGCGGCGGAAGAGAAGATCGTCCCCTATGAGGTCGTGGGGGGGGCCAACGAATACGTCAAGGTGAAGGTGGGTGACAAGCAATACACTCCACCCGAAATCTCGGCGCATGTGCTGCGCAAGCTGAAAGAGGCCGCCGAGAGCTATCTGGGCCACAAGGTCAATCGCGCGGTGATCACCGTGCCGGCGTACTTCAACGACGCCCAGCGTCAAGCGACCAAAGACGCCGGCCAGATCGCGGGCCTCGAAGTCGAGCGGATCATCAACGAGCCCACCGCCGCGGCGCTCGCCTACGGTCTCGACAAGAAGAAAGACGAAAAGATCGTCGTGTTCGACCTGGGTGGAGGCACGTTCGACGTGTCGGTGCTCGAGGTGGGAGACGGCGTCGTCGAAGTGCTGAGCACCAATGGCGACACGCATCTGGGCGGCGACGATTTCGACGAAGAACTGATCAACTACATTGCCGACAAATTCCAGAAAGACAACGGCATCGACCTGCGCAAAGACCCGATGGCGCTGCAGCGCCTGCGCGAGGCGGCCGAGAAGGGAAAGAAAGAGCTTTCCAGCTCGCAAACGACCGACATCAATCTGCCCTTCATCACGGCCGACGCGACGGGCGCCAAGCACCTGCAGATGACCATTTCGCGCGCCGAGTTCGAGCGGCTGGTCGACCATCTGATCGAGCGCTGCCGCGAACCGGTCACGAAGGCGCTGGCCGACGCCAATCTGCGCCCCAATCAGATCGACGAAGTGGTTCTGGTGGGGGGCTCGACGCGCGTTCCAAAGGTGCAAGAACTGGTGCGCAAGCTGTTCAGCAAAGAGCCTCACAAGGGGGTGAATCCTGACGAGGTTGTGGCGGTGGGGGCCGGGATCCAGGGGGCGATCATCGCCGGCGACGTCAAAGACGTGGTGCTGCTCGACGTCACCCCGCTGTCGCTGGGCATCGAAACCGAAGGGGGCGTGATGACGGTGCTCGTCGAACGAAATACGACGATACCGACCGAGAAGAAGGAGACCTTCAGCACCGCCGCCGACAATCAGACCGCCGTGACGGTCAAAGTGTTCCAGGGCGAGCGCAAGATGGCAGGCGACAACCGCCTCCTGGGCCAGTTCAACCTCGACGGCATTCCCCCTGCGCCGCGCGGCGTGCCCCAGATTCAGGTGACGTTCAGTATCGACGTCAACGGCATTCTGAACGTCTCGGCGAAAGACCTGGGGACCGGCAAGGAACAGACCGTCAAGATCGAGCAATCGAGCGGCCTGTCGGAGACTGAAATCGAAAAGATGAAGAAAGATGCCGAAGCGCACGCCGACGAAGACCAGCGCAAGCGCAAGTTGGCCGAAGCCCGCAACAACGCGCACAGCCTGATGTATCAGACCGAAAAGCTATTGAAAGAACACGCCGACAAGCTCGACGCCGCGTCGAAATCGGCGATTGAAGCGGCGATCGGCAAGGTCAAGTCGAAGGTTGACGGAGACGACGCGGCGGCCATTGAACAGGCGGTCGACGAATTGAATCAGGCCGCGCACGCGCTCTCGAAGCACATGTACGAGCGCACCGCGTCGGCCGCGGGGCCGCAGCCGGGCGGTGAACCCGCCGAAGGTGCGACAGGCCCGGCGCGGGAAGACGTGATCGATGCCGAGTTCGAGAAGAAAGAATAGCCCGGCTTTGACGCATGGCCTTTCGATTCGACAAGCTGACGGTCAAGGCCCAGGAAGCGCTGCAGAAAGCGCAAGGCCTGGCGCAAGACCTGGGGAACCAGCAGTTGCAGCCTTTGCATCTGCTGGCGGCCCTGCTCCGCGAAGACCAGGGCATCGTCAAGCCGCTGTTGCAGAAAATCGGCGCGAATCTGCCGCAGTTCGAGTCGATTGTCGACGGCGAGCTGCGGCGATTGCCCAAAGTCAGCGGCGGCGCAGGCGAAGTGACGCTGAGCCCCGCGACTGCGAAGGTGCTCGACGCCGCGCAGGATGCGGCGCAGCAGATGAAGGATCAGTTCGTCTCAACCGAACACCTCCTGCTGGCCCTGGCGAAGGTCGACGATCAGGCCCGACGGCTGCTGGCGATGCACGGCGTCGAAGAGAACGACGTGCTGAACGCGCTCAAATCAGTCCGCGGGGGGCAGCAAGTTACCGACCAGAACCCCGAGGAAAAGTATCAGGCGCTGCAGAAGTACGGGCGTGACCTGGTCGAGCTCGCCCGCCAGGGAAAGATCGACCCGGTCATCGGGCGCGACACCGAAATTCGCCGCGTCATTCAGATCCTGTCACGGCGTCGCAAGAATAACCCGGTGCTGATCGGCGAGGCCGGGGTGGGGAAAACGGCCATCGTCGAGGGGCTGGCGCACCGCATCGTGCTGGGCGACGTTCCTCAGAACCTGAAAGACAAGACGGTGGTGGCGCTCGACATGGGCGCCTTGATCGCCGGCACGAAATACCGCGGCGAGTTCGAAGACCGCTTGAAGGCCGTGCTGCGCGAAGTCAGCGAAGCGAGCGGGCGGGTGATCTTGTTTATCGACGAGCTGCACACGGTCGTCGGCGCGGGGGCCGCCGAAGGGGCCATGGATGCCTCGAACCTGCTCAAGCCGGCGCTCGCGCGCGGCGAGCTGCACTGCGTCGGCGCCACCACGCTCGATGAATACCGCAAGCACATCGAAAAAGACCCGGCGCTCGAGCGGCGGTTTCAACCCGTCGTCGTCCAGCAGCCTTCGGTCGAAGACACGATTTCGATTCTGCGCGGCCTCAAGGAGCGCTACGAGTCGCATCATGGCGTGCGAATCACCGACGACGCGTTGATCGCCGCCGCGACATTGTCTGACCGCTACATCAGCGACCGGTTTCTGCCCGACAAGGCGATTGATCTGGTCGATGAAGCGGCCAGCCGCCTGCGGATGGAAATCGATTCGATGCCGGCGGAGATCGACGAGGCGACCCGGCAGTTGACCCGCATGCAGATTGAGGCCACTGCGCTCGCTCAGGAAACCAGTGCCGACAGCAAAGATCGCCTGCAGAAACTGCGCAAAGAGATTGCTGATCGCGAGGAAGAGGTCAATCGGTTGAAGGCGAAATGGCAAGCCGAGAAAGAAGCCCTCACCGGCGTGCAGCCGCTGCGCGAAGAAATCGAGTCGCTGCGAACCGCCTACGATCTGGCCTTCAAACAGGCGCAGCGCACGAACTCCAACGAAGACTACATCACGGCCTATCAGGCCGAAGAGCGGCTGCGCGCCGCAGAAAAGAAGCTGCACGACGCCGAACAGCGCGTAACCGAGGGAGCGCACGACGGCGAGCGGATGCTGCGGGAAGAAGTGACGGCTGAAGACATCGCCAAAGTCGTCAGCTCGTGGACGAACATTCCCGTGGCCCGCATGCTGCAGGGCGAACGCGAAAAGCTGCTGCAGATGGAATCGGCGATCCACCAGCGGATGATCGACCAGAATGAAGCCGTGACCGCGGTCTGCAACGCGGTCCGTCGGGCCCGCTCAGGTTTGCAGGATCGAAACCGCCCCATCGGCTCGTTCATTTTCCTGGGCCCCACCGGCGTCGGCAAAACGGAACTCTGCAAGGCCTTGGCCGCGTTCCTGTTCGACGATGAAAAAGCCCTGGTGCGCATCGATATGAGCGAGTTCATGGAGCGGCACACCGTCTCGCGGCTGGTCGGCGCCCCTCCGGGCTATATCGGGTACGACGAGGGCGGCCGCCTGACCGAGGCCGTGCGCAGGCAGCCTTACTGCGTGCTGCTGCTCGATGAAATCGAAAAGGCGCATCGCGACGTCTTCAACATTCTGCTGCAGCTTCTCGACGACGGCCGCCTCACCGACAGTCACGGCCGGACCGTGAACTTCACGAACACGATCGTCGTCATGACGTCGAACATCGGCAGCCAGGCCATCATGGATCTCGCGGGCAAGGGCCACGAAAAGGAGATTCAGAACCGCGTCACCGAGGCGTTGCGGCAGCATTTTCTGCCCGAGTTCCTCAATCGGATCGACGAGGTGATCGTGTTCCATCCGCTGGGACGCGAAGAATTGCGGCAGATCGTCGACCTGCAGATCACCCGCCTGCGAAAGCAGCTCGCCGAGAACAAGTTCGGCCTCGAAGTAACCACCGCCGCCAAAGACCTGCTTACGGAGGAAGGGTACGACCCGGTCTACGGCGCCCGACCGCTCAAGCGCGTGATTCAACAGCGGTTGCAGAACGCCCTGGCCGGCGAAATTCTGTCGGGCCGGTTCGCAGAGGGCAGCGCAATCGTTGTGGACGCGAAAAACGGCGAATTCACGTTTGCATCGAAGTGACGCGCGCGAACGCAAGCGTATGGCGGGTGCTGTCTGAGAGCGAAAATCAGTTTTCGCGTAGTATTGCCGCTTGCGGTTTCGCGAAATCGAGGGGCGCTTATGGTCGCTGGTTATCACCTCATCTGGACCGTCTACGGTTCCTGGCTCCCGAACGATCCGCGCGGAAGCTCGTCCTACGAAATCCGTAACGCGGCGATCGCCGGCCTGGGCGAGCTGCACCACGGTCGAAAGCGCATCCAGCCTGCGAGCGGTCAAATACGCCGTTTCTACGACACTGCTCGTGGCGTCTTGAAACACGAGTTGCTGACTTTCTCCGACGATGAGGTTGCAATCATCGCCGAATCATTCGCGAGCACGATTCGCATCAACGCTTACACATGCTATGCGTGCGCGATCATGCCCGATCATGTGCATATGCTGATCAGAAAGCATCGCCACAAAGCCGAGGACATGATCTTGAATCTTCAAGAAGCAAGCCGCGGCGCCCTGATCGACGCCGGTGCGCGGCGGGGCGGTCATCCAGTTTGGGGCGGCCCCGGCTGGAAGGTCTTTCTCGAGTCGCGCGAAGACTTTGAACGCACGATTCGTTACGTCGAAGACAACCCCGTCAGGGCCCGCCTGCCTGTGCAGATATGGAATTTCGTCGTTCCCTACGAGGGCTGGCTGCCCGGCGTAACGAGCAATCGACCCCATTAGAACAAGGTGCAGTGCGAAGCATGCCAAGCTGGCCCCCGCCATCCGTCACGCTTGCGGTTTCGCCGTTTTCCCGAGAAACAAGCGCCATTTGACTTCGACGCAACGGAAAAGTACGATTAAGCACGTCGAGTTTGCCCCTTTGTGAGCGGTCTCAGAAATGGCATCTTTGCCGATCCCGGTTCCGATCAGCATGAGCGCCGACATTGTCGGAATTGCCATTATTTCAGGGTCGTACGCGACCTTAGGGCATTAACGGTTCAACCAGCGAACAGTTTCACCCCTCAGGTCACAAGGCCTGAGGGGTTTTTCATTGAGGGTTCACACCGACAGGGCCGATTGCAACGAGAGAAAGCCATGCCGCGGATCGAAATCTACGACACGACGCTGCGCGACGGCAGCCAGGGAGAAGGCGTTTCGTTCTCGCTCGAAGACAAGCTGCAGATCACCGCGAAACTCGACGCGCTCGGGGTCGACGTGATCGAAGGCGGGTATCCTCTGTCGAACCCCAAGGATTCTGAATACTTCCAGCGCGTGGCCGACATGCCCCTCAGGCATGCCCGAATCGCGGCGTTCGGCATGACGCGCCGCAAGGGATGCGCGGCGGAAGACGACGCGGGAATGCGGGCGCTTGTCGAGTCGAAAGCGCCCGTGGTGACCGTCGTTGGCAAAACGTGGGACCTGCACGTGTTCGAAGTGTTGCGGGTCGACGAGGCCGAGAACCTGGCGATGATTCGAGACTCGGTCGGCTATCTCAAATCGCTGGGGCGCGAGGTCATTTACGATGCCGAGCATTTCTTCGACGGCTACTTCGCGAACCCCGACTTCGCGCTCAAGACAATTCGAACGGCCCAGGAGGCCGGCGCGCGGCTGATCGCGCTGTGCGACACGAACGGCGGCCGGCTGCCCGCAGACATCGCCCGAGGCGTCGACGCCGCGCGCAGCGCGCTGACGATTCCCGTGGGCATCCACTGCCACAACGACTGCGATCTGGCCGTAGCAAATTCGCTGATCGCCGTCGATCACGGCGCGACTCAGGTGCAGGGGACGATCAACGGCATCGGCGAGCGCTGCGGCAACGTCGATCTGATCAGCGTCATCGCCAACCTGGCGCTCAAGAAGCAAGGGTACACGGTGCTGAATCCGGGAGGCGTCGAGCGGCTGACTGAGCTGTCGCGCTACGTGTACGAGATTGCCAATATGAATTTTTCCTCCAATCAGCCTTTTGTGGGCACAAGCGCCTTCGCGCACAAAGGGGGCATGCACGTCCATGCCGTCAACCGGCTGGCCCGCAGCTACGAGCACATCTCGCCCGAGTCGGTGGGCAACGCCCGCCGCATTCTCATCAGCGAGCTCTCGGGTAAATCGAACATCGTCGCCAAGACGACCAAGTACCGGCTGCAGCACGACGGCGAATTGATGTCGAAGATTCTCGATCGCGTCATGGAGCTCGAAGCCGAAGGGTACCAGTTCGAAGCGGCCGAGGCGTCGTTCGACCTGCTGGTGCGAAAAGTCGCCGGGTTGCATCAGCCGCGGTTCGAGAGAATTCACTATCGCGTCAATGTCGACACGGCCGACATGGGCGCCCCGCTGACCGAAGCGACCATCAAGCTGCTCGTGGGCGACCGCGTGGAACACGTCGTCGGCGAGGGCGACGGGCCTTTCAACGCGCTCGACACGGCCCTGCGCAAGGCGCTGGTGCCGGCGTTTCCGCGCCTGGCTGAGATGCACCTGGTCGATTACAAGGTCCGCGTGATCAATTCGAGCGAAGGGACGGCTGCCCGAGTCCGCGTGGTGATCGAAAGCCGCGACGGGCAAGACGTGTGGAGCACCGTCGGCGTCAGCGAGAATGTGATCGAGGCCAGTTGGCTGGCGCTGGTCGACAGCTTCGAGTACAAGCTGTGCAAAGATGAGGGGGCGATCGGCGAGACGCTTGAACCGGCCGCGTCGGATGTCGCCAGAGGGAGATGATTGAGGCGGACGGGATCGCATATAACATGTAGAATGAAAACGTCTCTTGCACTCCATTTTGCGACCGCCTTCGCCATCAGGACAGCATGGAACCCAGCCAGGAATTAGTCGACGAGATCTATCGCGAACGAGTCCTTCGCGCGCGCGCCGCAAAGCCCGAGGAGAAGCTGCTGGCAGGAGCGAGGATTTTTGAGCGTGTGTGCCGCGTGATGGCCGACGGCATACGCTCCGAGCGACCCGAGGCATCGGCCGAGCAGGTTCGGGAGTTGTTGAAGGGGCGTCTCGAGATAGCGCGGAGACTGGAGCGCACCTCGTGACGGGCGACGAAGCAGCGCTGGCCATGATCCAGGCGTTGAACGCCGCCGGGATCCCGTACATGCTCGTCGGTTCTTTTTCGAGCAATTTTTATGGAATCCCCCGCTCGACGCAGGATGCCGATTTCGTGGTTGAGCTGTCGGAAAAGCCGCTCAGCAGTCTCGAACCGCATTTGAGCGCTGGCCTCCACGTCGACCCCCAACTGCTTTTCGAAGGGGTTACCGGCACAACGCGCTCTGTCGTACTTGTCGCCGGAACAGAGTTCACGATCGAGTTGTTTCGGCTGAGCCATGATCCTCACGATCAGGAGCGTTTTCGACGGCGCGTTCGACACCGCGTTCTCGGCTGCGACACGTTTCTGCCGACGGCTGAGGACGTGATCGTGACCAAGCTCAGGTGGTTGTTGCGCGCAGGAAGAAACAAGGATCGCGATGATCTTCGCGACGTGATCGCCGTCCAGGGCGAAAGGCTGGATTGGAACTACATTGACCGCTGGTGCGACGAACACGGAACGCGCACGCAGCTTGACGAAATCCGCAAGTCGATTCCGCCGATCTGACTTCGGAGACCCGGGGCCGGCCGCTACAATCCGCGAACCGGCGTGCCCCGGTCAAGGTCCGATTCTTCTGCGTTCGCTTCCGTGCTCCTCGACTCATGACGCCCGAACTCCCCAAACAATACGAACCCCGGCAGGTGCAGCAGCGGTTGCTGGCGTTCTGGCACGAGCGGGGGTTTTTTGACGCCAACCCCAACCCGGCCAAAAACCCCCACACGATCATGATTCCGCTCCCCAACGTCACGGGAGCGCTGCACATGGGGCACGCCCTCAACGGCACCCTGCAAGACGTCATTACGCGCTGGCGCCGCATGCAGGGTTACGAGGCGCTGTGGATGCCGGGCACCGATCATGCCGGCATCGCCACGCAGGCCGTGGTCGAGCGGCGGATGCTCGAAGAAGAAGGCAAAACGCGCCACGACATCGGGCGCGAGGCGCTGGTCAGCCGCATCTGGCAGTGGAAAGACGAATACGAGGCCCGCATCCTCAATCAACTGAAGCAACTGGGGGCCAGTTGCGACTGGCGGCGCACCCGGTTCACGCTCGACGAAGTCTGCTCGCGCGCCGTTCGCCAGACGTTTTTCCGGCTGTTTCACGACGAGCTGATCTATCGCGGCAAACGCCTGGTGAATTGGGATGCCTATCTTCAAACGGCCGTCGCCGACGACGAAGTCTTTCACGAAACCGTCCAGGGACATTTCTGGACGTTCACCTATCCGATTTTGGGCACCGCCGAACGCATCGCTTTTTCGACGACCCGCCCCGAAACGATGCTCGGCGACACGGCGGTCGCTGTGCACCCCGACGACGAACGCTACCAGAAGCTGATCGGCAAGCTCGTGAAAATTCCGCTCGTCGATCGCGAGATCCCCATCATTGCCGACCCGGTGCTGGTCGACCGCAACCTGGGTACAGGCTGCGTCAAGGTCACTCCGGCGCACGACCCCAACGACTACGCCTGCGGTCGGCGGCACAAGCTCCCCTTGATCAACATTCTCAACCCCGACGGCACGCTCAACGAAAACGCCGGGCGCTGGCAGGGAATGGATCGTTACCAGGCCCGCGATTCGGTCGTCGCCGAGATGGAAAAGCTTGGGCACCTGGTCAAAGTCGAAGATCGCGAGATTGAAATCGCTCACAGCGACCGCAGCAAGACGCCGATCGAGCCGTATCTGTCGGATCAGTGGTTCGTGAAGATGGAAACCCTGGCCGAGAACGCGATGGAGGCGGTGCGCTCCGGAAAAGTGAAGTTCTTCCCGTCGCGGTACGCCAAGACGTATCTCGATTGGCTGGGAGAGAAGCGCGACTGGTGCATCAGCCGGCAACTCTGGTGGGGGCATCGGATTCCGGTGTGGTCGCTGCCGCCATCGGCTGTCGGCGGTCGAGTCGCCGACATCGGATCGCTCAACCGAGAAGTGTTCGAACTGCGCGACGCGAACCCCGAAAAGATTGCGGTGCAACAGTGGGAAAGTTCGTCGCTGCCGACCGACGGAAAGCAGCCTGGCAACGCACGCCTGCTCATCGCTCTCGGGCCCAACACCCATGAAATTCAGACTCAGTTGGAGTCGTGGGGTTTCGTTCAGGAACACGACGTGCTCGACACCTGGTTCAGCTCGGCATTGTGGCCCCACGAAACGCTCGGCTGGCCGAACGGCGAGCCGCCGCTCAAAATTCCGCCCGAGCGCAGGCGGCCGACGGTCGCCAACCCGGTCTATCTGGAGGCCCCGGAGTCGGAGTATGAACACGTCGGCGCGTCAGGGCTGCAAGCTGCGCCGCCCGTGAAAGACCTGGTGCCCGAGACCGTCGCACGGTCGTGGCTGGTGGTTCCCATTTCGATCGACGCTGACATCGTCACGGTCGCCATGACGTACCCGATTCGGGCCGACTTGATCGAGCAGTTGCGCGAGGTGACGAAGCACGAGATTCGGCCGGTCATTGCCGCCGGCCCCGACTTGCAGGCGGCCGTCGTGAAAGTTTACGGCCCTGAATCGGCCGCCGGCTCGCAGCAGGATGCGCCGGCGTGGATGCCGGGCATGGAAAACCCCGTTCTCAAGTACTTTTACCCCGGCAATGTGCTGATCACCAGCCGCGACATCATCACCCTCTGGGTCGCACGGATGGTGATTATGGGGCTGTACAACATGCGCGATGTGCCGTTCCGGCACGTTCACGTACACCCCAAGATTCTCGACGGGTTCGGGCAGACGATGTCGAAGAGCAAGGGAAACGGCGTCGACCCGATGGACCTGTTCGACAAGTACGGCGTTGATGCCGTGCGGTTCACGATCACGTCGTTTGCGGGCGAGAATCAGGACGTGCGGCTGCCCGTGGGGTACGAATGCCCCCATTGTGGCGAGGTCATCGCGCAAACGCTCGAGCATCAGAAGGCGATTCCCGCGGGCGGGGCGAAACCAAGGCTCAAATGCCCCAGGTGCAAGAAGCAGCCGCAGTATTCCAGCCCGTGGTTCGAGGCCGACGCGGGCGAACCCGTGGCCCGCGTCGTGAGCGAACGCTTTGAGTACGGCCGCAATTTCTGCAACAAGCTTTGGAATGCGTCTCGATTCGCGCTGCTCAACCTCGCGAACTACGTGCCCGGCCCGATTGCCGAGAACGATCTGCAGCTTGAAGACCGGTGGATCTTAAGTCGCCTGGCGACGACCGCGCGCACCGTAACCGGGCTTTTGGGAGAATACCAGTTCGACGCCGCGACTCGCGCGCTGCGTGATTTTACCTGGAACGAGTTCTGCGACTGGTACGTGGAAATGCTGAAGCCGCGGTTGCGCGACGACGCGCTGCGTCCGGCGGCCCAGCGGATGCTGGTGGGCGTGCTCGACGTGCTGCTCAGGCTCTTGTCTCCATTCACCCCGTTTCTCTGTGAAGAGCTGTGGCTGCGGCTGGCAACCATCGCCCCCGAGCGCGGTCTGCTCGAACCCCGGCGCGCCGCGCAGGCCTGCCTGATCGCACTCTGGACCGATCTTCCCGGAGATTGGCGCGATGCGCAGCTCGAAGCCCGCTTCGCGCGGCTGCAGGAATTCATTGTGGCAGTGCGCAACGTGCGGGCCCTTTACCGCATCGAAGACAAAATCGAACTGGCCCTGCACGTCCGTTGCCAGCCCGACGTGGCTTCTCAATTGACCGACGTCGCCTCGCAATTCGCACACCTCGCCAAGGCCGTGCTGAAGGCCGCCGGGGTCGACGTGCGTCGCCCCGGGGCTTCGGCCAGTTTCTCACTGACAGACGCCGACGGGTTCATTCCGCTCGAAGGGGTCGTCGACCGCGCCGCCGAGCTGGCCCGGCAAAAGAAGGAGGCGGAAAAGATTCAGGGATTCATTCTGGGGAATGAACGAAAGCTGGCCAACGAGAGCTTTGTCGCGAAAGCGCCGCCCGAAGTCGTCCAACAGGTGCGCGAGACACTGGCTACCCTCCGCAAGCAATTGATCAGCATCGAAGAAATGGTTGCGGCCCTCGAAGATTAGGTGCATGCCCGCCCCCGAGGCGGCCAGGCGGTGATCACGACCCGCGTGGCGCGCTCTGTCAGACGGGCACGGCCGCTTGCGACCGTTTTTTGACGCCCCCTATAATATCGAGTTGACGACCGCAACCCGCTTGTCACCAGAGGAGCGACCACCGTGCTCGTGCAGATGGAACTGGCCCGGATCATCATCTCCGACATGAACGAACAGCAGATCGTGTACCTGCGCGAGATCGATGGCGCCCGGAAGTTTCCCATTCTGATCGGCATCTTCGAGGCGGCCAGCATCAACCGGCACGTCACGGGGGTCGAATCGCAGCGGCCCCTCACGCACGACCTGTTGCGCAGCGTGATCGAGAACCTGGGGGGAGAACTGCAGGACGTCGTGATCAACCGGCTCGAAGAGCACACGTACTTTGCCGTGCTGCGGATCCGCAAAGACGGCGAGCTGGTGCAGGTCGACAGCCGCCCGAGCGACGCGATTGCGCTGGCTGTCCAGTTCAAGCCACCATTGCCCATCTACGTTGAAGACGAGGTCCTCGACAAGGCCGAGCAGTAGCCGTTCGTAGTTATTCGCGCCCCCGCCTGCAGGTGAGACTACGAACTAATGGCACTCGGCCGTCAGCGGACCTGCCAGTTCCGAAAGGAAGAACAGGCGACCGGGCAGCGTCGGCATATAGCTCGACGGAATCCATGGGGTCGGGCGATGCCTGAGAGTCATCCACAGGCTCAACCCCTGCCACATCATTCCCCGCGACAAGGCGCCATCGGCCCCGCCGACAATGCGGTCGGCCTTGAGGAATAGCCCGGGGCCGATCGTGTTGGCAAACGCCGGCACCAGCGTCGTGCGGCTCTTGAAGCTCGTGATGGCGTTCTGCTCGATCGTCAAAGGGTGCAGTCTTGCGGCCAGGCGATGCGTCTGCCGCTTCCACTCGGCCTCCGACGCGAACTCGCCCGCAAACTGCGGCTCCCAGAAAGCGATGTGACAGACGCGGCCGATGCCGAAGATCACCGCCAGCTCGGCCCCGCTCGCGCGCAATTCGCCGATGCGCTCGGCATAGGTCGGAAGCGCCTTGCGGGTGGCGAAATGCCGCTGCTTCGAGGGTACTGTCAACTTGCCCAACGGTCCGTAAAAGGCCTGCTGCATCGCGTATTGAAATCCGCCCGGATTGGTTGGCGGCAGCGTATTTCCCTGAGCATCGCTCCATTCATCCATATTGAAGCCGTGTACGTGGTCGCACGAAACCTTCCATTCGGTCAGAAAATAGACCGTCCAGCGGTACATGCCCATCGGCCCGACGGGCAAAATCAAGATCAGCTTCCTTTTGTCGTCTCGGGCGCGCTGGATCGTGCGGGCGATTTCGTGCCCCAAGAGCGCGTCGAAATCGCTCACCGACGCACAAGCGAGCGGTTCAAACCCTTTGTGCCACCATTTCTGACGCCTGGTGATCGACCGCGGGTCGGGGTCGACGCACTCGTCGATCGCGCGCAGGTCCCACCCGGCGGGAAAAAAGCCCTCCATCAGCGAACCAGAGATTGTGCTGAGCAGGTCCATTCGCAGCCCTTTCGAGGTTGCGAGAATCTACCGCTGGCTGGCTGGGACCGCAACCGTGAACTCAGGTGACGTGCATGCATGCTGGGCTGACGGGTACACAGTGCAGCCTGGCCGCAACCAAACGGGCGGAGGAGCAGAGGTGCACGCATCTCGGGGGACAACCGGCGGCTCTGCGAAACCGGCGGTTTCTGTTTGACCTGCAACCATGACGGGTGTAATGAGTTGGGTTTCGGCAGATCAGAACTTTGCGCAAGGTGACAAGATTTGGGGGTTGCAGGAGGCAGAGGCAGTTTGGTGTGGCGCTCCTGCCGGTCGACGGATACAGTCCGTTCGCCACCAGCGCGCCGAGCGCTGAAACAATCGCCACGTCAGCCGCGGGTCACATGGTCGAGAAAGCAGTCGCAATCGCCTCCGAGATTATTTTGACTACATCGGTTGATGCGTAATGCTGGTTCGCACCACCCGCTACGGAATTGCAGTCCTGTTCGGTCGTCAGCGTGACCCGGACGCTCTTCCACCTTTCCCGGGCTATAAGGAAAGGACTCGCATTTTCGCGGAACGATAAATTTCCACGACACGATCTCGATTCGCTGTGCAACGTCTTAATTAGGGACTCCTCAATGTCATTCGATGCGTCCGACCTGCTCGCCTTGGCGCGCGCCGGGGCCCTGAATGAGCGCGGGCTGCTATTGGAGAAGCACCGCGCTTATCTGGAATTGCTTGCGCGGGTGGAATTGGGGCGCCGGTTCCAGACGAAGTTCGATCCTTCGGATATTGTGCAGGAGACGTTTCTAGAGGCACACCGCAAGTTCGAATATTTCCATGGCGCTTCGACTACGGAATTTCTGGCTTGGCTGCGTGCGATCCTCGGAACCCGGATCGCAACCGTCTTCAGGCATTATGTCGCTACGCAGGGGCGTGACACACGTCGCGAGCAGCCGCTCAGCCTCGAAATTGGAGAGTCCTTTTGTGTCTTCGACCAGGCGTTCTGCGATTCCAGCAGCACACCGAGCCAAAAATTGATCCGTCAGGAACGCGCAGTCGTGTTGGCGAATGCACTGGCACAGCTGCCAAGTGCTTATCGTGATGTCCTGATCCTAAGGCACCTCGTCAGAATAAGTTGCCCAAGTTTATCACTACGACGGGCGAATCGAGTAGTTCCAGTCGCCGTGGAATTTGTGGCGTTTGATTTTCACGGTAGCAAGTTCGTCATCGGTGACTTT
>JBQTIL010000054.1:0-87398 GCA_052388175.1 Planctomycetaceae bacterium | reverse complement strand
GCCTCCCACCTATCCTACACAGAAACTACCTAAACCCAATATCAGCCTACAGTGAAGGTTCATGGGGTCTTTCCGTCTAGCTGCGGGTACGCGGCATCTTCACCGCGACTACAATTTCACCGGGTCGCTGGTTGAGACAGTGCTCCAGTCGTTACGCCATTCATGCAGGTCGGAACTTACCCGACAAGGAACTTCGCTACCTTAGGACCGTCATAGTTACGGCCGCCGTTTATTGGGGCTTCGGTTGCGAGCTTCAGGGCTTGCGCCCCTGACCCTCTTCCTTAACCTACCAACACCGAGCAGGCGTCAGACTCTATACATCCTCTTACGAGTTCGCAGAGTCCTGTGTTTTTAGTAAACAGTCGCTAGAGCCGATTTACTGTGACCTCTCGAGGCTTGCACCCCAAAAGGCACCCCTTATCCCGAAGTTACGGGGTCAATTTGCAGAGTTCCTTAACCAGCGTTCTCCCGAGCGCCTGAGGCTACTCGCCTCGCCTACCTGTGTCAGTTTTAGTACGGTCACCGTTGACGTAACCCTGAGAGGTTTTTCTTGGTTGTCCTTCCGATGGCTTCGTGATCGTATACGCACTCCAGAGAAGCCCTCCGATATCGCGGCGGATTTACCAACCGCTACTTCAGACTTCCCTGCGGGCACTTCTGTTCGCCCAACCCACCTTTCAGACAACGTTACCCCGTCGGTATTCAACGGCGGCGCAGGAATATTAACCTGCTATCCATCGTCGACGCCTTTCGGCCTAGACTAAGGGACCGGCTAACCCTGGGCGGATTTACCTTCCCCAGGAAACCTTAGGCATTCGGCGGGCAGGATTCTCACCTGCCTGATCGTTACTCATTCCGACATAATCACTTCCAGAACCCATCACCGCTCCTTACGGTACGGCTCGTATCTGTTCTGGAACGCTCTCCTACCGCGCACCACCTGATTGCTCAGGCGCTGCACCCGCTGCTTCGGCGTTCGGCTGACTCCCGATCATTATCGGTGTGAAAACACTCGACCAGTAAGCTGTTACGCACTTTTTAAATGATGGCTGCTTCTAAGCCAACATCCTGGCTGTCACAGTGTTCTGACATCCTTTTTGACTAGGCCGAACTTTGGGGCCTTAGCAGGCGATCTGGGTTGTTTCCCTCTCGACCCTGAAGCTTATCCCTCAGGGACTGTCTCCCGAGTTAGTCATCACGGTATTCGGAGTTTGGCTCCGCAGGATAGCCGGGTAGGCCTCCAAGCGAATTCAGTATCTCTACCCCCGTGATGTAGTGACTCAAGGCTAGCCCTAGAGCTATTTCGGAGAGAACGAGCTATCTCCCGGTTTGATTAGACTTTTACTCCTCCCCACAGGTCATCCCCTAGTTTTTCAATACTAGTGAGTTCGGTCCTCCACGCAGTCTTACCCGCGCTTCAACCTGCCCATGGGTAGATCACCGGGTTTCGCGTCTACCCCCACTGACAATGTCGCCCTTTTCAGACTCGGTTTCCCTGCGGCTACGGCCCGGAAGGCCTTAACCAGAAGCCAGTGAGGGTAAGTCGTCGGATCATTATGCAAAAGGCACGCCGTCACCCTGTGCAAGCACATAGGGCTCCGACCGCTTGTAGGCATGTGGTTTCAGGTTCAGTATCCTCCCCTAACAGGGGTTCTTCCCATCTTTCGCTCGCGCTACTCGTTCACTATCGGTCGCCAGTGAGTACTTAGCCTTGGGAGATGGACCTCCCGGATTCAAACCAGGTTCCACGTGACTGGTTTTACTCGGGGACACACCGGGAGACGATACTGCTGTCGCATACGGGACTGTCACCCGCTCTGGTCTCGCTTTCCATCGAGTTCTGCTGGCAGATCGTTTTGTAACTCCGCTGTGGTGGCCCCACGACCCCGCTGAGCCGAAGCCCTGCGGTTTAGGCTATCTTCCTTTTCGCTCGCCGCTACTGGGGAAGTCGCTGTTGCTTTCCTTTCCTGCGGCTACTTAGATGTTTCAGTTGACCGCGTTGGCCGCGTACACTTATGGATTGGGTGTACGCTAATTCGGGAATCCCGGGATCAATGCCTGCTTGACGGCTTCCCCGAGCTTATCGCAGCCTTCCACGCCCTTCATCGCCTACTGGCGCCAAGACATCCCCCACACGCCCTTAGTAGCTTGACCACAATGATCCTTGCCTCTCGCCCGGTCGATACTCCACCCGCCACGACACTTCGCCGCCACAAGCTTCGCACCGCCGGCCCAGAAACAAGTTGCTACCGCCACACTGGTTGCATCCCAGTGCAGACGTTGGTAACTCGCCATGTTCCTAAGAGTTTTCTGACACGCTCTGGCACTGAATTTCTTGCCCGCCGGCTGACATTCAGCACGGCCCGTGGGCGCAAAATCGGTGCATTGCGCATCGAGAATAGATGCCACTCTTACCCTACCAAATTGCCAAAGAACAAACCGCAAAAACCGACGGCCTGAGAAATCTCAACCCAGGACAGTCATTTTTGCGGCACCAACCTCGTATGGGCTGAAGCAGACCCGAAGACACGTTGCCCGAAGACTTCGCAGCCTTCGAAGCTGCTTCAAACCATCGTGTGGTGCCGAGCCGAATGGCTTGGCGGCAGAGTTCCCCCCTCCATCTTGGGAAGACCCGAATACTACGGGCCTCGTTCCCAACCGTCAAGCGTCCTCACGACGATTTTTTAATTTTCAAAGAAGCCGGGTCGACTCGCGGACTTTTTCTAACGGCCACCCAGCGCCGGGCGCCCTTTCCGCAACAGCGCAACCCCATGCACTATCAGCGCTTGCGTACGCATGGCACTACCCACCCAGTCACCCAGAAACCTACGACCCTGTTACTGGAGACGACCGGGCTCGAACCGGCAACCTCCGCCTTGCAAAAGCGGCGCTCTCCCAATTGAGCTACGTCCCCGCGGGCAGAGCAGCAGAGCAGCAGAGCCACAGAGGCCAGAGCCACAGTACGAACGCGAATGGCGCGTCCGTGGCTCTGTCCTCTGCCGCTCTGTCCTCTGCCGCTCTGTCCTCTGTGGCTTTGATCTCTGCCGCTCTGAATTGGGCGCACCTGGATTCGAACCAGGGACCTCAGCCTTATCAGGGCTGCGCTCTAAACCAACTGAGCTATGCGCCCGGCGTGTCGGAATAGACACCGGCCAATCCCCGAAGGGAGCACTGGATTCTGGCGATTTCGCCGGCGACTGTCCAGCGTCATTCCAACGGGCGTGACCAGTCCCAGCCAGGTGTTCGGCCGGTCAAATTGACCGGCCGCTGCGGGGGGGGCTGCGCGGCGGGCGCGCAACAGGCTATTGCTTGTATTCTCGAAACGATTCGACCAACGCCGCGAAAGACTTCGGCTGGTACTTCTCAAAACTCTCCTCATCCACGTACACAAAGTCGTAGCGCACGGCCTGCCGGGCCTGGTTGACGTCGTCGCACCACTGTTTCAGGCGTGCCATTTTGAGAGGCAGGTCGAGCTCCTCCTGCCCTTTCGTCTCGACCAGGTAGACTTCTTTTTCGCTGACCTTCACGAAGAAGTCGGGGTAGTAATTGGTGACGTCGCCACTGGAGTTGACGTAATCCAGCTTGAAACCGACCGCCAGATAGTTCTTCGCGAACGAGATAATTTCGCCCTGGCGTCGGTCGAGAAACGCCGCAAATTCCAATTCGAACCCACGATCCCCGATGATCCGATTGAAGACGCTCAGGCGGGGTACCAGAAAGCCCTGTTCCTTCGCCACGAAGGGGCGTGTTTCTCGCAGCTTGATATGGGCGCGAATCTCCGCGTTTCCCTTGTCCTGCACCGTCAGCTCGTTGATCCCCTTCTTGAGGCTTTCGACCACCGTTTTCGTTGCCGCGGTTTCCGACAGGTTCCGCAGCGTATTGGCATCCTCCAGATCGACCGGCTTCTCGAATAGTTCGTCGCGCACGAACGACTTCACCTTGCCGTAGAGCACGTCGTAGCCGCTGACGAGGCGCAGATCTTTCAGGATGGTTTGCGCGAAATAGCCGATCACGCTGCGATAGTCGGCAATGCCGGCGCCATCCAGAAAAGTCGTGTGCGTCACGGCCCCGGTGGTAATGTCCTTGAAGACGATTTCCCGTTGTTCGTCGGGGCTGAACTGCCGGAAGGCTATCTTCTGGTGGCCCAGGTTCGCCGGGTCGAGCAGATCGAGGTTCTTGTACTCCCGGAAAATCCGGGGCGTCATCACCGGAATCTCGATGTCCAGCGTGTCGAGGTCCTTGTTGGGGTTCCCCTGTTCCACCTCGACCACCTAGGGCGCCGTCGGCCCCGCCCCCTCCCCAATCGGCTTGCGTTCCAGCACCACCCCTTCCGCCTGAATCGACTCGACGAAATCCATGAAGGCGTTCGTGCCCACCACGCTCACGTATTCGGTCCCTCCGCCGGGATACATCTTGCGCAGCCCACGCCCCAGCGTCTGTTCGGGCAGAATGTTGCTCTTCGACGAATAGGCCCGCAACCCCACGATCGTGGTCACGTTCCGCACGTCCCACCCTTCCTTCAGCACCAAGACCGACACAATCACCTTGTACGGGTTTTCGATCCCGTCGATGTCGTTGGCCAGCTTGCGCAATTGTTCAAGCTCTTCCCGGCTCTTGCCCCCCGTCGCTTCCGAAATCTCGCCGTTGTTTTTGGTGTGAATGACCAGCACCGCCCCCGTGAGGTCGGGGTAAGTCGACTCCAGGTACACGGCGACGTCGTCACAATTTTTCGTGTCGTCGGTCATCACGAACAAGATCGCCTTTTTGCCCAGCTTTTCGTGCTCGGCGAACGCCTTCCTCCATTCGACCACTCCCAGGTTCAGGTAGTCGGCGTACTTCTCGGTGTATTTCGAGGTTTGCCGTTCGTGCAGCCTGGCCCGACTTGCCGCGTCGGGCAGCACGGGATGTTTCACCACGTTTTGCGAGATCGCCTCGACCAGGGGGTAATCGGCCACGGTCTGCACGAAAATTGCGCCATTGTTGTGCCTGGGGGTGGCCGTCACGTCCACCTGCAGCGCCAAGGCCCCTCCCTTCTGCAACAGGCGATGGTGGATGTCTTCGATCGACTTGAACCACGCCATCCGCGGGTCGTGAATGTGGTGCGCCTCGTCATTGAGAATCGTCAGCTCTTCAATGTCGCGCACGATCATGCCGAGGTCCACCTTGCTGTCGGTGGTTTCCCCGCTGGGGCGCTTGCCGAGAAAGTAATCGGTCGTATCGTCGTCCTCTGCCGAAGGAATCGATTCGTCGCCGGCGTAAACGCGGTGGATGTTCGTCAGGAAGACGTTGCCCGTCTTGCGCGCCACGCGCACCTCGTCTTGCACGTGCAGCGTCAATTGAAAATCGTCGCGCCAGCTACGCCCGTCGAACCCATTGTCGGGAAGAATCGGGTCTTGGAAGAAAACCCTCAGCCCGTCGAAGTCCTTGCGGATGCGATCGAGCACGATGATGTTCGGCGCAATGACCAGAAAGTTCCGTGCCAGCTCTGAACCCGGCTCGTACAGCCGGTGAAAATAGCTCCACGCGAGCACCAGGCTGAGCACCTTGGTTTTCCCCGCGCCGGTCGCCATCTTCACCACGAACCGCCGCCAGGTCTCGTCGAACAGGCCGGCCGACACCGCCCCCGAGCTGTCGAATCGCATCAGATCGAACTTGTCCTTGACGCCGACGACGTCGTAAAGATAGACGATCGTCTCGACCGCCTCGCGCTGCGCGAAATAATACTCGAATTCTTGCAACGGGCCGCTGCGCGTCGGCAACAGGTGCTGCGTCTGGAACCACCAAGCCAGCAGACTGCGGCTGGTCGCAGTGGCGTCGGCATAGCCGCTGTCACGCCACTCCTGCACTCTCTTTCGCAGGGCCGAAACCAGCGGAGGCAGCAGTTGGTCGGCCCGCTTCTCGCGATACGCTTCATCGGCCGGAAACCAGCGCAGCGCGGGGTCGAGAATCACGTGCGGATCGTCGGGAAAGTTCGGGTGCAGGGCCATGGCGTTACCTCAAAGAGGTTTCACGAGACGACACACGATGTTGCGAAACGAAGTACGCCGCAGGCGTTTGATCGCATAATCCAGGAAACCTTCCCCCGCCGTTGTAGCTTGCCCCGAAGTACGCCGCAGGCGTTTCATCCCATAGCCCAGGGTCGCAGAGCGCACCCTGGGAACCCGGCGAACGTGACGACGTACCCCGAAGGGGTTCCATCAATTCAATCCCACACATACCGCTCGTCCCATTCCACGCCGTATTTTTTGAGCAACCGGCGGAACTCATCTTGAAATGTCGTGACGCGGTGGTGTTCTTCCTGTTTCGCGATGTATTCGCGGACATCTTCCACGTGGCTCGGGCTCACCGAAAACGCCCCATAGCCGTTCTGCCAATAGAATTCCGCGAGCGCGGGCCCTTTCGTCTTGAGCCATTGCGAAGAGTCGCGTTTCAGCTCCTTGACAAGATCAGAAATCGTAATTGTCCGGCCGAGCAGGCATAGAATATGGACATGGTCCGCCACCCCTCCCACCCGCAGCACCGGGCAGCCCAGATTGTTGCACGTGCCGCCGAGATAGCGGTGAAGCTCATCCCGAATGGCCCGGTCCTGCAGATACGGAGTGCGGCCTTTGGTCGAAAACACGACGTGCAGATAAATCTGTGCGAACGATTGCGGCACGTTGGATGAAACCCCTTCGGGGTAAGGCGCCCATCGGCCCGGCTGGCCCAGGGTGCGCTGCGCGACCCTGGGCTATCAGAGAAAACCCCTTTCGGGGTAACAGTAATCGTTCGCAGCCCGGGTGCCGATCCCCACAGCCTATTTCCTCCCTCCAACGCTTACGTCCACAATCGTCATCGTGTCATTGCCGAAAATATCCACCACCTTGACGGCGATTTTTACGCGCTTCTTGTCGGCCACTTCGCGATACGCACTCGTCAGCTCCAGCGACCGATCCTGCTTCGTCCGAAAGCTTTGCCATTCGTTCTCGAAAATGTACTCACCCGTCCACTGCTCTTCCCAGACGGCCAGGTTCTGCTGGGCCGGCCCCATTCCGGGAAGCGCCCCCTGTTCGTCGGGGCTCAGTTGCCGCGGTACGCGGATAATCTCGCGCTTGTTCTCAAAATCGAAATCGACCGACCAGTAGTCGATCCAGTCGGTCCAGTGCTTGGTCAGCTTCTGCCGCGTCACGACCCCCTTCTTGTCTTTGACGATTTTCACGATCTGCCCCTTCTCGACCACGATCTTGCTCGACTTCTCCTTCAGGGCCGCGGCCACCTCGTCGGCCCGCCCCTGCGAGTAGAACACCGAGAAATCGGTCAGTTGCACGGCGACCGTCTTCCCTTTCACAAGCGGCTTCACCTCGATAAACGCCACGTCGTGAAAGACCACCTGGTTCTTCTCGACCGCCCGCTTGTCGAACACCTCGGCCGGAATGTACTTGGGGGCGATGTCGATTCCCTTCGACTTCGCTTCGTCGAGCACGTTCGGGAACAGCCCCATCTCGAACTCGAAGCCCAGTAGGTCGACCTTGGTGATCCGTTTCTGCCGGCACTCGAGAATGATTTCTTCGACAAACAGCCGCGTCACCGGCAGGTTGACCGGCCCGACGACGACCATCCGCCCCGCTTTCTTGCCGTGAAACACGCGCAGGCCGTCGGTCTTCTCGGCCTGGTACGCTTTCAGGATCAAGTCGAGAAACGCCGCCTCTTTGGCGGCGAGCTGCTGGGCTTGCTCTTCTTCGCGCAGGTTCGGGTTGACGCCCACGAAGTGCTGGCGTTCGTACTTGCCCAGGTTGAGGATTTCGAACGCGCGATAAGTTTTGTCTTCGGCCTTGCGCTCGCGCTGCACGCCGATCAACCGCTTGCGCGTCGTGTGAACAGCGAACTTGCCCAGGTCGCTGCAAATCCACTTGCGGTTGAGCTTCTCGGCGACCGCCGCCGTCGTCCCCGAGCCGCAGAAGAAGTCGGCGACGATGTCATTTTCGTTGGAGGACGCGGAAAGAATCCGACGGATAAGGGCTTCGGGTTTTTGTGTTGAATAGCCTGTTAGCTCCGCGGATTGGTTGTGGATTTTGCTAATATCGGTCCAGATGTCTTGAAGCGGTACCCCCTCATGCTCGCTTTCATACTTCTTCAGGCGAGGCACGCCACCTTGCTTCTTTGGCCAATGCAGCCGACCTTCGGCATCGTGCTTTTTGAGCGTTTCAATTGGGCACCGCCAGTGAGCACTGACGCCCTTGTAGACGTACCGATAACCACCGCCCGATAGGCCCCCTGCTGAAAGACTGAGTCGCTGATAACGCTCTCGCCGTTCTTCGTCGAACTCATCAAAGAATGTATCGATATAATCCTTGTCCGCCGGTTGAAGCACGGCATTCCAAGTCCGCTTCGACGACTTGCTATAAAAGAGGATGGCGTCGTGGATTACACCATAGCGCGTCGAATCGCTGTGACCAAATGCCCGCCGCCAGACTATTTCGTTCGTGAAGTTGCTGACCCCGAAAACCTCGTCCAGTACCGCCCGTACAAGATGGTTTACCGTCGGCCCGATATGCACATAAATACTCCCATCCTCCGCCAGCAGGTCGCGCATCAGAATCAACCGTTCGTAGATCATCGAAATGAACGAGTCGGCGCCCCGGCCCCACGTGTCGCGGTACGCGATTTCTTCCAGAACGTTCGGCTCCTTCGTGAACGTGTCGTCGCCGATCTCGATGTCCATCGAAAAATCGGCCCCCACGTCGAACGGCGGGTCGATGTAGATCAGCTTGATTCCCCCTTGCGCGTCAATCTCCTCCCGCAGCGGGCCGTTCTTCAGGCTCGACAGCACCAGTTTGTTGTCGCCCCAGATCAGCTTGTTCGTCCAGCCGGTGAGCTGCCGGCCCCGCTCATCCATGTTGAACAGGCTGGGCTGCTCTTTGAGCCGTTCGGCGCGCGGCTCGTCGACCTGCTCGATCACCTGAAACGGCAGCACGATATTGCAGACTTCGCTGCTCTTCCCGTTCCAGACCAGCTCGACCTCGCGCTTGTCGTCGAACAGCAAAAACCGGTATTTGTCCGGCAGCGGCTGGTCGGCCTCCAGAAACCGGATCACGTCTTGCTTTTCCGCAGGCGTCAGGTGAGACATCTGATCCCGTCGTCAGCGCCGATTGTCAGGTGAGAAATGGGGTGAGACATACCGTATCGGTACGCCGGGCGGGGGTCAAACAAGACCGCGCCTCGGCAACCGCGTAGGGTGCCACAAGCTTTGGCGCAGTGGCACCGCGAACGGAACGTCTCCTTTGAACGACGGTTTTTCCCCAGAAGTTTGGCCATCAGCTTCTGAGACGCATTACCCGCGAGGCGCCCGGCTGAGCACCGCGATACGCTGCCGCGCTCGGGCGCAGTTGCCGACAGCGCGTCGGGCGTCGCACGCCAAAACTTTCCGCCGCCTCTTTTCCAAATGCGCACGCGACTCCTCTGCGCGCCCGGATTCCGGTCGGGTAAAATTGTCGCTGTTGTGACCAACGGCGACAGACCCGGTGCGCCGAGCCGGCGGGTCGCGTGTTCTCTCTCCCAATGCCCCCCCACACCAACAACCCGACCGCCGATTTGTGTTCGCGCTCCTCAAAAACATGTCAGGAAAAGAGTTAGCGTGAACACACAGCGTGAACACAAATTGCCGCGATTTATGTTCGCGCTCGCAACAACAACCGCCGCAGCACGTTGCTGCGACGACAATTCCACGACGCGCGACTGAAAATTCGACAAACCTGTCGAAATTTGGAAGCGGGATGCTTCCGGTTTTGTAGGGTGTCGTCAAGCGAAGCGCAGACGCACCGTTCGAGTGAACACGCCTGTGCGCGGTGCGCGCGGTGCCCACTGCGCCAGGCTTGTGGCCCCCTACATCGACTTCGGCACGAAGAAGTTGGGCGTGCCGTTTTTCCGTACGACTGGCCGAACCGATTGCGATCCACGCCACGGCATCCTCAGAGTGGGTGGTCGTCGCGCTCAGAAAGTGGTCATCACGCTCGCAACGGCCCTTCGCGCATCGCGTTGCGCGGTGACCACCCCCTTTGCCTCACGGGTGGTCATCACGGGTGGTTATCACGCTCAAAGTGGTCATCGCGCTCAAACGGCGGCGCGCCGACTTTCAGAACCCGGGCACATTCCGGCGGCCGGTCAACGTCTTCAACGTCCGTATACGCATGGCTCCCGAATTCGCCAGTGCGATTTCTCCACCAGTGCCACGTCGCAGCGCGCGCCTTCGAGCGCCTTCGCACACCTTCGTGAAAACCGGCCGAAAATGAGCGTTTCCTGCTCCGGCAGTCTGTCAGCCTGAGGGCGCTGGTGGTGGAGGGGGAGGCACGCCGGCGGGAACCGTCACCGAAAACGTTTTGATGCAACTCGATCGGACGACCGAGGTGGGGCCGCCGCAAGGAGTCCTGGGGACGGCGAAGGCCATTGACGTCAAGAGGCGGGTCGAGTCAGGGCGCTCATGCCACTGAGTGCCACCCGTCTATCACAACCGTCGCGGGGCGATCTTTTCCGCCAGCTCGTCGCCATAAGCGAACAGGGCCGGGGTGCCGCCGGTATGGATAAAAACCACCTTTTCACCCGCTTTTCGCCGGCCGTTGCGGATATCGTCAATCAGCGCGGCCATCGCCTTGGCCGTGTAGGCCGGGTCGAGCAGAATGCCTTCGGTGCGGGCCGCGAGCGCTATCGCCTCCAACCCGCCGGCCGTGCATTCGCCATAGCCGGGCCCAATGTGATCAAACGTGATCGGCACATCCTCGGGCCGAACGTCAGCCTGCAACCCCATCCAATCGGCTGCCGTTCGCGCCATCCGGGCCATTTCAGAAGGCATGTCCCAGGCCCAGCGAATCGGGGCCACGTTCACGACCTGGGCCGCAAGCCCCAGCAGCTTCTTTCCCAGCACGACCCCGGCGCCCGTCGAGCCCGACGAGCTGAGGTAGATGGCATCGGGGGTGAACCCATGTTGCTGCGACTGCTCGACAATTTCCGCCAGGCAAATGGCATAGCTGACGGCAGCCAGCGGCGTGACGCGGGGGCGATGCCACGAGTAGACTTTCCGCCCCTGTTCGCGATAGCGGGCCGCCTCGCGTTCGATGCGCGCATCGAGATCGATGCCGATCTTTTCGTCGACAAGGTCGATGTGGGCGCCGACCAGGTGGTCGAGCAGCAGGTTTCCCTGCAAGGGAACCGGGCCGTCGTCGTACCCGGCGCGGCTGAGCAGAAGGTGGATATCGAGCCCGGCTTTGGCGCAGCCGGCCGCCGTCTGCCGGCAGTTGTTGCTCTGCACACCCGCCCCCCACACGACGATATCGGCGTGCTGATCGAGCGCGTCACCGATCAGAAACTCGTTGTGGCGGGTCTTGTTGCCGCCGAAAGCCAGCCCCGTGCAATCGTCGCGCTTGATGTAGATTTCGGGGCCCCCGAGCGTCTGCGACAGGCGCTGCGCCAAGTCCAATGGCGTGGGAAAATGCCCGAGCGGAAAGCGGGGCAGGCGATCTGCCGCCGCACGCAAGTCGCCGGGCGATAGAAGTGCGGGCATGATGACAAGTGAGTCAAAGAGTCGAAGGGTCAAAGAGTCGAAGAGTTGCGATGGGGCGGTCGTAATTGTGTCCGCAGGCCGCAACACCGGCGCCGCGACGCAATTCGCTTCGGGGAGCAAGCCTGGCCGCCCACACCAAATCTCGGCCCACTGCTGCATTCAATCTGCTGCATTGCCCCGGCCGTATTCGACCGGCCGGGGCAATTGGTGCTCAGTTCTTTTCGATAATCCAGATGTTGCGGAAGTGGACCGGGTTCGAGTGATTCTGAAGATAGATGGACCCGGGTTGCGATTCGTCGCTCAACCCACCGCCGGGCGTGAATTTGGGCAATTCGAGGTTGTCATGAATCACCACGCCGTTGTGTCGTGCCGTGAGGCTGGCGGGCTTGATTTTCCTTCCTTCGGGGTCGAAGCGGGCCATCTGAAAGTCGACGTCGTAGGTTTGCCAGGCCAAGGGAGGCAGGCACATGTTGAGCTTGGGCTTGGCGATGGAATAGAACCCGCCGCACTCGTTGTTCTCGCCCGAAAGGCCGAACGAATCGAGCACCTGCAACTCGTACTGGTCGTTCAGGTACAAACCGCTGTTGCCCCGCGCCTGGCCGCGATCGTTCGGTTGATAGGGCGTGCGGAACTCCAGGTGCAGCGTGTAGTCTTTGAATTTTTTCTTCGTCCGCGCGCCGTTGCCCTGCAGCACACCGAGGACCTGACCCTCTTCCAGTTTCGCGCTTTCCCATTGGTCGAGGTTGGTGCCGTCGAACAGCACCAGCGCCCCTTCAGGCGGCTTGGCGCCCATGGTGGGCGAGCGCCGTTCGACGCGCTTGAGCTCGAACGCCTGATCGTCGAGTTTGCCCTTCAAAAGGCCATCGGCCAGTTCAGCCGCGAAATTGGTGCCCGTCAGGGTCACCTTGCCGTCGCGCGACTCGCCAGTCAGTGGCAGGCGGGCCAACCGGTCCCACGTCCCGCCCGGCAGGCCGCCGGCAAACAGGACCCCCTGAAATTTTCCATCCCCCAGGGCCACAAGTTGCACGCCGGCCGTCGAAGAGGCGCCGATTTTTCCTTCGTATTCTCCCTGAATCTTGAAATCGGCGTCGGCCTTGGCCGGGTCGGTGAAGACCTTTTTGGCGGGTTCATCGGCGGAAAGCGCTGTCATCAGCAGAAAACTCGCAGCCAGGGTGACCAACAATTCACGCACGCACATGGGGGCTTCTCCGGGTGGAAGAGTCGACCTCAAAGGGCCGTTTTCGGCACGTCGATCAGGCCGCCAGCTTACCGCGGCGACCATGAGAGAGAAAGTGTGCCGCGCGGGCGACAGATTTGCCGGATTTCACCGACGGAAGAATGACAAGACGGAAGTTAACTGTTGACCACCCAGTCTTCGGCGGAAAATGGACGGGCTGACCATGCCCTTCGTTCCCTTTGTTTCCTTCCGTTGAAATTCGATCAAAGCCTGAGAATCAGCCGGGGAATGAATCTCTTCGCGACTGAACCCGACAGAAGGTAACGAAGGCAACAAAGGACTGAACAGCAGCACAGACGGCGGTTCGCCGCTTCGACTGTCGGCAACTGGGTTCAGCGACTGGTGCGGATTCTCAAAAAACGCGATTGTCGACCGCCCCGTCTTCCGTGGAAAATAGACGGGCTGACCTTGCCCTTCGTTGCCTTTGTTTCCTTCTGTTGAGATTCGGCTCAGGGAAGATTCGCACCGGGCAGCAGCATTCGATGCACGCCGTCCACCAGTCGAACTTCGTGGAAGTTCACCACGAGACCGATCGGGACATTCAAGAGCTTCATGTAGCTGAGGAGAGTCGCCTTGTGTATCGGCATGACGGCCTGCACTGCCTTGATTTCGACCAGCAGGCAGCCTTCCGCAAGTACATCGAATCGCAGCGTCTCTGCAAACGTGAACCCCTTGTACCCAATCGAGACATCCTGCTGTCTGACGGCGTTGATTCCCGAAGCTCCAGCTCTCGCAGCAGACACTTTTCGTACACACTCTCCAATAGACCAGGACCGAGGATCCTGTGGACCTCGATCGCGGCGCCAATGACTTCGCGGCTCAGCCGATCCGCTTCTTCGAATCGCGCGTGCATGCGATCAAAGCCTGAGAATCAGCCGCGGGAATCAAACACTGCGCGACTGAACCGAACAGAAGGAAACGAAGGCAATGAAAGACTGAATCGATGGAATACTGTCCATTTTGGGGGCGAATTTTGCTACTGGCAACTACCCCCCGAGGGTTCGAGCCCCTCGCCGGGCCGCGGAAAACGAGCCGATTTGTCGGCGCCGTATGGAGATTCCCGCGGAAGATGGACGGTAAACAATTACAACGGAAGTTCCACAAGGAGACGCGGGGAAGAGCCGATAGCGCATGCAGTGCCCCGGCCGCTCTTACGCGGCCTGATCCGCACTAATCGCCGCTGATCGAGATTAGTGCCGATCAGTGTCGATTAGCGTTCCTGTCCTCGGGCTGTGGCTCGGCCGCGCCGTGCCTCTGCTCGGCTGCCGCTCTTCCCTCTCACCCCTGGCCCGGGTTGGCGATCTGGCGCAGGTATCGCGCAAGCTGCATTTCCAGCGCCAAGAGCCTCTGCCAGTTTGATTTGTGCAGCCGCATTTCGGCCAGCTCGCCCTGGCCGTGCTCGACGGCCTGATCGGCCAGGAGCGCCAATTGCTCGTGAATGTAAGCCAGCACGTCAGATAGCTGCGCGGCCTGGGCCATTCGCAGGTCGCCGGGAAGTTCCGGGGGGCCTTGCGGAAACAGCTCCTGCCACTGGTCGTCGCCATCGGCCGACACGCGCTCGTCGAATTCGCCATCGGCGAATGAGGGAACCGTCTGGCGCCCGGCCGCGGCGTGACCGCTAGCGCTGTGGCCCGGCGCCGGCGCGACGCCGCCGTCGCGGCGCGACTGCAGCATCTGGTCGATTTCGGCCGGGCTGCCGTACAGCAACAGCGATCGGCCGATCGAAAGCTGGTCACCATGCTGCAGAACGCGCACCTGCACCGGGTGCCCATTCACGCGCGTGCCATTGGTGCTGTCGAGGTCCGTAAGGATCACGCGACCGCTGTCTTCCTGGATCTTGACGTGAAAACGGCTGACACGCTCGTCATTCAACTGAATGGCGTTATCTTCCTCGCGCCCGATCGTCACGGGCGCGGGCAGATCGGTGAACACCCGGCCGCGCTCGAAGCCTTCCAGAATCTGAATCGTGATGCCGGCCATGTTGCGTCTGCGCCAGAATTCCTCGGTGGGGCCTGCCCCCCGCGACCCACCTTCCCTTGTATCACGCTTGAAATGGCAGCGTCAAGAAGTGGTTCCGCACGCACAAAATCGGCGGGCGGCAAAAGGGGCGGGCTGCGAAGCTTCTGCCACCTGTGCTGAAAACCCTCGCGAATCGCAGAGCGACCAGCTTGCCGCCGTTGGAGAGCGCCAGCATAATCAGGCGCAGATCACGTGCCGCAACTCTCCAGTTAAACTCTCGCAACGAGCCAGACCCCGAATCATAAAAGCGGCCCCCGCGCTGCTCTGGCCGCGCGGCGGCGATTGGCCTTGATCGCAGGCGAGTCCGGGTGGTTTCCTGTCACACTTTCTGGAGAACGCACCATGGGAATCCTGTCTTGGATCGTGTTCGGTTTGATTGCGGGGGCGCTGGCCAAGTGGATCATGCCGGGGAACGACCCCGGCGGGATCATCGTCACGATCATTCTGGGGGTGGTGGGAGGGATTGTCGGAGGTTACCTGGGCACCGTTTTGGGGTGGGGAGCGATTTCAGGTTTCGATCTCCGCAGCTTCTTCCTTGCGATCGTCGGTTCGATGCTGCTGTTGACCGCCTACAGGTTTCTGAAGGGCGGTCGGGTCGGCTCGTAGTGTAGTAAAGCACGCCGATAGGACATTCTCCGGGCGCCACGTGCGAGCGAGGCATCGACACCTCTTCCCCTCCCCCTCGACCGGCGGGGGTAGGGGTGAGGTCTGTTGATTTCAAATCTGAAATTTCAGATCTCAGACCGGAGACGGTCACCCCCCATTCCCATCCTTTCCCCCGCACGGGGGGGAGGAAGGGAGCGAAAACGCGCGTCCCGAAGTTCGTGAGTTCTGGCGAGAACTGAAATTGTCGGCGCGCGTCGATAGGCGCTCGAGAGCCCGAATCACAATTCTCCCGCGCCGCGCAGGTCGTACACCTGCAGAATGTCCTGGTCGCGCAAGAACAACTTGCCGGCGCATACCACGGGGTACGTCCAGGCCTGGCGATCGCTGCGATCGCCCGGCGTAAACCGGCCGTGTTCCTTGTAACCCGTCGGGCTGGCGTCGACGAGCGCCAGCGGCCCTTCTTCGCCGCGCACAATCAACAGACCGTCGGCGCACGTCAGCGACCCTTTGCCCACGGACCGGTCTTTCCACTTCACCTTTCCCGTTTTCAGTTCGATGCAGGTCAGGATGCCCGGGTCGTTCGAGCCGTAGACGTGCCCGCCAACGAGCACCAACCCGCCGTGGTGCACCTTGAGGTCGTTTGTGTGATATCCAAGCTCCGCCCGCATCGGCCCGCTACCCGATGCCAGTTTCAGCATCGAGGCGCCTTTGGTGTATCCCGATGCGGTCAGCAGCATCCCGTCGGCGAATACCGCGGTACAACAATTCGCCATGCCGTTCGTCGAGCTGTCGTCGCGCCACAGGAGCTTGCCGTTGTCGGCATTAACCCCAATCAAGGCATTGGCGGTGTAGTTGACGTATTGCCGCACACCTTCAACGTCGACCGCCAGAATCGAAGCATATGCCGGCTCGTCTCCCATTTTGCCGGGGCATTTCCAGGCGACCGCGCCGGACTTCTTGTCGAAAGCCACCATCAGCCCGCCGCGCCCGCCGGGGGTGCAGATCACGCGGTCGCCGTCGACCAGCACCGACTCGCACAGGCCCCATCTGGGGACTTTGCTGCCGAAGCCGCTCACAAGGTTTTTCTTCCAGACCGGTTCGCCGCTGTGCCGGTCGAGGCACACCAGGGCACCCGTGGCCCCCAGGGCATAGAGGCGGTCGCCGTCGATCGTCGGAGTGCCTCGCGGACCGTCGCCATAGTCGTTGTGATAGGCAAGAGCGATGTCCTGCTCCCAAAGCTTCTCGCCCGTTTCGAGTGAAAAGGCCAGCACGAACTCTCTTGCACCGTGCGTTCCCAGCGTGTAAGCCGTTCCGTCGGCCAGGGCGACGTTCGAGAAGCCGACCCCCAGGCCCCCGATCGTCGAAACCAGCCGCGGGCCGTCTGCGGGCCATTCGCGCAGCAACCCCGTGTCGCGCGCGATATTGTCTCGACCGGGCCCGAGGAACTGCGGCCAGGTGGCATCTCCCAACTGCACGGGGCCGGTCGCCCCGGAATGCGGCTGAGGCGAGCTCGTTTTTTTCGGCGGGGCCTTCTTGGCGCGACCTGGTTTAGTCCGTTGTGCGAACGCCTCTGACAACGAACCGGCCCCATCGCCAATCCCACAGCCCATTGAGGCTGCCAGCACGACCGCCACAGCCAACCGACGCACCGACATGGGCCGAACTCCGATCCTGCCGTCACCGCGAAAGAACAGGCCACAAAACCGACTATGACGGAATCCGCCACCTCGGACAAGCCGAATTAGATGAGCTCGCGCCGCGCGAACCTGGCGGGGCCGGGTACCGACCGGTGGTCTGCCCATGTCTCCAATACAGCCCCGACCGACTGCCCCCCTCGCCAGCCCCGCGATGGCACCCGGCTGTACTGAGAAACCGGCGGGCCCCCGGGCAATTTCCTTTCAACGGCCAGACCGGCTTCTGGTAGAATGCGGCTCATGTCTCGACCCGCAGGGCCCACCTCCTGGTTTTCCCGGCGCATACCGCGCTTTGCGCTGGCGCTGGCGCTGGCATTCGCGGCCACATCAGTGTGGCTCCCCTATCACCGCGAGCAACAAGTGATCGCCGAAATCAAAGACTGGGGCGGGTACGCAGCCGTTTCGAAAGGCGGGCCGAACTGGCTGCGACAGATGGTGGGCGACGAACCGATGCGCGTTTTCGACCACGTCTCAGCCGTCTATCTGAAGGGGAGCGAGTTCACCGAGGCGAACCTCGATTGGCTGGAGTGGCTCGATCAGTTGGAGCACCTTCAGGCGCAGTCGACGCACCTCAGTGATGCGGGGCTGGCCCGGCTTCGTGAATTGAAGTCGCTCAAATCGTTGAACATCAATCAGACCGACATCACCGATGCCGGCCTCGCCCACCTGGGTGGCCTGAAATCTCTCGAGATACTCGACTTGAGCGGGACCACCGTCACCGACGCGGGTATGACCCATCTGAGCGGCTTGACGAAGCTGCAGCAACTCAACCTGCGCGGCACGCACGTCGGTGACACGGGCTTGAAAAGTCTGGCCGAGCTGACCGAACTGACGGTGCTGGATCTCACCGGCACGCAGATCAACGGCTCTGGTCTTGAGAGTTGCGGCAAGCTGAAGTCGCTCGCGACGCTACGGCTGGCCGGTACGCAGGTTGACGACGCAGGCGCCGCCCACTTGAGTCACCTGACCGGTCTTACAGAGCTCAACCTCACCGGCACGCAGATCAGCGACAGCGGGCTCGCGCACCTGCATGGGCTTGCCAAACTCGATAGGTTGCAGCTCGATGCGACGTCCATTGACGGGACCGGTTTGGCTCACCTGAAAGAACTGAAAAACCTCACGTTCATTTCGCTGCGGCGGACTCAGCTTGGCGATGCCGGCCTGGCCCATCTGGCTGGCGCAAAGAGCCTTCGCTGGCTGTTGATCGGCCGCACCCCGATCACCGACGCCGGTTTGCTGCACATCAGCGGGTTGCACGAACTCTACGGCCTCGAGCTCGCCGACACGTCGATCACCGACGAGTGTCTGTGCCACATCTGCACCCTTGCCAACCTCGCGTATCTTGACCTGCGGGATACTCAAGTGACCGATGGCGCCGTCCCATACCTGGCTGGCCTGACAAATCTTCGCCGCCTGACGCTGCTCGCAACCCAATTGAGCGACAGCGGAATGTTCGCCCTGCGCGCCGCGCTTCCCGGTTGCGCGATGCAGTGGCCCGATGGGACGTTTGTCCGGTGAAAACCACCCCGCGCAGGTGCCCGAAAGACGCGGCGCAGCCCCGTCATCACATTGACGAAACCGACGTCAGGGTTCCTGAACGATCGTCGGTTCTGACGCTACGACAGGCGTGCTCGTCAGCGAGCTGGTCAACCGGGCCGTGAACTCGGCGGCACCGGCGCGAAGCGCCTCGACTTCGATCGCGTAAGTCAGCGTGGCATCGGCGGCCAGCGTGTCGACGGTATCGAAAACGACTGCGCCCTCCTTCTGCTCGAACTGCACCGCCAGCCGCGTTTCTCCCACCCGCACCCCGGCCCCCAGCACGCGGACGTGCTCAGGCATCGTCACGGAGAGCCGGATGTTGCGGGCCTGCTGCAACCCGATGTTGTGGACCGTCGCCTCAAAGACGCCTGTTCGCCCGACCTCCAGGGGATCGTCGCGATCGGCGACGCGCAGGTCGAGCGTGCCGGGTACGGGTACGATCTCCAGACACGCCTCATCCTGCTCGGGGGCGAACTGGTCCGCCCGCACTTCAAGCGTCACGCAGGCGCGGCGGGCGAGCCCCTGGCATTCGAGATCGACCTGCAACTGGACTGACTCCATCGGTTCCAAAGCGCCCAGGTCCCATACCAGCGTCTGGCCAGTTCGGCGATACCCGCGGCTGGCTTCGCGCGCCTTAAGCGCCCGATCAAACGACAGCGTCGCCTGAACCCGGCTGAGGGGCCGAGTCGAGCGATTTGCCAGCAGAACGTTGAACTCGGCACGGCTCCCTTCGGTGCGCGTCCGCGGGCCGACGATCTCAATATCGAGTTGCCGGGCCACAAACTCGACGCACACCGTTTGCGATGCCACTTCGACGTCGCGTTCGCCCGCGTGACGCAAGAGCGTGAATTGGCAGCACTGCGATCCCGTCTGGCGGCTCGTCAGGCTCAAAGGCAGCTCTTTCGTTTCTCCCGCTTCGAGCACGTCAACTCGCCTGAGCACCTCGTGAACCTCCGACCCGGGAAACTCAAGCGGCGCATCGAACCGGCAGCGGATCGACAGTCCGAGCGCCGGCTCTGCCGAGTTGTTGCGCACGACAATCTGATATGTCGCGTGTCCGCCAACCTGCTTGCGCGCGGGAGCAGAGACGTCCATCTCGAGCGCCGGCCCCACCGAAGCCGCAGGCGGATCAAGACGCGGAAACAAATGAGACGGTTCAGAATTCGCATCCTCAGGCAGTACATTGAAACCGTCGTTTGGGTCGTCCGTTCGCGACAGGCCTTCGGGGGTGCCAGTCGACGTCGCAGGCGGCGCCGCGCCGGGGGCCAATCGTTGAGTTTCAACCCGCGTCTGCACCCGCGGCGGGGCGACGGCGCTATCCCAGCCGGGCCTCGTCGATTGCCGTGGAGTCATCCCCGCGCAGCCAGCCAGCAGCATGAGCAGGATGCCTGCGAGAAACTGTTTGGCCCGATTGAGGTCGGCGTGATCCCATCGATAAGCGCATCTGGGTTGCGAAGCGTCGTCAGCACGGCTATCGGGAGCGGGCCGCCGCAGTGCAGGCGCCCGAGGCGCACCACGACCCAGTCGGCGGAACAGTCGGATCAGAGATCGGCAGCAGGTCATCATCTGAGTATCTGCCTCGCGGGGCACCACCTCTCGGCCTGGCGGCGAATGGTGGGCATTCGAAAGCCTAACACACCGTCTGATTCGTGCGGGATGAGGCCTCAAGATTTCACACTGGCGAATTCACGAGCGAGTTTTCGGGGGCGCGAACCTGTGCCGTGATTGGCGGGAGCGAATCGATCGGGCAGGGAATCTGGCCCGGAAGACCGCCGTTTCACGGTGTTGGCGGGCCACGGGCGAAGGCCAGGCAATCTGTACCGGTCACCAAAACTTCGCCGAAGGTACGGTGTGGAAAGGGCAGCGGCACTCTGCGGAACGCGGGCTCGCTCTGCATCCCGCCGAATTTGACGGATCGGCAATGTGTGCGTGCGCCTCGCTCGTCATTTCGACATGCGCCCCCGGAAAACTGGGATGTCTGGCGAGCCCTTTTCCGGCGTAAGGGTAGTGCATGATGCACCGCTCGCGCGCACGCCGATGCAATGCGAGAGAAGGCACGTTCACGAAATCTCGCCGTGCTTCTCGCCGATCCGCATGTTTCGTTTCAGGAGCGTACACCGTGCAGCGACGAATCACTATCGGTGGCTTGTGGGGGGCCCTCATCTTGACGCTGGCCCTGGGCGCATCAAGTTGGGGCAAATCGAGCTTCCTGCGGCGCACTTCGGCAACGCGAGCCAAGCCGCCGGTGGGAGAGCCGGTGCGGTGGGAATACGACCTGAAGGCGGCCCAGCGGATCTCGACGGCCAGCGGGAAGCCGATGCTGATCGTCTTCGGCGCCCCGTGGTGCACTTACTGCAAGAAACTCGAAGAAGAAACCCTCGGGCACCATACCCTGTCTGGGTTCATCAACACTTCGTTTGTGCCGCTGCACCTCGACTTTGACAAAGATCGTCGTGCCGCGCAGATTCTCGAAGTCAAGTCGCTGCCCATGTCGCTGGTGCTCAGCGCCGACGCCGACCTGCTGGGGTCGGTCGAGGGGTATGTGAAGCCGTCTCAATTCGGCCAGGTATTGCAGCAATCACTGGAATACCAGCGAACGCTGTCGGAAGAGCGGGCGGTCGACGCCGAACGTCGCCGCTAAGGCCCTCTTGCAAAACCGCGGGTCGGCCGATACGTTCCAGTGATGAAGACTACTGGAAACCAACCGCAGCCCGCGGGCTCTGACGACCCGTGGGAACAGCTCGCTGAAGATCTGTTCGGGCTGGAGTTCGGTAAAGAGCACGCGTCGGCCGACACGCCCCCGCCGCCCGTTGAGGCACCTTCGCAAAGCGATATCTCGGGTGCGTTTGAAGAGCCCCCGCCCCCTCATTTCGCCGAACCGCCCGAGCCGCCCGAAACGGTCGAGCACGAGCCGGTGCCGCTTCTGGAAGAGCCAATGGGCTCGGCCGAAGAAGGCCCGGCCGAGGAAATCGAGCGCCCGAAACCGACGTCCCCGCAAGACTCCTATTGGGATGCTCTCGCGAACTGGACCTGGGACGAGGGCGAAAATGCCGCGGCGAAATCGCGTCCCGAAGGATCGCGCGGCAGCGCACCGGCCGGCCGCAGAGAACCCCCTCGTCGGGATGTGCCGCCGGAACGGCAACGCGACCGCGAAGATCGCAGCGGCTCGCGCCGCTCAGAACGCTCAGAACGATCAGAACGATCAGAACGACGCCCGGCGGAGCGTCGGCAACCGCCCGCAGCGGCTCCCCGCCAGGCTGCTTCCCCCGCCGAAGAGCCTACCGATTTTGGCGCGGGCCTCGCGGGTGAATCGAGCGCACGGGGCAGGCCCCCCGAGCCTGTCACCGACGACCAATTCAGCGACGCGCCGAGCGCTGCTTTCGAAGACGTCGAGTCGGTAGACGAAAATACAAGCGTTTCTGAGCCTGCGGCACAGCGTGAAGAACCACCCGAGGGCCCCGAGCGCGCAGGCGACGGCTCGACCGATGACCGTCCCCGCCGACGCCGCCGACGCCGCCGGCGTCGAGGAGGTAAAGACGACGCGCCCGAGGCCGGGGGCGAGAAGCGCGCGCCGCCGAGTGTTCCGGGAGAAGAATGGGATGAGTCTGAGACGGTCGATCAGCCGTCGCCGGAAGTCAAGCGGCCCGAACGCCCGACGGCAACCCCGGCGCACGGCAACGATCGCCGTGGCCGGCAGCACGACCGATCGGAACGCCGTCGAGACGCCGAAGCTGTTCGTCCCGCTCCGGTTTCGTTCGACGATGAGGATTTCGGCGACGTACCCGCCGCCGTTGAGCCGCCTGACGTCACGTCCGAAGACGACGATGATTCGGGGGAAACCACCATCAGCTACGCCGACGTGCCCACCTGGGAAGAGGCCATTTCTTACCTGTTGAACCCTCAACAGGTGCAGGTCGAATCAGGGGGGGCGGCGCCGGGCGCTACCCGTGGCGGACACGATCAACCGCGGCAGTCGCGGCACTATGGCCGCAAGCCTCGTTCGTGAGGCTTCAACTCCACGGTCCTTTTCGAGGCCGGGTGGCGCGCAATAACAGAGGCAACAGCACGAGATTGCCGGCCAGCCCCCCCACCATCGCGACACTCACGAGCAACCCGAAATAAACCAGCGGAATGAATTGCGACAAGGTCAGCACGAGAAACCCGAGGATCAGCGCCAGGTTCGAGTAGATCAGCGCGCGGCCCACGTCGTGCTGTGTCGCCTGCAGGGCTTCGGAAAACGACAGCCCCTGTTGCTGCATCCGGTGGAATGCCGAGATGTAAAAAATGCTGGCGTCGACCGTCAGCCCCATCGAAACACTCGAAATCATGGCGGTCGCGATATTGATGGGCAGGTCAAGCCACCCCATGGCACCAACGACCAGTGCGATCGGTAGCAGATTGGGGATCAGGGCCAGCAGGCCGATCCGCAGGCTGCGGTAAGCGAGCGTCACCATGCTGATGATGCCCGCGGCGCCCCACAAGAAACTGGCCCACTGATCGCCCAGCAGGCTTTCGATCAGAAACGTCAGCAGCACAAACAGCCCCGTGGCCCGTGCCTGGCGCTCTGGGTCACCCGCAGGAAACTCTTCGCGCGCCAGTTCCTCCACCCGCGCGATCAGGCGCTGCTTGAGCTCGGCGGGCTGCCGCTCGACGGCCCGCAGCACGATGCGCATGCGTCGCCCGTCGGGGTTGTAGAGACTCGTGACGAACTCGGGTTGGAACTGCCCCAGAGCGTTCAGCCGCCGGTCGAGGCTCGACAAGAGAATCGGAATGCGCGGAACGAGCTCGAGACCATCGGTGATGGCCAGCACCTTCGTGAGTCGGGCGCACGCGTGCCCGTTGCTGAGCTCGATGTCGCGCAGGCGCTGGGCCAGGCGGCTGACCCGTTCGAGGTACTCGTCGTCGAGTTCTTCGGGGGCGTCGAAATTCACTTCCCACGTTCCCGCCCCGCCCAGTCGCTGCTCCACGAAATCAAGCGCCCGCACAATGGGGCTCGACTCGCGAAAATTCCGGCTGAAGTCGGTTTCAACGCGAATTCGCGACATCCCGGCGAGTGCCGCGATCGTCACGACGAGGCAGCCCCCCAGAACGTTCCAGGGCCGTCGCTCGACATATTCGCACAGCACCGACAACCAGCGGCCCAGGTGTCGGTCGCCCGGCACCGAGTCGGGTTCTGATCCGTAGCGCCCCAGCAACACGCCCCCCGGAAGGAACACGCCGATCGCCACCAGCACCAGCATCGAACCCAGCGTCATCATCAGCCCGAAACTCTTGACGGGGTAAACGTGGCTCGACAACTGGGCGGCGAACCCCCCGGCCGTCGTCGCGCACACCCAGAAAATGTCGGGCGCGAGCAGGTACAGCGTGCGATGCAGGGCCGCTTCGCGACCCAGTTCGCGGCGCAATCCGCAATACACGAGCGCAATGTGCATGACGGTCGCGACGCCGATGATCGTCACCAGCGACTCGAGAATCGAGCTCACCATGCTGAGCTGCAAACGGCTCAGCACCAGAATGCCTTTCGTCCACAACAAGGTCGCCTGCACGATCAGCACCGGCAACAGCACCCACCGCAGGTTCCGGAACAGCACCAGAATCACCAGCACCAATAGTGCCAGCGAGACCCACCCCAGAATCAGGCCGTCGCGCTGCACGTAGCGAAACATGTCGTGTACCTGCACCGGTTCGCCGACGACGTGCGTTTCGAATCCGTGCCGCCGCTGGTGCTCCGCGGCGATCGAGCGGATCGTCTCGATCGTCTGGCCCCGCCCCGATCGGCCCTGTCGCAGCAGTTCGTGATTCTCGGGTTTCAGGCGCAAGACGACGGCCGTCGTCTCGTCGTCGTCGCCGATGAGAATCCCCCGAAAAAAATCGAGCACCCGGGCACGACGGCCTTTCAGGAACTGCAGAAACCGCGAATTGGCCTGTTCCAGGCCGCTGGCCAGGTCTTGAGTGCTTTCAGCCCTGACGCCCGCAACCCGAGACAGCTCTTCCGACAGGGCGGCCACCCGCGTCAGCCCCTCGGGGCGCAGAAGTTCCGGGTCGCGATAGACCACTCCTGCCAGCTCGTCACCTCCAAACAGCCGCTTGCTGTCGAGAAAATCGCGCAGGTGCGGGTCTTCGTCGGCGTACAGCGACTCGATGGACTGGTCGAAAGACAACTGTGCCGCAGGGTAAACTGCCGCCACCGTCACGATCAGCCCCACAATCGAAATCGGCAGCGCGTGTCGGACGACGAGGCCTGTCAGACGGTACAGGCGCGTTTGTGGTGTGGCGTTCATGTAGGCGGAGCAAATAATATCAAGATCGGCTCCGATAAGAATTGTTCCGCGTGGGAAACGTATCCAGTGATCGGCCGCGGCAACTCCTGGCAAGCTCTGGCGCTCGTCGTCACTCTGGCAATTGCGGCGCGCGGGTTGGCCCTGTGGCGATTCGGCGATACCCTGCAAAGCGACCCGGATGCCTACCGCGTCGTCGCCAAGAGCATCGTCGCCGGCAACGGATTCGGTTTCGCCGACGATTTTTCGTTCGGTTCACCGACCGCCTACCGCCCGCCGCTCTACCCCTGCCTGCTCGCACTTCTGGCGTGGGTTTGTGGCGGTGACATGGCGCTCGCGTCGCAGGCCGCCGGTCTCGCGCAACTCGCGCTGGGAATCGCAACCGTGTGGCTCACCGTGCTATGCGCCCGCAGGCTGGGCCTCGGTCATTTCAGCCTGCTCGCCGGGCTGCTCGTCGCCGTCGACCCGCTGCTGGCGTACTGTACCGCCGCCATCATGACCGAAACGCTCGCGGCGTTCCTGTCGATTCTGCTCGTCTGGTCGTGGATGCGAGCCAATAGCCCGGCGGGGCTCTTTGCGACCGGCTTTCTCTTCGGTCTCGCCTGCCTGTGCCGCCCGACCTATTGGGTTGTCGGTGTGGTGGTGGCGGGGGGCTGGCTGGCCGGTTGGTGCGCACGCCGGATGCGCGGCGCACGCCCAGACCCGGGGAGACTGCTGCGCGAGCCTTTCGGCGGTGGGGCCGTTCCCTGGAAACAAGCTCTCACTCTGGTCACCGGCATCGGGCTGGCCGTTGCACCATGGGTCGTTCGCAACGCGCTGGTGATGGGAGAACCGATTCTGACAACGACGCACGGCGGTTATACGCTGCTTCTCGCGCACAACCCCGTCTACACGCGCGACGTCGTCGAGGGTTCCTGGGGCGCCGTCTGGAAAGGCCCGTCACTGGCCCGCTGGCATCAGTCGCTGGAGGAGGTGCTGGGCCGCGAGTCGCCCCCGCTCGATCTGGCGCACAAGTCTCCCGCCGTCGAGCTGGCGCGCGACCGCTGGATGTCGCGCACGGCCTGGCAGTACGTTCGAGGCGAACCCGTTATCGCCCTGCGGGCCGGCCTGAGTCTGCTCGGTCGATTCTGGAACGTGGTTCCCCTCTCTACCGAAACGCGAACTTTGCCCCGAGCGCTCGTCCGGGGGCTGGCTGCCTTTTATCTGGCCGTTTTCGTCGCGATGCTGGCGGGCCTCGTTCGGCTGCGACGCTACGAGTGGCTGCCATGGTGGCCGCTCGTTGCCCTGCTCGTCGGTTTCACCGCGGTACACGCCCTGTACTGGGCCGACATGCGCATGCGAGCCCCGCTCGTGCCCGCCATCGCCCTCCTGGCGGCTCGTGGCGTTCGCTGGAACTCTTACGGCGACAAAAAAGGTGACTAGGTGATTAGGTCACTAAGTGACTAGGTCCTAGTCACCCAGTCACCCATTTTCCCAGTCACCTATTTACCCTCTTGTCCTGTTTGGCTGCGGGCGAAGGCCGCGCCTGCGAGTCATACCCGCGTGTGAACCCAGCGTTCGCGGGCGAAATAGGTTCCAGCGGCGATGGCGCGACACAGCACGTCGACGCACATGCCGGCCCAGGCGCCGATCAGCCCGAGCTGGCAATGGATTCCCAGCCACCACGCCACCGGCAGGCGTATCAGAAAAATACCCGTCACGTTCATCAGCAAAACGATACGCGTGTCTCCTGCGCCACGCAGGCCGTACAGGTAGACGATCATCACCGCCAAAGGGATCTGATACCACGACAGGAACCTGAGCGCCGGCGCCCCGATCGCGCGGACCGGTTCGTCGCGCGTCATGACGGTGTAAATCAGTTCCGCCCCGCAGAGATAGATCGCCGCACCAAACAGCGCGACCCACACCGCATGGCGAGCCGCTTCGTTGCCAAGTTGCTTCGCGCGCTTCCGCCGCCCTGCCCCCAGGTTTTGCCCGATCAGCGTCGCCGCGGCATAGCCCCAGGCCGTCGCCGGCAGATACGTGAGGGCCTCGGCCTGCATGCCGATGATGTGCGCCGCCAGGTAGGCCTTGCCCGACGCAGCATCCCCCAGACGCGCGATCAGCATCAGAAACAGCCAGTGCCCCAGCCACGTCAGCACGCCGTCGACTCCCGCAGGCGCACCGATACGCAGAATGCGGCGGACGTCTTCGCCGTGCGGCAACATGAACTGAAAGCGAAGCTTCAAACCGCTGATTCCACGGCCGAGCGCGGCCAGCATGAGCAGGCCCCCGACGACGCGGGCCGTGACGGTTCCGCCGACGATGCCGTCGATGCCCCACGGTTCGATCGGGCCCAGACCCGTCGCCAGCGTGCTCGAAACAACCATGTTGACGACGTTGACCAACCCCAGGATGAGCATGGGGCTGCGCATGTCGCCCATCCCGCGCAGGGCGGCCGAGCCGATCAGGCAGAAACCGTAGAGCAACTGCCCGCAGGCGTCGGTGCGCAGGTACCCCACCGCAACGCGAAACGATTCGCCGTGCAACTGCTGCATGGTGGCGTATAGGGGGGCCAGCCCGAGCATGAAGCCGCAAATCGCCACGCCAAGCAGGCCCGCGAGTGTGATCGACCGGCAGGCGAAGCGATTGGCCTGCTGAGAATCGCCGGCCCCTTGCGCACGGGCCACGAGGGCCGTCGTTCCGGTACCGACCAGAGAAAAGATCAGCGTCGCCAGCCAACTGACATAAGCCGCGATGCCGACCGTCGTCGTGTACACCCCCACTTCAACAGCCGCCGTGCTCACCCGGCCCGCGAGCCAGACGTCGAACAGACCGACGCAGTAGTTGAGGACCTGCTCTCCGAGCGCCGGAAGCGCCAACGTCAACACGCGGTGCCGCAATTCACCGGGCGCGGTTTTGGTTTCGGTCAGCAACAAGTCTGTCTCGAACGGCAGGTGCGGCCGCTGCTACGGGATGATTCCCTCGCCCCTCATCAGGTCGATCGCTTCTGAAACGGCGAAAACCGTGCGGTCGACGTCGGCTTCGGTGTGTGCGGCCGACAGCATCGCGCCCCACCCGAAGAAGTCGGCACCTCCCACCAGGGCCGCCGTGCGAAATGCGTGCGTCAGCCGGGCGTCTATTTTGCGGTCCAGCCGCTCGAGCGAATTGCCGTACGGAATGAAGTCATCAGCATCAGAACGCGGGCCTTCGTACTCGGGAAGGATATTTGCCGCCGAGAATTCCCCATAAGCGATCCAATCGACATCTTTCTCGGCAAACAATCGATTCAGCCTGGCCCGCAACTGCCGGGCCCGCTCGTTGGCAATGCGACACGGTTCGCCGGTCGAGACCACCTTTAGCGCGGCGACGCCGGCGGCCGCCGAAAGCGGGTTGCCGTTGTACGTGCCGGGGTGCCGCATCTTCTTGCCGTAACGATTGTCGAATTCCAAAGCGTGCAACAGGTCGGCCCTGCCGGCGAGGCACCCGCCGGGCAGCCCTCCCGCCAGGATCTTGGCGAGCGTCGTCAGGTCGGGCATGACGTCGTAATGCGCCTGCGCGCCGCCGGGCGACACGCGAAACCCTGTAATCACCTCGTCGAACACCAGAATCACGTTCTTGCGGGCGGTGAGATCACGAAGCCCCCGCAGAAACGGCCCGCGCATCGGGACCCGACCCCAATGCCCGCCGGTGGCTTCGAGAATCACGCAGGCCGGGTCGTGACGGTCGAGCGCCTGCTCAACGGCGGCGAGATCGTTGGGCGGCACGACCACCAGGTCGCCCAGCACCCCATCGGTGATGCCCGGCATGCCGAAATCGCCGGTATCATACGGCGGGTCGGCGGCGGGAATCAGCAGATCATGCCAGCCGTGAAAATGTCCGGCAAATTTCAGCACCTTGCGTTTGCCCGAGACGATGCGGGCAATGCGCAGGGCCATCAAGGTCGCTTCCGTGCCGCTACTGACAAACCGCATTCTTTCGGCCGACGGGATGAGCCGCTCTACCCATTCGCCCCATTCAAGCTCGCGCTCGTGACAGGCGCCGGGGTGGGTCGCCCGTGCGGCCTGCGCCTGAACCGCGGCAACGACCGCCGGATGGCTGTGCCCCAGCAACAGCGCCCCGTGCCCCATCCAGTAGTCGACGATTTCATTGCCGTCAGGATCGTATTTTCTCGAGCCTGTCGCGTGATCGATATATATCGGAAAGGGCTTCAGGTGCCGCCCGTCGTGCGTCACGCCGTTGGGAAACAGTCGTGTCGCGCGTTCGTACAGCTTCGCCGACGTCGGAAATTTCGCGCGGTACAAAGCATCAAGCGATGTGGCGATAGTCGAAGGCATGGGAGCGAGTGCTGAAAACAGGTTTGGGGAGTCAGTCGGCTGGGACGATGCGTTTGAGGTCCGCTGGACGGACTCGGTTCCTTCTGTTTTTTCCTGTCAGGTTTTCTTATTCGAGACCTCTGGCGAGCCCAACGGCGATTTCACAGGAGCCAACGAAGGCAACGGAGATACGTGAGACAGAGCCCTGTTGAACCAACCGCGTACTGGAATGATTCGATTCGACTGCTCGTTCCGGGGTGCGAAACGCCGACGTGCCATTTATCGGTCGGCGAGAAACTCGCGACCTTAAGCCGGCCACGTTTCCCCGAGCCCACACGCAACGGTGTTCTGTGAACATCCGGCACGCGCTATTTCGTCACGGGGATTCCGAAATCCCCCTGCAGGTCGCGCCAGAACGAGTGCACGTGGTTGGCGCTGTTCTGGGTGTTGTTGTATTCGATGAGAAACGTCGGGCCCTGCACGCGGTACTGGTGCCGCTCGTTCCGCTCTTTGTCGCCCCACCAGGCGAAATGAATCTTCTCGAGCCCCGCCTGCATCAACGTGGCGCGGCGCCCGGCGGAAATGTCGGCCGGCATGTTCTTCAGGTATTCATTCAGCAGCTCGCCCAGAAGTTTCTTCTGATCGTCGCTCATCTTTGCGGCAGCCAGGCCCACCACAGGCGTGCTTTCAGCCTGCGTCGTGTTCGGGCCTCCCTGGGCATTGCCCCCGCGCAAGTCGTCGGGCGCCTTGGGGTCGATCAGCACGACCTGCAATTGTTCGGGCGTACACAGCTTGAGGATCTGCCGCGCCAGGTCTTCTTCGGTGCCGAGCACGCGAATCGAGCGCTGCGGACCGGCGTCGATGAAGGCCGGGTTTGCACCGAAGAACTCGGGAGTGCTGCCGACGACGTTGCCTTTGTCGAAGGTGTAGTTCAGTGACAGGTGGTGCCCTTCCAGCCGCCAGCCCCATTTTCCGTCGGCACTGGGCGTTCCAAAAATGCTGAGGTAGTATTTGCCCGGGTTTCGTCGTTCGCGGCGCTCGGCCCGATCGCCCGGCTCCAACAGATACAGCACTTCTTCGAGACTCATCACGGCCAGGGCCTGATCGTAGCCGGCTTGCGATAGGCCGCTGGCGATCAGCACCTGGGCCGCCTTGAGAGGCGGCCCTTCGAGGTCGCGCAGGGGGAGGCCTTTGCGGGCGCGGGGAATAAAATGCCAGTTCAGGCGTTCGGGATCATCGAAGCCGAACGACGCCTGGGCCCGCTGTTCCGCCGTCAGGCTGGCGCGAAACTTTTCGGCCGCCTGGAACATGGCCTTGCCCGACTCGGGAGACTGCTCTTCGCGTGCCACCAGGATGGCGCCGAAGACGGCCACGACGATTAACGAAATCAGAGCGCGACGTGTGGGCTGCGACATGTCGTTTCCCTCGTGTTCAGGATGCGCGTCGTGCAAACCTGGTTCAAGAAAGCATTCCGCCGATTTGCGGGGCGTGCCGGGCGACGAACCGCAAGCCCGCCCGGCAGGGCGGAGTTGACGTCTACCCCGGCGGCCAGGTCATCGGGCGGCCCCCCAACAGGTGCACGTGCAGATGATCGACCGTCTGACCTCCTTCAGGCCCACAGTTGACGACAAGCCGGTACCCGTTTGCCAGGCCCAATTGAACCGCCAGCTTCCTGGCAGTCAACAGCAGGTGCCCCAGCAGCGGCTCGTCGGCCTCGGTCGCGTCAGCCACCGAGGAAATCTCCTTCCGAGGAATCACCAGGACGTGCGTCGGGGCCTGCGGATTCACATCGTGAAACGCCAGGCAGCGATCGTCTTCGTGAATGATTTTGGCAGGAATCTCTCGATCGATAATCCGCTTGAAAATCGTCTTCTCCGGCATGAACGTCTGCTCCAGCTTGCCGCCCGGCAGACTATCACATCAGGGCTGCAATCTCAATTTGCGGCGAGGGTCGGTAGTGTCCGTTCATGAAGGGGAAAACCTTCACAACGGAGTGCCGGTTATCGACGGGTCATCTGAGAGAGCGACCAATCAGGTTACGGGTCGATGAGCCGCCACAAAAGGTCCGCATACCACCCGATTGCTTTCCAAAAAAATGTCACGTGGTTGAGAACCCCGAGTGGGTAATAGAAGACATTGGCCGCTTGACTGAACCATTGCGGTTGCCCGAGCAAGTACCAGACGACCCCCGCCGGCGGGCGGGACAACGGATAGGCGATGATCACCGCGACTATCCAGAACCCCCACGACCGGGCCTTGAGCCAGCCAATGGGGCCGCGCCGCTTTGTTGCCTGTTCGCTCATACCACGATTCTATCGCGCTTGACCGGCGACAGAAACGCGAAGGGCGTTTGATCTTCGGTAGTGGTACATTATGCGTGCGGATCGCGTTTTGGGCTGCACGCGCGGATTGACGTAAGTCAGCGGGCGTCTGGCTCGGGAATCTCGACAGAAAAGTAATCAAACTCTGGGAGGCCGAAGACAGCGGCAAGGCCGAGCGCAATGACGCAGATTATTGCAAACGCCCAGAACAGGCGGCGAGCCGTCGAGCGCGATTCGGTAATCAAGCCGGCATTGTACCGCGGAGGGCGGAAGGCACAAAAAGGACCCCGCCGAGTAGTTCCGGCCGGGTCAACTCCCCAGGAATCTGACGCCCGGACGCGGCAATTCTCGCCGGCCCGTCTTGACCAAGTTGCGGCGGCGTGATAGAGCCCACTCCGAGGGGGGAAGGTGCGCGACTTCCGGAAGGGCCGGAAAGACGCTCACGGCTCCCGACTGTTCAGGGAGGACATTGTCGTGTCTGACCACAAACCGGCGTTCTTCGCGAGCGATCATCTGCCTGCCTGGCGCGCGACGCTCCTGCGCGCCTGGGCCTGGCTGCGACTCTGCTTCCGCAACTATCCCGGCTATGCGATCGCCGCCGTCGCCGGTTCGCTCGGGCTCGTGCTGGCGCTTCTGTTGTTGTTCCAGGGCGGCCTGGTGGGGCTTGTCGACCAAGACACGACCCCGCTGGTCTCTGACGCCGATGACCAACCAGCCGACCTCGGTGATGAAGAGCCCTACGGCGTCCTCGGCGCAATCGATCGCACTCGACGCAGCGATGATGACGACGACGTCGGCATTTCCTCGTTGCGGCTCGCGAAATCTGCGGCGGCTTCTCGAGAGCCCGACGATGATCCATTTGTCGATCCGCCGTCGGTGCAAGCCAGTCCCTACCGACGACGACAGGCGCCGGCGGACCAGGCTCCACCCAGACGCTCCAACGGCCTATCGAGCAATTCCGAACCCGAAATTGCAACCTCGTTCGAGCGACTCAACGTCGCGGCGGGCGTTGACGAGTCGGGCCCTGATGCCGAAGAGGCTGGCGACGACGCGCCGCTGGTTGCCGATCTGCAGGTTGAAGGCTCGGTCGAAGAAACTGTGACCAACGAACCCGCCACGGCGCCCGTCTCCGATTTGTCCCGGCGCAAGCCGCAGCCGCGGGTGTTCATTCCCGAGGAAGATACGTCTTGGAATGATGACGACGACGAAGTGGCCGAGAAAGACGAGCCGCCGCCGACCCGCCGCCCGTCTTCGGACGTTGCAGATATTGCCGACAGACCCTTGACGTCAGACGATGAGCCGCCGGTGGCGGAAACGCATCGTCAGCCGGCGTGGCAGAATTCGACGACGAAAGCGGCGCCCGCGCGACCTTCCCCGCCGTTGCCACTGGCCGAGCACAGCGACGAAGTGCAGACGACGATTCACGTCAGCCCGTCCGAACCGGAACGCAGTGAAATTGAACCGGCCGCCGCCAGCGTGCCGCAGGTCGCATCGCCATTGAAACTGCAGGTCAACGCCCCCTCTCAGATCGTTGCCGGCCAGAACGTCGAACTGGAATTCCTGGTGATTAACATGGGTCGGTCGCCGGCACGCGACGTGCGTTTATCGGTCTACCTGCCCCCGGGTCTCTCACACACCCTGGGCCCTGAACTCGAACGCCCCATCGCCCTGATCGCAGCCAACGAGCTGAAGCGTGTGCGGCTGACCGTCAAAGCGACGGCCTCAGGGCCGTTCAAGCTTCAGGCTGATCTGGCGACGGGAGCTCGAGTCGGCGCCAAATTGAGCGCGACGATCGGGTCGGGGCGCGTGGCAAGCTCAGCCTCACGCGTGACAGTCGATTGCCAGTGCGCCCCGCTGCGGTAGTTTAACCTTGTTTCCAAGCGCCCGCCTGGAAACAAGGTTCTGCGGTTTCCGCTCCAGAGTTGCCCGTTCCCCCGAACGCGAATTACACTTCCTCAATGAAGCTCGTGATTGGTCTGGGGAACCCCGGCAAGAAGTACGCGGGGACCCGTCATAATGTCGGGTTCGACCTGATCGCCGAACTGGCGACGCGCGGCGCGGCCCCGCGGCCCAGGTCGCGGTTTGAGGCTGAGATTGCCGAAGCGACGCTGGCGGGCCAGCGCGTCCTTCTGGCGGCTCCACAGACGTACATGAACGCGAGCGGCATCAGCGCCCGGCAGATCGTCGATTTCTACCAGCTTGCGACTTCCGACCTGCTGGTCGTCTGCGACGATATCAACCTTCCGCTGGGGAAGCTCCGCCTGCGCAAAACAGGCTCGGCCGGCGGCCAAAAAGGCCTGGCCGACATCCTCAGGCATCTGGGGACCGAAGCCGTACCGCGCCTGCGCATCGGCATCGCGCGTCCCCCCGAGGGACGGACCTCGACCGACCATGTGCTCGACCGGTTCAGCAAACCCGAGCGTGCCGAAATCGAAGCCGCCGTGCAGCGTGCGGCCGATGCCATCGAATTGTGGCTGACGTCAGGATTCGACGCGGCAATGAACCGGTTCAATGCGGCGGAGTCGAAAGAGGATGAGCCGGGGTGAGCATACCCGGCCCTTCGCATCGCCGCCTCACTTTCCCTCATAGGCCCGCTCGAGGGCCGCGATATTCAGCTTCACCATCTTCAGCATGGCCTCCATCACCCGCTTCGCCTTGCCGCGGTCGGGGCCCGAGATCATTTCCCCCAGCACGGTCGGCACGATCTGCCAGCAGAGTCCGTAGCGGTCTCGCAGCCAGCCGCATTGCTCGGCCGTTCCCCCGTCGAGCAACGCGTTCCAGTAGCGGTCGACCTGGGCCTGCGTGCGGCAATTGACCACGAACGAAACAGCATGATTGAAGGGGTCGAGCGGTCCGGCGCTGATCGCCTGGAATTTCTGGCCAGCGAGCGTGAAGTCGACGATGGTGACCGAGCCTGCCGGGCCGCTGGGGGTCTCAGCCGGGCTGGCGACGACGCGGTCGACGCGCGAGTCGGGAAAAATCGACGTGTAAAAGCGGGCGGCTTCTTCGGCCTTTTCGGCAAACCACAGGTGCGGCGCGATCAGTTGCATGGCAGTCTCCCTTCGAACACAGCGTACGTGAGACACAACCAGCCTGCAATCTGCAGATGAGGACGCGGGCCGCCGTCAGACCATGCTTGAAGCCGCGTGCCTCGGTGTTCTTCCTCCTTGCGAATCGGAATTGCCGGCAACCGTTCCATCGCGAGCTCGATTCTCTGCCCGTCAGCCTGCCCTGCGGGTAAAATGCTCGCACGTCTATTCGAGTCAGCGTTGTTCCACGAACTCACGGGGACGCAGATGAACACAAATCCTGCCGGTGGTACACGACGCACAAAATCATTCTGCAGCAGTCTGCCGGAACCTGCCGTGGCGGTCCTTCTGCTGCCGGCACTCGTTGCCCTGTCTGTGTCGGCGAGACCTGGTCGTGCCGACGATTCTGCCGCGCCGCGCCCGAATCTCATCGTGATCATGTCCGACGACATGGGCTTTTCCGACATCGGTTGTTATGGCGGAGAGATTCGCACGCCACACCTCGATGCGCTGGCCGCCGGTGGATTGCGCTTTACGCAATTTTACAACTGCGCCCGCTGCTGCCCCACCCGCGCGTCCCTGCTTTCGGGGCTGTACCCGCATCAGGCGGGAATGGGGCACATGACCGGCGCTAAGTATCGCTCCGAGGGGTACGCCGGCGATCTCAGCCGCAACTGCCTGACCATCGCCGAAGCGCTGGCCCCGGCCGGTTACCGTTCGTACATGACGGGCAAATGGCACGTATCCCGACACGAAGGCTTGGGCGGGATAACCGACAATTGGCCGCTGCAGAGGGGGTTCAGCAGGTTCTATGGCACGATTCGGGGGGCCGGCAGCTTCTTCGACCCCACGACGCTCTGCCGCGACAACACACTGATTTCTCCCCAGAATGACCCCGAGTATCGGCCTGCGACCTACTACTACACTGATGCGATTTCCGACAACGCCGTGAAGTTCATCGGTGAGCACGGCCGCGACCACGCGACGCAACCGTTTTTTCTGTACGTCGCTTACACGGCAGCGCACTGGCCCATGCACGCGCTGCCGGAAGATATTGCCCGGTACCGCGGCATGTACGACGGCGGTTACGAGCCGATCCGCCAGGCGCGTTTCGAGCGCGCGAAACAGATGGGCCTGATTGATTCTCGCTGGCAACTCACGCCAACCGCCGAGCGCTGGGATGACTTATCTGACAAGGCCTGGGAGGCGCGCTGCATGGAAGTCTATGCCGCGATGATCGACCGCATGGACCAGGGCATCGGCCGAATGATTGCCGAACTGAAGCGTCAGAAGCGGCTCGAAAACACCCTGATTCTGTTTCTGCAAGACAACGGCGGCTGCGCCGAGCTGGTCGGCCGCACGTCCAACGCCGAGAGGATTCAGAATGCAAACTACCGCGCATTTGGCCGAGAAGACCTGCAACCCGCGATCGTGCCCCCGATGCAGACGCGCGACGGCCGCGCGGTGCGCTCCGGGCCCGGGGTGATGCCCGGCCCTGAAGACACCTACGTCGCCTATGGCCTGGGATGGGCAAACGTTTCGAACACTCCCTTTCGCGAATACAAACACTGGGTTCACGAAGGCGGCATCAGTTCGCCGCTGATCGCCCATTGGCCGCAAGGGATCGCGCCCGACCTGCGCAACCGGTTTGTTCACTCACCGTCGCATCTGATCGACATCATGGCCACCTGCGTCGACCTGGCCGGAGCGAAGTACCCGGCAGAGCGCGACGGGCTCGCGATCACGCCGCTCGAAGGAACCAGTTTGCGGCCCGCCTTCGCCGCCCGGTCGCTGGAACGTAAGCAGCCCCTGTTTTTCGAACACGAAGGGAATCGCGCCGTACGCGACGGCCAATGGAAGCTGGTGGCGAAAGGCCCGGCCGGTGCGTGGGAGCTTTACAACATGTCGGTCGACCGCACTGAAACGACGAATTTGGCCGACCGCGACCCGGAAAGGGTCAGGCAACTTGTCGCCCAGTGGGAAGCGTGGGCACATCGCAGCCACGTTTTGCCGTGGGTGTGGACGCCCGCCTACGAAGACCAACGGGCGCGCTGAACCTTGGCTGCCGTCGGGAGCCGCCGCCAAATCGTCGCAGGCGGCGATCCGCACGTTTCACATCGTCGCTCCCGTCGTGCCGACACGTATCCACGCGGGACCTGCGCCCGCTCAACCAGTGTGGTTGCTCGCCTGAGCGAATACCCGGGTTTTTACCGGCGAAAGCAGTGGCTTGACGTCCCAGCGGGCATTAGGATCGACAAATTTGCAAGACCACCGGCGGATGAATGCAGCGTTCCAATCGGGTGGACAAACCGACCGATGCCATCACCGGGACAAGTTTTGCCGACACACCATCACGAGGCCTGAAGTCGCGAATTCGCTGCACCATGCCCAGCCAGACTGCCAGCCGGTTTGCGGTGTTCGCCTGGTTGTTCGCGCTGGCCAGCGTTTTATATCACTCAAACGTGGCACACTTCAGGCTCGGGCCGGCGCAGCACGCTCTCTCCATCGCACTGGCCTGCGTCATTCTGGTGCGCCCCACTGCGCTCGCGCCCTTTCTCGCCTTTGTGCTGGCCCAAACCCTCGAGATTGCGGCAGCCCTGCCGAGCGTCAACACCAATCGTCTGCTGCAGTTGTTTGTCGGGGCGACCATTCTGTGCAGCACCCCCTTTGCGAGACCGATTTCCGGGTCGGCCGGCGCCGAACGGCTGCTTCGCGCTTGCGGCCCGCCGCTGCGATGCCTGGTGGTGATCGTGTATTTCTTCAGCTTCTGGCACAAACTCAACCCCGATTTCCTCGACCCCGACCTGAGTTGCGGCGCCGCATTGTACGGTAATTTCGTTCGCGAATTTGCCCGCACCGGGGTGGCACTGCCCGTCTCGCGGCCGGCGGTCTACGCGGCGATCTACGGCACGCTTCTGGTAGAGGGCGGATTGGCGTTCGCGCTGATCTTGTCGCGTACGAGGGTGGTCGCCCTTTGCCTGGGCTGGCTCTTCCATTACCTGCTGGGACTCGCCGGGTTCTACGATTTTGCCGCGACCATGATGGCGCTTTTGTTTTTGTTTGTTCCCGACGCGTGCATCGACGCACTCGCGAAAAGCCGCATTTTCGCAATGGCGACAACGCGGGGCCCGGGGCGCCCTTTGACGGTGGCCCTCGGAGCATCGGGCGTATTGATGCTGGGCCGCAGCCTCGATTCGCAGGTCGTGCAATCCTGTGTCTGGGGGTTCTGGTGCCTGACGATTGCTCCGATCGCGCTGGCGTGCGTCGTCTTGTGGAAGACCCGAAGTCTCGAGTCACCCGCAGAACCCTGCTTCACTCCCATTTCGCGGCTGTTGTGGGGAATGCCGATCCTGATGACCGTGAATTGCCTCCAACCCTACCTGGGGCTGAAGACCGAGGGGGCGTTCGCCATGTACAGCAACCTTCGAACGGAAGGGGGCGTCTGCAACCACCTGCTGATCCGACGGCCGCTCGCGCTGGCGAATTACCAGACCGACCTGGCGACCGTCGTAGAATCTACCGACGAAGTTCTCGCCCCGCTTGTCAGATCGGGAGACCGCCTGCCGTTCGTTGTTCTGCAGATTCGCGCGTACAACGCTATGCGCGCTGGCAAGCCCTACACCCTGAGGTACCGGCGCAATGGAAATGAAGGTGGAATTCCCGGAGCCGGCGACGACCCGGTTACCGTCGCGCCGACGTTCATCGAGAGACGCTGGCTCCGGTTTCGACCGATCCCCGTTGGCCGCAACAAATGCGCCCACTGACCATTGTCGCCCGGGAGACGCCAGGCGGCCTGCCGCGATCTGCCGATCAGAGATCGGTCAGTCGGCCCGTCGAATCGCCGAAGCGCTCGAGACCCTGGGCGCCCATCTTGTCGGCAAGGGCCAGAAAGAGATTGCACATCGGCTTCGAGCCCGCACGGCGGAACCGGCCGGCATTCAGGCTGCCGCCGCCCGACCCGGCCAGCACGATCGGCAGATTGTCGTGCGTGTGGCCGTTGCCGTCGGAATGGCCGCCGCCATAGAGGATCATCGAGTTGTGCAGCAGCGATTTTCCATCGACATCCTGCGTCTGATCGAGCTTCGCCAGAAACTTCGCAAACTGCTGCGAATACCAGTGGTCGATCAACGCCACTTTCTCGATCATGTCTTCTTTTCCGAGGTGATGCGAGAGGTAGTGATGCCCTTCAGGCACGCCGATTTCGGGGAATGACCGGTTGCTGCCGTCGTGCGCCATCAGAAGCGTGACAACGCGGGTCGAGTCAGTCTGAAACGCCAGGAGCATCAGATCGAACATCAACTGCAAATGGTCGGCGTAGCTCGTGGGAATACCCGAGGGCGTTTCGATCGCAGGATCAGGCGAGTCGCCGAAATGTTCGGCACGGGTAATCCGCTGTTCGATCTCGCGCACGCTGACGAGATACTCGTCAAGCTTCTGCCGGTCGCGGTGCCCCAGTTGCTTGTGCAGATTCTGGGCGTCGTCGATCACAAAATCGAGCAGCGAGCGTTGTTGAGCCTGGCGCAATTTCAGGTTCTCGCGGCGTTCGCCGCGCGAACCGGCCCCGAAGAGCCGCTCGAACGCCAGCCGCGGATTGCACTCGGGCGAAACGGGCGTGGTGGGCGTGCTCCAGGCCAGATTGTACTGGTAGGCGCAGGCGTAACCTGAATCGCAGTTGCCCGCTTTGCGCACCGCGTCGCACGACAGCTCGAGCGACGGATGCCGCGTCACATGCCCCAGTTGCTGTGCCAGCACCTGGTCAATCGACACGCCGGCGCGGAAATCGGCCCCCGCCGTCTTTTTCACCCGTACGCCCGTCAGAAAGGTGCCGTTGGCCCGCGCGTGATCACCCGGGCCGTCTTTTCCGGTCGTCGCGTTGAGGTGGTCGAGACCCGAAAACATCTGCAACTGCGACCTGAACGGTTCGAGCGGTTCCAGCGTGCGGGCAAATTGAAACTCGGCCCCCTCGCCCGTCGGCCACCAGTTGTCTTGAATGACGCCGTTGGGGAAGTACACGACGCCAAACCGCAGGGGCGCCCCGGTCGGCGTAACCGCCAGCCCCGGCACACTCGATGGTTCGGCCGCCAGCATCCGCGTTGGCAGCAGCGATTCAAACGCCGGCAGCGCGATGCAGGCCCCGACCCCCTTCAGGAACCGGCGACGGGCGAGCATGGCGCGACGATCGGTCTTGGCGATCTCGTTCCGCAGGAGGTCCCGCTTCATTGTTCGATACTCTCCAAGGGAATGTCGGACGGGGTTATCGTCCCCACGCCAGGAGACAGACCAGCGCTGCCAATGCGCCACCATGCCGGTAGCTGCCAACCGCGATTCGCTGGAGGTTTATCGGCCAGGATCGACAACAACCAATAACCAACCTTTGATCCGTTAGTTTATCCCCGACAGGCCCGGCAAGGCAAGTGCCTCGCGCGGCCCCAATTCGAACTTGTTCCATTCCGCCACGGTGTCAAAGCACCACGCTACCTTGGGGCATTTCGGCGCTTCTGAAAGGGGGCCGATTCGACAATTCCCAACAGCAAGGCCGAAAACCGCCCCTGCTCGCGTTCCAACCGGTCAACAATCTGGTCGACGGTCTCTACGTCATAATACTCGATGCCGCGGCCCAGCGCATAAGTTAAAAGCTTTTCTGTCAGGCAGCGATAGAAATCGCTGCGGCGTTTTTCGACGAGGATTCTTTTCAGCTCGCGAACGGTTTGAAACGACTCGCCGGTAATAAGTCGCCCCTCAGTCTCGATCGGCTGCCCGCGTTCGGAATCGCGCCACATTCCCAGGGCGTTGAAGTTCTCGAGGCCGAACCCCAGCGGGTCCATGCGGGCGTGGCAGGCCTGGCAAATCGGCTTGCTCCGGTGCAACTCCATCACCTCGCGCAGCGTCGGCTCGCGTCCTTTGAACTCCTTTTCGACCGCCTCGAGCTGCGCGACCGGCTCGGGCGGCGGCGGGGCGGGGGTCCCCAGCAGATTATCGAGCACAAACAGCCCCCGCTTCACGGGCGACGTGCGCGTGGGGTTCGACGTGACCAGCAGAGTCGATCCCTGTGTCAGAACCCCGCCGCGCGGGCTGTCGGGGGGCAGTTCCACCAACCGCATTTCCTTGCCCTCAACCCCCGGAATGCCGTAGTGCGCCGCCAGGCGTTCGTTCAAAAAGGTGTAACGGCTGTCGAGCATTTCGAGCACGCTGCGATCGTCCCGCACGATATGTTCGAAGAACAGCTCCGACTCGCGCTGCATGGCGGCGCGCAGGTCGGCCCGCACGAAAAGCTCAGGAAAAGGCTTCCCTTCGCGCTTGAGGATCTCTTTTCCGTCGATCGGTACGCTCATCACGTCGCGCACCTGCAGCCACTGCCCGAGGAAGCTCTCGATGAAGGCAAAGGCCCTCTTGTCGGCAAGCAACCGCTGCACCTGCTCTCCGAGCCGCGCTCGCAATTCGCCCCGCTGTGCCAGCTCGAACAACTCTTTGTCGGGCATCGTCGACCACAGCAGGTACGACAAGCGCGACGCCAGCGAGAATTCATCGAGCAGGCCGTACTGGTCTCCGGCCGTCGGGGGAGCGACTTCTTCGACGCGGAAGATGAATCGTGGCGAGGCCAGCACGGGGATCATTCCCTGCGCAATCCCCTCTTCAAACCGCTTGCCGCGCCGACTGTAAACCCCTTCGGCGATCGACAGCAGTCGGTCGACGGTCGGCGCGTCGACAGGGCGACGGAAGGCTTTCGTGGCAAATCGCGCCAGCAGCTCGCGCGCGTACTCTCTGCGTTCTTCGGCCCCTGCGGGCGGATCAGCGCGCGTGAAGAACTGGTCGTAGTTCTTCGTGCGCGTCCAATGCTGCTCGTCGAGCGGCCCCTGCACGCGCAATGCGCTGATCCGCAGACCGCGGTTCTTCTTCTGCTGCTTTTCGCTGCCGTCCATCGTCGTCAGCGAAAACATCAGCTTGTACTCGCCTGGCTGCAAGCGCTGGTCGAATTCATGTCGCATCTTGCGCATGCTCAGCCAGCCGACGTCAGCTTCCAGCAGCAGGTCGTAGTCGACGGCGAACACCACCCGGCCGCGCGACGGATCGGCGAAATCAGGGTCGTCGTCCATCTCCAGCTCCAGAATCAGCCGGTAATCGCCCGGCGTGGCGATCCGCAGCTTGTACTCGACCTTGCCATTGAGGTGCGCCACAAGCTTGTCTCCGGTAAGCTTCCCATCGACCGGCTCGAACTTGCTTCCGGGAACAATCTCTTCCGCCACCACGCGGGGAACGGTGGGAACCGCGGCCCCAACGATCACTTCAGCCGCTTGCAGGTACTTTTCGAGCAACAGCGGCGAGACCGACAGCACGTCGCCAATTGTGTCGAACCCGTAACCGGTGTCGTCAGCCGGAAACTCTTCGTCCGCCCGAAAATCAACCCCCGTCAAATCACGGATCGTATTGCGATACTCGGTTCGATTCAGTCGGCGGATCGTGACGCGCCCCGGATCGGGGTTCTGCGGATCGCTGCCGAAGGAATCTCGCTTGATCCAGCGAGCCAGCGCCGACCGTTCGTCGTCAGGTGGCCGCGGCTCGCCTGCCGGAGGCATCAACCCCGCCCGCACGTTCTTCAACACCCGCCACCACAGGTCTCGGCTTTCAAGCAAAGCCTTATCTGACGTAAACCCATCGAGCGATACGTTGCCTTTCTTCTCAGCGCCCGCGTGGCAGCCGTGACAGTATTCGACGAGAATGGGTTCGGCGTGTTCGCGAAACCTCGCCATCCGTTGATCTTCGGCGGCTGCGCCTCGTGACGCGACGGCAACGAGAGCCGCGGCCGAAAGCCAGCGCATAGAACGGGTGCCAACGCGGAACGCAAGCATGGGGAATTCGCAGGGGGGGGGGGGGGGGGGGGGGATTACCGGCCGGAAAACGCGACCGTTTCAACTTTCCTACTATACTATGTCGCCAGACCGCGATGAAGTGGGCCGCAGATTCGCCGACGAGCCAAGCAGGACGGGAAAAAACGCCGGCGCCCGGCAAACTGCGGGCGTGCCTCGCCGACATTTCTCGAAACGCACGCTTCGAGCCGACTTAAGGCGCTTCCTGCCGCTGTGCGGCCGTCGGCGGCATGCGCACTGGGGGGCACTTCGGGCGCTGCGCTCGATCTGCTGCGCCATCGAAGCTGAGGCATGAGCCCAATGGCGCGCAGGAAGCTTCGGCCGTCGCGCGCTATTTTTTCTTGCGACGAGGCGTCTTCTTCGCGGCAGCCTTGGGCGACTCTTTTTTCTTCAGGGGCGCGTTTGGCTTTTTTGCCGCAGGGCGCCGTGCACCGCGCCGCGCCGGCGTCGTGCCGCGGGCGGCGCGGGCGTCGAGCAGCGGCAGGGCCATCGACAAAGATACCTCGTCGAGCGGCGTCTCTTTGGGAACCGTGGCGTTCACTTTCCCATGCTTCACGTAAGGGCCATAGCGGCCTTCGAGGAGCAGCACCGGTTGCCCGTCGGCCGGGTGCGGGCCAAGTTCCTTAAGAGGCGCGGGTGCGTTCCGGACGCGGGCCTGCTTCAACAGCTCAACGGCGTTACTCAGGTCGATGGTAAACACGTCGCCCGTCCTGGGGATGGACTTGTATTTTCCATCGTGAAAAACGTAGGGCCCGAATCGGCCGATTCCGGCCTGCACCGGTTTGCCGGTTTCCGGATGGTCGCCCAGCGTCCGAGGCAGGCTCAACAGGTTGAGCGCCTGATCGAAAGTCAATTCCTGTGAATTGAGGTTTCGCGGCACTGACACCCGTTTCGGCTTTTCGCCGTTCGCTCCGACGTTCCCCAACTGCACGTAAGGCCCGAATCGCCCCACCAGCACGAAGACCGGCTCGCCCGATTCCGGGTGCATCCCGAGCGCGTTAGGGCCCCTTTTTTTCTGTTCCAGCAACTGCTCGGCAATCTCGTCGGTAATCTCGGCGGGAGTCACGTCATTGGGCAGCGACGCGGTGATCTTCTCGCCATCCTGTTCTTTCTCCAGATACGGGCCGAACTTTCCGACCCGCACTTTTGAAGACAACCCTTCCAGTTCCACGGTGCAGGCGATGCGCGGGTCGATGTTCTCTTCGTGCGACTTGACCTGCTCGTCGAGCCCCTGTTTCCCCAGGTAAAACTGCTTCAAGTAGGGGGTCGACTGGGCCTGGCCGGCGGCGATGTCGTCGAGCGTCTGCTCCATGCTGGCCGTGAACTGCTCGTCGACCAGTTGCGGAAAGTTCTGCTCGAGCAGGCGGGTAACGGCCATCGCGGTGAACGTCGGCCGCAACTGCGTACCGACCTTCACGACGTAGCCGCGATCCTGAATCGTGCTGATGATCGACGCGTAGGTGCTGGGGCGGCCGATTCCGTCGGCTTCGAGCGTGCGAATCAGGGTCGCTTCGGTGAATCGCGCCGGGGGCTGCGTTTCGTGCGACAGCGTTTCGAGATCACGGCACGAAACGGGGTCGCCCGATTGCAATTCGGGCAGGGCCGATTCCTGGTCGTCAAGCGCTGCGGCCGGGTCGTCGACCCCTTCGACATAGGCGCGAAAGAACCCGGCGAACTCGACGTGCCGGCCGGTTGCGCGAAACAGGGCGTCGCTCGCGGCGATTGTGGCGGTTTGAAAGCGCAGACGGGCCTCGGCCATCTGGGTCGCGATGGTTCGTTTCCAGATCAGCGAATAGAGGGCCAGTTCGCGACCCGCGAGCGCCAGCTCTTCGCCGGTCTGCATTTCAGTGCCGGCGGGCCGAATCGCTTCGTGGGCTTCTTGCGCGCCCTTCGATTTCGTTTCAAACGTGCGCACGGCGGCACTGAGAAACTCGTCGCCGTAACGGGTTTGAATGCACCGGCGCGCCGCAGAAATCGCCTCTTGAGAGAGCGACACCGAATCGGTTCGCATGTAGGTGATGTAGCCGTCTTCATACAGCCGCTGTGCGACCTGCATCGTCTCGCGGGCCGACATCCCCAGCTTGCGGTTCGATTCCTGCTGCAATGTGCTGGTGGTAAACGGAGGGTACGGATTGCGGGTCTGTTGCCGCTCTTCGAGATCGGCGACGTGCCATGTCGAAGTGAGCAACCGATTGTGCAAGTCGCGTGCGGCCTGCTCGTCAAGCAGCAAGACTTCGGCGCCCTCTTTGAGCCTGCCGGTCTGCTCGTCAAAATCTTTGCCGGTGGCGATTCGCCGGCCGCCAACCGACGTCAATTGGGCTTCAAACGAGCCGCCGGCTTTCGTCGCAAGCTGCGCTTTCAGGTCCCAGTAGGTGCCGGTGCGGAACGCCCGCCGCTCGAGCTCGCGCTGCACGATCAGGCGCACGGCCACCGATTGCACGCGGCCGGCCGACAGCCCGCGCGCGATTTTCTTCCACAACAGCGGGCTCAGAGTGTAGCCGTACAGCCGATCGAGTACCCGGCGCGTCTCCTGGGCCGACACCAGGTTCTGATCGAGGGCGCGGGGGTTCTTGATGGCCTGCTGGATGGCGTCGCGAGTGATCTCAGAGAAGACCATCCGCTTTACCGGAACCTTGGGCTTCAAGACCTCGGTCAGGTGCCAGCCGATGCTCTCTCCCTCGCGATCTTCGTCAGTCGCGAGGATCAGTTCGTCGGCCTCTTTGAGGGCCGCCTTGAGCTCGGTAATGACCTTCTTCTTTTCCTTCGGGATGACGTACAGCGGGTCGAAGCCCGCCTCAACGTTGACCCCCAGTTTCTTGGCCCAGGGTTCTTTCTTGAACTCAGGGGGTATGTCGGCAGCGGTGGGGGGCAGATCGCGCACGTGCCCCATGCTGGCGAGGACTCGGTAGTCTCTCCCGAGGAAGCTGTTGATTTTGCGCGCTTTGGCCGGCGACTCGACGATCACCAGACCTTTGAGCTTCTTTTTCGCCACAATCTGTTGGCCTTGTCACACTCGCGAACCCAGCTACAATCGGCGGCGGCGCGGGGACTTACGTCCGCTGCGTGCAAATCCCATAGTTCATTATTCCGCGGTCTGTCAAGAGTATGGCTTCTCCGTTCAAGGTTTTCCGGCAGTATCAGAGAGAGCTGCTCGCCTTTTTGGCCGTCCTGGCGATCCTCGCTTTTGTCGTCGGCGACCCGCTCATGAAAATGGCGCAGGGCATCGCCGGACACTCCAAAGGTCAGGTGCTCTTCCGGTCGAACGTGGGCGACCTCACTCAGGCCAATCTGCTCGAACTGCGAAATCGGCGGAATATCGCCAATCATTTCATGTTCCAGGCCCTGGTCGCCGCGCATCCGGAGCTGGAAAAATTTCCCATGTTCTTCCAGAGCCCGCGATTCCGATTCCGCTTCGGCCAGCCGACCAGCGACAGCCTGGTCCTTTCGTGGCTGCTGCGGCACGAAGCCCAACGGATGGGCATCGTGGTTGACGACCTGCAAATCGAGCGGTTCCTCGATCAGGAAACCAACAAAAAACTGACCACGTCGAATTTTCGCGATATTCTCGAAAAGCTGACAATCGCACCGCGCGAGTTGTACGGCATACTGCGCGACGAACTGGCGGCAATGCTCGCGTATCAATTGACTGTTCCTTCCGTTGCGCCTTCGCCCGAGCAGTATTGGCGGTTCTACCAGCAGCTCAATACCCGCCAGAAAATTGAGGCCGCCGTATTGCCGATCAGCGATTTCAAGGCCAGAGTCCCCGCGCCTTCCGAGGCCGAGATCGCGCGTTTCTTCGAGGCCCACAAGGGGGCCGTTGAATCGTCGCGGAACGGCGAATACCGGCCGGGGTTCCGCCAGCCGCCACGCGTCAGGCTGCAGTATCTGGTGGCCACTTACAAATCGGCCGAAGAGTGGGTTACGAAGAACGACCCCGTCACAGATCGCGCGATCGAAGAATACTACGAAACGAAGAAAGACCTCGATATGCGGCTGCAAGAACGCGGTCCTGCGGCGGAAAACCCCGCCCATGACGCGGCCCCTTTAGACCCCCAGATCGCCCCCGAAGAGAAATCGCCTGCCGCCCGCCAGAGCGAGCAGCCGGCCGGTGAGAAGTCTTGCGGCGGTGAGGAAGAAGCCGCGGGCGACGAATCGCCGAAGGACCAACCCGCGGCAGATGACGAGGCAGACGCGAGCGCCGACGAGCCGGCAACCCCGGACACAAAGGCTTCGAAGCCGGCCGGCAAAGCGCCGGCCGAAATCCGTTACAAGCCGCTCGACGATGAATTGCGCGACATGATTCGCGAAAGCCTGCTGCGCGAGCGTACGCTCAGGCGGCAGCGCGAGTTGCAGGCGAAGGCGGCCGAGACCTTGCCCGACGTCGGGGCGCGACTTGCCGACCAGGAGACGCCCGATACCAAGGCCGACCCGCAGCAACGCAAGCAGTTGATGGAGATTTCGAGGAAGGAATTGCAGTCGATCGCGAAGCGGTTTGACATGCGGTTCGGCGAGACGCAGCTTGTGTCGGGCGACGAATTGCGCGAGACGCCGGGTATCGGCCGGGTCGAGGAGCCTGACGGGGGCGCCGATTTCGGGTCGTTTGGCGGCCGATCGATTCTCGAGCGCGCGTTCGAAAGCGAAACGTTGCGCAGCCCGATGCAGGGTGAAGACCCGGAAACCGGCGACCTGTACGTCTATTGGAAGGTCGAAGATGTGCCGGCCCACGTCCCGACGCTGGGCGAGCCCAAAGTCAAAGAGAAAGTGATCGACGCCTGGAAGCACCAGCAGGCGCTGCCTCTCGCCAAAAAACGCGCCGAAGAACTGGCCGAACTGGTTCGAAAAAGCCTGCAGCCGATGGAACAGGTGCTGGCGGGCCAGACTGTTTCGGGCGAAGCTCAGTCGGCGGCCATCGCGGTTCGCGAATCGCCCGAGTTCTCGTGGTGGAAGGAATCATTCGCACCGACAGAGGGGTTGCGCCGGCCGCAGGTCCAATTGGGCAACCCGGTTGTCGTTCCGGCCATTGGGCTGAGGTTCATGCAGTTCGTGTTCGATGAACTCAAAGAGAAAGAAACCGGTTCGACAATCAACGACAATGCCTCGGCATACGTCGTCGTGCGGGTGGCTTCGCGAAAGCCGGCCGATCGCGAAGCGTTCAAAGAAGCGCCGCTGTTCAACCCGTCGTCGGCGTACGAAGTGCTCGCGCAACGCGCCAGAGATCAGGCGAACATCGATTACAGCCGCAGGCTCGAAGAGAGCTACGCCTTGAAGTCGGAGCGCAATGCAGACGATCAACCTCTGCCCGACGAAGGCGAATAGCGACCTGTTGCCTCGACCGAGCTGAGTTGGGGCGTGCGACGGCCGGCAGCCCTTCTTCCTCTCCCGGACGGGGGAAAAGTGAGGAAGAGGCCCAGGATCTGGGCGCCCTCGGCCGCAAAGCCGGTTACCCGTGCGAACTGTGCGAGCTTTTTCCGGTTGTACCGGGAAGAGAACCGCGTTGACCGGTTCGCCTCAGCCGATATGATTGAATAAGCACTCGCGTGCTGCATCCGGGGGCGATCGGATTCGACTGGATGACCAGGCGTGTAAGTGGCGTGCCGTGGTTGATCAGTTGGCCACGTTAAAAGCTGATCACACATTAACTGCTGAAAAGAGCTTTGCTCTGGCTGCCTGACACAGGCAACCCCGACTGCGGAATCCCCGCCTGAGGAGTCCAAAAGTCGGCCAAAAATCAGGCTGGCGCCGCGTCAACGCCGGTTACGCGCGGCACGAGACTTTGTGACCGGCTGGCTGCGGATGGGCCTTGTCGGCCGAGCCCGCCGCCGCGACGCAATCGACCGACTAGGCACGTAGAAGCTTTCACGGCGGCATCACAGGACGGGGGTTCAATTCCCCCCGCCTCCATCCCCCGGGATTGTCGATTCTCGCAGGTTGCTGCGGACCTCGGCAATTCCGGGGTTTTTTCATGCGCTTCGCAATCCGGTTGCGAGTCGATACGACCCGAAACGTGCGTTTGCTGCGCCGCTTTTTGCGCCGCTTTGGCGTCAGGAAGGCCCTGAGCGTTTCGGCCGGCTTGGCATCCGGCTTGGCAATCAGGCCCACGCGCGCGAGTCTCTCCGCCAGTCGCGGTTCCAGGTCGGCAACCCACTGCGCCAGGTCCGTGTCCATCGCCCGCTTGTAGGTCAGGTGTTCGACAAGCTGTTCCACGCGGTACTTGATCCCTTCGGCCGTCCGGTGCGAAACCTTGCCCAGCCGGATCGTCGGCCGCTTGCCGCCGGGGGCCACGAACAGAATCCGCCGGTTGCCGTTTTTGTCGCGTGCAATGCTGGCCATGATTCACCGTCCTTTTTTGTAAACGTCCCGGCGGTGTCCGATCCGCAGGATCAGCACGATCAGTCGGTCGTCCTGAATCCGGTACACGATGCGGTAGTCCCCAACCCGAATCCGCCAGAGATTGTCGACATCACCGGCCAGCCTGACCGCACCCGGTGGACGGGGATCATCCGCCAGTGCGTCAATCCCATCGGCGATGCGCCGGCGAATCGCCCCGTGCAGGCGTTTCAAGTTGCGTCGAGCTTCCGGGGCAATGACGATGTTGCAACGCATCGCCTACAGCCCCAGTTCTTTCTTGACCTGCTCCCACGGAACGGCCTTTTTCCCCTTGCGTTTCATTTCGGCCAGCGCCTTCCGCGCCGCCTTCACGTCTTCGCGATTCTCCAGCGCTTCCAAAAGCGCCAGGTCGTCCATCGACACGATGGCCGCGACGCCTTTGCCACGGCGCTCCAGAATGACGCGCTCCCCCTGATAGGCGACGCGATTGATGGCGTCGGCCATGTTGTTGCGAATTTCCGCGATGCCAACCTGCATGATGGAACCCCTTGCCGCCGAGAAATCATAATTACTATTATGTACATTATAGCTATAATGCACTTGAAAGTCAACTCGGGCGCGCGGCCTGGCCATCGCCAGCCGATCGGTGCGGGGCCGGGGGCCGGAACAGCCGTCCGGATTGTTCACGGGAGAGCGCGACAGGCTCGCGCAAAACAAATGGTGGGCCTGCGTAAACCGCTGGATGAGGGAACAACGCGCCCGGAAAATTAATGCCTGGCAGGGCGGGACCAGCATGCCGAGAGCTGTCTGAATCGAAAGCCTTGTCAGCGAGCGCAGACCCACCATCGAGCCACTGTCCCTTGCCGAAAAGCAGGAGTTGCTGCTTTTCCTTGCCCCCCTCTACAGCGGCTTCGATTTCGGCCAGCGTGCTCATAGCGTAAAGTGTTCTTTGTGGACGAACCTTCGCAGCCAGCAATCTCTACCGGCGGACGTGAACTGGGGCAGATGACCAAAACCGCTTGCACGGCAACGTCGCAGAGCTCTCTTGTTGCGGAGTAACAACCTGTCGCTGTCGGAGAACCAGATGCTCACCTTCCTCCGCGAACTCGTGGCCCATTCCGAATGGGCCAATGCCATTTTCTTTCAGACCTGGGGCAAATCTCCCGCCCGCGATCACGAAGAGCTGCGCCGCCGCGTGGCTCACATCGTCGGCGTTCAGGATGGGCTGCTGGCGGTGGTCCGCGGCGAAACGGCGGCGGGTCCGCCCGACGGCCCGCCACCGACATACGACGATCTGAAGGCCCGCGCCCAGGCGTCGCACGCCCAGTTGCGCGAGTTCGCGGCGGCGCTCGACGCCCAGGCCATGTCGCTGACGGTGCGCGTCCCCTGGTTCCCCGAGCCGCCGTGCGTCATTACCGTGGCCCAGGCGCTGGTGCAGATCGCGATGCATTCGCAGCACCATCGCGGGCAGTGCATGACGCGCCTCAAAGATTTCGGCGGCGAACCGAAAAACGTCGATTGGATCATCTGGCTGTGGAAACAAAAGCCCGCGGGCCGGTGGAGCTGAGTTGCCCGGTCGCGTACCGGCGAGGAGGATACAGCAGCCAAAAGGAGGCGACAGAGAAAATCGTTGGCGGCCGGTTGTCACTGCGCGCCGTGCCCAATTCGGCCACGACCTCTGGTTGGCTTGCAGGCCGATGCGAATCCCGCCGGCCCCCACTATTTTGCGACTATTTTGCCTCTGTGGTGCCGTCCCGCCAGCGATTCGGTGCAGGGCCACTCACGGACACTCACAGCGCCGCGCGGTAGATGCGTGATGCGCTGCCCAGTTGTTCGGGCGCCGTGACGGAGACGTGCAGAATGCCCTCGGCAGGCCCGCACGCGGCCCGCCCCGGCATACGACGAGCTGAAGGCCCGCGCTCAGTCGTCGCACGCCACCCTGGGCGGCTTTGTCCGCCGCGCGCGGGGGACCGACGCCAACAACGCGTTCGGTTTCGCCGATGCGCTGATCTTCGATGCGGGACGCGCTGCCGTCCGCTTCCGTTTGACTGGTTTGACCGATGCCGTCGCGGTGGTCTTGGCCGCCGCTCGGGAGGGCTTGCGCACCGCCGAAACGATTGCAGGTGGCTTCTTCGCAGTTTGGGGGGCTGTCTTCGGGGGCCGGGAGGTCCTGCGGCGCGTCTTCGTCGCGCCATTGCCGCTTGTGAGGGAGGGGCCGCCAGTTTCGAGTTCGATGCCGAACATCTCACCCAGATCGTCGGATCGCAAACTGTCGGGCGTCTCTGTCGCCAAGGCGCGATCCAGGTTTTCTCCGGCGACGGCCTGGCTCACGAGCTCCAGGTGGTCGACATTACGCAATGTGAACAGCAGCTCTGGCGATCGGTCAAGCCGGGCGCCCACTCCATACATTACCGCGGCAATGTGCTTGCACATGCCGGCGTAATCCGGACAACTGCATTCCATCTGAATATCATTGGGCTTGGGAAACAGCCCGTCGTCCTTACGTGCCAGGCGCTCCATGACGCCGCGGTCAAACCGGCCCTGCAAGAGATCGATCAGCGAGGAAATCGAGTCGGCGCAGTCGCGCTGCAGAGCCTGCCACACTTTTCGAGGCAGCGATGCGATGGTGATCGTCAGCTTGTAGACTTCGCGGCCGCTGACCAGGGCCGTAATCTTGCCTTTTGCGATTTCCAGGTCGATCACCGATCCATTGCGGACGTAGGTCCGCCCGCGCGGTAAGCGGTTGGCGAAGTCGCCATAGGCTTCGAGGTTGTCGCACCAGGCCTTGCCCCAGAATGACTTGGCGATGGCGCGGCCATCGATCTTGACGGGCGACAGCGGCCGTCCGTGTTGCTGTGCGAGGCGCTTCGCGTACGCCGCGGCCTGAGCCCGGCGTTTCGCGACAGGCACATAGGGCGCCCAGCCTCCCCAACCGCCGCCGTAGCGGCCCCAACTGCGACGATAACCCATAGCGCGACTCCGTTCGCGAGCAAGATACCCACGCTGAACTCAAATAGCTTACCCAGCAGGCGTGCGTCCGACAATCTCAATCGTCCTCCAGGGCCCGTTGAAGGTCGAGCGCGACGAACCCCAGCAACTCGTCGTCGTCCATTTCGGTGAGCCGGCGTTCCGCGCCGACGTCGGGCCCGAGGACCTGGTCGGCCACGTCCTGCTTCGAAGCGATCAGCTCGTCGATCCGTTCTTCGACTGTGCCGCGGCACACGAACTTGTGAACCATTACGTTCCTCTTCTGCCCGATGCGGAATGCGCGGTCGGTGGCCTGGTTCTCGACCGCCGGGTTCCACCAGCGGTCGAAATGAACGACGTGCGAGGCTGCGGTGAGGTTCAGCCCGCTGCCGCCGGCCTTCAGCGAGATCACGAAGAACGGAGGGCCGTCATCAGATTGAAACGCACTGACCAGTTCGCTCCGCTTCTTCACGGGCGTGCCGCCGTGCAGCACCAGTCCCGGCTTTCCGAAGACTGTCTTGAGCCATACCGCCAAGGGTTCGGTCAAAGTCTGAAACTGGGTGAAGACCAACGCCCGCTCCTGCCGTTCCGCGATCGGTTCGCACAGCAGTTTCAGGCGTTCGAACTTGCCGCTTTCTTCAGGCGGATACACCGCTCGCTGCAGGTGTTGCGAGGGATGGTTGCAGATTTGCTTGAGCTGCATCAGCGTCGCCAGCACCAGGCCCCGGCGCGCGATCCCCTCCGCCTGTTTCAGTCGCCGGGCCAGGTCGGCCACGGCCGCTTCGTACATCGTCGCTTGTATCTTCGAGAGGCCGCATTCCGCGCGAATTTCGGTCTTGAGGGGCAGATCGGGAACAATCGTGGGGTCGGTCTTGAGCCGGCGGAGAATGTACGGCCGCACGAGCCGGCGCACACCGGCATACGCCTGCGGATTCTGCCGGTCGTTCAAGCGTTTGATATACTTCTTGAACTCCGTGGCGGTGCCCAACAGGCCCGGACAGGCAAAGTCGAACAGGGACCACAGGTCGCCCAAATGGTTCTCGACGGGCGTGCCCGTGAGCGCCAATCTGGTGCGAGCCGGGAGCGCCTTGACGCTTTTCGCTTGCGCAGAACCGGCATTCTTGATGGCCTGCGCCTCGTCCAGCACGATCAGCGCCCAGGCGACATCAGCCAGCCAGGGCTGCCTGCGGACAAGTGCATACGTAGTGACCACCAGATCGCAATTGGTCAGTTCCCGCAGCGGCGCACCGGCGATGCGGGCCAGAGTTTCCGCATCGCATTCCGAGCGGTGCAGCATCCGCACGGTGAGTGTGGGGGCAAACCGAGAGAGTTCTTGTCGCCAGTTGCCCAGCAACGTCGCCGGGACCACCAGCAGGTTCGGGCCTGAACCGCCCGCTCCCGCAGCGCGGCGGCGTTGCAGCAGCAGGTCGATCACCTGAATGGTCTTCCCCAGCCCCATGTCGTCTGCGAGGCAGCCGCCCAGGTACAATTGTGTCACTAACCACAACCAGCGGACGCCGTCGACCTGGTAGGGTCGCAACGTTGCCCGCAGATCTCGCCCCGGTTGACAAGCCCGGTCGGGCAGCGGAGACCGCAGTTGGGCGAGCGCGTCGCGGAGCCAATCCCCCGCGACGACGTCCGACCAGGCAACTGTGCGGTCGTTTTCGTCGCGGCTTTCTTCGAACGCCGCCCCGGCGAGCAGCCGCATGCCCGCGATGAAGTTCACCCCCTCGGAATGCGTCGACTGCACCTGCTTCCAGTGCGCCAGCGCCTGCTGCAAACGCTCGCGGTCGACTTCGACCCATTTCCCACGCAGCAGCGCCAGCCCCTCTGTCGCCGCGAGCAACTGCCTGCGCTCGGCCTCGGTCAACTCATCTCCCTCCAGACTGAGGGCGATGTTGAAGTCGAGCATTCCGTCGAGCCCCAACCCGCTCGGCTCGCGCTTGCCGAGGGTGACTTGCACGCGAGGCCGGGGCGGACGGCGGACCGACCACCAATCGGGGACACGGACAACGACTCCCGCGCTTTCCATCCGCGGTGTCTCCTGCAAGAAGCGATAGGCCTGACGGATGGTCCAGGCCTGCGGCGCAAACAACGACTTGCGGTCGAGCAGTTCTCTGACCAGCGGGCTGGCCTCCGCCGCACGCTCCACCGGTTCCAGCAGGGCCTTCAATTTGACGGCGTCTTTCGCGCCGGCCGACGATTTGAGAGCCTCGCCGAGCGGCACATGCGCCACTTTTGCCTGATCGGTCAGCCGGTGGGTGAAGGTGGCCAGGAAGGCGAACGGTCGTTCGGCGTCGCGCCTGTTTTCGGCCAGATGGAAGGTGACGCGCCCCAGTTGATGGAACACCGGGTCGATGTGCTGCAAATAGGCCGCCGGCCCGCCTTTCCACGCGGAACCGCACGCGCTCGCCTCTGCTGCCAATTCTTCCCAGAGCGATCGCAAGACGGCGACATCGAGATACTCCAGTCCGCGCATCGGCGGGGCGGACGCCACGAGTTCGCTTAACTCGGCGGGGGAAGGCGGCGGCACGGTGTTCCAGCGGGCCGGTGCGGCCTCACCCAGATGGCAAATCGCTGCAATCAACTGTCGCGCGAACCCTCGCCAGAAATCGAGATCGGGGCTGAGAGGGCGCTCCTCACGAGCACGCGCCAAGGCCATCAACCCCGCCGCGCTCGATTCGCCGAAGGCCCGCTCCAGACGCGCCGATTCAGCCTCGGGCAGAATCGCTGTCGGTGTGGCAGCCGCATCGCATTGCGCCTCGAAGACCAACCGCCCGACGGGGGACAGAGACAATCCATGACTCATGAAGCCTAGAATACACTCGCAAAAATGGTTCCGCGAGTCGTCGAACGATCGCTCTCGCGGCTCGCGGTGCGTGTTGCGTCAGTCGGACGCGTCAAGCAGAGCGGCCAGTCGACGCCGGATTGCCTGTTGTGAGAGAATGTTCCTTGAGAGCGAGGTCGCCCCCGTGGAAAAGCCCGTCGCCAACCAGATCGCCCTGTTGCGGGCGATCAACGTCGCCGGGCGAAACCTGGTCGCGATGAGCAACCTGCGCGGGCTGTTGGCCGACCTGGGGTTTGCCGGTGCGGTTTCGCGGCTGCAAAGCGGCAATCTGGTATTTCGCAGCGCGCGGCAGACCGGCGCCGCGCTCGAACGCCGGCTCGAAGCCGAAACCGCGAAGCGCCTGGGCGTTTCGGTCGACTATCTGGTCCGCACAGCCGACCAGTGGCTTTCGATCGTGGCCGACAACCCCTTCCCCGACCAGGCCGCACGAGACCCGGGCCGGCTCGTCGTGATTTTTCTGAAATCCGCCCCGCCCGCAGACAACCTGCGCCGGCTGCAATCGGCCATCGTCGGGCCCGAAATCGTGCGCGCGGCGGGAAAGCAGCTCTACGCCGTCTACCCGAATGGTATCGGCCGATCAAAGCTGACCAACACGTTGATCGAGCGCTCGCTGGGCACTCGCGGAACGGCGCGCAACTGGAACACGGTCCTGAAGATTGCCGCGCTTGTGCAACGCTGACCGGGCACGGCCCTCAAAACGCCGCCTTGCCACTGCCGCCGCTGCCGGTGCCGCTCGTTGCCGGGGCCGGCGAGGTGCTCCCCGCGGGGGCCTGCGACCCGCGCCCCGAGGCCAGGTCTTCGCGGCGGGTGGCGTAGCGAATCGGGTAGGCAGGCCAGCTCGTTTGCGGCCAGTGGGAAGGATCGCTGCCGGCGAGGTCGGGAGGAATGCCTCCGTCAAAAGTGCGCCCTGTGCGAAGCACCCGCTCGGAAATGTGCTGCACGAGCCCCAGCCATTCGCGGTCGGGCGCCCGCATGTCGAACAGATTCTTGCCTTCGGGCTTGAAACCGATGAATTCGCGCGGCAACGGCGCCGTGTGCAGGGCCGTCAGCAGAATCGCCGTGGTCGTGTAGCCGGTGGCGACGGCAAACACCCAGCGGGCGAACTGGTAGATCCGCCCGTCGAGTTCGAGATCGGTCGGAGCGAGATGTTCAGCGGCGGATCGCGCGAGGAACGTGAACAGGGCGAACAACCCGACCAGGGCCGCGAGGTCGGAATAATTCTGAACCCATTCGCCACCCTGGTGGTCGAGAAACGCCGCCACCGGCTCGAAAAAGTTCATCGCCAGGAGGCCCGCGAACAGCACGCACAGAAAGATCAGGCCGGCGCCCCAGGCCCCCTCGCTCGCCACGCACCACGTGACGACGCCAAAGACCAGAAGCACCAGCACCCCGAACAGGTATTCCATGACAATCTCGTGGTGAACTGAGCGATCAAACAATTGAGCAACTTCCTCCCCCGTTGGGGGAGGACCGGGGTGGGGGCCGGATCAGACATGACGTGGCCCTCACCCTGACCCTCTCTCCCGGCGGGAGAGGGAACCACGCAAACGCGACTCATTTGACGTTGGCCTGCAATTCCTGAAGCGAGGTGACGCCCTTGACCACCAGGCGCAACCCCTCTTCTTTCATGTACAGCATGCCGTTCTTACGCGCTTCGGCGCGAATCGCCGTCACCGGCGCGCTCTCGCGGATCATGTCTCGCAACCGCTCGCTGATGATCAGAAGCTCGAAGACCCCGATCCGCCCCTTGTACCCCATGCCGCCGCAGGTGGGGCACACCACCTCGCTCCTGCCCGGCGGGCGGTAAAACGCCTCGATCTTGTCGGCCGGCAACCCGATCTGTTTCAGCAGGTCGGGTTGTGGGGCGTAGCCGACCTTGCAATCTTCACACAGCTTGCGCACCAGCCGCTGGCCGAGAATGGCCGAAAGGGCCGACGACATCAAAAACGGCTCGACCCCCAGGTCGATGAGGCGATACAGGGCGCTGACCGTGTCGTTGGCATGGATCGTCGAAAAGACCATGTGGCCCGTGTTGGCTGCCTGGCAGGCGATTTTGGCGGTTTCGGCATCGCGAATCTCGCCGATCATCACCACGTCGGGGTCCTGCCGCAGAATGCTGCGCAGCGCATTGGGAAACGTATTGCCTGCCTTGGCATTGACCTCGATCTGGGTCACGTTGGCGATTTTGTATTCGACCGGGTCTTCGACCGTGATGATGTTCTGCTGATAGGCGTCGAGTTCACCGAGGGCGGCGTACAGCGTGGTCGATTTGCCGGCGCCGGTCGGCCCGCAACTGAGGAACATTCCATGAGGCAGATTGATGATCTCCACGACCTGCTGCTGGATCTGTTTGCGCAACCCCAGTTGCGGCAGTCGGCTGACGGCCTGCGATTGGTCGAGAATGCGGACGCTCAGCTTTTCTCCCTCGCGCGTCCCCTGGCTGGCCGCCCGAAAATCGATCAGCCGCTTTTCCATCTGGGCGCGAAAGCTGCCATCCTGCGGCTTCCGCTTCTCGGTGATGTCCATCGCGCCCAGCACCTTGAAGATGTTGACGATGGACTCGCCCATGGCGCGATCGAACGGCTCGGCAGGGTACATCACGCCGTCGATGCGGTAACGCACCGAATACTCGTCTTCCCTGGGTTCCAGGTGCACGTCGGTCGCGCGGCGCATGATCGCGTCGTACACCAGTTCTTTCGCGGCGACGAAACCGCGAGATTTTTCGGCCTGCCTCGAGCGGCTTTCATCTTCGCCCTTGCCCGAAATCGACTTGCCGATGAACCGAATCGGCGGCCCCAAGGCGCTATCGCGCGCTTCGCGCGTGGGCGCGATGTTCAGCCCCAGCCGCGCGGCGCCGCGGATGATCAACCCCTGAATGTGCTGCGGCGTCATCACCTTCGCCGAATCGGGCACCCGCTCGTTTCGCTCTTTGATGTACCACCCCAGCGGTACGCCGTAGGCCGCCAGCAACCCCACGAACCCCAGGGCGAACATCGGCACGCAGAGCGCCAGAATGAAGCCCCCCACGGCGGGCAGAAACGCCAGGGCGTTCCACATTTCGGAATTGAGCTTCAGAGAATGGCTGTCGGCATCGACCCAGCGCGTGGTGTGAATCCACAGGAAGAACACCGCCAAGAGGGGAATGAGCCCCCACAGGTTGATGTAGAATCCCGCATCGCTGCTTCCCGAAGGCCCCAGATTGCCGCGATAGAAGCCATAGGGGTTCCGAGGAAAGCCCCCCTGCCGCGTGGCGGCCCCTGGCTGGCCCGTGCGTCCGTCAGGCGCCCCGATCATGGTGGTGCCCCCCGACTGTGACCAGGCGACGGGAACCAGCGAGACGACGAGCAGCAGCCCACCCAGAGCTACGGTGCGGCCCCTGTGCACAAAAATTGCTCCTTGCGAGAATTCGATCGGCGATTTGCCGCAGGAGATGGGAGTTCCAAAACAACTCAGCCATTCCATCCTAACCGATTCCACGCTTTCTGGCGAGAAGTTCGGCCGGTGTGGCCTGGTATTGATCTGATCGCGGGCCCGGCAGGCTGATATCGGCTTCACGTTTGCGGTCGTACGACTTTGACGACGCACGGGCTCGGGCCCTTCCCGCCAAGACGTGGTGAACTGCCTTTGCGGTTGAATATTACGGCAGCCTTGTTAGATTTGGTGCAACCAAATGCTGCGGTTGACACAATAGCAGGCCGTTTACAACAAGGCGGTCATGGGTTCGGCCGAGGCGGATCATTGCCCGGAGAATCTGACCGGCAGGTCGGGAGCATGTCGATCACGAAAGAGCGTAAGACCGAAATTATTCAGGAGTTCCGGCGATCAGACGCCGACACGGGGTCTCCTGAAGTTCAGATTGCGATGCTCACGCATCGCATCAATGAGCTGACGACCCACCTGAATTCCCACCAGAAAGACCACGCCAGCCGTCGCGGGCTGTTGATGCTGGTCAGCCGCCGTCGGCGCCTGCTCGATTATCTCCGCCGGCACAATCAGGACAGCTATCTTCAGATCATCGGGCGGCTGTCTCTCCGCAAGTAGCGGTCGGCGCCCGGCACACATCAGGCATATCTCAGGTGCACACAGTGAAAGTAACGGTAGAACGCGAAATAGGGGGGCGTCAGCTTAGTTTAACAACCGGAGAATTGGCGAAGCAGGCCAGCGGCGCCGTGTTGGTTCAATACGGCGAAACCGCGGTGCTGGTGGCGGCTCAATGCGGCCCCCCGCGGGCAGGCATTGATTTCTTTCCGCTGACGGTCGATTACCGCGAGCGAATGGCGGCGGCCGGCAAGTTCCCCGGCGGGTTCCTGAAGCGCGAGGGCCGCCCGACTCTCAAGGAAATTCTCACCAGCCGCCTGACCGACCGGCCGATTCGGCCCCTGTTTCCCGACGGGTACGTCGACGAAGTGCAGGTCATGGGCAACGTGCTGGCCTGCGACGGCGAAAATGACCCCGATGTGCTGTCGATTATCGGCGCGAGCGCGGCCCTGTCGGTCGCCCCGACGATTCCCTTCCAAGGGCCTCTCTCGGCCGTGCGCGTGGGGCTGATCGACGGTGCGTTCGTCTTGATGCCCAGCCAAAAGCAGCTCGCCACAAGCGCCCTCGATCTGGTCGTGGCTGGTACGAACAATTCGATTCTGATGATCGAAGGGTTCGGCGACCAGTTGCCCGAAGAACAGATGCTCGACGCCCTGATGTTCGGGCACCGTGCGATTCAGGCGATTTGCGACCTGCAGCACGAGCTGGCCCAGAAGGTGGGGGTCACGTCGAAGCCCGAGTTTCAGCGCGCCTCGAACCCGCTGGCGGCCTTGCTCTTGAACGACGCCTACGGCCAGTTTCGCGAGGCCAAGTCGATTCGAGGAAAACGCGAGCGGGCAGAAGCCGTCGCGACCGTCAAGGCGTCGTGGAAAGAGCGGTTGTTTCCCTCGGGCGCGCCGGCCACGGCCGACGGGCCCACACCCGAGCAATTCGACGCGGCCATGCACGATCTTGAATATCGGGTCGTGCGCGACCTGGCGCTTGCCGGCAACAGGCCCGATGGCCGCGGCGCAACCGAGTTGCGGGCGGTCTCGTGCGCTGCGAGCGTGATTCCGCGCGTGCACGGGTCGGCCCTGTTCACTCGCGGCGAAACGCAGTCTCTGGTGACCATCACGCTGGGCACGGTGCGCGACGAGCAGCGCGTCGACGGGCTGTTCGAAGAATACAGCAAGCGGTTCATGCTCGATTACTATTTCCCGCCGTATTCGGTGGGCGAATGCCGGCCGATTCGCGGCCCCGGTCGGCGCGAAATCGGTCACGGGGCGCTCGCCGAACGATCAGTCGAACGAGTGCTGCCGGCCGCCGAGAAGTTTCCGTATACGATCCGCGTTATTTCCGACATCACCGAATCGAACGGTTCCAGCTCGATGGCGAGCGTCTGCGGCGCCACCCTGGGGTTGATGGATGCGGGGGTGCCCATCAAGCAGCCGGTGGCCGGTATCTCGATCGGGCTGGTCAAAGAGGCTGACCGGCACGTGCTGCTGACCGACATCATCGGCGACGAAGATCATTTCGGCGACATGGATTTCAAAGTCGCCGGAACGGGCAAGGGCGTGACAGGTATTCAGCTCGACCTGAAAATCGCCGGCATCGACGAGCAGATCATCCGTGAGACGCTGGCGCAGGCCAAAGTCGCCCGGCTCGACCTGCTGCGTTCGATGCTCACGGCAATCGCCCGGCCGCGCAAAGAGATTTCGCCCCATGCCCCGCGGCTGGTGCGCACCAAGATCGACCCGGCCAAGATCGGCCTGTTGATCGGCCCGGGAGGCAAGACGATTCGTTTGATTCAGGAGGAGACGGGCACGACGGTCGATGTGGAAGACACCGGCACGGTCACGATTTCGGGCCCGTCGCAGGGGGGCGTCGAAGACGCGCTGGCGCGGGTTGAAGCGCTGGCTGAAGAAATCAAGGTCGGCAAAATCTATAACGGCGTCGTCAGCGCTGTGAAAGACTTCGGCGCATTCATCGAGATCGTTCCGGGCAAAGATGGCTTGTGCCACATCAGTGAACTGTCGGACGGGTACGTCAAATCGGTCACCGACGTCTGCAAAGAGGGCGATCGCATGCAGGTGAAGGTCATCGCCGTCGACGACCAGAACCGCGTCAAACTGTCGCGCAAAGCCGTTCTTGCGGAACTCGGACAAGGGGGCGCGGGCGGGTCGAAGCCCTGAGGCCTTCGATCGCCTGCGGAGGGATGTTCCCCCGGAGCCCGGCCCCGGCCGGCGGCACTTTTCCCCGCGCCTCTGGGTGCGTTATGGCGGTCGAAACGCTACTGGCCGACGACGAACGGCAGCGGCTGCTTGCGCAGTACACCGAGATTGCCGCGCTGGCTGGTGCTCTCGCGCACGAGATTCGCAATCCCCTGTCGATCATGGGCCTGAATCTCGACCTGCTGGCCGAGGAAATCGGCGCCGAGGGCTCGCCTCGTGACCGCCGGCTGCTGCAGAAGGTTCATTCCGTGCAGCGTGAGTGCCGCCAGCTCGAGATGATTCTCGAAGAGTTTCTGCGGTTCGCCCGCCTTCAGGAACCAGACCTCGTCGATTGCGACCTGAATCACGAAGTCAGGGCGTTTCTCGAGTTCTATCAGCCCGAGGCTTCCGCCAAAGGGGTCGAGATCAGCCCGCATTTGACCCCTGATCTGCCCCCCGTCCGGCTCGATCGGGGCATGTTTCGGCAAGCGCTCATGAACCTGGCGCTCAACGCCGAACAGGCCATGCCCCGCGGCGGGCTGTTGGAGCTGCAAACCCATTTGCGCGACGGGCGCGTCGAACTCGAGATCATCGACAGCGGCTGTGGAATGAGCGAAGAGACCCTCGCCCGAATTTTCGACGTCTATTACTCCACGAAGCCGACAGGCAGCGGCCTGGGCCTGCCGACCGTCAAGAGAATCGTCGAGGCGCACGGCGGCCGAGTGACCGTCGACAGCGCTCCCGGGCGGGGTACGCGATTCACGCTGTCATTTCCACCGGCCGAATGAGCCGGCCGCGCACTCCCGCGCCCCGCGGGCAACAGGCCGCCGACCCGCCCTCTGAAATCTGTAACCGGCTTCTCGATTCCGCATGTCCGCTGCGGTTGACCATACAACTGAATCTCCCGCGGCGCCCGTCCGGGTGCTGATCGTCGACGACGATGAAGCTCACGCACAGGCCGTGGCCGACAGCCTCGACCGGCTGGGGCGCTACGAGTGCACCGTCGCCAGCTCCGGAACGCGGGGCGCTTCTCTGCTCGAAAGCGACACGTTCGACGTCGTCATTACCGACCTCAAAATGCCCGACGTCGACGGCCTGGCGATCTTGCGCAAAACCAAAGAAGAGCTGCCCGATGCCGAAGTGATCTTGCTGACGGGCCACGGCTCCATCAACTCGGCCGTGACCGCCATGCAGCACGGGGCGAGCACCTATCTCACCAAGCCCCTCGATATTCACGAGCTGCGCACGCAGGTCGAAAAAGCGTCTGAACGCCTGCGGCTCATGCGTGAGAAAGCAGAGCTCAATCGGCGGCTGGACGAAAGGTTCGGCTTTGAAGGGGTCGTCGGCAGCAGCCCGCAGATGCGGCGCATCATCACGCAGTTGCAGCAGATCGCGCCGACCGACAGCACGGTGCTGATTCAGGGCGAGAGCGGCACGGGCAAAGAGCTTGTGGCCCGCGCGATTCATCAGAACAGCCGTCGCAAGAGCAAGCCCTTTGTGCCGCTCAACATTTCGGCGCTTTCCGAAAGCATCCTCGAAAGCGAGTTGTTCGGTCACGAGAAGGGGTCTTTTACCGGGGCCGAGCGCCGGCGCATCGGGCAGTTCGAATACGCCAACGGCGGAACGCTGTTTCTCGACGAAGTCGGCGAAATGCCGATGAACACGCAGATCAAGCTCTTGCGCGTGCTCGAAGACGGGCAGCTCACGCGCGTGGGGGCCAACGAACCGATTCGGGTGAACGTACGCCTGGTCGCCGCGACGAACGCCGACCTGAAAGACATGGTCGCGAAGGGGAGCTTTCGCACCGACCTGTATCACCGCCTGAACGTGGTGAACATCGTGTTGCCCCCGTTGCGCGAACGCAAACCCGACATCCCGCTGCTCATGGACTACTTTCTCAGGGAAATGATGGCCCGGCACGGCAAGCAGGTGAGCGGGTTTTCGAAAGCCGCGCAAAACGCCATGCTCGCCTACGACTGGCCGGGCAACATCCGTCAATTGCGGAACACCGTGGAACGGATGGTCGTCGTCGATCTTGACGGCCTGCTCGACGTCGACGACCTTCCCGACGACATCCCTCCCCTGCACGCAACCCCTGCCGAGGCGACCCGGGCCGCAAGCCTCGACGGCCGAAGTCAAGATGCCCTCGTCGGCCGCCCGCTCGAAGAGGTCGAGCGATTCTACATCGAAAAGGCCCTCGAATTGACGGGGGGCAAGCGCGACGAGGCCGCCACGTTGCTGGGCATCGGCGAACGAACGCTGTACCGCAAGATCAAAGAATGGGGCATCAACTGATCGCGCCGGCGTGCGTCCCGCGCTCGGCCCGAATCGTGACCTTCGCCATGCCGTTCACAGGCGTCACAAACCGGGTGCGGCGCTTCGCGGCAAAAAGGTGGCTGCGATCGACGGCGTCGATTTTGGCTCTCGGCGCGGTCGGCTTGAACGCCTGGGCGGTTCGGCATTCCTGGACGATGACCCATTTTTCAGACGACGATGCCGCCACGCCGCCGCCTGAGCGCCTGTCTGCGATGGGCAAGGTGCGGGTGCTCGTCGCGGGGGTCAACGTTCTCCGTCCTGCCAATCGTCGCACCCCCGGCGCTCTCGATCTCGCGTTTGAAACGCGCCACGTTGATTCATCAGATGGCCACGTGCTCGAGGCCTGGTACGTGCCCCGTCCCGGCGCCCGGGCGATCGTCACGATCTTTCACGGATATCATTCGGCCAAATCCTCCCTCCTGGAATCGGCGCAGGCCTTTCATGAGCTGGGTTGCGCCGTGCTGCTGGTCGACTTTCGCGGCTGCGGCGGCTCAACCGGCAACACAACGACGCTGGGCATTCACGAAGCCGACGACGTCGCCGCCGCCTGCTCGCTGGCACATGAACTGGCGCCCGACACGCCGCTGGTGCTCTATGGCCATTCGATGGGCAGCGCCGCCATTCTGCGGGCGATCGCTCTCGAGAAGATCTTACCGGAAGCGGTGATTCTTGAATGCACCTTCGATCGGCTGCTGACGACCGTCGAGCATCGATTTGGCGCGATGGGGCTGCCGTCGTTTCCTTTCGCCCGCCTGCTGGTGTTCTGGGGGGGCGCGCTGATCGGCACAAACGCCTTCACGCACAACCCGGCCGACTACGCGACCCGGGCCCGCTGCCCCGCCCTGGTGCTGCACGGCGAACAAGACCCCCGGGTGTCGTTGGCCGAAGCGCGGGCGGTTTGCGAAAGTCTGGCTGGCGAAAATCGGCTGGAGGTGTTTGCCGACGTGGGCCACGAGTCGTGCTGTCGCGCGCGACCGCGGCTGTGGCGGCAGGTTGTCGGCGCGTTTCTTGAGCGGTGTGCCGACTGACCCGCGGCCGGCGCCCTTCGTCTGGCGGCCGCTCGCGCTGATCGCTATAGTTCGTGCGCGTCAGGATCAGGGACGCATCCCGACACGAGAGGTCAAGCGCGAGGACGGATTTCGATGGCGAAGCAGAAAACCCTGCACGAAAAGCTCAGGGAGCTGGGCAACAACCTGTGGTGGAGCTGGCAACCCGAAGTCACGCAGATTTTTCGCGACATCGACCCCGATTTGTGGACCGAAGTCGGGCACAACCCGGTCCCTCTGCTCGAGCACTACCCGCCCGAGGCCCTCGAAAAGCGGGCAATCGACGCGACGCTGCACACGCGCATCAACTGGGCCTATCGCCGCTGGCAGGAATACATGGCGGCGACCGATAGCTGGGGCGCAACCCATGCCGGCGTGCTGGGGCAGCGCCCCACGGCCTATTTCTCCGCCGAATTCGGGGTTCACGAGTCGCTGCCGATCTATTCCGGCGGCCTGGGCGTTCTCGCCGGCGATCATCTGAAAAGCGCCTCAGACCTGGGAATTCCCATGGTCGGCGTGGGGTTGTTCTACAGTCAGGGGTACTTCAATCAATACCTCGACGACAACGGCTGGCAGCAGGAAACCTACACCGACCAGAAAATCTCGAAGCTGCCCATCGAGCCTGCCCTGGGTTGTGACGGCCGGCCCGTGCTGATCAGCGTCGACACCCGCGGCGACAAAATTCATGCCCGCGTGTGGAAGATCAACGTCGGCCGCATTCCGCTCTATCTGCTCGATACCGATGTGCGTGAGAACCGCGATGAAGATCGCCAGTTGACGAGCCGCCTTTACGGCGGCGATCAGCGAACGCGCATTCGTCAGGAAATCATGCTGGGCATCGGCGGCGTGCGGGCCCTGTCGGCCATGGGCATTCAGCCGGGCGTGATCCACATGAACGAGGGGCATTCTTCATTCGCCGGCCTCGAGGTGATTCGTCAGCGCATGCGGGAAGACGGGGTTTCGTTCGATGAAGCGCTCCGCGAGACTGCGTCGATGAGCGTATTCACTACGCACACGCCCGTTCCGGCCGGCCACGATCGCTTTTCTGCCGACCTCATCGAAGAACACGTCGGCCCCCTGCGCGACGAGTTGGGGCTCAGAAGCGACTCGCTGATGAGCCTGGGCCGCGTCGAACCACAAAATCAGCACGAATCGTTCTGCATGACCGTGCTGGCCTTCAAGCTGTGCCGGCGCGCGAATGCCGTATCGAGCCTGCATGGCGTCGTCAGCCGCCGCATGTGGGCCAATCTCTGGCCCTGGCGCAGCGAAGAAGAGATTCCGATCGGCCACATCACCAACGGCGTTCACGTCGGCACCTGGCTGTCGGCCCAGATGCGGCTGTTGTACGACCGGGTGCTGCCCCTGAACTGGTACCTGCGCACCGGCGAACCTGAAGTGTGGGCGCCTGTGGAACAACTTTCGCCGGGCGAACTGTGGGAAACCCACCAGACCCTCAAAAGCCGATTGATCGTTTACGCCCGCAACCGGCTGCTCAAGCAGGGGCGCCGCCGCGATCTGCCTGAAGCGGCGCTGCAGCAGCTTTCGACGGCCCTTGACCCGCGAATTCTGACGATCGGGTTCGCCCGCCGGTTCGCGCCCTACAAGCGCGCCGATCTCATCCTCAAAGATCTCGACATGCTGGCCCGCATCGTCACCAGCGTCGATCGGCCCGTGCAGATCATCTATGCGGGCAAGTCGCACCCTGCCGATGAGCCGGGAAAGACCATTCTGCAACACGTTTACAAGGTTTCGCAACAAGAACCATTTCGAGGGCGAATCGTATTTCTCGAAGACTACGACATCAACCTGGGCCGGCACCTGGTGCAGGGGGTCGATGTATGGCTGAATAATCCCAGGCGCCCCCTCGAAGCCTCGGGCACCAGCGGCCAGAAGGTCGTGCTCAACGGCGCACTCAATTTTTCGATTCTCGACGGCTGGTGGGCCGAGGCTTACGACGGGTCGAACGGCTTTGCGATCGGCAATGGCCGCCCGCACGTGCAGCAGGAAATTCAGGATGATCGCGATGCCAAGAGCCTGATGGCCGTCTTGAACAATGAAGTCATTCCGTTGTTTTACGATCGCGATCACGACGACCTGCCGCAGGGCTGGGTCAAACGGATGAAGCGCGCTGTCCGTACTCTGGGCTGGCGGTTTAACGCCGACCGCATGGTGATGGATTACGTCCTCAAGACGTACGTTCCCGCGGCCGGCGGCGTCAGTTGCGCGATGGACGTGGTTTAGTTCTTCGTCGGTACGCGACAACCGCCGGGAAAAGCAGGATCGGAACAGGGAGACGCGGAGATTTTGAGGGAACCGTCTCTTCTCTGCTTCTCCGTGTCTCCCTGTGTAATTTTCCGTTTTGCCATTCTGCCGCAGGTGAACCCCGGCGAATCTTGTTGCCGAAACAGGAGAAGGACGAACGGTCAAAAACTCTGCGCCGCCGGGACGGGCGCAAGGAGTTGAGTTTCGGCTCCGAAGAAATTTGCGCAAAGCAACAAGATTTTGGGGGCTTGCAGTGCAGAAAATACCCGGTTCACATTCCCGCGCGATCGATGCGTTCGGCAATACTGTAGGTGTCGCTTTCGCGGCCGGTGTACGCCACGATCAGCTCGGCCAGCATCCCCAGCGACAAAAGCTGGCCCCCCAACAAGAGCGACGCGGCCGAGTAAGCCAGCATCGGCCGGCTGCCGATCGGCTTGAGGTCGAGATATGGGGGCAGGTTCGTCAGAAGCCAGATGACCGACAGGTAAGCGAGCCCCACCGCGCCTGCCGCGAAGAACAACAACCCCGCCGCGCCCAGCATGTGCTGCGGCCGCTGGCCGAAACCGGTCAGAAACTTGACCGTCAGCAGGTCGAGGAAGCCCCGCGCGAACCGCCTGACGCCGTATTTGCTGTGCCCGTATTTTCGCGGTCGGTGGCGCACTTCCTGCTCGATCACCTTGAAACCGCGCGCGTGCGCGAGCACGGGAATGAAACGATGCAGTTCTCCGTACAGCCGCAGCTCGCCGGCTGCCTCGCGCGTAAAGGCCTTCAACCCGCAGTTGTGGTCGTGAAGGGCCAGCCCGGTGAGCCGGCTGACAAGCCAATTGAACACGCGGCTGGGGTAGACCTTGTGCCACGGGTCGAGCCGATTTCGCTTCCAGCCGTTGACCACGTCGTACCCCTGGGCGAGGCGCGCGAGCAGCCGGGGAATCTCGGCCGGGTCGTCCTGCAGGTCGGCATCGAGCATGACCAGTACGTCGCCGCGGGCCGCCTGCATGCCGGCCGCGAGGGCCGCCGCCTTGCCGAAGTTGCGGCGGAAACGGATCGCCCGCACGCGGGGATCGCCGGCCGCCAATTCGCCGATCGCCTGCCAGCTTCCGTCGGTCGAACCGTCGTCGATGAAGAGGAACTCGGCCTCGATTCGCGCTTCGCGGCAGACGCGGTCGAGCTCGCCGTGCAATTCAGCCAGGCTGGGCGCTTCGTTCAGCACGGGAATCAGAATCGAGAGCATGGGGCGCTTTGCGAACGAGGATCGAAGATAGTGGATCGAGGATCGTGTGACCGGGAAAAAGGAGCTCGCCTGGGTTTGACTGATTCAGCCGGGCCTTGTCTCTTCGCCACCCCTTTGCCGTACGCGGACGAACCCCCACAAGACGGATGACGCCAGCAATTCGCCGGCCAGAGAGACGGCGCGAAACAGCACCGCGGCCGCCACGGCTTCGTGCGTGCTGACCTGCGTGCGCAAGAGTTCCATCAGCAACCCTTCGCGAACTCCCAGGCCCCCGGGGGCGAAGACCGCCAGAAAGCCTCCTACCAGCGCGACGGCGGCCGTGCCGGTCCACAACGGCCACGCGTTCCAGTCGATCGCCTCGTCGGAGATCGCCTGCAACGTCAGCCCCAGGGTCGCCCCTTGCAGCCACCACGCCGCCAGGAACACCACAAACCCGCTGACGTACACGCGCGGCGCCAGCGTTTGATTGAGAGCGCCCGCCGCCGGCAGTGAACCTTTCAGGCGCGACGCCATGCGCACCGAAAGGTGCGACAAGAGCGCCAGCCCGGCGAGGCTGCCCGCCACGGCCGCAATCAGAAACCCCACCTGCCAATACCGGTCGGCCAGAAATGGCAGCCGCGCGTGGATCTCTGACGACTTATCGAGCACCCGCGGCAACAGCAAAACCGCGGTGGCAGTGCCGGCCGCCATGTACGTGAGGGTTTCCATCGTGGCGGCAAACCCCGAGACGGCCGCAGGCACTCCATTGCGGCGCAACATGGCCGTGCGAATCAAGAGCGCCATCGCCTTGCCGGGAACATATTTTCCCAGGTGCCCGCAGTAATACGCCGCGAGCGCCTCAGGCCACGCCGGCGGAGCGCCCAAAGCCGACATCATCCACCGCCAGTACCACGCCGAGGGAAGCCAGGCGGCAATCGAGACAAGTGTGGCCCACGCCAGCCAGCTTCCCCGCAGCCGCAGGGGATGCGACCCCATTTCGCCCCACAAATGCCGGGCGTGCAGCCCGACAAACGCCAGCACGAGGCCGAACGTTCCCCATTTGACCACATTCCACAGGGCCGACCGCCCGGGGCGGCGGTTGGTGGCAGTCGGGGGTGACGCGGAATCGGTGCCCATCCACTACCTTCGGGTCTGATGCTCGATTTCGCGGACTCTACCCGATAGCGGCCTGTTGAAAAAGGTGTCTGGAACTCTCCGCACCCGCGAATACCCCTCGGAGTCTGCATGTTCACAAAGTTCCCAGACACCTTTTTCAACTTTTCCAACACCCCGATCGGCCACGCCGCCGCAAACATCAAATGACGAATGACGAAATCCGATTGTCCAATCAATGCCGAAACTCGAATGACGAATTCCGAACGTCGCGCATTCGTCATTCGGGCTTTGTCATTCGACATTCGCCCTTCAAGCCTGCTTCTGCAGCTCGAACACGAGGTGCCCCGCCTGCGGCAAGATCAGCTTCTCCATTCCCAGCCGCACCGCTTTCGTCGACCCGGGAAGGGCGAACAGCGCCTTTCCGGCGGCGATTCCTCCCAGTGCGCGGCTCAGCATGGCCGCCGCCCCGATCTCTTCGAACGACAGCATCCGGAACAGCTCGCCGAAGCCGTCGAGCCGCTTGTCGAGGCGGGCGCAGAGCGCCTCATAGGCGTTGTCGCGCAGCGAGATGCCGGTTCCCCCGTTGGTCACGACGACGGCAACGGCCGGGTCGGCCAGCGCCCCATCGAGCTCGTTTCGAATCTGCTGCGGATCGTCTTTGACCAGCGCATAACGGGCGACGCGGTGCCCGGCCGCAGCGACCGCCTCTTTGATGAACTGCCCGCTCGTGTCGGTCTCGGGCGTTCGCGAATCCGACATGGTGATGACGGCAAACCCCAGCGGGCCGTATTTCGAGCCGGCCGATTCGTGCTGGCGGAAGCTGGGAGTTGTCGATTCCATCGGGGGCCGGGTGGGGCGTTCAGCGGGCAGCATTCGGCAGCGGGTTCGTCTCGCCTGTGAAGGCACGGCAATCCGGCCGACCGCCGGATTGGAAAACGCTCATTTTTCCGCAGGTTTCATCGAAGGCGTGCGAAGGCGCTCGAAGGCGATGGCGCGCGCCTTCGCAAATATGGCCGAAATCATTCGAAGGCGCTCGAAGGCGCTCGAAGGCGCGCGCCGCAGTGTCGCAGCCGCTCCTGGCCTGCCAGACAAGTTTCGCAGACGCGGGGTGACGAGAGAAGGGCATCGCATTGGGCGCACCGTGTCTGTCGGAATGGGTTGCCACGGCCTCTATTTTACAGGGCCGCAACGTCGGCGCGCAGACGAATGCGGCACGCATTTGGAAAAGAGGATGAAAAAAGTTTCCAAATGCAAGCCCGCGTTCGACGGTTGCCCCGGCCTGGTGCGGCGCGCCGGATTGAGCTGCGCGCCCGAATTCGCGCGGGGCAAAATAGTGGTTGGCGCAGGCGCCGCGTGCGATACGTGCGCGCTGATCGGTGCGTCCCGGCCGCCAGAATTCGTCGGGTGTCGTCCAGCCCAGACGCACCGTTCGAGAGACGTCCCATGCACGGTGCCACCGCGTCAGCACTTGTGGCACCCTACTTACTACTTACTGACGTTCCCAAAGCGGCGACGAGTCGCCGCACTCCCCAGAGTCAGCACCAGGGTCAGCCTGCCAGAATGGCCGATGCGAGGGGGTCACCCACAACGTGCCGGCGCGAATCTTCGGAGATCTTCGAGTGATTTCCGCGGTTTCTGCGAAGATCTTCGTGCGGATCTTCGGAGATCTTCGTGAAAACCCGGGGAAAATGAAGGGTTTTGCCACGCTGTGGCAGGCTGCCAGATTGGGGAGTGTCAGGAATGCGGACCCGGCGCGGCAGTCGGCTCTGCTCTGCGCCCTTCGGTATTAAGGTCGCCTTGTGTTGATCGGCAACTATTCCTCTGGAATTGGAAAGCAGTCCCAGTACCATCGCAGGAACCGAGCGTCTGACGCTTGGGGGTCTACCCCCGAATCGTATCCCCGGTCCAAATACCAGACGAGAGGAAAGTATAACGGGTTCCAGTAGTCATAAGACGGAGATATTCTCCCACGAACCGCCCAGCGACGGACCACTTCGCCTGACCCAGTCTGGAACACGCTCTCGAACCAAAAATAGCCGCGGTGGTCCGCTGCTGAGCACATACAGGACCGGGATAACGAGCATCGTCGCGACTGCCCACCGGGCCTTCCGACTCCTCGCCAGCATCGTCAACGGGCCGCGGGTTTCATCGGGCTACTCTTCGTCGGTTGATTGCTTGACGACAGCGGAAACGCGCCGCTCAACCCATCACGCCGCCGCTCGCACCGGCAAATCCGCCCGCGGGCTTTCGGCGCCGGCCTGCGCGGCGCAGATCGGGTCAGCGCTTCGCAGCACGCTCAGGCACACGGCAAAATACCATGCCGTCGTCCCTAGCCCCAACAGCCCCGCCCGCCCGGCAATTGGCAGCGCGGCATAGTGCAGCCACGTCAGAACTACGGGCGCAAGGGCCGCCAGCAAGGCCGCGCGGCGACGCCCGTGCTGCAGAAACCAGACTGGCACCAAAACAACGGCCGGCGCCCAGAAGACGAAATAGTGCCCGCGCGAAACGGGTGAGATAACGAGCGTCGCAATACAGGCGAGCCCGAACGCCGCCGCCATCAGCAACCGGTCGCCGCGCCACGCGCCGCGCACCAGAACGCACACTAGCGCCACGAGCGCCAGCCCGCGGGTGGTCGAGACGGCAAGCGACGCGAGCGGTGCATCCATCGGCATTGTGGCACGGGTCACCTTCATGTTCAGGTCGTCGGGCCCGCCGAAGAACCGGCAGGCGACCCAGTTGCCGCAACGAAAAGCCGCATTGTGCAGGCTCTGGTTGCGGAGCGAGGCGACGTTTTCTCCGAAATCGTCGCTGCGCACGTCGTCAACCCGACTGGCAACTTTGACGTACCAGGTGTGCAGGTGCGCGAGGTTCGCACTCCAGCCCACGAGTGCCGAGGGGATCAGCAGAAAAAACAACAGGCACCCGGCGACCAGTCCCACGCCGACAAAACCGAAGCGCGACCAGCCGGCGGCGCTCGTATCAATCGCCGGCGGACGATTTCGAATATGAATTGCCAGGGCCGCGACCAGCAACGAACCTGCGACGGCTGCCGCGGGGAGGGCCGGAGTGAGCTTGAGCGCAATCGGCAAGGCGAGGGCGATTCCGCCGCTGAGCCAGGCAGCCCATGTTTGACCGGTGAAGGCGAGCCGACAGCCCACGAGCAGAAAGTACAACAAAGCCACCCCCATCTGTCCTCTCTGAAGACAGTTGAGCGCGGGAAGGGCCACGGCGGCCAGCGCCGTCGCGAACAGCCAGTTGGGAAGGGCGGCGACGTCGCTTTGATTCTGCACCTCAGGGCCAGCCGTCTCTGGTCGACCGGGCGAACGATCGGGTCGCGAAAGGGCGAGAACCAGGCGGCGACACTCGAAGTAGCAGCCGAACCCCATCAGGGCCGAGAGCCCGAACCAGACGCTCGCCGCCAGCGGAGGGGTGAGCTTGTAGAGAGGCGCCACCAGCAGTGCGAACAGGGGGGGATAGAGATACTTCCAGCCGCGCAAGTTGGCGACTTCGTAAGGATCGCGGCCGTCGAAAAACGCGGCGCCTGCTGCGGTGTAAACCGTGAAGTCGGTCATGTGCAGCGACGGTTGTGCCGGGTCGACCACGGCCCGGCGGGCCACGTCGACAGCGCACCAGACGGCCAGGGCGACGGCCAGCCCGAGAAACACGGCCCAATGGCGGCGGATTTCGGCGAGCGGACGATACGGAAGAATTGCGGAATTCGGATGTTGAATTGCGGATTTACATCGCGCGTCGCGCCCATTCCATTCGCAATCAGAAATCCCAGAGCCGAAATTGCTCATTTGCGTCCGTCGGCAGTCGTCACTCTGTGCTTTCCAGGCTCCACTCGCCGTTTTCGACCTGGCCCAGCCCGCTTTGCCTGGCCCGGGCGACTCGCGCCAGCGCCATCAGGGGGAAGGAGATGCGGTAGAAGTGGTATTTCAGATAGAAGACTTTGGGGAAACCGGTGCCCGTCCATTCGGCCTCGTCCCAGGTTCCGTCGATGTTCTGCGTATCCAGCAGAAACTGGACGCCCGCCTCGACTGCCGCCGAATGCGCCTCGCCTGCGGCGCACAGAGCCAGGAGGGCCCAGGCGGTCTGCGAGGCGGTCGGCTGACCCTGGCCCCGAGTTCGCGGGTCTTCGTACGTTCGGGGCGATTCGCCCCACCCGCCGCACTGCTTCTGGTGAGACTTGAGCCACGCCACCGCGCGGCGGATGCGCGCGTCGCCGGCGGAGACGCCGATCGCCACCAGCCCCAGCAGAGTCTGCCAGGTACCGTAAATGTAGTTCACGCCCCAGCGCCCGAACCAGCAGTGGTCAGGCTCCTGCTCGCGCCACAAGAATTCGATGGCCTGCCTGGCGATGGGATGCTCGCACGTCATTCCCAGGCCCCCCAGCGCTTCGAGCGTGCGGGCCGTGAGGTCGGCGGTGCTGGGGTCGATCATGGCGTTGTGGTCGGCGAAAGGAACGCGCGTGAAGACTTCGCGCGTATTGTCGCGATCAAACGCCCCCCACCCTCCATCACGGTTTTGCATGGCCGTCAACCACCGGGCGCCGCGCGCGATGGCGCTCAGTACGGGCCGGATGTTTTCGACGTCGCGCACCGCCTGCTCGCTCGATGTCGTCTGCTGCGAGACGACGAGTGCCGCATCCGGGCCTTGTGCGCGGTCGGATACGAACAGATCCGCCTCGCCCCGCCAGGCCCCTCCGTCGGGCAGGCATCGCGCAAGGGCGATCAGTACCATGGCCGTGTCGTCGACGTCGGGATAGAAACGATTGTTGAATTCGAAAAACCACCCTCCCGGCGATTGACGGGGGGCTCGCACGGCCCAATCGCCCAGCTGCCTTACCTCTCTGGCCAAGAGCCATTCAACGGCGCGCCGCAAAGTCGGGGCATCGGCCGAGATTCCGGCGTCGCGCAGGGCAATCGTGGCGATCGCCGTATCCCACACGGGCGACTTGCAGGGCTCGAGCCGTAGCGAGTCGCCTTCGGCGATCGACAGTTTGTCGAGCTCCGTGAGCGCCGCGCGCACTTCGGGCGAATCGTCGCTGTGCCCCAGGCATTTCAGCGCCACGATGCTCCAGATGATCGGCGGAAAGATGGCCCCCAGGCCGTCGCTGTCGGCAAACCGGGCCTGCATCCACTCGGCGGCCCGTCTGATCGCGACGCCGCGAAGAGGCTTCAAATGCAGGCGCTCGGCCCATTTGATCAGCCAGTCGATGCGGCGGAAGAGTTTGTCCCAGTCGATCCAGGTGCGATGTTTGAGCGCGTCGAGCACCGCTGCCGGGCCCATCGTCGCGGGAAGTTCTTCGGGTGTCCGCAGAAACAACTCGCGAATGCCCTGCTCGGCAGGCAACGGGCGCTGCGGCCGAAACGCCCACAGCAGGCTCAGAGGGATCAGGATCGTCCGCGACCAGGCCGACATCTCGTAGATGTTGAACGGGCACCAGGTGGGCAGCAGAATGATTTCGGGCGGCACCGCCGGACACTGTTCGTACGAGATCGCGCCCAAAAGCGCGAGGTAATAGCGCGTGAAGCTGTTGATCTGTTCGGCGCCGCCAGCCGCGCGAATCGCGGCGCAGGCGCGCACCATATATTCGGCGTCGACCTGGTGTCCGACGATTTTGAGTACCCAGTACGCCTTGACCGATGCGCTGACGTCGACCGGCCCGCCGGGGTAGATGGCCCAACCGCCGGAAGGGAGCTGTTTTTTAAGAATGTAGCGGGCGCACGCCTGCGCCCGCTCTGACTGCCCCTGTCCCAGAAAGGTCAGCAGCAGCACGTATTCCGATTCAAGAATCGTGTCTCCCTCGAGCTCGCCGATCCAGTATCCTTCCGCAGCTTGGTGGCTCAACAGCCAGTCGCGGGTGCGCTCAATCGCCGCGGTCAGTCGCCCTGAAATCTGCGTCGGCTGATCAACGAACGGCGAGGGTTCGCCCCCCCGCTCAGGAATTGCAGGGTGCGGACCGTCGAACCGGAACCGACGATGACCCGACGTCCCCGAACTCATGTCCAATCCTTCGTAGAGTTTACGGATCAGCGAACATCCCTGCGCGGCTGGGATGTTACGTCGCATGGCGATCTGCTGCAACGGCAATGAGTGCCACGCGCCCTTGCCTCAGATGTTCAGGCCAATCTTCGCTTTCTGACGGTTTCTTGCTGCCTCACGCGCCTCGAACCACTTGACCGGGTCACAAGCGGCGTCGGCGAGATTCGCAGGGGATAGCGTGTCGCTACGCGCGTTAATTCCTCTTTCCTACGCCCTGGTGACCTCGTCGCGAAGCCACCTAGTCCTTCTCCCAATCGCGAATACACCTGTGAACTTCGGGCCACAAGTTCTCGACGAAGCGCGCACTGCCCGTTTCTGTCAGATGGCAGGCGTCGACGAAAAGGCCGGCCCCTTGAAGCAGCCGCTGCTGGTCGACCGGCAGCACCTCAGGATGCGCGGCGGCCAGCGCGCGAATTCCTGCGTTCTGCACATCGAGGCAGGCCCGCACACATTCGGCCCGCCCCCACATCTCGATCGGGCAGCGGCGCACGTCGTCGGGCGCCGACCGTGGACCTGCTGCTGCGATGGCCGGTTCCAGGCCCTCAACCGGCAGATGGTAGGCATAAGTGGCCAGCAGCACCTTATCATTTCGATCGCCCGCGATCCGCAGGATTTCCTGGTGATTGCTCCGGAACGGCCCCGGTGTTTTCAGGTCACACCCATACTGCAACTGGTGTGCATCGGGTTCACCCAGGCCGATCGACTCGTAAAGCGTATCGGCGCGTTGCGCCAGGTCTTCGAGTGGGAGCCAGACGACCCCCGTACGCAGCCTCCGTTCGAAGCTGCGATACCACGAGCAATGCGTGTAGTCGTCGCGAAAATGCTCGGCCGCGATGTTGTTCATCCGGGCGTCATTGATTCCATCATAGACCACAACCAGGTCGAACTGCTGGTCGTCAAGGTGCGAGTACTTCAAAAAACTGTCGCGCGACGTGTGCGCCGATTTCGCAAGGTTGAACAATCGAAACCAGTCGCCGAGTGTGGCGCGCAGCCGCGTTTCGAGGTGTCGTTCGACAGACCCCCAGGCGGGTTCCAAGGCCGACCCTCCCAACAGCAGAACGTCGAATCGGTCGTCGTCGTGTCGCACCTGTGCCGCCAAAAGACCGGAAGTTCGCAATTCGGGGTATTGCAGGTCCCAGACGGTGGCTGCCGCGGTGATCGGTACGCCCGTGCGCCACGTCGAATACACTCTGCCGGCGCTCCACAGCAGGGCAGCGCAAAACAGCGCGTAGATCGACAGAAACAGAACTTTCCGGCTGCGCGATTGGGGCAGGCGGGACCCGCGAGACCGAGACCGAAAGCGGGTCGCAGGACCGGCGTTTGGTGAGGCGAGAGGCTGCTGGCGACGCATGGCCTTATTGTAAGGCATCTCGAGTGAGGAAAGGCGGAAAATCGCAGCCAAGGGCGCCTGCCAGGACGGGCCGGCGAAAGAATTTGCCGGTTCGCTAGACAAACGCCCACCGGGGGGCGATCTTACAAGGAGCGGCCCGGAATGGCGTCTTTTCTGAGTGCCGACGTGTATCGCCCTGACGAGGTTCATTTTCCGGCGCGGGTGAAACACTGTGCCGCCCGCCTGGCACAGAACGATCCTGCTGCGCTTGCCGAACTGTTCGATCTGACGGCGGTGCGCGCCGTGCGGTTCGCGAACACGATCACGCGCAATACGCACGATGCCGAAGACGCCCTGCAGGCGGCGTTTGTACGGATGGCGCTGTATCCGCGAGTGCTGGCCCACGCAGGGCACGCCTGGGCGTACATATTGAGCATCGTGCGCAACGAGGCGCTCAAGATCATGCAGCGGAAGCGAGCCGATCGGGTGGTTGCCGAGGTGGCGCACATCTGGTCGCGGGAGACGCCCGAAGATTCCGACGCCAGCCAGTTCGTGCGTCAGGCCCTGCACAAATTGCCTGCGACTCAGGCCGAAGTGGTCGTGCTCAAGATCTGGGAGGGGCTGACATTTGCTGAAATCGGCGACGTGCTGGGGGAATCTCCCAACACCGCCGCGAGCCGCTATCGGTACGCCCTCGAAAAACTGACGAAATACCTGCAACCCCTGGCCAACCCGGTTGGCGCATTCGCTGATGCAAAGCCCGTTGCTGCTTCCTGAAGAGAGACTGCTGGCGGCCGCCGCCCTGTCTCCGGTGCTGTCGCCCGGTTTTCGTTCGCGCGCCCTCGCGGCCGCCATCGAGGCCCGGCGCCGCCGGTCGTTCGCCCGCCGCACGATCTGGGTTTGGGGAATGCTGATCGTGGGGTTGAGCCTGTCGACGTGGCGTGGCCCGCTGGCCTTGGTGGGAGAAGATCTGCGGGGGTTGAGTGCGGCGGTCGACGCCGCTGAAATGTCGTACGGCTCGGTGGCGCCCGCGCTCAATGTGTCACGTCGCTACGGCCGCGGCGAGTTCCTGTTGTCGGCCGGCTCTGACGACTGGAAGCTCGTCGAAGCCGAATTGGTGTCGCGTCAGGTGGGCTTGCGCTGCCTGTCGACGTCTGAGTGACCATGCAGCCTTTGGCGGAAGTCTTTCGGCGCCGGCTTCCCGCGACTGCGACAGGCGACCCGCAGTACGCGCCCCAGGTCGTCACAGCCATTCTGGCGGCAGCCCGTGAAGCGCGCGCCACCGACGTGCATCTCGTTCCCGCTGCCGACGGGCTGCAAATGCATTGGCGAATTGACGGCGTGTTGCAGGCGGTGACGGCGTTCGAGCCCGAGTTGGCGCCGCGCATCGTTGCGAGATTGAAGGTGCTGGGGGGACTGTTGACCTACCGTACCGACGTGCCGCAAGAGGGCCGCCTGCACGCCCTGCCGGGCGACGCAGCCGACGAAACGCGAGTCAGCACCTTCCCGACGCTCATGGGCGAGAAGGTCGTGATCCGGTTGTTTGTGGGGTCGGGCCGCTATCATCATCTGGCCGACCTGGGCTTGCCCTCTGAAGTGTTCGATACTCTGCGACGTCTGCTCGATGAAACCAGCGGGGTAATTCTGGTCACCGGCCCGGCCGGCAGCGGCAAAACGACCACGGCGTACGCGGCGCTGCGCGATCTGTCAGACAAATTCGAGGGTGGCCGAAGTCTCGTAACGTTAGAGGACCCGATCGAGGTGATTGTGCCGGGGGTTGCCCAATCGCAGGTGGCGCCCGCGGCCGGGTTCGACATGCAGGCGGGCTTGCGTTCGCTGTTGAGGCAGGACCCGGAAGTGATTTTCGTGGGAGAGATTCGCGATCGCCCGACGGCCGAAACGGTGTTTCAGGCGGCGTTGACCGGGCACCTTGTATTGACCACTTTTCACGCCGGAAGCGCCGCCCACGCGACAAACCGATTGTTGGACATGGGCATCGAACCATATCTGTTGCGAAGCGGCGTGCAGGCCATTGTCTGCCAGCGGCTGTTGCGAAAGCTGTGCGATTGCGCCCTTCCCGCCACTCTTGCCGAAGATCGCCTGGGTCTGCCGGTGGCCCAGGCGCGTCGTCCGGCCGGATGCCCGGCGTGCCAGGAAACCGGCTATCGCGGGCGATTTGTGCTGGCGGAGATGCTCACGCCTCAAAAATCGGAAGTGGGGCGCGCGGTGCTCTCGCGCAGCGACGCGGCGCGGCTTGAAGAACTCGCGGTGGCGGGCGGCATGGTCACCCAGTTCGCCCGCGCTTGCCGCGCCGTAGAAGAGGGCATCACCAGCCCGGCCGAAGTCCGGCGCGTGTTGGGAATGATGTGATATGACCTGCGCCTCTCCATCTTCCGGTAACACCGTTTCCCTCGAACAGCTCGTGGCGTTCAACGACGAGATCGCCGCCCTGGTGCGCGCCGGCGTGCCCCTGGAACTCGGGCTGAAGGAGCTGGGGAGAGACGCCGTCGGCGCACTGGGCGAAATCAGCGCGTCGCTGGCATCGCGAATGAGTGCGGGCACGTCGCTGGTCGAGGCCCTGGAGGCCGAGGAGCGCCGCATGCCGACTGAGTACCGGGCCGTGATCGAAGCGGGGGCGCGAGCCGGCCGGTTGCCCGCGGCACTCGAGGCCGTCTCGAATTTTGCGCGCGAACTGGTCGAGCTGCGCCGGCAGATCGGAATGGCGCTCTTGTACCCATTGATCGTGTGCCTGCTGGCCTATGGCCTGTTTGTGGTGTTCATCGTCGACTTGACCGAACGCTTCCGCGATACGTACGAAACATTTCGGCTTCCGCTGCACGGCATGCTGGGGGCGCTGGTGTGGATGGTTCACCGGCTGGCCTGGTGGTGGTGGGTTCCACCGGCGGCCCTCGCCGCACTGATCGTCTGGTGGGTCCTGACCGGGCGCGCCGGCATGCTTTCGGGCCAGGGGGTCGCACGGGGGCTGGGGTGGGTGCCCGGCGTGCGCTACTTTCGCTACGCTCACTTTGCCGAGCTGTTGGCGCTCTTGGCCGAACACGAAGTCCCTTTGAGCGACGCGCTGAGGCTCTCATCCGACGCCACGGGCGATCAGCCGCTGCGACTGGCGGCGCGCGAGCTGGCAGCGGTCGTCGAGCGCGGGGGAACGGTTTCCGACCGCGACTACCGGGCCTTCGGCCTGCCGCCGTTTTTACACTGGACACTGAGCCACGCGGGAAGGGGGGGGCAGGCGGCGCGGCTGCTCTCGCACGCGGCGGCTGTTTATCGGCGTCGGGGTGCGAACGCCATGGGGTGGTTCAAAGTGCTGTTTCCGCTTCTGGTCGCACTTCCACTGGCCTTCGCCGTCACGTTGCTCTACGCCCTCACCCTGTTCGTACCCTTGGCGACTTTCTGGAAAGACCTGACCTGACCGATGGCCGCGTACCGGATCACCGCCAGAACGCACGAAGGGTCGCCGGTCACTCGCGACTGCGAGGCGCCCGACCCTGACGCCCTGCTGGCCTCTCTGGGCGACGAGTTCGCCCAGATCGAGAGCGTGGTGCTGATCACCAGCGAGAAGGCCGGCAGGGGCATGCCGCCCGAACCATCTGAAGCATGTGCCAGCGACCGGGCGCCTCGTGCGATGAGTCGTACCGAGGCTGCAGAGATCGGCCGCCAGATTTCCGAACTGACCGCCGCCCAATTGCCGCTCGAATCGGGGCTGGCGGCCATTGCCGCCGAATGTCCTTCGCGCCGAGTTCGAGAGGCGCTGTTGAATATTTCAGAGCGACTGTCGACCGGGGCAAACCTCGAAGAAGCGCTGCGATACCGAGGCGCCCCCGCCGAACTTCAGGCCCTGATACAGGCCGGGGCCCGCTCGGGGAACACCGCCGAGATACTCGAACAATATGTCGAGAGCGTGCACATGACGAGCGAATTGCGACAGTCGTTGTGGTTCGGCCTGCTGTACCCGGCCGTATTGCTGGGGTTGCTCTGGGCGCTGGCGATCTTCGTCGGCTATTGGGCGGTGCCTGCGTTCGTGAAAATCTTCGACGGGTTCGATCTCGACCTGCCTTTGCCCACGCTGTGGCTGGTCACCGCCAATACGTATTTCACGAGGTACGGCTGGCATACGCTACTAGCCGTCACAGCGCTGGTCGTTCTAGTGTTCGGTCTATTGCGGTTGGCGTTGGGGAGAGTTCTGTTTCGCAAGTTCGTTTGTCGAGTTCCTGTGGTGGGCGCGATTTTGCGCTCCAGCGCGATGGCGCGCTTCACGCGGCTGCTGGCGCTGTTGGTCGAGAATCGCGTCCCGCTGCAGGAAGCGCTGCTGCTGGCGGGAAACGCCAGCGGAGATGCAGAAATCGCCGCCGACTGCCGCGGCCTGATCGCCGACGTCTCTGCCGGCGAGACGTTGGAATCGGCCGCATTTCGATGTGGGCGGTTTCCCCCGAGTTTCGCACGGTCTCTGGGCTGGCAGGAGCGGGCCGGAGGCCTGCCGGAGATCCTCAGATCGCTGGGAGACCAGTACGCGGGCCGCGTGCGTCTGCTGGTTGCCGTGTTGCAGGCGATCTTGCCCCCCTTCGTCATGCTGCTTCTGGGAGCCGCGGGATTTTTCCTGCTGATTGCGCTTTTCACCCCTCTGATTGAGTTATTGAACAAGCTTTCGTAACGCGACATGGGCTTTTTGCTGCGACCTTTCTGGATCCTGCTGACCTTTCGCACCCGCGGCGCGCGGCAGGCGATGCTGCTGTCGACCATCGCAGCGGCGCTTGAAAAGAACATTCCCCTGGCCCCGCTGCTGGAGGCCTTCGGCGACGATATCGGCGGTCGCTCGCGCTACCGCCTGCGCAGTCTGGCCGACCTGCTGCACGCGGGCGTGTCGATTCCCGATGCGCTCGAGGCGACCCCGGGAGTCGTCTCGCCCGACGTCGTCATGCTGGTGCGCGTCGGCGCATCAAGCGGCCGGCTCATCGAGGCGCTGCGCGCCGCCGCCGCGCGAATTTCGCGGCGCGCCGAGTCGACCATCTGGCCGGCCGGCCGAAGTCTCTTGTACCTCGTGAGTCTCGGCCTGATTCTGGCGGCCGTGTGGAGTTTCATCCTGTACTGGATCGTGCCCAAGTTCAAAGCGATTTTCGACGGCTTCGACATGGATCTGCCTGAGCTGACCGTCACGGTCATCAACGCTTCCGACGTGGTGGTGACGCACTACTACGTCGTGTTTCCGCTGGTCATCGTCGGAATCGGCGCCGCTATGTCGTTGATTCTGATGTTCGAAGGCTTAAGCCCCATCGGGTTGAATACCGCGGGCTGGTTCGTGAAGTTCGTGCCGCGGATCAAGGCCCCGCTGATACTGCGCGGCCTGAGTCTCGCCGTTGAGGCCCAGCGCCCCGCGCAACTGGCATTGGCGGAAATGGCCTCGCGGCACCCTGACCTGGCGTGCCGGCGGTTGCTGGCCGGCATTTGCGAAGAGGTCGACGGTGGAACCGACACGTGGCAGGCGCTCGGCCGCGCGGGCCTGTTGCGGCGGGGCGAAGTCGGGGTATTGAACGCGGCGCAGCGCGCGGGCAACCTCGCGTGGGTCTTGCAGGCGGTCGCCGAGAGTGCCGACCGCCGGTTCGAGTATCGGTTACGCATCGTGGCCGAATTTCTGCGGCCCGTCGGTCTCTTACTGGCCGGCGGAGTGGTCGCGTTTTTTGTCGTCGGGTTGTTTCTGCCCCTCGTGAAGATCCTGCAGGAATTCCCCATCGAATGAATCGCCGTTTTTCATTTTCGAGTTCCGACGCACGCAGGCGGCATTGCCGCCTCAGGCCCGACAGTGTGCGCAGGCCCCGTGCGGGGTTCACGCTCGTCGAATTGACGATTGCGGCACTCTTGCTCGGGGCGATTTTCGTATCAGTCATCCCCGTGCTGGGTCTGATCACGCGCGACCGACGCGAGGCCGAACGGCGGCAATTGGCGCTGATCGCCGCCGAAAACCTGCTCGATCGCCTCGCGGCCCTGCCTTATTCCGACCTCACGGTCGAGCGGGTCGCCCGGTACCGGCTGCCGGAGACTGTCGCGGGGCAATTGCCCGAGGCGGCGTTGCGCTGCGATGTGTCGGCCGACGACGACAGTCAAAGCGCCAAGCGCATCTCCGTTGAACTGCGGTGGCAAAAAGGCGCGAGCGCCACGTCGCCGCCGATGCGCCTCACCGCGTGGGTTTTCCCTTCGGCGGAGGCCGCGCCATGAAGCGCACTCGCCACTGCGCGCCTCGCGGGTTCACTCTCGTCGAACTCGTGGTCGTATTGGGCGTCGCATCGATACTCGTCGGCTCGACGGTCGGCATCATCCACCTGCTGCTCGCCTCCGAGCGCCAGCAGGAGCGTGCCGCCAGAACGTCGTTCACTCTGGCGAACCTTTCGCGACTCTTTCGGGCCGATGTTCATGCCGCGGTGCGGGTGCAAACTGCAGAGCAGACGCCAGCGACACTGGCTCTGGAGGGAAAATCCGGCAGCGCCATTGTGTATCGGGCCGACCTGCATGTGCTGACACGGGTCGAATCGTCAGGCGGCCGTGAAATCCACCGCGAAACGTTTCAGTTTCCCGCCTCGTCGAGCATGGGGTTTGAGTTCGCCCCCGAGTCGTCTTTGGCCCGCCTGACCCTCGCCCTGGCGCGCGTTGCGGCAACCTCTTCCGCAGGCTCATCGGCGCCGCCACGGATTATTGAAATCGAAGCCGTCGCCCGACGAGGCCCCGAGTTTTCAGGGAGGGTGCCATAATGCGCGTCATGCGGCCCCATCGATCACCGGGCGCGATTGGGCGAAAGACCGGCCAGCGCGCGGTCCGGTATGTTCCGCCGTCTAAGGGTTGGACGGCAGCCTTGTTGTCGCCTGCTGCCAATGCGCGACGCGGCGCGTTTCTGATTGTGGTGATCGTCTGTCTCGTTCTTTCGACACTTCTGCTGGCGGTGCAACTGCGCGGGGCCCTGTTGATTGTGCGACAAGGGCAGATGGAACATTGCGCCGCCCAAGCCGACTGGCTGAAAGACGCGGGGCTGGCTCGGGCCGCACGGCGATTGCAATCTGACCCGGCCTATTCCGGAGAGACCTGGAACATACCGGCCTCAGAACTCGCCGGGCCCGACGAGGCGCGAGTGATTATTCAGGTGCAACCCGCCGAGGCGGCCGATCGCGAATGGCACGTTTCGGTCGAAAGCCGCTACCCGGCAGACGGAGCGCTAAGAGTCCGCCGCTCGGGGCAATCAACAATCAAATTACCTCGGGAGTCAGAATCATGAATCGCGCAATTCAAGTGGTGCCGGCGCGGCAGAAGGCCCTGCCAACGAGCGCCTTGAAACCGCCCTGGTCGACGGAGGGCTACACATATCTATCTCCTCTCCCCCTGGATGCATTGGTATCTACGCTTCTTCCTCTCCCCTCCCCCTGGACGCGGGAGGGGTCGGGGGCGGGGGTGTTTTTCCGCGTCAAATCCCGGCGCGCCGGGCCTCGCCCCCCCCATCCCCAGCCCTTCCCCCGCAAGGGGGGAAGGGAGGAAATTTTCGAGCGCTCGCTTCAGGCGCACCCGGCGCCCAGCCGACGGTGCGGCTTCACGCTGATCGAGCTGTTGGTGGTTATCGCGATCATCGCCGTGTTGATTGCGCTTCTGCTCCCCGCGGTGCAGCAGGCCCGCGAAGCGGCCCGCAGAACACAATGCAAGAACAACCTGATGCAGATCGGCCTCGCGCTGCACAACTACGAGCTCTCCTTTGAAATGCTCCCCCCCGGAACAGTGAACGACGTCGGCCCGATCCGCACTCAGATGCTGGGCTATCACATGGGCTGGATGGTGCAGATTCTGCCGCAACTCGACCAGCCCAATGTGTACGATCATTTCGGTTTTTCCGTTGGCGTCTATGACGAAGCGAATTTGAGCGCGAGAACACAATCGATCCCGACGTACTTCTGTCCATCGGGTTTTTTCGGCGGGCCAGGGGGTGTCGCCTACGCCGGCTGTCATCACGACGTCGAGGCCCCCATCGACGTCGACAACCACGGAGTGCTGTTTCTCAACAGCAGCATTCGGTACAGCCAGATCAGAGACGGAGCAACCAACACCATCTTCGTCGGGGAACATCTGGGTTCGCGCGACCCTTTCGGCTGGGCTTCGGGAACACAGGCGACGTTGCGAAACGCGGGCACGCGAATTCAGCAGAGCGGGGCGGCCGTCATCTCACGCGCGGCCTCTGGCCAGGGCGCGCCCGTTCTGACCGATGCCGAGATGCTGGCCGTGGGCGGTTTCGGAAGCAGCCACGTCGGCGGGGCGCAGTTCACCCTGGGCGACGGCTCGGTTCGATTCATCAACTTGAACATCAACCCTGCGATATTTCAGTATCTCGCCCACCGGGCCGACGGGCAGATGACGGGCGACTTCTGACGGCGCCTTATTTCTTCAAGAGACCGGTGAATTCGCGCGGCGCTTCGGCCCGCACCACAATGGCTTCTTTGCGAACAGGGTGTGCGAACGTCAATTCGGCCGCATGCAGGGCGATTGCGCCGCCCAATGAGTGCCGCGACCCGTACTTGCGGTCGCCATAGATCGGGTGCCCGCGGGCGGCCAGTTGCACGCGAATCTGATGGCTGCGCCCGGTTTGTGGTTCCATTTCGAGCAGCGTCAATCCGCGGCCCGTGCGAAGTCGACGAAACAGCAATCGGCTATGCCGCGCCTCTGGCGTTCCCGCGGCCACACGCCTTACGAGGTTCGCCTGAGGGGCCTTCACCAGCCAATCGCACAACTCGCCGGATCCTTCTGCGACCGCCCCCTCGACGACCGCCTGATAGACCTTGCGAACAGTCCCCTTCCGAAACTGTTCCGAGAGCCTCGCCGCCGCTTTGCTCGTCCGCGCGAACAGCACCACGCCCGACACAGGTCGATCGAGCCGGTGCACGAGCCCCAGAAACACCCTACCCGGTTTGTGATATTTGTGGCGCACATAGTCGCGTGCCAGGTCCAACAATGTCGGGTCACCCGTCTCGTCACCGGCCGTCAACAACCGCGCCGGCTTCATCACGGCCAGGCAATGATTGTCTTCATACAGGACGGACAGAGAATTCATATCACGCCGGCAGCGCGCCAACCCTCCACTCCTTGTTGACCTTTGACATACTTTACCGACGCCTTGGAATTCTGCCCACGGCCGTGAGGGCCCTGTGAGGGGGCAACTCTGTCGTTGGTTTGTTCCGTGCCGTGCGGCGACTTTTGCCCCATCGTTAGAAGCGGGTACAATACGGAATAGATTCTCTTGCTCGCGCCGCAGCGGCGTTTCGCCTGCGGGTTATTCACGCTCTCAGTGGAAATACAATCGTTCAAGCGCGCGACTGGAGGCAGGCGGCGTGGCGGAATCTCCAAACAACCTCGGTCGTCTTGCCCGATCCGAAGATATCCCGAGGGCGGTGGAACGACTGCTCTTGTGGGTCATTCGGATGGCCTGTTACGGTGTGGCCCTGCTGTTTGCCGCACTCGCGGGATTCGGCCTGTATCGTCGCTGGCCCTGGCCGATCGGCGCGGCATTGTTCGCCATTGCCGGGGCATTTGTCTGGTATGGGCGCCGTTTCGGCGGGTGTTGCCCGATTGAAGTCATTCCGCGGGATGACGGAAAATCAGACGTCGTCATTCGTGTGCCCGGCGACAAGAAGTGAGTCGCCAGTGCCTGACAGCGCGGTAATGCGGCCGGGCGGCGGCGTGCGTATAATTGCAGCATCTGCCGTCTTGCACCTGCGTTTCTGTGCCTTTGCGCCGCGACCTGCCGTGCCTGCGACATCTGCCTCAGCCACTCTGTTGGACCGTGAAGAGTACATCGAGCAGGCGTACTTTTTTCGCACGTTTCGAGAGCGGCTCGAGGAGAACGTTCCCGCACAGGACGTTCTGTCGACAATTCACGAAGAAATTCTCTCGACCACCAAGCTGCCTCTGGCGATCGAGTTTCTGAAGGGAGAAATCGTACACACCGGCCGGCTGAGCGCGGGCATGGCCCGTTTGCCCCACTACTTCACCACGTTCCAGACGTTTGTCGTGGCCCGGGCCGAAGAAGACCGCTCGCGCTTCGACCAGCGCACGGCGTTCGCGGTGCTGCAGTCTGAGGCTCAGTACCGGGCTGATAACCCCACGCCGGCAGGCCTGTTCATTTATCAGTTCGAGTCGATCAGCCGCAACAAGCTGGGGTACGACCGGGGGACCGAAGCCATCGCGCAAGACCCGCTGTACGACGAGTCGTGGCGCGATTGGATCATGCGGGTACGCCGGCAATTGGGCGACGTCGATTTCGCCGACCTGATCTACCTGCATTCGGCCGAGTATCTGCAGGAACGTCGTCGTCTGCTGGGAGATGAAACGATCGTGCCGGCGCAGCCGATTCTGTTCGGCTCGAAGGAGGGCCGCATCGCGCGGGCCAACCGCGGGAAAGACCCGCTGTACATGTTTGCGGCGCTGCAACGCCAACTGGGGTACCCGGTCGTGCCCCGCACGCGGCCGCTCTTCGGGCCCGAAAAGGAGATTCCCCTGCTGCAGGCGAAAGTGGCGCAGCTCGAAAAGCGCCTGCAACTTGTCGAGTCGGAGCTGAAGGGGACGTTCGACCTGTCGAAGTATTACATCAGGCCGCCGCAAGACGATTCGGGCAACGGCAATGCCGGCGCCGTCGGTCGGTAAGCGGCAGGTCCGCCGGAACGGGCCTTAGACCAACTTCCGCAGTCCGTCAGGCCGATTTCGCGAATTGCCGGGGTTTTTGCAGGGTCGGTGGCAAAAGTTGGCACTACATTTCGGCCAGGGCGGGGGCGGCAGTCCGGGTGGGTTTTGCAATGCCGGCCGGCAGACGCAGCCGCTTGGGCAATTCCAGCCCCAGCCTCGCCAGCAGGGCCTTCTGGGCTGGCTCCGGTCGGACGATGCAGCGCAGGCGCACGGTGCGGCCGTCCGCCGCAGGAATGGTGACGTCGGTGCTGTGGATGTGCGCCAGTTCATCGAGCACCTTTCGCGGGCTGCGCCCCAGGCCAGCCTGGTCGCACCAGGCTTCGAGCATCTTCTGCAGCGCGTAGCCCAGAAAGCACACCAGAATGTGCGCCTGGATGCGATATCCCAGTCGATGCCAGATGGGCCGCAGTCCCAGTTCGTCCTTTTGTGCGCGGAACGCGGCTTCCACATCCGTCAGATGGATATACGCCCGCCACAGTTCCTCCGGCGCCCAGTCGTCGACGTTCGTCCGCAACAGATAGCAGCCGTCCCGCAGCTCAGCCAGCGCCAGCGGAGCTTCGCAGCGCATC
>JBQTIL010000053.1:0-94645 GCA_052388175.1 Planctomycetaceae bacterium | reverse complement strand
ACGTCCGCCACGGCATTGATCCCAAGGTTTGAACAGGCGCAGCGCGCGACGTTATATTGCCCGCGATGCCAGCGAAAGAGAGTGCCCCGGCCGCTTTGGAGCGGCCGGGGCACTTAATGTCGAATTTTGAATGACGAATGCCTAATCAAGCACGAATGACGAAATCCGATTGAAAAGACCTGGAGGCACCGCGCGCCGGCGCGATTTGTCATTCGTCATCTTGCATCACCTGACTGCTCTCGCCCGCCTTGAACGTCTCGGATACGATAGCTTCCCGGCATGTCTTATCGCACCTTCAAACGACTGCTGGGCGAAACGAGCCTCGAACGAAAGTGCCGCTTTCTATTCGGCGGCGGCCTGCTGCTGTTGATCGCAGGCAGCTTCTGGTTCTATGGCGGGCGCACCGCCAAACTGGTCGACGACCAGAACCGAATTACGGGCCAACTGCTGGTCCCCTCGATCATCCTTGAAAAGCACTGGATGAAGGTGCCGATGTACGACATCGACAACGACTACCTGAACGCCATCAATGCCATGGCGAAAGAGGTCAAGCCGGTCGAGCTCAAGGACTACAAGTGGGATTTGCTCAAGGCGACGTCGGACGATCCCGAGAGCCGCGCGGGCGACCAGGCCGAGTTCGACATGCTCGACATTCTGAAACAGGGGGCGGTCGATTTTGTCGAGAGAGATTTTGTTGAGGAGGACGGGCAACAATGGTACCACTATTATGCCGCGGTGAAGGCCGGCGAATCCTGCATGCACTGCCACCCGCATGAGAAGAGCGAGGCCGGCCAGTTGATCGGCATGGCAACGGTGAAGTTTCCCAAGGGGCCGACCGAACGGGCGCGAGCCTGGAACAACGCCATTCTGCTGGCCACGGCGATCGGCACGGCGTTTCTGGCGATGGTCGCGGCGTACGCGATCGTTCGGTACGTGATCGTCAAGCCTGTATTGCACCTGAAAGAGGTCAGCGATGCGATTTCGCGCGGCAACCTCGACCGCCGCGCCGACATTCGCACGGGCGACGAATTTGAAGAATTGAGCCAGGCGTACAACCGCATGTTGCGGCACCTGGTCGCCGTGCAAGAGGAGTTGAAGCAGGTGAATACCCAGCTCGACGGTAAAGTCGACGAGCTGGCTCAGGTGAACATGCAGCTTTTCGAGTTGAACAACCTGAAGAACGACTTCATGGCCACGATGACGCACGAATTGCGCACCCCGCTCAACAGCATTCTGGGGTTCAGCGACGTGCTCGCCGGGGCCGAGAACCTCAACGAAAAGCAGCAGCGGTACGTCAAAAACATACAGACGTCGGGGCGCGACCTGCTGGCGCTGATCAACGACGTGCTCGACCTGGCCAAGATCGAAGCCGGCAAGATGGATCTGCACATCGTCGAGTTCTCGGTCGGCGACCTGGTCGAGCGGCTTTCGGGCATGATGCGGCCGCTGGCAGAAAAACGGAATATCGAACTGACCGCTGAAATCGACTCACAATTGCCGCTCTTGATGCAGGATGCGGGCAAGATCCAGCAGATTCTCTACAACCTGCTGTCGAACGCCGTCAAATTCACGCCCGAAGGGGGCCGCGTGCAGTTGAACGCCAACCTGCGCGACGAGGCCTGGCTCGAACTGGTCGTCGAAGACACCGGCGTCGGCATTCCCCTCGAAGAGCAGGAAACGATTTTCGAGAAGTTCCGGCAGGGAAACACGGCCCGCGGCACCCGACAGGAGACCCTGACCCGCGAACACGCCGGCACCGGCCTGGGTCTGTCGATCGTCAAAGAAATGTCGAAGCTGCTGGGGGGCGAAGTGTCGCTCAAAAGCGAACTGGGCAAAGGCAGCCGGTTTACCGTCACGCTGCCCATTTACCTCAAAGAACAGCCTCGGCCTCTTGCCGAAGTCATCGCCCGGCCCCTTGACGTCACTCGTCCGACGGCCGAAACCCGGCCGCTGGCGGGGGCGACGACGTAGAGGGCTACCGATCAGCCGGCCGCCGGTTTCGGGCCAGCCAGGCTGCGATTTCTTCGCGAAACTGCGGCCTGATGACGCAGCTCAAGTGGTTCGCATCGTTGATGCCGATGACGGGCCAATCGGCGCGGACCTTCTGAGCCGGCTCGACGTACAGCCTTCTGATGAGGTTATCTTCGTTGCCCACGACAATCGCCACAGGAACGCGAATCGCCTTGATTTCGTCTTCGCTCAATGCCAGTCGGGCCAGGCTTCGGCCGCAGACCGCCTGTGCCCCGGCGTGGGGGTCGTTGCGCGCGATTCTCGAAAACCCCCACTCGCCAATTCCCCCCTTCTGCAGCCATCCCATACCGCACAGGGTGGCCGAGAGGGCCCGGTCAGGATGTCTGGCGATGAAGTTGCCGGCGATGATGCCCCCCATGGAATACCCGACGATGTGGGCCTTCTGCAAGTTGAGATGATCGAGCAGCCGCACGACGTCTTCGACGAGCTCAGGCCCATAAGCATTCTCGTCGAGCGGTTTGTCAGATTGGCCGTGCCCGCGCACGTCGAGGGCGATGACCTGGTAGTTCCTGGCCAGAAGTGCGCTGGTTCCGGGAAGTTCCCAATTGATTAAGGCGCTCGAGAGCCAGCCATGAAGGAGCACGACCGGTTCTCCCCGTCCCTGGACCGAATACCGGATTTTCACACCCTGCGCATCCAAAACCCGGTCCCCAGGCCGGTCGGCCGCCTGACAGCGGCCCGGCTCAATAAGACCTAACAATGCGATGCCCAAAGGCAAAAGAAGGCGTGCCATGCCGACCTCCCGAGGGGCGTTCTTCGTGACGGTTGCCTACCCTCCTTTAACCCCCAAAGGGCCTGCCGGTTTCAGAAAGAATTTCGGCGCAGAGAAGCCGACCACCGCTGCAACCCCTGCAAACCGACTGGAATGCGGTTTTGGGCAGCGCTCCGGCCAACAGTCGCGTTGTGAGGGCAGGTCCATGCGCCGGTGATCATGCCAATGGGCGCCGCGCGCCCGCCAAAGCACGACCCGCCGCGCCGCGGCCGAGAGTTCATTGCTCGCCCGTCGCTAACGCGCGGCGACCGCCTCGCCGGCATCCTGCGAGACTGGTTCCCAGGCGGGCGTCTTGAGCGTTTTGAGAAAACGGATCACGGCCCGCTGATCGTCGGCACTCAGCAAACGATAGCGCTCGGTCACACGCGCCGCCTGAAGCCCGTGCCGCAGAATGGCCGCTTCGAGCGTCGGCGATTCGCCGTCATGAAAATAGGGGGCCGTGTCGGCTACGCCCCAGAGGGGGGCGGTGCGCCATTCGTTGGCGAGCGGCGAATCCTCTGGCGGGGGCAAATCGGGGTTCACGCGGCTGTAGGGGCCCAGATCGCGGTTTTCTTCGAGCTTGTGCAGCAAGAGGTCGCTGTAGAGCCCGACGACTTGCCCGACGCTGGGGGTATGACAATCGGTGCAACCGACCGACGCGAACAGCCGCTCTCCGCGTCTGGCTAGGGCGCGGGCTGACGAACTCTCGGGCAGCGTTCTAACGGGAGTCGGCAACGCTCCCACGTAAGCCGTGAGTTGGAACAATTGATCGGCAGATATGTCGAGGGGCGCGTCGCGGTCTTCGCCCTGATAGTGCGGCCGATCCTGCCGACGTTTCGGGTTCGACAACCCGATTTCGACGGCACAGGCGCTCGCGACGAAATCTTCCAGCGTCGCGAACTGGGCCTTCCAGCCGAAGCGCCCCACGCGGCCGCCAGGCAGTACTCTGGCGCGGCCGGACGGGGTGCCGCTGAAATCGCCGCGGATTTCGCGTCCATACAACTCCCTCTGGCGGCGCTGCTGGAGTGCCGTAATCGCCTTGTCGGAGATTGAATCAAGCTGACCAAGGCCGAACAACGCGGGGGCGTTGATCGACGCGAAACTCACGGGGTCGAATTCGGGCAGCGTGATCAGGCAACCCTGAATCTTCCGCTGTTCCCCCTGCACCCTGGGGAACATCCGCAGCACATCGGCAGTCGATTCGAGATTGATGTCGGCGGTGGCGAATGCGTGGATGACCCCCGCGTGAAATTGAGGGTTCGTTTTCGTCGCCACGACGTCGAAGGCCAGCACGTTCTGGCGGATGCGCCCGGCGCCCCCTACTCCTCCCTGAAAATGACAGGCGACGCACGATCGCGCATTGAACACCGGCCCCAGCCCGTCACCCGCCGAGGCGACCAGCGCATCGCCGCTTGCGCGCAGCGGGTCGTTCGGCTGCCATTGGTGCAAGAACAACGTGCGGCCGGAGGCAACGGCCTCGGTTGTGACAGCCCGGGCGGGCCGGAGCACCTTCACGCCCACCCAGCCGATCGTGGCGATCACCAGGGCGTACATGATGCCCAGGCGATAGGCCTCGGCTGAAATTCCGGCCGGGACCCTGCGTCGAATTCGCCTCCAGACGGAATCTTTTGGTTCGCGTGGGGGCTGCACCCGCGAAATTCGCTGCACGAAGGGCCCCAGGTCGTCTGCGTGCCGGGGAGCATGGTTCGTCGGCATAAGATTGCCCTCGCGAGAAACGGTGCCTGATGGGCCGTCAACCGGTCTTGCGCTTTTAGAGCGCTTGCCGATGGCATTTTGTCTAAGGCGCGGGTTCCTCTTGACCTGCCCGCGGTTTTTTCTGATATTCCCGCGGTTTTCGCGGTAAAGACTCGAAGTTCCACGGAAGGGACTTGACCATGAAGCGGGTATTCACAGTCGGGTTTATCGTCTGCTACCTGGCGGCGCTCGGGTACGGCAACTTTTGCCACATGCTGGGCCACGGCATCACGGCGCACCCGTTCATGTACTTCATCGTGTGGGACATGTTTTGCGGCTGGTCGGCGTACGACTCGCGAACCTACATCATCGGCGAAGGGGAAGACCGCAAATACTACGAGCTGGCGCCGGGGCCCTGGGGGCAGTTTATTCCCTGGGGCAAGCTGGGGCGACAGCACTACGACAACGTCAACAACCACGGCCGCCGATTGGCGCTCAATGCGCTCAAGCATTCGCGGCACGAGCCGATTTCGCGGATTTTCGTCATCGAAGAGTGCTGGTCGAAGAAATTCAACCTGCCAGAAGCCGTGTGGGCCACGCGATACGACGAGCCCAAGAACGTGCATAAATATTATCGCGTCCGGGCGGTCGTGATGCCCGATGGCAGCGTGGCGCGAAGCTACAATTCATGGACGCACAACCAGGCGATCATGATGGCGGCAGACAACCCGCGATTGTATCAACAGGCGGCCAGCGGCCGATCGCTGTTCGTACTGGACGGACAAAAGGTGGGGCGCGAGCTGATGATCAATTCCGGCACGGGGACGGGCGCTGAGCGGTCGCAGCCGCCGGTCTCGCCGGTCGGCTCGCCATTGGGAAACTGAGGCCGGGCGCTCTGTCGGCGCGTGCGGAATCGTGAGCAACGTAACCTGTAAGGGGTCGAACATGGCAGTCGCTCAGCAGACACAGGCGACGGAAAAAAAGAGCTTCTTCTTCGCCAAAGAGGCTCCGTACGGTCTGGCCATCATGCGCATGGTGCTCCCCTGGACCGTGATGACCAACATGCTCGAACGCTGGCCCTGGGCCCGCGAGCTGTATTCGGTTGACGGGGCGCCGGCGCCATTGGCCGACAACTTCGGCTTCCCCGGGTTTCTGCCCGAACTGCCCGGTTCGGTGGTCGTGGCGCTGTTCACGGCGTTGACGTTCTTTCTGGTCACCAGTTCGATCGGCTGGTGCACGCGCGTCTCGCTGCTGGCCGTTACGGCCCTGTATGCGTACTTCGGCATGCTCGACTGCATGAGCACGGTGACCAAATACACCGTCATCTTCGGTCATCTGACGCTCTTATTGGGTCTGTCGGCCTGCAGCGAAGTGTGGTCGGTCGACAGTTGGCTGCGGCGGCGGAAAGGCTTCGGGCCCGCGGGGGCCGGGCTTGACCATCTGCAATTCGCCATCTGGCCGCAGAGGCTGATGCAATTGTTCTTAGGCTGCATGTACCTGGGCGCCGCGCTCACCAAAATGCACACGCCCGCGTTTTTCAGCGGCGACCAGTTGATGTACTGGATGATGACCTACATCAACAACGTGCATCCCCTGGGAGACTGGCTTTCGCAGTACCCGCTGTTGCTGTCGGTGTTTGGCTACATTACCATCGGCTGGGAGACGGCGTTTCTATTCGCGGTGTTCCATCCGCGGATGAAGTGGTGGGTGCTGGCGGTGGGGGCGGCGTTCCACATCATGACCGCCTTCACTCTGGGATTGTTCATCTTTCCGGCCGTCATGCTGGCCTCGTACCTGTGCTTCCTGACGGAAGACGAGGTGCGCCGCATTCTGGCGTGGCGGGTTTGGAGCGGCGCGGGGCAAAAGCTGCTCGAGGCGCCCCGCGACCCCGCCCTTCCCCCGACGACGGCCGGCTGGGGCGTGCAGACCGCCTGGCTGGGAACATTTGCACTGACGACCGCGGCGCTATGCGTGGTGGCCGTCGAAATCGAACACCGGATGGACATCTACAAACAGCGCGGGCCCGACGGCCCCCTGGCTTTGCGGGAAATGAGCCCTGAGGAAGTCGAACCGATGTTCAACCTCGACGTGCCCGTTCGTCATTCTGACAAGCTGCTGGCGTTCGATCTGGGAACGATGTCGATCGGCGAGCACCTGCTCGACCGCCGCCGCGAGTTCAGGCAGGGAGAACGGATCATCGCCCAGGTCACGCTCAGCCCCCCGCACGAAGACATGTGGATGGATTGCGTGTTGACCGAGTCGAAGGCGGTGGAATCGGAAGACGGCGAGACCGAGTATGTGCCCGGCAGGCTGTTGTTCAAGGCGGGGCAGATCGTGTCGCGCGAGATGTTCCGCAGCAATTTCTGGTTTCAGTTGGATGGCGAGTGCGAGCCGGGGGAATACTTCCTGCGGCTGCGCACGGGCAATGAAGAGATCGCCCGGCGGCGCTTCACGTTGCTGCCCAAGACGACGGCTCCCCTGACGAATTAGCCCGGATTATTCACGCTGTGACGTCGCACGGGCAAGATGCCTAAGCCACGAATCCGGCGTGTGAGTAACCCGGGTTAGTGCCCTCAACCGACCTCGACTGCCCTGTTGGTTGCGACGGTTAAAGAGCGCAGCGACCGGCCGAGCGAACGTCTCCTCGCGAGTCTCAAATCCGGCGCGCGTTCGCACACCGCCTTGATAAACCCAGGAAAAACCCGGCGGTTGGCTGGCGCTTTGTGCCCGGCGGGCTGACTTCGCATCGGCTGCTGCGTAGGATGTCTGTGAGATTTCACCAGACGTCGCTTGCGCAGAGGGCTGCCCTGTATGTGGTTCACCGAAGAGGCCTGGTCGCCGATTATCGTTCTGGCGACGGTGGCCGTCACGCTGACGGGCTTGTGGTGGAGCCGACAGCAGGGCCGCTGGCTGGCTGGGGCACTCGTCTGCGTCATGGCGGCGGTCGCAGTCTATTTTACCGAGCGGGCGATTGTGACCGAGCGCGAGCAGATCGCGCGGAAAGTGCGCGAGCTGGTGGGCGCGTTCCAGCGCAAGGATTCGCAGGCCACGCTGTCGTACTTTTCCCGCCAGGAGCCGGAATTGCGCCAGATGGCCCAGACGGCGCTGGGAATGGTCGATATCCCCGGGCCACTGAGCATCAAACAGATGCAGGTCGACGTGTATAACGAGAATTCTCAGGCAGACTCGGAATTTCGGGCCAATGGCATGGTGTCGCATCTGGGGTCACCACCCCGGTACGCCGCGTCACGCTGGCGCGTTCATTGGCAGCGTGAGGGTCAGGACTGGAAGATCGTGGAGGTCAAACGCCTCGGCCTTTCCAAAGGCGAACCGATGGATGTCTTCGATCCGCGGCAGTAACACTCGGAGAAAATGATGAACGAATTCCGAAGCCCGAATGACGAGGGACAGCTCGTTCGTCATTCGGATTTCGACGTTCGTCATTCTCCCAGAGTCCACTGCTTCTCGGCAATGGCGTTCAGGCGCTGGCGATCGGTGAGGTCTATGTGCAATGGCGTGATCGTCGCATATCCTTCGGCGAGCGCCTCGACATCGGTGCCGGGTTCGATGCGGCGGTGCGAATCAGGGTCGGTCATGCTCCAGTAATACGTCCGGCCGCGCGGATCGGTGCGGCGTTGCATCGCTTCGCCGTGGCGTTCGAGGCCCATGGGAAGCGCCTTGACCCCCACCGGCCAGCCGGCCCGCGTAGGGGGCAGGTTGACGTTCCACAGTGATCCGCGAGGGACGCCCGTCCCCAGCAACTGTTCGATGATTCGCACCGCCTGCCGCGCCGCGGTCGCATAATCGGGCGCGTCGCTCTCGCCCAGCGAAACGGCGACGGAAGTGATGCCGAAGAACGAGCCTTCGATCGCTCCCGCGACGGTGCCGGAATACAGCACATTGATGCCCGAATTCGCACCGGCGTTGATGCCGGAAACGACGAGGTCAGGGGCGGGGCGGCACAGTTCCAACACACCCACCTTGACGCAATCGGCCGGGCTGCCGCTCACGGCGTGGCCCACGAAACGATCGCCCCGGCGTACGTCGTGCACGATCAGCGGTTCGAGGTAGGTGATCGAATGGCTCACGCCGCTCTGCTCGACCATCGGCGCTACCACCACCACGCGACCCAGGCGTTCGAGCGCCGTGCTCATCGCTTCCAGGCCGGGCGCGTAAATGCCATCATCGTTGGTCAGAAGAATCTGCACTGAAGCTCTCTGCATGCCGCCTGATTCGGGGTCATTCAACGCCACACGAACGCGACTGTATGATCTTCACGCGGCCACCGGCAAGTCGCGCAGAGCAACTTTCGTCTCGTTGCAAACGCCGAGGCAAATTGTGATGAAAGGGGCGGCACCCGAATCGATCCGCAGATTGCGAGCCGCCGATTCCAATGTCTGTGACCACACCCCGCCTGTTCGCCGTCATTCCCGCCGCGGGCTTGAGCCGCCGAATGGGGCGACCCAAGCTGTTATTGCCCTGGGGTGAGCGCACGGTCATTGCGCAAGTGCTGTCAGTTCTCGCGCGACCCGAGATTTCGCGGCGACTGGTGGTGATTCGCGCGGCCGATACAGTGTTGCGCGCTGCCGTTTTGCATGGCGGCGGCGAGGTGCTCATACCGACAACCGACCCACCCGAGATGCGCGACAGCGTCGAGTTCGCCCTGAAGTTCATTGGCGAGCGATGCGCTCCGCAAGACCATGACGGCTGGCTGCTCGCGCCGGCCGACCATCCGCTGCTCGACGCCGCGCCCCTCGCCGAATTGCTGGCACGGTGGTCGCGGGGAGACTGCCGAATTCTTGTGCCCACCTGGCACGGGCGGCGCGGGCACCCTGTGCTGTTCCGATGGGAACTGGCGGCCCAGGTCGCTTCCCTGCCGAAAGATTGTGGAATCAATGCGCTCGTTCGCGAGCAGCCTTCCGAGGTGGTCGAACTACAAGTCGGCAGCCCGGCGGTCATCTCGGACCTCGATACGCCCGAAGATTACGAGCGGCTCCTGCGCGACAGGCAGGGGAAACCTGCAAAGCCCTGAGGCGACAAAAGAGGCTCGTACCCGTGAAAGCTGTGATTGCCGTCGCGGGCCGCTTGAAATCAGCGACTCGGGCCGCCTAGACTTCGTTCGCGGGCAATTGTGCTTAAGAGCAGAACTTACCCCTTTGACCTGAGTGGCACACGGGCGCAGTTTCCGCGTTAGAAATTCTATCGCCGCGCGGCGCACTACCGGTCGCTTGAGCCTGAAACGCTGCCAAAACGACATGGCCGATTCCGAACCTGACGTCGCACAGCTTCCCGACGACCTTCCGCCGGTTCAACCTCCCTCGGCGGGGTTCATCGTGCAATTGTTCGTGGTGCCGGGGTTGATCGTGGCTGCGATCGTCGGCGTCTGGCTGCTGTTCGGCAAGCTCGCAGCGCCAGACACAGATTGGCGCAACCAGATGGCCGAATTGCAGAACCCGAATGAACATCGTCGCTGGCGCGGCGCCCTGGGCCTCGCCCAGATGCTGAAGGCCGACCGCGGCCAGGGAGACCAGGGCGAGCGGTTGGCGCAGAATCGCGAGCTCGCTCAAACCCTCGCCGATGTCTTGAATCGCGAGCTGACAAGCGGCTCGGCCGTCAATGAAGAACATAACTATCAGGCGTTTCTGGCCCGCACACTGGGGCTGTTCGACCTGCCCGACGTCGTGCAGCCGGCACTCGAGGCGGCGCTCCGACCGGGCAACGATCGCGAAGTGCGCAAGAACGCGCTGGCGTCGATCGCCGTCATGAGCGACCGCATGTCGAATTTCCCATCGGCGGCGTATCTGGCCGCCGTTACGCAGGCCTCGTTCGATGACGACGCGCTGATTCGGCGCCTGAGCGCCTATACACTTGGTCTCTGGCCCGTTGCGAGCGCTCAGGATCGACTGGAAGTGATGCTTCAAGATTCAGATGCCGACACGCGAATCAATGCGGCCATCGGTCTGGCCCGGCAGGGTGACTCGCGCGGAACGGGCGTGCTCTCGGAGGTGCTGAAACAGGCCGCGATGCCTGCCAAACGAGGGTCCGCCGAAGAGTTTGAGCAGTTTCTGGCGATGAGAAACGCCCTGGCGGCCGCAGAGCGGCTCGGGCCCAAACTCTCAGATGACGAGCGTCGCGAGCTGACCAAGCTGATCGAGCCACTGGCGCAAAGCCATGGTGAAACCAGAATTCGGGTTTCGGCCCAACAGGCGCTCGCGGCCCTGCGCGGCAAATAAGATCAGCCGATCAGGCTCGCACCAGCGGCTGAAACCGGCGCCGCAGCGCGTTCCAAAACCCCGCGCAACCCAGGCCGGTCGCCGCGAGTACGAGCGTCGTCGGCAGCGGTTGATGACTTATGCCGGGGTCGGTCTCGTCGCCGGGGTCATTGTCTCCGGTGCCGGGTGGATCTGACGGGCCGCATGGCGGATCATTTCCACCCGGAGGGCCGGTGTTATCGCCGGGTGTTTCGTCGTTTCCAGGAGGGCAATTCTGGCCCGGATGGTTCGGCCGGCGACACCACAACAGGCGATTGCAGCGGAACAGGTCGTCGCACCGGTCAAACCCGCGGGGCCCGCAGCCCGGCCGCGGGCACGGATCGCGACACCAATCGACCTCGCGGCACAACAGACTGTCGCAGCTGCGCGGGTCGCAATAGGAAGCGTCGCGTCCGAATGGCGGGCAATTGTTCCAGCCTGTGTCGCGCGGGCCCCCGTGGTAAGGGTCGGGGCGGAAGTCGCGGTGCAGATCGTGCCGGTTCCAATCGACGAGATGACTTTGCAACGCGGGCCCGTGGCGATCCGGCAACGAACCGTTGTGAGAATGCGACAAAAACCCCGCCTGCACGTCGCCCCGTGAGAAAGCAAATAGCGGCAACGCCAGGCTACACAATCTCAGTAAGCGGCACATAAGACGGCTTTTTCACGGGCCCGGCCAGGCCAGCAAGTCGCCACGATCGGCGAACAAACGGCCCTGGCAATCGAATCGAAGCGTTGAGGAGCTTCAGTGACACAAGGTTGTTGAGAATGAGTTTGGCAAGTTTGGTGCCTGAACGAGATTTTTCCTGCCGAATCAGCGATGCGGCCGGCAACGGAGCGAAGGGCCGCGATGATACTTCCGGCGCGCACTGCCAGCGTACGCAAGAATCGGCAGACGAGGTGCATCGTCGTTGCCTGGCGAGGCTGGCGTGCGGCAGCAATCGGCTGCGCGGGGGCGGCGCGAGGTGCCCGGTTGAGTTCGCCGGCCGCTTACCCTGCGTCGCAATTGCGAGGCCCCGTATTGCGACGCGACACCTTGCGGCAAAATGCGCCGTACAATCCGCCGCACCCCGCGCCACACAAGCTCAACGCGAGAGTTGACGGTACGGGAACCGGGCAATGGTCGTGGTGGTCGCAGTCACACGGGTGGCACCAGTGCCAGTGGTGCCGGCAATGCCTGTCCCACCGGTCATCGCGGTGGCACAACGCCGACCAGTCCTCATCGCACGGATGATGCTGGTGTTCGTCGCAGTCAGGCTCGCAGCCCCCTTGGTGTTTGTCGCACCACACGAAATGGTCGCAGCGGTCACGCTCGCAGTATGGGGTGTGGTTGTGATCGCACCAGCGCTGGGGAGGCCGCCAGTCAAAATCGCAGTCGAGACGCGGCCAGTGCCCGTGCCCGTCATCATCGTCGCCCCACCCGCAACGCGGGCCCCAGACGCAGCGGTCGGAGCGTTCGTGGCCGTGTCCGCCCCACGCAGGGTGATCTGCGTCGCTCCAGTCGCGACCGTGGTCGTAAAACCATTTGTGGTGGTCACGTTCGCTGTCGTTTCCGGCACCCTTGGCCGGCCAGTGAAAATCGTGGCGTGCGATGCGTTTCAGCCAAGGCGAGTTGTAGTCGCCCTGATCTGGCAGCCGGCCGTACCACTTGAATGCATCGCCTCGATCGTCTTTGTCGGAATCCCAGCTTGGTCGCCAATGCGATGCATCGCCAAGAAATGAATGAATCGACCACCCCGTCGCGCCTCGGCTGCCGTGCTTTGATGAACCGCCCTGGCCTGCCGTTGTTTGATGGGGCCTGCTTCCATTCCACGCCAGATCGCCGAATCCGCCGGGCCAAATGAGCCGGCGTTGCCGTTGCGAGTCGGCGTCGCGATCGGAGGTCGAATCGACGCCTCCCGGCGCATGAACGACAAAGCCTGCGCGTGCGTCAGCCGCGGCCCCCAGCACGAAAGCGCTGGCGACCAGCAGGGCAAGCCGACAAGGGTGGACGTCAAATCGAGACACAATGAGACCAGCCCGAGACGCCGGGCAACGCGGCTGTCGTACTTGCAAAGAGCTCGCGTGTAGTGTTTTGCTTCAAGGTGGCTAAACTTCTACGATATTTCCTGCGAATGAAACGAGAGCCAATGGAATCTGCATGACACAAGATGAATTCATATAAAGGATTACAGCAATATTTCTGAGAATCCTACGGAGTTCAGAGTTCTTTCCTACAACACCCAGATTTACACCCACGCACTTTCTGCGCCGCACATCGATGACTTTGCGCACGAGTGCTGGCAGCTCGTTCTGGAGGCAGATTACCCCCATTCTCTATGAGCCAGGGGGCGCCGTCTGGTGCAGCTTGGGCTTTATCGCCGACTTTTGCCGGGTCACCCGGGTGAGAGTGTCGATTGTGCCGGTTATGCGGGCTGCAGGGGCCGGGCGGAAGGGGTCAGAGGGGCGACGCGACGGGGCGCGCATCTCCCATTCCCGGCAAGCCGGTCTAAAACGCGTGCGTCACGCCAGCACGTCTTGCACCGCGTGCCCGTGCACGTCGGTCAGCCGGTGGTAACGGCCCTGAAACTTGAACGTCAACCGCGTGTGATCGATCCCGAGGCAGTGCAGAATCGTGGCCTGCAGGTCGTGGACGTGCACGGGGTTCTCGACGACGTTGTAGCAGTAGTCGTCGGTCGCACCATAGCTGAGACCGGGTTTCGCGCCACCGCCTGCCAGCCACATTGTAAAGCAGCGCGGATGATGATCGCGGCCGTAGTTGTCGGCGGTCAGTTTTCCCTGACAGTAGACGGTACGGCCGAATTCACCTCCCCAGACGACGAGCGTGTCGTCGAGCAGACCGCGCTGCTTGAGGTCAGCGATCAGCGCCGCGCAGGGCTGGTCGATATCGCGGCACTGACCCGGCAGAGTGGCCGGCAGCTTGAAGTGCTGGTCCCAGCCGCGGTGGAACAATTGCACGAACCGCACGCCGCGCTCGGCGAGCCTGCGAGCCAGCAGGCAATTGGCCGCGAAGGTGCCGGGCTTCCGCGCGTCGGGGCCGTACATTTCAAACACATGGTCAGGCTCGTTCGAAACGTCGGTCAGCTCGGGGACCGAAGTCTGCATACGATACGCCATTTCGTACTGCGAAATGCGCGTGGCGATTTCGGGGTCGCCGACGTTGTCGAGCTTGATACGGTTGAGCTGCCCGAGATCGTCGAGAAAGCGGCGACGGGCCTGGTCGTCGACGCCGGGCGGGTTCGACAGGTACAAGACCGGGTCGCCCACCGAGCGAAACTTGACTCCCTGATAGCGCGACGGCAGAAAACCGCTGCCCCACAACCGGTCGTACAGAGGCTGGTCAGCCGGGTTGCCGGTTCCCTGCGAGATCATTACCACAAATGCCGGCAGGTCCTGATTCTCGCTGCCCAGGCCGTACGCCAGCCAGGCGCCGATGCTGGGGCGGCCGGCCAATTGCGCGCCGGTCTGAAAGAACGTAATGGCCGGATCGTGGTTGATGGCCTCGGTTGACAGCGACTTGATGAAGCACAGATCGTCGACGACCCGGGCCGTGTGAGGCAACAGCTCGCTCACCCAGGCGCCGCACTGGCCATGCTGGGCAAACTGATACCGGCTGGGGGCGACGGGAAAGGTCGTTTGGGTCGAGGTCATCCCCGTCAGCCGCTGCCCGCGGCGAATCGAGTCGGGGAGTTCCGTTCCCCGCAAGTCGGCCAGCATGGGTTTCCAGTCGAACATGTCCATCTGCGACGGGCCGCCCGACTGGAACAGGTAGATCACCCGTTTGGCTTTGGGGGGAAAATTCGGGAAACCCGGCTGCCCGCCGCCAGTTTCTCCGCCACCTGCGAGAGATTGCCGCGGAGCGGGCGATGCCGGTGCGTCGCCCGCAAACAACCGCGGATTGAACAGCGACGAGAGGGCGAGCGACCCCAGCCCGAGGCCCGCCCGCCCCAACAGCGCGCGGCGGGTGAGATAACGAGTGTGCTCGGCAGGCGAATTCATGGGCTGCTCCGCGATTTTTCGAAATACGTTACAGCAGGCCTCTTTACTTGACTCTCTCTAAACCGGCACGAAGATCAGCATCTGTCACCCACAGGTTGATGTACCAGTGCCCGGCGGCGCCCAAAACCGGCACGGCGCGGCACACCTTTTCGAGCGGTTGATAGATTGTGAAACCAGGGTGTAACAACACGGGCGGAAGCTTCGTGTGAGCTGATAGCCAAACGACCGGACCAATCGATAGGGGATACAGCATCCCTCCAAGGATGATCGCTACGGCCGCCCAAAAACCAAACGACCGACGGAAATTGTTCAATCGGGCCTGCATTATCGCACTACCGCCCTTCCTCGGTCAAAAGCTGGTCGAGTTGCGCAGCCAGGTCGGGCGGAAGTCCTGCCACGAGATGACGAGTCACCAATTCCACGCCGATCAGGTCCCGCAGATGCACACGATCCTGCTCGCGGTTCGACATCAACTTCATGCGCACGAGGCCCGCGAGCGGCACGACCGGCCGATGCGGCTCCAACCATTCGCATTCCTCGATCGTGGGAGACGGCAGGGGATATTCCGGGCGAACTTTTTCACCCGACCAGATCAGGTGGACCGCGCGCCGCGGATTCGGATCGTCCTTTTCAAGAAACATCCCTACGCCCAGCACTTCGAAATACTCGAACCCAGCGCCCAGGGCCGCCTTTTTCGCCAGCGGCAAATCCTGACGGCGGACCAATAGGTCGACATTTTTGGTCGTGCGCACGGCGGCCGCATCTTTTGTGGCAACCCACATCGCCACCGCCTGACCTCCGACGAACGCGAACGCGACACCCGCATGTTCGAGCGCGGCCGCAATACGCTCGAGCCGCTGCGTGACGTCATCCAGCGCCATGAGATGCCGCTCCCACACCCCCGGAAGGCCTGGAATCTGCGTTCCGCGATCTGCGACTCGCAACGCTCTTCACTCCTTCGTAATCGTTTCGTCCAGGTTCAAGATGATTCCCGCGACGACCGTGTACGCGGCCAATTCGGCCAGGTCGAGAGTCGGGTCGCGCGGCAATTCTCCCTGAGACAGTAGTTGCTCGGCCGCCACGGGGTCTTGCCTGAACCGTTCCAACTGTGCCTGCCAGCCCGTCATGAGCACGCTCAACTCTGCCGCACCGGGCGAGCGCGCCAGCGCGAGGCGGAACGCGCGAGTGATGCGTTCGGGATGTGTTTGCCCGTCGCGCATTGCCCGTTCGGCAAGCCCTCGCGAAGACTCGACAAACGTCACGTCGTTCATCAGCGTCAGCGCCTGCAAGGGGGTGTTGGTGCGCGTCTCGCGCACCACGCACGTCTCGCGCCCCGCAGCGTCGAAGGTCATCATTGTGGGAGGAGCGGCCGCCCGCTTCCAGAACGTGTAGATGCTGCGGCGGTACAGGTTCTCACCCCGATCCTGCACGTAGTCGATATCTCCCAGCTCTTTCCACAATCCCTCTGGTTGATAGGGTTTGACCGAAGGCCCCCCCTGCCGCTCAACCAGCAGACCCGACGAAAAAAGCGCCTGATCGCGAACCATTTCGGCCGAGAGCCGCAACCGCGGCCCGCGCGCGAGTAGCCGATTTTCAGGATCGCGCAGGGCCAGTTCAGGGGTGACGTGCGACGACTGGCGATAAGCGGTCGAAGTGACGAGCAGTCGCAGGAGCCGCTTGAGGTCCCAGCGACGAGGTTCGGGCGTTACTTCGTGCCCGAATGAGCCGAGCGCGACTTCGGTGCCAGCCTGTGGTTCTGTGCCGGGTTGACATGCGGCCGAAGCGCATGGCGGGTTTCGCGCTTGATCTTCGCTGAGGTTGACGGCCAGCCAGTCGAGCAGTTCGGGGTGGCTGGGCCATTCGCCCTGGGCCCCGAAATCGTCAACCGATTTCACCAACCCCACGCCAAACAGCAGTTGCCACTGCCGATTCACGGCGACGCGCGCCGTCAGCGGATGCCGGGCCGAAACAAGCCAGCGGGCGAACTCCAACCGGTCGGTCGGAAGCGCTGGTTCGGCCCCCACCAGGCACGCGGGGACGCCGCGCTTGACCCGTTCACCTTGTTTATCGTATTCGCCGCGCACCAGCAGATAGGCCTCGCGGGGCGGGGACAATTCCTCCATGACCATGGTCGTCGAAAACCCGTCGACCAGCCGCTCGCGTTCGCGGCGCAACGATTCGATCTGTTCGTAGGCTTCACGAATATCGCCCGGTGCGCCCTGCTCGAGAAAACACTGGCGCAGCCTGTTGGCCTGCGGGGGCGTGCGGCGATCTGGGGCGACAGCCGCCAACTGGCCGATTGCTTCGGGAACGGCGATCATCGCCGCTTCATCGGCGTCGAGGGCGCGGTCGTAGATACGCACGTCGTCAATGACGCCGCAAAACCGCCCCTGGGCCCCGTTGCCGCCGCCGACGCGCAACGGCTCGGGCAGAACGAAAGACTGGTTGAGCATGTCGAGGTTGACGCGTAATGCGGCCGGTGCGCCATCGACGTACATTCGCACCCCGCCAGCCGCACGCGAACCATCGTAAGTTACCAGTACGTGATGCCATTCGCCGGCCGGAAACTCGCGCTCTGATTCGACGCGCAGGGCGTCATCCAGCCAGCGGTACACCAGATTGAATTGCACCCGACCCTGGTCGAGCTGCAGGTAGTATCCCATACCCTGCTCTTCGTCGAGCATCCGCGAAACGATTGTCCCGTTCCGCGGGTCTCGCGGTTGAACCCAGGCCGCCAGTGAGAACCTGTCATAAAATCCGAAATGGCCGACGTCTCCCGCATTCACATACCGCGTGCCGTCGAAATCGCCCGCCGCCCCCAATCGGCCGGCCACATAGCTGGCATCGCCGCTCTCCCAGCGCGGCAGAGACGAATCTGCCTGCGGCGGGTCGGGCAATCGGCCGTCAAAGGTCAGGCGCCCGATACGACCGCGGGGGACCGACCAGTCGTCGGTCTCCATCGGCTCGAGCGGCTGCTCCCAGGCGGCTTGGGCCTTTGCGATTGCTGGATTGAATGAGGCGAACGACGTTTCGGCAGAGGTCAGCCGCTGGTTGAGCCTGTTCAGCAGCAATTGCTGCTCGGGCGTGGGCGCCTTGATGAGCGGAGGTGAATTGCCGTACTTGTTCGCCCTGCCCGAATCGGGAATGTTGTTGAAGTACGCGAAAACACGGTAAAAATCGCGCTGCGTCAGCGGGTCGAACTTGTGATCGTGGCAGCGGCCGCAACCCATCGTCAGGCCCATCCAGACGGTGAACGTCGTCTCGACCCGATCGACGACGTATTCGACCGCAAACTCTTCGGGAATAATCCCCCCTTCACCGTTCCCCCGATGGTTGCGGTTGAACCCGGTGGCGATTTGCTGGTTCAACGTCGGGTGGGGCAGCATGTCGCCCGCAAGCTGTTCGATCGTGAACTCGTCGAACGGGAGGTTGCGGTTGAACGCTTCGATCACCCAGTCGCGCCAGCGCCACATGTAGCGCTCGCCATCGGTCTGGTAACCATTGGTATCGGCGTAACGCGCCCCTTCGAGCCAGCGGGCCGCCATTCGCTCGCCATAACGAGGCGACGCCAGCAGCCGATCGACCACCCGCTCGTACGACTCGGGCGACTCGTCAGCAATAAACGCGTCGACTTCATCAGGAGTCGGCGGCAGACCGGTCAGGTCGAACGTCACGCGCCGCAACAACGTCGCGCGGTCTGCCTCAGGCGCAAACGCCAGCCCTTCGCTTTCCAAACGAGCCAGCACAAACGCATCGACGGGGTTGCGCACCTGATTGCACCGTCGTACGTCAGGCGTCGGCGGCCGGGCTGCTGGAATAAACGACCAGTGTTGCTGCCAGTTCGCACCTTCTGCGATCCAGCGGCGAAAGAGATCGATTTGTGCGGATGTCAGACGGCGGCCCAGTTTCGGCGGAGGCATCTGCTCGGTCGGATCGGCGGACGTCAACCGCAGGTACAATTCGCTTTCATCCGGCTTGCCGGGGACGATCGCGGCCCGGCCCCCCAGATCGGCCTTCGCCCCCTCTTCCAGATCGAGCCTGAGATCGGCCTGCCGCTTGACGCTGTCGGGCCCGTGGCAATGGTAGCAGTTGTCCGACAACAGCGGGCGAATGTCGCGGTTGAATTGAACCTTGCCGGGGCTGGCCCGCGGATCGGCGGCGCAGGCGGCCGCGACCCACGCGGCAGCCCACCAGGCGAACCCCCAACTGGGAAATGTTTGTCGCCACATCAGATGCCGCACTCCTCCAACACGGAAGCGAAGTGCTTCGCCTCACTGAAGATAGCGTTGGAAACCCCCCTGTGCCAGTTGCCCTTGGTGAATGGGCCGCACGAGCATTAGAATCGCGCGAGGTTGCGAAGCAGGGCGGGCATTTGCGCCCGGTCTGTCGATTTCAGTCAACAGGCACCTTCGGGGGCGCGATACGCCTGCCTCGACCGGCTGAGCGACCAGAGGGCCTTTCGTCGGAGCAGGACAGCGCAGATATGGTGCGCATCGCGTATCTCGATTGTTCGAGCGGCATCAGCGGCGACATGACGGTCGCCGCCCTGATCGACGCCGGCGTCGATTTCGCCACCCTTCGCCGCGCAGTCGATTCGTTGGGCCTGCCGGGCGTCCACCTGTCAGCCACAGAGGTCATGCGCTCCGGGTTTCGCGCGACGCACTTGCGGGTCGAACATGCCGAGCAACATGCCCATCGGCACCTGTCTGACATCGTGCAGTTGATCGATCGGGCGACGGAAATCACTGCGCACCAGAAAGACCTGGCCCGCCGCATCTTCACGATTCTTGCCGAAGCCGAAGCCCGCGTACATGGGGCCAGTATCGACCAGATCCATTTTCACGAGGTGGGCGCGATCGATTCGATCGTCGACGTCATTGCCGCGGCGGTCGGTTTCGACCTGCTGGGCGCCGCCGAGATCACGGCCAGCCCGGTTCCGACCGGTCGGGGCGAAGTTCATATTGCGCACGGACGCTGTGCGCTGCCGGCTCCGGGAACGGCCGAACTTCTGAAGGGGGTTCCCCTGGTCGACGTGCCCGTCGACGCCGAGCTGACCACGCCCACCGGGGCCGCGATCTTGCGCAGCGTCGTCGGCCGATTCGGGCCTTTGCCCGCAATGACCATCGATCGGGTCGGGTATGGCGCCGGTACGAGGAACTTTGCCGATCGTCCGAATGTCGTGCGTCTGTTCGTCGGCGAAGGTGCTGTTGCGGCGCGAGGCGAAGAGGCCGATACGGTTGTGGTGCTCGAAACGAGCCTCGACGACGTGCCCGGCGAAATCGTCGGGTACACCCGCCAGAAGCTGCTCGCCGCCGGTGCGCTCGACGTATTCGCGACGGCGATTCAGATGAAGAAAGACCGGCCGGGCGTGTTGCTGACCGTAATCGGGCGTCTCGAGAGCTGCGACTGCCTGGAAGCGATTCTGTTTGCCGAAACGGGCACGTTCGGTATTCGTCGCACGACGGCCCAGCGGTCGAAACGCCGCAGAACGGCGGTCTCCGTCACCACGCCGTGGGGCGCCGTGCAGGGTAAGTTGGGCACGGTGGGCGGTCAGGTGCTGTTTACACCAGAGTATGAATCGTGCGTGCGCGTCGCTGCGCAGTTCAATGTGCCGCTGCGCGAAGTGTATCGCGCCGCCGAGGCTGCTTTTGCGGCTGATCCACAGGCGGCCGCGTCGGTCGACTCTTCGGCAACGGCCGAGCCTGCCGAAGTTCACGCCGACGGGCGCCAGCCGGCGCGCCCCGGCGACACCCATCGACACGACGAGCACCACCATCATTGAGGCCAATATGCTTTCTGCGAAATCACTCGACGCTCGAGAGCCGGCCCGGACCGCAATTGTTTCGACGCAAGACGCGCGGGAGGCGGAGCGCGACCTGCCTGCACATCTGGCTGCGCTCGATCGGCTGATCGAGAAGCAGCAGCGGGAAATCGCGCGCCTCTGCGCGCGGCTCGCCGCAATTTCCGGGGGTGCCGCGCCGCCGCGTGACCGAAGCAAAACGCTGGCGCCGTCCGCCGACCTGTTGGCCTGGCACCCGGCGGCCGCAACGACGGTCGCACGACGGGGCGCTAAGGCGGCCTGAGTCCGGCCGGCGCCTTGCGACAGGCGTTGAACTGTCGTTGCGAGTCGTGGTCTGTTCAATACCGCTAAAGGTCGGCTGGTCACCGCTGCGGTACACCCTTTGCAGCCCAATACAAAGTGGGGGGCCGGTCGTCTTGTTCGGCAACCGCCCCGCCCTTCGAGTGATCTCGTCGAAATGCCTGTCAAGGCGGTCTCAGTCGCCGCGCGGCGGCAGGAGGTCGATATCGTCGTTTCAGACTTGCCGCACGGTTGCTGAATCGGCACTCTTGCGATTACATCGATTCGTCCCGGCGGCCCAATTCAACTCATGATCGGAGCCCAGGTGATGACGCGTAAACAGGCAACCGAACGCATTCTCGCCGCCAAACAGCGCACCAGGTTGAGCTTCGCCGAAATCGCGCGCGTCGTCGGCCGGCATACTGTCTGGGTCACGGCGGCGCTCATGGGTCAGGCCACGATGTCGGCCGAGGAAGCGCAGCGCGTGGTGGCACTGTTGGAACTGGAGCCCGACGTCGCCCTCGCCTTGCAGGAGGTGCCGATGCGCGGCGCGCTCGATCAGGCCGTTCCGGTCGATCCGGTGTTGTACCGGTTTTATGAAATCATCCAGGTGTACGGCCCGGCGATGAAAGCGGTCATTCACGAAATGTTCGGCGACGGAATCATGAGCGCCATCGATTTCGAGATGGATATCCAAAAAGAAGAATCGCCGAAAGGAGACCGCGTCGTAATGACGCTGAATGGCAAATTCCTGCCGTATAAGAAATGGTGAACGAGGCCATTGTCGATTTGGGATTTCGGGTGGCGGGTTCTTACGCGCGAGAAAACAATGCGCCGGCCCGCCTCCGGCTACCGGCCTACGACAAACGGAATCTCAGTCGATGCTGGCGCGCTCTGATCGCCGGTCACTTGCGATCGATCGACCTCAAACGGCCGGCCGATCTGATTACCGCAGACGTCTTCGAGCCGGCCCTCGACGACAAGGCGATAAGCGCCTTGGCGCCAGGGTTGTTGAGGATGGAATTCCCAGCGCCGCTCGCGGTCGGAGACCTCGACATCGCCCGACAGCGTCTCTGCGTCGGGCCCGCGAATGGAGACTGCGTGCTGCACGAGCGCGTGGTCGAGTGGCCGCGGAAACGTGACGACCAGCGGCTCGCGCGAGGCGGCTGGCGGCGGCTGGACTTTCCACGCGCGCGGGTCGATCGCCTCTGTCACCGCGGCCCCGGTGGAAAACTTCTTCTGGGCGGCTGTGAGCAGAGGTCGTCCTGAGGCGTCGGGCCAGTCGCCGCTGACGACGAGCGTATATTCTCGCCCGACGACAAGCACCGGTCCGGCTTCTTCACGCGGTTTGAGCCCCCGTTTGACCCGTGCCGGGTCGAGCAGAAGCGTCAGGCGCCGCCCTTGTCGGTCCCACAATTCCTCGCCGAGTTCCAGAAACGGGGCCGAGACGGCGCGGCCGTTTTCATCCAAAAGGCGAAAGTACCGGTAGACGTCGCCGCGGCTCATCGGCGCCGAAAAGTGAAAATAGAATCGCAGCAGGTTCTCGGGCAGTACGTCGGCCGACGGATAGATGTGAGACACTTTGGTCGCCGCCGGCGGTGGCTCGGCAGGGACCACAAACTCGAAAGTGACGCTTGTTGTGTCTGCCGCTTTGCGAGCGACTTTCCCCTGGGCGGCGGCGCTTGTGGCCGTGAGACTGATCACGGCCCGATACCTATGTCCGCGGCGCAACGGGTAACGGGGCACAAACGACAGCGTCTGGCCGTCGACCGTGTACGTTCCGAGCAATGGCAGAGGCTTCGCCCCGAGCGCGTCGTCGACAAGAAACACGGCGAAGACGTGCCCGAAGTCGACTTCGGCCGCCCCGTCTTTCAGCTTTGCGAGCACTGGATGAGGCAACCCCAGAGCGTGTAGCGCCGTTGGAAGACCATCGCGGCCGGCGACGACTTGAATCTGCGGTGCGCCTGGTGTTTGCTCGTCCGCCGCTGCCGCTGCCGCAAGACCGGCAAATGCGAACAGCGCGACAGCATCGGCCGAACAGAGTCGACACATGATTTCAGAGCCGCTTCGACAGGGCTGCCGAATTCGAACACAAAGACACGATGGCTGGCCGGGCCCCTTTACGGCCCGTTGCCTCGCTGGATGTGGCGTTCAGGCGGGGCCCTTCGGCACAAAGTTCACGGCAAAGCGATCGTTTCAATCCTCAGCGAAGCATCGTCGGCCCGCACCAGTATGACGGCATGACCGGCATCGAGTTTGTCGAGTTGCTCGACCCCCTTCAGGCCGCCGATCGTTTCATAGTCCAGGCCCGAGGTGCCGTTGATGCGCTCTTCGATCGCCGTTTGATCCGCGATCCCCTCGACCTTGATCTTCATCACGCCGCGGCGGTCGTTGGCCAGCAGCAGGTACGGGTGGCCGTCTTTCTCATACGCGATGATGTCGAGCGGACGATTCATGTTTCCCAATTCGGCGACCGTCTTACCGCGCACTTTTGAGCCGACGCCGGGTTTCAACTGGGCCAGCGGAAAACTGACCAGCGGCGTGCATTGGTATGCGGCCAGCAAATGCGCTTCACCGTTGACGACGAAAGGCACGAACGTTCGTACCGGCGCTCGCGTCTCGTAACCGCCATGCGCGCCGTGATAAATCTCGACGCTCGTCCCCGCGTCGGCCGCGGCGAACGGAAATGGAATGCCGCGCAGCTTCGAAGCGAATTCTTCGTTCGAAAGCCCCGCGATAAACACTTTGCCGTCAAGGTAGTTCAGGTCGGTAATCGAATCCTGCCGGAGTGGCGCACCACGCCTATCTTTGTCTTCCGCGCCCGGCACGTTGTTCAGCGACACTTTGGCGTAGGCGACGTAGTCGAGCGGCAGCACCGAGGGGCTGCCGTCGGCGCCGATTGTGGCAATGACCGGCTCGGCAGCGGGGCCGCGGCCGCGCGACGCGCTCAAATAAACCACGCCCGATCGAGGCTGAACGGCAATGTCGTTGATCAGCAGCTCATCCGGCTTGATTCCCAGCATGCCGCTGAGCTTTTTATCCAACGCGTCGACGCGGATGCCGGAAGCCGGTGGCTTGCCTGCCGCGGGGTCGACGCCGATGGCGAACAAAGCCGCCCCTTGCGTGTCTCCCACAAACAGCACTCCCGGCGGGCCAAACGCCAATGGGCCTGCGGACTTCAGGTCGGGTTTCCCTCGCTGGGTCAGCCCGGCGTGTTCCTGGGCCCCGCGGGCAATGCCCCACGTGAGAGATACCACCAACGCCGCAATCGAGATTCTGTGTAACATGGCTGCTCCTCCCATTTCAAAATGAACTCGTTGTGACAGCCCGCGCGGCTGCGAGCAGGGCGCTTCTCTGCACGGCGCCCAGATTATGGCCGGAGGAATTCCACGAAGCAACGCCACACCGTCGGCAGGCTCTGTGGCGCCAATGACGCGTGGTGGCGCTGTGGCGATTCGCGCCCTGCGAGTCAGAGATCGGTACGACCGATCAGTCGACCGAGGTCGATCGACTCGAGGCCAGTCGCGACGAGGCGGTCTCGTTGCGCACCTGGGCCGGCTTTGATCGATTGAGAGACAAAGTCTGACGCTCTTTTAGTATCTCGGTCGCTGCGACGTATCGCGACGCGACCCCCCACTGCGGAAAGAGGCCCAGCCCCAACAGCAGGGCGGCCAGCGTCAACACCGCCACGCGCTCACGCAATCGCATTTGCAGAGACACCGAAGAAATATGCCGCCGCCCTGTCAGCAGGATGAAATACGCCTGCAACACGGCGATGCCGTTGAGTGCGCCGGCCAGCACAACGGCGACCCCGACGTGCGGATAGATCTGAACGGCGCCGTCGATCAAGAGCTCGGTGCCGACGAATCCAAAGGTTCCGGGAAACCCGACACTGGCCAGGCCTGTCAGCAGAAAACAGACCGCCAGCGCCGGGGCATGTTCGTAAAGGCCGTGGTAGTCGGTCAGCGACAGGCGCCCTCGCCGTGCTTCCAGCGCCCGCAGCGCCAGCCCGAAGCCCCCCAGAGAAACGCCGACCGAAAGCCAGACGCACAGTCCGCCCGTCAGCCCGATCGGCGTAAGACTTTCCAGCCCCGTCAGCACCAGCGCAGAATGGCTGATGAATAGATAACAGAAAAACCGCCGCGCTTCGCGCTGCACGAGCGCCATGCCGGCCGCATAGACTGCCGTCAAGAGCGACAAAAGGCCGATGCCTCGCAACATCCAGTCGGGCGCGATCGGCAGAATCAGGCGTGCCGCGCCATAGGCGCCGACCATGGGAGTCACAAACAACAGCGACGTGCCGAACGTCGCATGCTCAAAGAGATCTGTCATCCAGCAGTGGAACGGCGCGACACCGTGGCGAATCAAGACGGCAGCCAGCAGCGCCCCCAGGGCCCACCACGAATGCACCGCCCCTCTTTCCTCCCTCTCGACCAACGCCCACCCGAGCATCAGGAGGCCCGCATACAGCAGCATGTGAAACGCATTCACGCGGGTCGATCGGCTGCGGGCCCTAAGCTCAATAAACGGCGGCACGACCCCGGCGATCAAAAGCGCGACAATGGCCAGTGGTTCGCGGCACGAGAACGTGGCCAGCACGATGGCCTCTGAAAAGAGCGACCAGGCGAACGAAAAACGCCGCACCTTGGTGCGCAGCGTCGCCAGCGCCGTCAGAGCGTACAGCAGGGCCGCCAGCGGCAACAACGGCGCACTCAATTCGTCGATCACCAGAACGTCGCGGCCGCCGATCTGCGACAAGAACTGCCAGCGATCGCCTGCGCGGCCGGCGTTCAGGATGGCGAAATCGATCCAGGTGCCCAGGGTGAAGGCCAGGGTGACCCCGGTGATCCACAGCGACCTTTCCCGTGCGCGATCGGCATCGCGCAGGCGGCCGACCCAGAGCCCGCCCACGAGCGGAATCAGGATCGAGAGTTCCAGCCAGGGCAGATGCAATTCACTCATGGCTCATCGAGCAGCCCGGTCGAGGCCCGCACCTGGTCTGATTCTCGCGAATCGCCGCCGGCCAGTGCGTCGGTCCAGCGCCGTTCCAGGCGGTCACAGAACCTGAAAAAGCCCAGAATGGGGCGGGCGAGGTAGTCGTGGAGGCAGGCGTCGAGGTAACCGCGTTCCAGCCCGAAGCGATAGAACAAGATGCGCCAACGTGCGGGAAGTCTTTCATTCTGCGCCCGATCGTCTGCCGGAAGGTGGTCGCCAATTGCATTTTCAAGCGAGTGATAATCTTGCAACAGCGTCGGTGCTCTCAAAAACTGCAATGCCCGAAGGCAGGCGTGGCCGATGATGTGCGCCAGGGCGGCATACCGCAGCCCCACTCCGATCTCAGCGACAATGATGCCGACCTGAGTCAACGACGCGAACGACAGCCCGCACTTCACATCGGTCTGCACCCGCGCCGCGAGCGCCGCATACACGGCTGTCACGGTTCCCAGCGCCACGACGGCCCATTGCAAGAGCGGCGACCGATCGAGAATGGGCCCCATCCGCAGCAGCAAGAAGGCGCCCAGGTGCACCGAAAGGGCGCCGTAAAAAACGGCGCTCGACGGGGTCGGCCCTTCCATCGCCCGGGGCAACCACCCTGAGAAGGGCACCAAGGCCGACTTGCCGGCCGCCGCGACTAACAGCAGCATTCCTACGACGAGCGCCTGGGCGGCCGTCAGATCGGTGGTGCCGTGCGGCCAGGCCTGGCTGCCAAGAACCGCGTTAAAATCTCCTTCGCCATGAAGGTGGTGCAGCACGACCGCCGCCAGCACCAGTGCCGCGTCGGAAATGCGGTAGATCGACCAGATTCGCAATCCGTTGCGCACAGGCGCCGTGCGCTCGTGGAAAAACGCCACCAGCAGGGCCGACGACAACCCCACCGCCTCCCACCCGATGAACAGCGTTTCGACGGTGCCCGCTAGCGCCGTGACGACCATGCCCGCCACAAACAAGGCATACAGCACGAAAAACCGATGGTAGCCCGGTTCGCGATGCAGGTACTTCGTCGCAAACGCGCCGATCGTGCCGCACAGCACGAACGACAGCATGACGAATGGCAGCGACAACGCGTCAAACAGCAACTTGAGCCTGACGTGATACTCGGGCACGACGACCCAGTCGCCCAGCGCCCAGGTCAGGCGTCCACCGTACCGCGTTTGAACCAGCACCAGTAGACAGGTGGCGACGATCAGCCCGGCCAGCGTCGTCCATCCGACCCACGTTCCGGTTCGCTGCTCGGCCGGAGGCCGCTCGACAAGCAGCCGCGCACCGAGCACCGCCAGAAGCGTCAGCGGAATTCCCGGCAGTGAAACACACAGAAGCCCCGTCCAAACGTCAGTCACGATCGTCTCCGCTGTGCCGACCGGGGCGACGTGACGTCGGGAAGGACCCTGGCGTAGCCCAGGTGGTCGCGCCAGCCGCGATACCAGTCGACCGATGCTCGAACGACCGGCAGGTCGAACGATTTGGGGTGGTAGATTTCGAACTGCCCGTCACGAAACAGGTGGATTTTCGCTGAATGGGGGTCGAGGGCCGCAAGTTGCACCCAATCATTTCGCACCAGCCGCCCGATGCCTTCGTTGCGATCCATGATCCGCACGAGCGCCTCGGGCTCGGCTTCGATGACGAACAGAATTCGCACCGGCTCGTGAATTTCGACCATCTGCCACGGCAAACCGGGCCTCAGGTCGCTGGCGGCGCCATCCATGATTCCCAACAGCGACGTGACGTTGTGCGGAAGCTTCGTGCCGCATCCCCAGCCCGTCGAATCGACGTATGAGAAGTAATACTCGAGACTGATGCCGCCGCACACGGGAATGACGGCCTGCAGAATTCGCGTGAGGATCGAGCGTTCTGCGTCATCCCGATTCGGGTCGTAAGACGTGAGGAAGGCGCGGCGGTCCATGAACAAGCCGCGAGTTCGCTCGCGTCGCCCGACGACACAGACCGCGTTGGTGGCATGCCCGTACTCGGGCCGCGTTTGCCCCAGGTCTTCCGACCGTTCTTCGACGTGCCGGCGAGCCTCTTCAAATGAGAAATCCAGCCGCGCCGAATGAAACCGACGTGATCGTTCGTGTGCGTTGCGGTCGCACGCGCGCTCCAGCTCGTCGCGGGCCTGCTCGAACTGGTTGTGATGCGACCAGGGCAGCCGATCGAGATCATAGAGCGTCAGGTCGTCGCTACAGGTATTGTGCATACCCCCCACAAAAACCGTTTCGGAGGGGATGTGCAGGCCGCGTTGCGCGAGACCGGCACGCACGCGCGGATCGTTCGCCATGCGCGCGAAGGCGCGGGCGTTCGGCCCCCCCCGTCCGCCGCCGCAAGCGCCGCAATCGTGCGCCGATTCGTGCGGGTTGTTGAGACTGGTGGATCCATGCCCCAGCACGAAGACCAATCGCGAAAAGCCGCTGGTCAACCCGATGTCGCGCAGCAACCGCTCGACGATGGCGGTCATTTCGTCGACCGAAAAGCCGATGTGTCCCGCTTCGGGGCCGGGCGTCGGGTCAGAGCGCTCGAGCCTCAATTCGGTGATCGTGGGAGGCCGCATCAGGTGGCCTGCGATGTGGCGAATTCGCGCGGTCAGCCGCGGAAACAGAATCCGAGCCACCAAGGGGACCGAGGCCAGCGGCCCCAGGCCCGCGCTGAGCAGCGCGCCCGCGGCGAAGGTGCGGGTACCCAGGTGCAGGCGGTGAGACAGTGCGCCTATGATTCGTCGCACGAGGGCGCGGCGGCGGTGCGACTCTTCAAAAGAATACGTGACGTCTTCGACGACCCAGTGTTGCGGCCGGATCATCACCGGGCACAAGGGCGTAAAATGCGCGTCGGCGGCCCCGCGATAATAAATCGGGATGCTGAAGAAACCGGCGGCGCCGAACGTCGCAACGTCCGGAGCGACCTCTTCAAGGTGCCGGCGCAATGATTCTTCGCGCTCATCAAGGCATGTCACGACCTGAAAGCGGGGCGCCTCGGCAGGCGTCGCCACCGGCGCGACCCAGGCAGCCAGGGCATCGAGCGTCTGCTCGCGGAACCGATGCTCGAAGGCCCGATGATAAACCCGTCGCCGGTCAACGCTGGAAAATGCCTCGATCTCCGCCACCAGCTCGCCCCAACACGCCTTGCTGAGGCGTCGCAAGCCGGCGGGGGACCATCCCAGCAGTTGCGCCAATTGAAATACCACGAACGCCCGCTGTTCGACCTGATCGGTGTCGACCCGCGGCCTGCGGATCGAATGTCGCAGGTCTTGCAGCCGGCCTGAAAACCCCAATGCCGATTGCGCAACCCAGGCGACCGCCAGGCGATCGAGAATCAGCCGCACCGCCAAAAATTCGAGCAGGCTGGAAGCGGGCGCGGGCCGCGCCACCCGGTCGCCCCGGATTTCCAGTTGATACAGCATTCCGGCCCAGCCGCGCAGCGCCAAGAGCGCGGCTGCGATGTAATCGTCCCACTCTGCCTCGGCAACCCCCAGAAGCTCCAGCGATTCGCTGATCGATTCGTGCGGGGTGGTTTGCCCGACGCGCAGCCGCGACAGCTCAGCCGGCAATGGCTTCAGCCACCGGTCGGCGGCGTTGGCGGGCAGTTCATACAGCCCGCAGAACGCCTGAAAGAAGCCCCCGTCGCGATGGGGCAGCGGCCAGGGGGCGAAACCCTGGTCGAGAAACGCCGCGCAAAACCTTCCGAGAACCTCGTTCACCAGCCGGTCGCTGTCCTCACCTGTCGCCTGCAATAGAAAATCGCGGTGGCGCTGTGGTACACCCTCGGCCGAAGCCGCACTTTTGATCCCGTGCACCCCTTCCCGGCAGAAGCGCCATATCGCCGACAGACTGAACGCTTCCCACGTCGCATCGCTCCACACTTCAATCGACGATTCGCCAAACTTGCGAAACAGGCCGGCCAAGGCCTCATGCAGGCCGCGATCGTAAGCGATCTGCCCCAGGGCGACATGGCCGGGGCGCACCTCGCGCATGATCCAGCGCCTCGTTTCGTCGAGAATTCGTGCGCGCGCCTCACCGGGCGCTTCGATGCGGAAGCGCGCGAGCGCATCAGTTTCGGCGACAAACCATCGCAGTTCGGCGGGCGAGCCCTGCTGCAGCGGATGCCGCAGCATGGCCAGCCGCAGGTCGAGACGCGTTGCCAGTGTGCCCACGGTCTCAGCAGATCGACCTCCCAGATCCTCTCGCAGCGCGGCCCGGAGGTTTTCTTCGCGGATCCGTCCGCGCGACATCTTCGCATGGTAGTTGATTTCGTCGAGGTACGGGCGGCAGCCGAACAGCCTGCCTCCCTGCTGGACCGCCGCGTCGAAGGGCAAATGTTCGAACGCGTGCAGCGTGTTGTGGTGGATGAATACGTTGATCGGGCCCTGGGCGGGCAGCAGATGCCCGGCACGTTCCACCGCGCGCTCCAGCCGCTCCTGCAGCGAGCACTTGTTATGACCGAGCAGCGAGCGGTTGTCGGCCGCTGCGAAAGATTCCGTGGCGGGCATTGGTCAGTATGTGGGGTGTACCTTGTGGGCACGCGGTTCGCCAAGCCCAGCGCAATTACGATTGTGTCATCTTGCCTATTTTAACAGATTTTCGATCGGCAATTGAGCCGCCGTCTCAGACAAGAAATCGATTGATCTTCACGAAAATAGCCGGGTTATCTTAACGAGAATTTCATCATTCCTTCTTAATGTAGGAACCCAGTCTGAAGATTCCTTAAGGTTTGGGCTCAGTTACCCCAATTATCCAAGGAGCAAAAATGAGCGCGAACAACCGTCGGCGGAGTCGAGGTTTCACGTTGATTGAGTTGTTGGTCGTCATCGCCATCATTGCCGTCCTGATTTCGTTGCTTCTGCCCGCCGTTCAACAAGCGCGTGAGGCAGCACGGCGTTCGCAGTGCAAAAACAATCTGAAGCAGCTTGGCCTCGCCTTGCACAACTACCACGATACCCACAACGTCTTCCCCCCGGGCACTTTGGCCATTCTCAACACCAATATTGCGGTCAATCCGTCCGGTCCTGAGCCATCGCGGACCAACGTCACCGGCGGCTGGGGATGGGGTACGTTCATTCTGCCGTTTCTCGATCAGGCGCCCTTGTACAGTGCGCTCAATCCGACCGGGGGCAACTTCCCGGCGACTCCGAACGACTTGACAAAGACCGTCCTGCCGATCTTCCAGTGCCCCACTGAAGCCAGCCCGGCGCTGCATTTCGCCACGCCTCTGGGGGGCGACGGCGCTTCGAATGGCCATGCCCGGTCGTCGTATGCCGGAGTGTGCGGCAGCGGCGCCAATGCCGATTACGCCAACAAGTCGCCGCTCCAGACCCGCGGCATGCTCTGGTACAACAGCGACGCCCGGATTCGTGACGTCGCCGACGGCATGAGCAACACGATGATGGTCGTCGAACGTTTCTGGGACGGCACCACGTCGGAGCTGCGCCGTGGCAGCGTGTGGGTTGGCAAGTGCCCCGGCGGACCGAACAACGCAGGCAATAAATACGCGGTGCTCATCCGGGTCGAGAACAACCCCGACTGGTTGATCAACGGCCTCAACAACAATTCGGCCAGCAGCATGCACGGCGGAGTGCGCGGCGCAGGAATCGGCGCCGGCGACACGGGCACCGTCCGCAAGGGGGGTTTTGGAATTCACATCCTGATGGGTGACGGCGGCGTTCGCCTGGTCAGCGAAAACCTGCACGGCCCCACCTGGCAGCGGCTCGGGCAGATGTCCGACGGAGAAGTGATCGGCGAATTCTAACCGTCGGACTGGTCAGTTTGCCGGCATGTTTCGCTGATTCATTCTTTACCACGACGCCACGATGCCTTTCTGTACCACTCCCAACCTCGCGGCGCTGCTGGCGGCGGTGATCACAATCGCCGCCGCCGGCTGCAGCGACAGCGGTCTTGTCTCAGTCGAGGGGACCGTGACGCTCGACGGCCAGCCACTTTCGGGCTGTGAGGTCATTTTCAGCCCGGAGCACGGCCGACCTTCGTCAGGCAAGACCGACGCGAGCGGGCGCTACCAGCTTCGCTATACGGCCGATGCCCTCGGATCGCTGCCGGGCAAGCACACGGTTTCAATCAGCACGTTTCGCGCGCCTGACCTGGATGCCGACGATCCTCAATTGCGAGAAGGATCGCCCGAGCGCATTCCCGCGAAATACAACCACAAATCGACGCTGTCTGCCGACGTTCAGTCGGGTCGCGGCCAGGCCCACGATTTCGCGCTGGATTCCGCGGGCGAGATTCACCGACCGACCCCTGCCCGGCGGCCCAATGTCTTCGGGAAGCGATAGCCCTGGCGGACGCTGGCAGGAATCCTCCCATGTTCGCAAGTGTCCGGCCGGTCTCTGTGTCGCTTGTCATCCTCGCGCTGTGCGCCATCAACCGCCAGGTGTCGGCCGAGGTCGTATTGATCGGCGCGGTACAGTTTGCCGGCTCGGCGACCGATGCCTCGGCGCTGGTTGACACGTTGGCCGACGGCGTGCCTCACAATCGACTGGGGGGCATCTCGGCCATCGAATACACGCGCCAGGCGAATCGATACCTGGTTCTCTCCGACCGGGGGCCCGGCGACGGCGCCTGCGACTATGCGTGCCGTTTTCACCTGATCGATCTGCTGTTCGATCCGGGCGGCTCTCGGCCTGCCTTCGCGTCGCTCGTTTCGACGACCCTCTTACGCGACGACCAGAAGCGCAGCCTGAGCGGGGCCAGGGCCCAACTGCCCGCAGGCTCTGGCGGACGCGAGCGGTTTGACCCCGAGGGAATCCGCCAGACTGCGGCGGGCCGACTGATCATTGCCGACGAATACGGCCCGGCGCTCGCCGAGTTCTCGATCGAGGGCCGGCGCCTTCGCGATTTTTCAGTTCCCGCGCGATTCCGCATCGACAGGCCCGCTGCCGACCCCGACGACGAAAACAAGTGGAACGCCCGCGGCCGACAGGCGAACGGGGGGTTCGAGGGGCTGGCGATCACTCCTGACGGCAGCCGCCTGTATGCCATGGCACAGCGGCCGCTGATTCAAGACAGTCAGCCCAACTCCGGCCGCAAGTTGCGCGGATCGAACGTGCGCCTCGTCGAATTCGCCGTCGACCGCGGTTCGACTCGCGAATTCCAATACGGCCTCGACGACCCGACTTACGGTGTCAGCGAGATTCTGGCCGTCAACGCGCATCAATTTCTGGTTTTGGAGCGCGACGGAAAGCCCGGCTCCAAGGCCGTCAACAAGAAGATCTACCTGATAGACATTCGTGGTGCGACCGACGTCAGCCTTCGCGACGCACTGCCGCCGGCAGGCCAGGCGCCCGGCATCCAACCGGTCGAAAAGAAACTCTTTCTCGACCTTCTACAGCCACAATATGGCCTGGTCGGGCCTGCGTGTCCCGATAAGTTCGAGGGGCTGGCATTCGGGCCCGATTTGTCCGATGGCCGGCGCTTGTTGATCGTCGCGGTCGATAACGACTATCTGGCGACCAGTCCGACGTGGTTCTACGGGTTTGGCATCGATCGTGACGACCTGGCGAATTTCGGCTGGTAAGTCAGTGAAGCTGGCCGGCGGGCGGGTGAGGTTCGAGCCTGATCAGGGCTGGGATTGACCGTCGCCGTCAATCGTGGTACACGCCCCTGCCCAACTTCCCCGTTTTTCGCCGGCTGGCCGGGCGCGATTGGTTGCCGCATGGAATCCAGCGTTCCGTGTGCGCTGCGGCCACGTGGCACTCAGCGGCCGGATTGGTTGACGGGCGATTTGGGCCGAGTCACGAACGAAAAGCTGTTGCGAGGAGACTCTCTGGATGCCCGATACGCACGCCGCCCCTCGTGAAAAGTTCTTCGTCGAAATCGTCAAGCCGTCGCACTACGACGACGATGGCTACGTCATCCAATGGTGGCGGGCGTTTATCCCCTCCACGTCGCTGGCCTGTCTGTACGCACTCGCCGACGATGCTCGTCAAAAGCAGGCCTTGGGAGAAAACGTCGAACTCGTCATCAACGCCTACGACGAATGCCATACCGTCATCCCGACTCAGACGATCATCGAGCGCATCAAGAACGGGGGAGGCCGAGGCATCGTCTTGTTGGCGGGCGTTCAATCGAACCAGTTCCCGCGGGCCGTCGACCTGGCGCGTGAATTTATTGCCGAGGGGATTCCGGCAGCGATCGGCGGCTTCCACGTGAGCGGCTGCATTTCGATGCTTTCGGAGCTGCCCCCTGAAATCCGGGAGGCGCAAGCGGCCGGTGTGACGCTCTTTGCCGGCGAAGCCGAGGGAACTCTTGCGAGCCTGTTGCAAGACGCCCATCGCGGCGCGTTGCAGCCGGTTTACAATCATCTGCTGGCGCTGCCTGACCTGCAGGGCCAGGTGACCCCCTACCTGCCCAAAGAGATCGTTCGCCGCTCGTTCAACTTCACCGCGTTCGACGTGGGTCGCGGCTGCCCGTTCCGCTGCAGCTTCTGCACGATTATCAACGTGCAAGGTCGCAAATCGCGGTGGCGCGAGGCCGACGATGTTGAGAAAGTCGTGCGCGCGTACGCCCGCAAGGGGGTCAATCGCTTCTTCCTGACTGACGACAATATGGCCCGCAACAAGAATTGGGAGGCCATTTTCGATCGCCTGATCGAGCTTCGCGAAAAAGAGCGCATCAAGATCAAGCTTTTTTTGCAGGTCGACACGATGTGCCACAAGATTCCGGGCTTCATCGAAAAGGCCACCCGGGCCGGCTGCAACCGGGTCTTCATCGGCATGGAAAGCATCAATCCCGAAAACCTCGTCGCCGCCAAGAAGTTTCAGAACAAGATCAGTGAGTATCGCGTGATGTTTCAGGCCTGGCGCTCGCGGGGCGTCGTCACGCACGCCGGTTTCATTCTCGGGTTCCCCGCCGACACGCCGGCTTCGATTCAGCGCGATATCGAGCTGATCCAGCAGGAACTGCCGGTCGATATTCTCGAGTTCTTCATCATGACGCCCCTGCCCGGCTCGGCCGACCATCGAGACCTGTACGAGAAACGGGTCCCGATGGATACCGACATGAACAATTTCGATACCGAGCACATTACGACGGCCCACCCGCGCATGTCGCCGGAAGAATGGTTGGCCATCTATCATCAGGCCTGGCACCTGTATTACACGCCTGCGCATATCGAAACGCTGTTGCGTCGCGCACACGCCACCGGCGGGCCCGGTGCCCAAAAAATGCTCGATGCCGTCATGGTCTATTACGGCAGCTACCGCTTCGAGAAGCTGCACCCGCTCCAATGCGGCCTGTTCCGCCGCAAGGTTCGCACGACCCGCCGGCCGACGCTGCCGCGCGAGAATCCGTTGGTTTTTTACCCTCGTCGCGCCTGGGAGATTCTGTCGACCTATGCCCGCGGCGGATTGTTCTACCTGAACCTGCAGCGCGTCCGCCGCCGAATTCTGAGCGACGCACGCGCCAAAGATTACACCGATCTCGCGCTGTCAACAGACCACGTTGCCGAGAACGAACCTTCACCGCTCGAGGCGGTCGCCGCAACAACTCTGCTGCCGATTGCGCAAGCCGCCGGATCGTGCGAGTCGGAAAGCTGCGGCGAGCAGCAGCGGGCAGCATAGACCGGCTTCGCCGTTCGTTCTGCTGTTCCCCTTCATTTCGTCCCGCCGGCTCGCCCGCCGCGGTGCAGGCCAATTGAGATCGTCCCGGCTCGCGCGCGCTCTGCAGGTGACGGAGATTCACCGTTGCGCTTCTGAGCGGTCAATCTTCCCGAGGCATCGAATATCATTGCCGCGGTTTGCTGACGCCTGCAGTCTGATCCGTCCGAGAACCCGCGGCGCGCGGTTGTGCCTGACGAACAGCAGACCAGGCTACGGATCCCAGATACGCGACGACACCAGCGGCCAGGCCGCAGGCCGCCACGAGATCCACACTGCGATCGGCAAACGCCAGAAAAGTCACCAGATGATTGGCGAACATGCGCATGTCCCCCCCGCCCCGAGCCATGTCGGGCAGCGAAAAGTTGATCGGCCGCGCACCGATTCTCGTGCCACGGCTCGACAACCCCGTCGGAGACGACACTTCTTCAATTCGCGTGCCAGTGGGCAAAACAATTCGTCGCGACGAGGCGAACTTCCCGATCGGGCCGAGAATTTTCCTGGCCATAAAATCATGGTGCAATTGTGGTTCCGACGGGTGCGGGCGTGAGCTGCAAATTGAAGGTCTCGATGTTCGACGACTCGCCTTCTGACGGCAGGCATCAAAACTCGTGCTTTGATTGCCAGATTTTCGTGCGAAACATAGCAGAAAACGGGGAACCCGCGTCGGCACCGCCCGTCGACGCCATGCGGCCGGTGTTGCCGGCTCATCACAGCACACCCTCGTCGATGCCGCGTTGAACTTCGGCCGGGTCGCACCCGAGTTCTTCGACGAGAACCTGCCGCGTGTCGGCCCCCAGCGGCGGTGCAACCACCGACTGGGGCGCACAATCGAATGGGCCGGGCCAGCCTGCATCGCACAGAGACGAATCGGCAAGCGCTTCAGCAGGTTGGCGCGCGGGCCCGATGCACACGTCACGCGTCCTGGCGATTTCCAGCCACTGTTCGGCCGAGCGGCCCGCGATGATTTTCGCGACCTCGTCGCGCAGTGCGGCCTGCCGCTGCGGCACGAGATGGTCTGGCACGAGATCGGGTCGGCCGGCGACGCTGCAGAATTCCCGCCAGAATTTCAGTTCGAGGGCCGCGATCGTGATCCATTGACCGTCCAAGGTACGATACACCCCGTAGCATGCCAGGCCACCGCAAAACCAGGGCGTGGGCAGGTGGTGCGGCCCTGCAGCGTTGCTCCAGGCGCTCAGGCCCGGCAGCAGAAACGGGGCGAGCGACCGGGTCATGTTGATATCCACAAATCGCCCCTGGCCCGTCGTCACCCGCTCTTGCAAGCCCAACAGGATTCCGAGCGCGGCACAAAGGCCCGCCTGCAGATCAGTCGGCAATGTGGGCGGAAGCGGGGGGGGCGCGCCATCGTCGGTGCGTGCGGGCAGCAGCCCTGCGTAGCCCAGGTAGTTCACGTCGTGACCCGGCAAGAGCCGCTGGGGGCCCGATTGCCCGAATCCTGAAATCGAACAGTAAATCAGGCGAGGGTAACGTTTCGCCAATGTCGGGAAATCGAGCCTCAACCGCTGCATGACGCCCGGTCGAAAGCCTTCGATGAGGACATCGGCCCGTTCGAGCAGCTTGTGGAAGAACGCCTGGCCAAGATCGCTGCGCAAATCGACCGTCACGCTGCGCTTGCCGCGGTTCACCAGCTCGAAGATCTGATCGACCCCATCAAGCGCATTGCGGAACTGCCGCATCGGGTCTCCCGTGCGGGGCTCTTCGACCTTGATTACGTCGGCGCCATGGTCGGCCAGAATCATCGTGCCAAAAGGGCCCGGCAACAGACGCGTCAGGTCGAGCACCCGAATTCCAGACAATGCAGCCACGGCGACAGCCTTTCTCCGGTTGGCGACCCACAAACAGGGCCCAAGGTATCAGATTGGCTTGACGACAGTCGGCTAGACGGCGGAATTGCGCAATCCTCCTGCCAACAAGCCCTTTCTGCTGGACCCGGGTATTTGAAGCCCGTAAGCTAATAGTTACGAATCTCCCGTCTCATGGTTCGTTCCGCAAATCAAAAATTCCGGGTGCCCAGCAGGGGTGGATTTCTGCGCACAAGGGGCGTTTGAGCGCAGCCGCACCGCGGTCATTTCGTCGGGTTGGGTGGAAGATGACTACGCCCCAGGCGCTTCAAGCTGCATCGGACCAGGGAGCGAAGAAGAATTCTTCGCAATTCGTGGGGTTCGAAATCGCCGGCCAGGGGTATGCGTTTCGCATCGAGCAGATTCAGGAAATCGTCATCCTCGACAAGGTGACCAGAACCCCGCAGGTCGCCGATTACGTCGAGGGGGTGAGCAATCTGCGCGGCAGCATCATTCCCATCATCAATCTGCGGAAGCTTTTCGGCCTCGACGCCAAACCGGCCGACGGAGAGACCCGCACGATCGTCGTGAACGTCGGCGAGCGCACGATGGGCTGCACCGTCGATCAGGTCTCACAGGTGATGCGAATTCCTGAAGAGAACATTCAGGCCGCCCCCGAAACGGTCACGGCCAACGGCGCCCACTATATCTCGGGCTTCGCCCGACAGAACGGGCGGCTGCTGATCCTTCTGAATATCGACGAGCTGCTCGACCCGAAGAAGCTCGATCAGGTACGTCAGGCCGCCGCTCAAGAACAGAGCAGGCTGCCATGACGCCGTTTTGACCTTCCGGATGGAGCGCATCAGAGACTGGACGGACCCTCGATCATCCTTCCGTTCTTCATTGAGCGTTTCCGGAGCAGTGGCTATGGCAAGAGTTCGGAGTCGGCGCGCGGCCAACGGCAAACCAGGCGCTCGTGGCGCAACCGCCACCTTCGACGCCGTGTTCTTTGAACAGATTGCCGAAAACACCGGTGTGCACGTGATCGTGGCCGATTCGGACCTGCGAATCGTCTACATGAATCCGGCGTCGGTCCACACATTGCGCAAGCTGCAGCACCTGCTTCCCTGCCCTGTCGACGAGATGATCGGCAAGTCGATCGACATTTTTCATAAGCAGCCCGAGATGCAGCGGCGGCTGCTGGCCGACCCCCGCAACCTGCCGCATCGCGCCAATATCCGCCTGGGCGACGAGATTCTCGATCTCACCGCCACGGCGATCCGCGATGCGCAGGGGAAATATCTCGGCCCCATGATCAATTGGGAGCTGGTGACCCAGACCGAACGCGCCAAGCAAGAGCAGCAGCGCCTGCAGCAGATGGTCGAAAACTCGATCGTGCGGCTGGTCATGGCCGACCGCGACCTGAATATCGTTTACATGAACCCGGCATCGATCCAGCAACTCCGCAAGCTCCAGCACCTGCTTCCCTGCCTGGTCGACGAGATGATCGGCAAGTCGATCGACATTTTTCATAAGCAGCCCGAGATGCAGCGGCGGCTGCTGGCCGACCCCCGCAACCTGCCGCATCGCGCCAAGATCAGGCTGGGTGACGAAATTCTCGACCTGACCGCGGTGGCGATCAAAGATTCGCAGGGAAACTACGTCGGCCCCATGATCAACTGGGAGGTGATCACCGAGGCCGAAAAGGCCCAGCAGGAACAGCAGCGGCTGAGGCAGATGGTCGAAAACGCCGCGGTGCGGCTGATCATGGCCGACCGCGATTTCAAGATCGTCTATATGAATCCCGCGTCAATTCAGGCCTTGCGCCGGCTCGAACATCTGCTTCCCTGCCGAGTCGACGAAATTCTCGGCAAGCCGATCGACATTTTCCACAAGAACCCCGAAATGCAGCGGCGGCTGCTATCTGACCCCAGGAATCTGCCGCACCGCGCCACCATCAAGCTCGGCGACGAGCTGCTCGACCTGTGGGTAACCGCCATTCGAGATGCTCAGGGCGAGTACATCGGCCCGATGGTGACCTGGGAGGTGATCACCGAGCAGGAACGGGCCAAAGAGCGCGAGCAGAGGCTGCAAGAAGAGCAGCAGTCCGCCAGGGCCGAGTTGGAACGCAAGGTCAATTCTCTGATGCGCGTGGTTACGGTTGCGGCCGACGGCGATCTGACCAGCGAGATCGAAGTCCGCGGCGACGACGATATGGGCCGGCTGGCCGCCGGGTTGGGAAAGATGCTGGCCGATCTGCGCGACGTGATCGGGCAGGTCGTTGAGGCTGCCGGCCAGCAGAACGAAGGGGCCCGCACGATCGCAGAAAGCAGCGGAAACTTGAGCGAGGGGGCCCAGTCGCAGGCGGCCTCGGTCGAAGAAATGACCGCGTCGGTCGAACAATTGATCGGGTCGATCGAAGTGATTTCAAAAAGCGCCGCCGGTTCGAAGGCCCAGGCCGACGAGACCGTGGCGCTCGCCAAAGGAGGCGGGGCGACCGTCACCGAGGCGGTCAATTCGATGCGGCTGATTCAGAAATCCAGCGAACAGATCAATGACATCATTCAGGTGATCAGCGAGATCGCCAGCCAGACGAACCTCTTGGCGCTCAACGCGGCCATCGAAGCGGCCCGAGCCGGCGAACATGGCCTGGGGTTTGCCGTGGTGGCCGATGAGGTTCGCAAACTAGCCGAGCGGTCGAGCGAGGCGGCCAAGGAAATCACGCAACTGATCAAAGAATCGTCGCGGCGCGTTGTCGAAGGAGCCGACCTGTCGGAAAAAGTCGGCATCTCGCTGAAATCGATCGTCGACGCCGTCGATAAGACGGCCTCCGGTATCGCCAGGATCGCCGAGTCGACCGAGTCGCAGGCGGCCAGCGCCACCGAAGTCAAAGCGGCGATTCGATCGGTCTCCCAGACCACAGAATCGAATGCCGCCGCAGCCGAAGAAATGGCCGCCAGCGCCGAACAGCTTGGCGCGCAGGCCCAGAGCCTGCGCGACCTCGTCTCCCGCTTCAAGGCCTAAGGGCGTGTCTGAACCTCAAAAGCTGTCGGCCCAGCAATTCGATCGGTTTCGCGATTTTATCTATCGCCAAAGCGGTATTCGCGTGGAAGTGTCGAAAATTGCCCTGGTCAGCAATCGGATCCGCCGGCGGCTGCGGGCCGGAGAACATGCCGATTTCGACGCCTACTATTCTTACCTGACGTCTCCCCGGGGCGCCGATGAACTCGAAGAATTTCTCGACGCCATCACGACCAACGAGACCCATTTTTTCCGCACTCCCCGGCACTTCGACTGGTTCAAAGGCGATTTCGTGACCGATCTCGTCTCGCGCCATCGCAGCGGAGAGCGGCAGGCCCGCCTGCGCGTCTGGTCGGCGGCGTGCAGCACCGGTGAAGAACCGTATTCTCTGTCGATCTGCCTGGCCGAAAACGCATTGAGGCTGCGCGGCTGGGAAACTGCAATCGTCGGCACCGATATCAGCGAAGCCGCGTTGAAAGAGGCCCGCAGCGCCGTCTATCGCGTGCGTTCGCTCGAACACGTCGATGCCGTGCAACTGCGGCGGTATTTCGAGGCGCAGGCTGACGGGGCGAGCTGGCAGGTGCGGCCATCCGTTCGTGGTCTCGTCGAGTTCTACCGTCACAACCTGATGCAGCCGCTGCGGCTGCCACCGTTTGATTGCATTTTCATTCGCAACGTCCTGATCTATTTCGATCGCGAATCAAAGAAGGTAGTGATCCGAAACCTGATTCAGGCGCTGGCCCGCGGCGGGCATCTCGTTGTCGGCCCTTCCGAGGGCATTTACGACATGCTCGAACCGCTCGTAAAACGAGACACGTTTCTGTATCAGAAGGCTTGAAGCCGCGGGAGCGCGCGTTCGTGGGCGAAGAATTCGATTTTTCCGCGGGCAGGCCGTCAGACGAGATGGCCCAGTACCTGCAGATGTATCTCGACGAGACCGCCGAGCAGTTGGACGGGCTCGTGGAATCGCTGTTGGTTCTCGAAACGCAGCCCGCCGACGCCGCCCAGCTCAACGAAGCCTTTCGACTGATCCACTCGATCAAAGGCTCGTCAGCCATGATGGGCCTCGACGCCATCACCGTGTTGACGCATCACCTCGAGAACCATTTTGAGCGGGTGCGTTCTGGTGCCGCCGAACTCGATCAGACGTCGATGGGGCTGATTCTGCGCTGCGTCGATTTTCTGCGCGAGTGCAACAGCCGGCTGCGCGGGGGCGCGAGCCTGGGGTCGGCCCCAGACCTGCTCGACGAACTGAACGCCCTGGTGGCCCCCGCGGGCTCGCCCGCACCGCCGCCGGTCGGCGCCACGCAAAATTCGCTGCCGCCTGCCGAGCACATCGCGACGCCGTCTACGGCAGAACGCGCCGAGTTCGACGAACCCGAGCCTTCGTCGCAAGAACCGCCCTCACGGCCGTTGGCCCTCGCGCAGATGTTTCGCATTGCGGTTCAATTCGAACCGAATCTGGCGCTGGCCGATCTGAAGGCCGAGCTGGTGCTGGCGCGCCTGGCCGAGATCGGCACGATCGGCCAGACCCGGCCCGATCGCTCTGAAATCGCGGCGGGCGGAGACCTGCGCAAGCTGCAGGTTCTGATGCAGAGCGATCACACGATGGTCGAACTGCGCGCCGCGGCCGACGTTGATGGGGTCGAATCGATCGAAGTCGACGAGGGGGCGGTCGCCTTTGCCGTGCTGCCGACCGAGCGCACGCCGATCTCAGATTTTCGACCGGCCGCCGCGGGCGACTCTTACGCCGCGAACGTCGACGAAGACGAGCAGATTTTGGCGGTCGAAACATCCGGCATGGTTCCCGACGCCGTGCCGGCTGCCGAATCGCTGTTGTCGGCGCGCAAGGCCGCCTCTGCCGCCGCGAGCCCCGGATCTGCCGAAACCAGGGCCAGGGTGGTTGAAACGGTTCGGGTCGATATCGAGCGGCTCGACAGGCTGATGAACCTGACGGGCGAACTGGTGGTCAACAAGGCCCGCTTTGTGCAGATCGCGCGGCAGATGAGCCCGGCGTTCAGAAAATCGAGCGTTTCAGGGCGGGCCCGGGCATTCAGCGATTCGATGCGACGCGCCGTTCAGTTGCTGAAGAATCACGCCGGTCGGGGCGAGGGCGCTGCGGCCATCGACTGGAATGCGCAATTTCACGGCCTGGAATCGGAAATCGAGGCGTTGGAAGAGCAGGCCCGCCTGTGGGAACAAAGCCGCCGTTACTTCGGGCAGATCACCGAAGCCATCGATCACATGTCGCGCGTGTCTGACAATCTGCAGCGCGGCGTGCTCGACACCCGCATGGTTCCGGTGGCGCCGCTGTTCAATCGCTTCAAGCGCGTCGTGCGCGACATCGCGCTCGAGCTCGACAAGAAGGTGAATCTCGAAATCCGCGGTGAGAAAACCGAACTCGACAAACGCATGATCGACGAGCTGGGCGACCCCCTGGTGCATCTCGTCCGCAACGCCATCGACCACGGCATCGAACCGGCCGATGTGCGCAAAGAGCGCGGCAAGCCCGCGATCGGCACAATCTGGCTCGAAGCGGCCCACAGCGGCAATAACGTGTTCATCTCGGTGCGCGACGATGGCGGAGGCATTCCCGTCGAGAAGGTTCGCCGGCAGATCGCCGAACGCGGCCTGGCGCCGGCCGCAACGGTCGACGCGCTCACCGAACGCGAGGTCATTGATTTCATCTGGCACCCGGGGTTCAGCACGGCCGAACGGGTGTCAGACATCTCCGGGCGCGGCGTCGGAATGGATATCGTCAAGACGCGCATTGCCGACCTCAATGGAACCATCGACATTCGTCACGAACCGGGCTCAGGCACGACCTTCACGATCCGCCTGCCGCTGACTCTGGCGATCATTCGCAGCCTGTTGTTCCGCCTGCGCCACGGAGTGTTCGCGGTGCCCATCGACAATGTTCGTGAAATCGTCTCGGTGCCGGTCGACCAGATCGTCAGCATTCACGGCAGGCAGACGTTCGAAGTGCGCGGGGAATTCATTCCGCTGGTCGACCTCGACGATGTGTTCGAATGGCACGCGGGGGCTGAAGCCGGCTCTGGTCGCAGCGCCACCGAAGCGAAGCGCTTGAAAGTCGTCATTCTGCACTCCGGCAATCGAACGATGGGCCTCACGGTTGACGAGCTGCAGGGAAGTCAGGACATCGTCATCAAATCGCTGGCGGAGAATTTCATTCCCATTGCCGGGTTGTCGGGGGCCAGCATCCTGGGTGACGGTTCCGTCTGCCTCTTGTTGGATGCCGGGGCGCTGATCGACCTGACCACAAGCACGCGGCGAGAGCGGCCATGACGGCGCCGGCCTGCGCAACAGGGCACCTGTGCTGCCGTCCGATGCCTGACTGGAAAGAACCATGCTTGCCAAACAACAGCTCGACGCCCTGACGATCCTCTTCAATCACGGTTCCGACGACGCCTCAGTGGTCCTGTCGCGGTGGCTGGGCCGCCCGTCGCGAATCTCGATCGAGCAGGTGGAGCAGATTCCGCTGGCCGAAGCCACGACGGTGCTGGGTGAACCCGAGGCGCCCGTCTGCGCCTGCTCAATGGCGCTTCAGGGGCGAATCAGCGGCCAATTGCTGCTCGTCTTCGACGATCCGAGCGGCCTGGCCCTGGCCGATCTGCTGCTGGGCAGCCCTGCCGGCACATCGGCCGCCTGGGGAGAGCTGCAGCAGTCAGCCGCTCTCGAAACGGCGAACATCATCGGCTGCGCCTATCTGAATTCGCTGGCCCGGTGCCTTCCTGATACCGGGGCGCCTGCGCCCGAGCTGCTGCCATCGCCCCCGAAATTCACGCGCGACTTCGCCGAATCGCTGATGCAGTTCGCCCTGATGAATCAGGCGATGCAGTCAGACATCGTTTTTCTGACCCGAACCGAATTTCGCATCGAAGATTCGCCCGTGCAATGCAAGCTGCTGTTCGTGCCTGATGCCGCCTGTTTGTCGAGCCTGCGGGAATTGCTTCCGGCCTGACGATGGCCGCACCGAAAATCCCGCGTAAGGCTCCGAGCGAGCCGCCCGCGGAGCAGGAGTTTGATACCCAGTGAGCTCGGGGATGCGACCACCGTCGATCGCGATGGGCGAAATCGCCGTCGCCCGCGAGAACGGCATCTTGCGCACGCTGCTCGGGTCGTGTCTGGGGCTGGCGCTGTACGACCGGCGCCGCAAACTGGCGGGCCTCGCCCACATCGTTCTGCCCGCCGCCCCCGGCCCTGGCGAGAAGCCGGGGAAGTATGCCGACACCGCGATTCCGGCGATGATCGGCCGCATGCAGGAGCTTTCGGCAGGTGCCCCGCTCAAACTGCAGGCCAAGATCGCCGGAGGGGCCAATATGTTTGCGGCGGCCGATTCGGGCAACACGATCGGCACCCAGAATATTGCGGCGGTCGAACGGATTCTCGAGACCCTGCGAATACCGGTCACCGGCCGCCATTGCGGCGGCGAGCAGGGGCGGCGCATGACGCTGGACACCGCGACCGGGGTTGTCACCATTGACATTGTGGGCCTCGAATCCACAACAATCTGAAAAGAGGGGAGAGCGAGCGCATGCCAAAGCGCGTACTGATTGTTGACGATGCGATGATCATGCGCATGCGAATCAGGGAAATTGCGCTGGATGCAGGCTGGGAAATCGCCGGCGAGGCCGCCAATGGCGAAGAAGGCCTCGCGCGCTATCGCGAATTGCGGCCCGATCTGATCACACTCGACATCGTCATGCCTAAAATGGATGGCGTCGCGGCCCTCAGGCAGATTCGTGAGGAGGACCCGGCCGCAAGGGTTGTGATGGTGAGCGCCGTCGACCAGAAGGGGAAGCTCACCGAGTGCATTCGCCTGGGCGCCGTCGATTTCATCGTCAAGCCTTTTGAAAAGTCGAGGCTCAGGAGTTTCTTCGAGAAGTACGGCCGCGACGAACCCCCCGCGCCGTAGGACTAGCGCCCGTGCAGAAGCGTTCGCCAGACAATCTGATTCGCATTCTCGTCGTCGACGACTCGGCGCTCTATCGCCAGTTGATTCGCAATGTGCTGCGCGACATTCCGGGCGTCGAAGTTGTCGGAGCGGCGGCTAACGGCACCGAAGCGCTCGAACAGCTCGATCGCCTCTCGCCCGATCTGTTCACGCTCGATGTGCGTATGCCCGGCGTCGACGGGATAGAAGTTTTGCGCGAGTTGAAACGCCGCCGTTGCCCGACGAAGGCCATCATGGTCAGCAGCCTTACGGCCAGCGGCGCGCAAGTCACCACCGATGCCCTGCTGGAAGGAGCGTTCGACTTCATTCTCAAACCGGGGGGCCCCGATGCCGAGGCCAACCGCATTGCGCTGCACGCCGCCCTTGTCGAAAAACTCGAGGCCTTTCGCGCCCGCGGCGGCGGCCTCGTGTCGTGGCGACGCCCGGCCGCTGCGATCAAGCCGGCGCCGGCGACCGGCCCTGATAATCTCACTCGAGACGTTTCGGCGGGCGCGGGGTGCGAGGCGGTCGTGATCGGCACCTCGACCGGCGGGCCCTCGGCGCTGCGCCAGGTGCTGCCCAACCTGCCGGGTGATTTTCCCGTGCCGATACTGGTTGTTCAGCACATGCCACCGCAATACACTCACTCGCTCGCGCAGCGCCTCAACGAAGCCTCAGAGATCGAGGTTGTGGAGGCCTGCGAGGGAATGACGGTCGAACCCGGCTGGGCCTACATTGCACCCGGCGGAAAACACATGAAGGTCGTGCCGCGCGGCGCAAGGCGCGTCATTCAGATCACCGATGACCCGCCAGAGCGCAGTTGTCGCCCGTCGGCCGATTACCTGTTTCGTTCGGCGGCCGAGGTGTTCGACGGCAAGGTGCTGGCGGTCGTGATGACGGGCATGGGGCGCGACGGCAGCGAGGGGTGTCGCGAACTGAAACGCCGCGGCGCCTTTGTGATTGCGCAGCATCCGGAAGGTTGCGACGTTTACGGCATGCCGAAAGCAGTGGTTGAAGAACAATTGGCCGATCGCCAGGTGCCTCTCGAAGGCATTGCCGATTTTCTGATCCGGTGGATTTCCACCCCTCGACGGACGGGCAACTGACATGTCTCAGACAACCGACAGAGCGAGCGCGAATACCCTGACTGCCCTGATCGCCGAAGACAGCCGGATTCAGGCCAAGGTGCTCGAAAGCCGGCTGAGCCAGGCCGGCTACTCGGTGAGCGTCGCGGGCGACGGCGCCGAAGCGCTCGAGCTGGCCCGGCGAAAGAAACCGCACGTCATCATCTCAGACATTGAGATGCCGAGAATGACGGGCTACGAATTCTGCCGCGCGGTCAAGCAGGATGAGGCCTTGCGCGACGTGCCCGTGATCCTGTTGTCGACCCTCTCTGACGCGGTCGACATCATCCGCGGGCTCGACGCCGGGGCCGACAACTACGTCACGAAGCCTTACGACCCGAACTATCTGCTGTCGCGCGTCGATTCGCTTTTGAAATCGCCCGTGACCGACGCAGACGCCGGCGGCGGCCAGGAGCTGTCGGTGACGATCGGCGGAGAGACCTATCGCGTTCGGCCGGGCCGCCAGCAGGTGCTCAATCTGCTGATCTCGACTTTTGAGAACGCGGTCGAAAAAAACCGCGAGCTGCATCGCGCCAACGAGCAGCTCACGCTGGCCAAAGAAAAACTCACGCAATGGAACCAGGCGCTCGAATCGCTCAATCAGCAGCTCGAGGTCGCCAATGAACGCATGAGCCACGATCTGCAGGCGGCGGCGCGGGTGCAGCAATCGTTGCTGCCCGCCGCCAGTCAGGAACTGCCCAATCTCCACTTCGCCTGGAAATACACTCCCTGCGACGAGCTGGCCGGCGATTTTCTGAACTTCTTTCCGCTCGATCAGAAGCACGTGGCGATGTTTGTCGTCGATGTCAGCGGCCACGGCGCGGCTTCGGCCCTGTTGGCCGTCGCCATCGGGCGGCTGCTCACCGCGCACGCCTCGGCCTCTTCGCTGCTCGTCCACCAGGACGCGTCGTCGCGATTGAAAATCACTCCTCCAGCCGAAGTCGCTTTGGAATTGAACCGCCGGTTTCCCATGGAATCGCAGAACGGGCTGTATTTCACGATGGCCTACGGCGTGCTCGACATCGAAACCCGCGAGCTGCGGTACGTCGTTGCAGGGCACCCGCAGCTTATTCATCTGCCGCGCGGCGGGCAGCCCCGGTTTCTGGCGGGCAACGGGTTCGGCGTCGGCATGATCGAAGAGGCCACCTTCGAAGAGCACAAGGTCCAGCTTCAGCCGGGCGACCGCCTGTATTGGTATTCCGACGGCGTGCCCGAGGCGATGAACGAAAAGCTGGAACAATTCACCCAGCCGCGAATGGTTTCCATCCTGTCGAGCTGTGCCTCAAAACCGCTGGGTGCGAGCGTTGACGAGCTGTTCGAATCGGTCCGGCAATGGTGCGTGCCGAAGGGGCCCAAAGACGACGTCTCGATTCTGGGCTGCGAATTCGGCCCCCAGCGGGCGTGATAAGGATTCGATCGAGCGTGCCCTTCGAAGATTGTGGAATTGAGAGGGAGTATCCAGTCTGATTCGACTCGAAGCGGGGGGGAAAGACGACACTTTGCCAACGCTCGCCGCGCGTCGCAGTGCCCCGGCCGCGTCGAGCGGCCGGGGCACTTGCTCGGGCGCACGACATTGCTGCTCGATCGGTTGCTGTTTTCGCTCTTCGCCTCCGGCGCGCGATCGCTTCGCGCTCACGTCGGCCCGCCCAACGACATCTCCGGTCTGCTCGCTCCTTAATGTCATCTTTTCAATATAGGCATCGCGTTGTGACAGATCAAATTCGTAGAAGGCCCTTTGTTGATGCCGATTCGGCATCGTTGCCCTGAAGGTCAGCGTCTCTGCCTTCGGGTCCCAATGACCTCGATCATCGGAGTGCGCGTATTGAATATCCAGCACATTTCCGGTTTTCGAGTCGGTCTCCTTGGTTGACCAAAATGAAAACCGCCGGTACTCGCGACTCTCTTCGTCGTACGTGAAAAATGTCTCTGCGCTCATTCTGTTGGTTAGCTGCTTACCCAACAACTCTCGCTCCGAATGGCAATGGAGAAACTGGTCGTTCAGAACAAATGCGTAAATCTCCCGACTGGTCCATTCGTGTTCCAAGAATTTGAATGAGGTGTCCCATGTGCCGACGAGCCGCTGAAGAACTTTCATATGATCCGTTCGAGCTGAAGCCGTCCGCTCCTTAGCGCGGATGCTCTCCTGCTCCTCCCCGACCGAAACGATCACGAGTGGCGATAGCAGGCCCGTCGCGCAGAGAATGAGCGTAAAAATGGGATTCACAATCCACGACCGATGCTGTCGGAAAAGCGTCACTTTCATGGGACATTCCTTTCGTAAGCTCCGTAGAATCGGTTTTGCCAGCCGGCTATGCGATTGCCGCGATTCTGGCGGGTACCGGGCCTTTGGTCAGCGAACCGGCAGCGAACCCGCGCTGTCGCCGCGGGAGTTGTCGTCATCGAAATTCATTCGCTTCACGCGGCTGCGCGAACAAACCTTGCCCGACACGGCGGTCGTTGGGCATGGCCGCAGGTTACCACACAACCGGAGATAGCGTCACGCAGGTCGCCCGGGCGCGCTGCGCCTGGCCCGAAGGGGAAATCGCAGGGCACGTCCTCGCGACGGGACAGTCACCCGCAGGCATCGCGCTAAACCCAACGCTGGCCGGCGGCGCCCGATCCGACGCAACTTGAAGTGCCCCGGCCGCTCGAAGAGGCCGGGGCACTTGTCCAAGACTGACGGCAAACGGGGTCGCACGGTAGAATAACGTGTCTGCCGAACGACCGCCGGGCTGATGTTCGGCAGCCTCCCGCGTAAGATTTCCTCTGCGGCCCGTCGACGGCAATTATCCGCCGTCGGGGCCGCGTATCGCCACCGGCAGCGAACCCCATGAGTCACGATACGGTCGCACATGCGCGCGAGATAGTCGATACCGTCTATCGCACCGACTCGCGCCGCGTGCTGGCGACGTTGATTCGCCTTCTCGGCGATTTCGATCTGGCCGAAGAGGCGCTGAGCGACGCATTTACCTCGGCCATCGAGCAATGGCCGCGCGACGGCGTGCCCGACAATCCCCGGGCCTGGCTGGTGACGGCGGGTCGCCGGCGGGCAATCGACACGATCCGACGCCGTGTTCGCTTCGACGCGTCGCTCGCGGCGCTTGCCGACCGACTCGACTCCGACGCGCGCACGTCGCAGGGCGTCGATGAAGAGGGGGTGGCCGACGACCGCCTGCGGCTGATCTTCACCTGCTGTCACCCGGCCCTGTCGACAGACGCGCAGGTGGCGCTGACTCTGCGCGAGGTCTGCGGCCTGACCACCGAAGAAATCGCGCGAGCCTTTCTCACGAACGCGCCGACCTTGGCTCAGCGCATCGTGCGGGCCAAGGCCAAAATCAAGCGCGCGGGTATTCCGTATGAAGTTCCCGCGCTTTCCGACCTGCCCGACCGGCTCGACGCCGTCTTGCGGGTCGTGTACCTCGTATTCAACGAAGGCTACGCGGCCTCGGCCGGCGCGTCGCTGACGAGGGCCGATCTTTCTGGTGAAGCGATTCGCCTGGGCCGGCTGCTTTTGGAATTGTTGCCCGAGCCTGAAGTGCACGGGTTGCTGGCCCTGATGCTCTTGCAAGATTCGCGGCGCCTCGCGCGCAGCACGCCGGCGGGCGACCTGGTTCTGCTCGAAATCCAGGATCGCGCTCTCTGGGACCAGGCCCAGATCGCTGAGGGTCTGGCGCTTGTGCAGCAGGCGCTCGATTCGGGCCGCGCCGGAGTTTTCACCATTCAGGCGGCGATCGCGTCGGTGCATGCCGCGGCGCCACAATCAGAAGCGACCAACTGGTCCCAGATCGTTGAGCTGTATGATCTCTTGTCGCGGGCCGAGGCATCGCCCATCGTCGAGTTGAATCGGGCGGTGGCGGTCGCGATGCGCGACGGCCCGCAGGCCGGGTTGCCCTTGATCGACGCAATTCTCGCGCGGGGCGACCTGGGGGAGTACCATCTGGCGCATGCGGCGCGGGCCGATCTGTGCCGCCGTCTCGGGCAAAAGGCCGACGCCCGAACGTCGTACGAGCGGGCCCTGAAACTGGCGCGTCAGGAGCCCGAACGGCAGTTCTTAAAGCGGCGTCTGGCGGAGCTTTCAAAATGAGTGGTCGCAGGTGCTTTCAGGTCGAACGTGGGATCTTGCAGATTCCGAGCGGCGGCTGTCGAAATTGCGTCCTCTCGAACGACTGTTTGATGGAAGCAGCCACACAGGAGTCAACGCGGCGAAATCAACGCTTTGAGAAGGAGCACTGCCGTGAACCGCATCAGTTGTGAATTCGACGCTTCGACCAGAATCGACCTCGAGCGGGTGGTGGAGCCGCTGGCCAGTTACATCTGCGCCGCCGACCGCCCCCGAGCCGCTCTGGTCTCGGCCCTGCAAGTGTTGTTCAGCGAGGTCGAAGCGACAAATCGGGCCGCCGTCGCCCACTGCGGCGCATTCCTGGAGAGGTGCTCATCATGAAATACATGCTGCTGGTCTACATGAACGAACAGGCGATGACCGCTGCCGAGCGCGAAGATTGTTACGTCGAGTCGACGAAGCTCACGCACGACTTGAGCGCCCAGGGGCAGTATCTGGGCGCCGGCCCCCTGCACCCGGTCGCGCAGGCCACCAGCGTGCGGGTGCGGAATGGAAAGCCCCTGGTCACCGATGGGCCCTTTGCCGAGACCCATGAGCAGTTGGGGGGCTACTTTCTGATTGACGCCCGTGACCTCGACGAGGCGTTGGCGGTGGCCGCCAAGATCCCCGCGGCCCGCAAAGGAACGATCGAAGTCCGCCCGGTGTTTGAACTTGCGGGCCTGCCTCAAACCGGCTGAGAAAATTCGGCCGGCTGTCGATCGGGGCGCTTTCCGTTCGACTGAATATTGAGAAAGGGACATTCCATGAAATACATGCTCTTGTGCTACGACGACGAGCGGGCCTGGGAAGAGGCGGGCGAGGCCGCCTTGCGTGAAGCAATGGAAGAAGCGGTCGGTCTGACGCACGAGATTCACGCGAAAGGACAATACCTGCTTGCCTCGCCCTTGCACCCGGTCGCGACCGCCACGTCGGTTCGAGTCCGCGACGGCAAACGCGTTGTTACCGACGGGCCGTTTGCCGAGACGCGCGAACAACTCGGCGGCTTCTACTTGATCGATGTTCCCAGTCTGCAAGATGCCGTCGCGATTGCCCAACGTCATCCCGGCGCCCGGCTGGGAACTGTCGAGATCCGCCCGGTGCTCGAGCTGGCGGGGCTGCCGAATGGTTGATGCAGTGCAACGGCGGCGCTTGCGTGTCTGACGGCCAGGCGTCAACATGATCGCAGCGAAAAATCTCTCGCGTGGAGAAAACCACTATGGTCAAAAAAATACTGATAGCGGTGGCGGCGATCGTGCTCGTGTTTCTCGGTGTCGTCGCGATGCAGCCGGGGGAATTTCACATCGCCCGCTCGGCGAAAATGGCGGCCCCGCCGGAACGGGTGTTCGCTCAGGTGAACGACTTTCACAACTGGGGGGCCTGGTCTCCCTGGATCAAGCTCGACCCGAATGCGAAGACTTCATTCGAGGGCCCGTCCTCCGGGCTCGGCGCCGTCTTCAAATGGGCGGGCAACAGCGAAGTGGGCGTGGGCGGCATGACGATTGTGGAAAGCCAGCCGGCCGATTCGATTCGCATCCGGCTCGATTTCAAAGAGCCTTTCGAAGACACCAGCACGGCGGATTTCACATTTCGACCGGCCGGAGCAGAAACAGAGGTCACCTGGAGCATGTCGGGCCGAAACAATTTCGTCGGCAAAGCCATGTGCCTGTTCATGAATATGGACCAGATGATCGGCGAGAAATTCGAAGAAGGGCTGGCCAGCCTGAAGTCTGTTGTCGAGGCGCCCGCCGCAGAGTCTGAGTCTGAGTCGTAGCATGCGAGCCCCCGTGCAGGTCTGCCGGCGTCTCGCGAGCTGTGTCGATACCAATTTCCGCTTCCAATAAGTGTCGGCCGTGCAAGCGTCTCCAAGAAATATTGACTGCGTTGAGGAACTGCATCCAGAGTCACCACGCTGATCGCGAACCGCTTGAAAGGATTGCTGATGCGCTACGTCGACGGTTACGTGCTGCCTGTTCCGAAAAAGAACGTCAAGGCCTTCCTGCGGATGGCGAAGCTGGCCGCGATAGTGTGGCGCGACCACGGCGCGCTCGATTACAAAGAGTGCGTCGCAGAAGATCTCGACACGAAGTTTGGCACGACGTTCCCCGCCACGCTGAAGTTGAAGAAGGGGGAAACGGTGGTCTTCGCCTACATCGTGTTCAAGTCGCGGGCCGATCGCGACCGCATCAACGCGAAGGTGATGGAAGATCCCCGGCTCGCCATGCCCGAGACGAAAAAAAAGAAGCCGCAAATGCCGTTCGACGTCAAGCGCATGGTCTATGGCGGTTTCGAGGCGCTCGTTGATCTGTAACCCGGCTCACGCAGGCATTGCAGTGAGGAGACTCGATGGGAACCCAGAAAAAAGCGCTGACCGTCGCCGGCTGGGTGATTTCCGGCCTGATCGGCGCAGGGATGACATTCAGCGCCGTCATGAAGTTCTTGAACCGGCCCGAAATAGCAGAGCAATTTGTCAACCACCTCGGTTACCCGGCCGACCTGCCGTTTGTGCTGGGGGTCGTCGAGCTGACCTGCGTCGTGCTGTATCTGATTCCTCAAACAGCGGTCCTTGGGGCCGTCGTCCTGACCGGTTACCTGGGGGGCGCAATCGCCACCCACGTTCGCGTGCACGACAATTTTCTCGGGCCCGCCATCGGCGGCATTCTGGTGTGGCTGGCGCTGTTTCTGAGAGACCCGCGCATTCGTGCGTTGTTGCCTTTTCGCCGGCCGCGTTCTACGACCCCGGCCCCTTAAAAACGTATTGAAAAAGGTGTCTGGAACTCTCCACACCAGCGATACTCCCTCGGAATTTGCATGTTCACAAAGTTCCAGACACCTTTTTCAACAGGCTGTTAATGTTAAGGGTGCTCGCTTGAGAGTTCAGAAAGGAAAGCATCCATGAGCGGCGTACGAGTTCTGGTGGGCACGCGCAAAGGCGCATTCATTCTCACTTCCGACGGCAAACGCCAGCAGTGGGACGTCAGCGGCCCCCACTTCGCGGGCTGGGAGATTTACCATCTCAAAGGCTCGCCGGCAGACCCGAACCGAATCTACTGCTCACAGTCGAGCAGTTGGTTCGGCCAGATCATCCAGCGGTCGAGCGACGGCGGCAAGACGTGGGAGCAGCCGGGCACCCAGCCCGGTGAGCCGACCACGACACCCGAAGGCATGCCCAAGGGAGAAAGCAACAAGTTCGTGTACGACACCTCGCCCGCGACTGGCAAGCCGGCGACGACGCACCAGTGGTACGACGGCACCGCGCACCCGTGGGAATTCAAGCGCGTCTGGCACCTCGAACCGTCGCTTTCCGACCCCGACACGGCCTACGCCGGCGTTGAGGATGCCGCCCTGTTCCGCACGACCGACGGCGGCAAATCGTGGCACGAACTGGCAGGCCTGCGCGGCCACGGCACCGGTTCGCAATGGGCCCCCGGCGCAGGAGGGATGTGCCTGCACACGATTTTGATCGACCGCAAAAACCCCAAACGCATTTACATCGCCATCTCGTCGGCCGGCGCGTTTCGCACCGACGATGGCGGCCAGACGTGGAAGCCGATCAACCGCGGCCTCAAATCCGACTACATTCCCGACCCGAACGCCGAGGTGGGGCATTGCGTCCATCGGATCGCCATGCATCCGTCGCGTCCCGACGTACTGTTCATGCAGAAGCACTGGGACGTGATGCGCTCTGACGACGCCGGCGATACCTGGCGCGAAGTCAGCGGCAATCTGCCTACCGACTTCGGCTTCGCGATCGACGTGCACGCCCACGAGCCGGAAACCGTGTACGTCGTGCCCATCAAGAGCGATTCCGAACATTACCCCCCCGAAGGAAAGCTGCGCGTTTACCGCAGCCGCAAAGGCGGGAACGAGTGGGAACCGCTGACCAACGGTCTGCCCCAGCGCGATTGTTACGTCAATGTGTTGCGCGACGCAATGGCCGTCGATTCGCTCGATTCGTGCGGCGTCTATTTCGGCACGACCGGCGGCCAGGTGTACGTCTCGCCCGACTCGGGCGACCACTGGCAGGCCATCGTTCGCGATCTGCCGCCCGTCGTATCGGTCGAAGTTCAGACGCTGGCGTAGCTCGGGCTTTTCCGCCGGGCCATTTTCTTCAACTGTGACTGACCCGCTTTGTGATTCCTCCCCAGAAAGAAAGGATTTCGACAATGCCCACCCCGATTCCTCCCGGACATGAGGGATTGATTCCGCATCTCGTCTGTGCGCCCTGCGCCGAGGCCATCGAGTTCTACAAAAAGGCCTTCGGTGCGCAAGAAATCCGGCGGGCCCCTGCGCCCGATGGCCGAGTCATGCACGCTGAATTGCGCATCGCCGGCAGGCCTTTGTTTCTCGTCGACGATTTTCCCGAGTTCTGCGGCGGCAAGTCGCAGTCGCCCAAAGCGCTGGGTGGCACGTCGGTGACAATCCACCGCTTCGTCGACGATTGCGACGCCGCCATTCAGCGGGCCGAAAAGGCCGGCGCAACCGTCAAGATGCCAGCCCAGGACATGTTCTGGGGCGATCGTTACGGTGTCGTAGTCGACCCCTTCGGCCACCAATGGTCGCTCGCGACGCACAAAAGCGACCTGACCCCGGAACAGATCGCCAAGGCGATGGAAGCGGCGTTCGCGCAAGCGTAGCCGGCCATTGAAAAACGGGGACTGGCTCCCGGAGACATTGCTGAAACGCCCGAAAAACGCACTACGCCACGGTGCCTGTCCACGCCTGTCCGCCTGTCCCGTTTTTGACCGCTCGCCGTCCTTAAAGATCGCGGAAGAAGAACCGGTTGGCGGGCGCGGAGTAAAATCATGAAATTTATCTGCCTGGGATATCACAACGAACAGCGATCGGGAGCGATGCCAGAGCAAGAGCTCAACGCCCGCATGGACGAATGCTTCGACTACGACGACGAATTGCGCAAAAACGGCCACTTCACCGGTGCCGAAGCGCTGCAAAGTGCGCAGACCGCGGCCACCCTGCGATGGCAAGACGGAAAAGTGCTGGTGACCGACGGCCCGTATGCTGAAACGAAAGAGCAATTGGGTGGCATTCTGATTCTCGAGGCCCGTGATCGGAGCCACGCCATCGAGCTGATGTCGAGGCACCCGGGCGTCCAGATGGGGCCGTTCGAGATTCGCCCCGCCGGCGATCTGAGCGAAATGCTCAGCATCAGCGCCGCTCGCCGGCGGTCCAAAAAGAAACCGGGTTAGCGCCCTCGAAGCATGATCCGCGTCGTTCTTCCTTATCATCTGAAGAACCTTGCCCAAGTCACAGGCGAAGTGCGTCTCGAAGTTGCCGACCCGGCGACGCGAGGCACACTGCTCGACGCGCTCGAGCGCCGTTACCCGATGTTGTGCGGCACGATTCGCGATCAGGTCACCGGCCAGCGCCGACCGCTGTTGCGGTTCTTCGCCTGCGAGCAGGACCTGACGTTCGAGCCGCCCGATGCCCCGTTGCCCGAAGCCGTCGTCTCGGAAGCAGAGCCCTATTGCATCATCGGCGCGATCGCGGGAGGTTAGCCCGTGTCGCCCTCGGGGCAGATCGCCGGTAGAATCCAGAGCCTGGCGCTCCCCAGAGCGGTTGCGTGGTGCGCTGGAACGTCGGTGAGAAGAGAAGTAAAAGTAGGGTGCCACAAGCCGTGGCGCTGTGGCACCGTGAACGGGACGCCGCTCGGACGGTGCATCTGCGCTTCGCTGGTCGATAGCCCGCAACCGGCGAAGCGCGAGCTTCGCAGATCGGCAGCCCGGGTTCATTCCGTTTCACACCTTTTGATTGAAAGCGCTCCCATGACTTACGCCGAACAGATTCTGCCTGAATTTGACGCCGAGATGGCCAGCACGCGAAAGGTCCTGGAACGAATCCCTGAAGACAAGCTCGATTGGAAGCCGCACCCCAAATCGAACACGATCGGCTGGAACGCCAACCATCTGGCCGAAATCCCTGGCTGGGTCGAAGGGACGTTAACCCACCTTTCCTGGGACATGGCTCCGGTGGGGGGCGAACCGTATCAGTCGCCGAAGCTTGCATCGCGCAAGGCGATTCTCGACCTGTTCGACCGCAACGTCGCGTCGGCCCGCGAGTCGCTCGCCTCGGTCAAAGAATCCGAGCTGGCCAAGGTGTGGTCACTATTGTCGGCTGGCAAGCCGATCATCAGTATGCCGCGTGCGGCCGTGATCCGCGGCTTTGTGCTCAACCACCTCATCCACCACCGGGCGATCCTGTGCGTGTACCTGCGGATGAACAATATCGCCGTGCCGGGAATGTACGGCCCCTCGGGAGACGAAAAGGGGACGTGACTGGACGTGACCGTTTCAGCGTGGGCTTGGCGAAGTACCGGCGCAGCATCGCGCCCTGAATCGTTGGCCGTGCCACGCCCTGTCAGAGCCTGCCACCTCGTGCCATCCCTTTCGGCCGGGCTCGCGCCGCGGGCCGGCGCGCGCTGGTTCGAGCCCCCGTATTGACGATCGCCATCGCGGCCTTTAGCATCCTGTCGCAGTTTGTGTTCCTCAATGGTCCGCCCCAGAAAGCCCGAAAGGCCTCGCATTCAGCATGGCGAAAAAGCGCGCACCCAAGAAACCCACCGGCCGAATCATCCTCCGCACGGGAGAGGCCCTGGTCGAGGCCGAGCCAGCCTGGTCGGCCGCCGAGCCTGAGGTCGTCATCGGCGAGCTCGACGGTCCCGTCGGCTATGCGATCGCCAACCTGATCGGCGACCAGACGAAGGGGCACTCGCGCGTGTTCGCCATCCTCAATTGCGACGTGCAGGTCCGCCCCGTCACCTTGATGGTCAGCAAAGTCACCGTCGAAAGCACCAAATACACGAACATCCTGATGGGGACCGTCCAGGCGGGCATTGCGAACGGCGTGCTCGATGCCGTGCGCGCCGGCGACATTCCCAAAGCCAGGGCGCACGACCTGGGGATCATCGTGTCGGTCTGGCTCGACCCGGCCGTCGTCAAGGAACAGATCGATTTCAAGATTCTTTTCGAGACGAATCGCGCCGCAACCGCCAAAGCCATCCACAAGGCGATGCACCACGAGCCGCAGATCGACTGGCTGCTCAAGAACCAGAACAAGATCACGCACTGCTTCCACCAGATGGCGCTGGATGGCGGCGTGTGAAGTGATGGCCGCGTCGTGCCGTTTCCATTTGCGCGCTGGATTCCTCTGCGCGCCCGGGTTTGTAACAAGGCGGTGGCGCTGCAGGGGGGCACTGCCGGGTTGCATGCGCCTGCCGCGCATGGCATATTGAGCGCGCTCATCGCATCGGCTTCAGCCGCAATGCGGGTGATGAGACAAGCCGGGTTGCAAGCCCGTCGTCTCCCTGGGACGACTGAATTGCTCGCCAACCACATTTCGTTCCACCTGGAAGGCGGGACCACAAACTTTCTCGGAGAATCTCTGATGAGCGACACCGGTTCCAATCGTCGTGACTTCTTACAGGCCACCGCAGGAGGCATCGCCGCCGCAACCTTAGGAGGATTCGCTCTGGGTGACGAGAAAAAGAACTCGGGCGGCATCGCGCTGCGGCCATTCGGCCGCACCGGGGAAATGGTCAGCCTGATGGCGCTGGGTGGGCATTCCGTCACGAACCCAGGAAAGCTGAACGAGAATGAGAGCCTGCGCCTCATTCAGCGGGCCGTCGACGAAGGAATCACGTTCCTCGACAACTCGTGGGACTATCACGATGGCCTGGCAGAAGAACGGATGGGAAAGGCCCTGGCGGAAGGCGGCAGGCGCCAGAAGGTCTTCCTGATGACGAAAGTCTGCGGGCGGACGGCCAAAGACGCCCAGGCCAACCTCGAAGACAGCCTGCGGCGATTGAAGACCGACGTGATCGACTTGTGGCAATTTCATGAAGTGGTCTACGACAACGACCCCGATTGGATTTTCGCCGACGACGGCGCGATTCACACCGGGCTCAAGGCGATCAAAGAGGGAAAAGTGCGGCACCTCGGGTTCACGGGCCACAAAGACCCGTTGATCCACCTGAAGATGCTCGGCAAACCGCATGAGTGGGGCGCTGTGCTGATGCCTCTCAATGTCATGGATGCGCACTACCGCAGTTTTCAGAAGCAGGTCTTGCCCGAACTTAACCGCCGAGGCATCGCCCCTCTGGGGATGAAGAGCCTGGGGGGCACAGGCGTGATCGTCACCAAAGCCGGCATTTCGGTGCAGGATGCGATCCGGTACGTTCTGTCGCTGCCGATCGCCAGCCTCGTATGCGGAATCGACTCAGAGAAGGTGCTCGATCAGAACCTCAAGATCGTGCGCGATTTCGTGCCGATGTCCGAGGCCGAAATGCAGGCGATCGAAAAACGAACGTTCGCAATGGCTGGTGACGGACGCTACGAGCTATTCAAATCGTCGAAGGCGTTTGACGGCCCCGTGCATCGCCGGCAGCATGGGTTTGCGACCGATGCCCCGGCATAGTCTCCCGGGTCGGGTGCGACGGCAAGAGTGCCGACCTCCATTCAAAAGAACGTCTGCACCTGCATCCGCACGAGCAACCCGGTGTCTCCGGCGCGGTAGTCGGTTCGGTTCTGGTCGGCCGGAGAATGGCTGATCCACGCCGTGTCGAGCGTAATGCGAAAGTCCTGCGACCCCGGCAGAATGAACCAGTTGATGCCTCCCGCATACTCCGCGCCGGTTCCGTATGGCCCCGTCACACGCGAAATGCGGGCATAGGCTTCCCATTCGCGCGGTACGATGAAGACACCCATCTGGCCAAAGCCGCCGAAATCGAACATCGAATTTCGCGGTAGAAGAAGGTCAGCGCGCAACTCAAAGATCTCTCTCAAATAGAGTTCACCGGTCAGGCTGATGCCTCGATGCTTCCAGCCTAAGTCAATAGCCCCCAGCATCACGTTGAACGATTGCACGGTGGCTCCCGGGGCAAATGCGCCGGTCTCGGTAATCAGCGTGCCGTCAGACAATCGGATCTCGGCGTTTTCAGGAAAATTTGGATCTTCCTGTCGGCCCTGCTGCGGAGAGTAGGTAGCGCTGCCGCCGATTCGGATCGCCGGGTCGTCGTGCCATTCAAGGTCGGAATAAGCCAGTCCGAATGCTCCCCACGGCTCCCACCAGATCGATGCTGAGTAGGCGAAATGCGTGTCGAGTTCCTCGGGGCTGGCGCCGTTGGTGTTGAACCCGTTGGCGATCATCGCGTGGTAATGAAAGTTCTCTTCCAACTCGCCAATCGCCCAGATTCCCTGGCTGAGGCTGGGGCGAAAAAAGGTCGTCGCGAGAGAGCGGTCGGGGCCCAATGTATTCAGCGACGATTCCAACCACTCGCGGCTGCCGGGAACTTTGTTCTGACCGATGTAGACCGTCGCCTCGCGGCCGAAGCGGTAGGCCAGCCAGTAGCCACGAAAATTGATCTGACTGCTGCTGACGGTGTTGTAGTCGATGTTGAGGTAATAGCTCACTTCAGGCAGCAGGGCCGTTCCTGAAAAGATCGCGCGGCCGCGCGGCAACTCGAGCGCATTGCGATTGGTAACGTTTCGAACATTGCCCGCGCTGTCGGTCCAGGTGTCGACTCCGCGCGCGAACCCGACGTAGCGGACCTGATTCTGCAGGTTGAATTTCAGTGAGAACGGCGTTTCTTGGGGGTCAAAGGGCGCAATCACAAAGCCCCTGTCGTACCCGGCGTAAAAGGCTTCGTAGAGGTTCGTCTCCTCCGGCGGCTCAACGCAGATTGAATCGGATCCCGGCGGTTCCCAGCCCGCTGCGGTGTCGAATGGCGCCGTGGCTTGGGAGCCATCGTCCGAGATCGCATCGTTCGCAGGCGCTGGCACCTGACTGAACGCGGGCGACGGTGGCAGAATCAATGCGCGAGCCGTGGCGCCCAGCAGGCATGCAATGGCCAACAGGCGCATCACCCGGCGTGCCATGCTCCCAGGCTCCAAACCCACCGAGCCGACGTTTTCCGCCCGGTATCTCTGCGCGCCCCTGCCTGCTTCATTATCGGCAAAATAGGAAAAAAGGTTCAGGTATGACGATTCTATGGCCGATAAAGCTGACAATTCCGCCACAATCGATGCGACCGGTAAGGTCCACCCATCGGTAGGCTGCTTTTTTTGCCGGCGGGCCAGCCAGTCCTTTCAACACACGGCCACCCACTCGGGGGATGCGCAACGGCATCCGCAATCTCGATGAAAGTGACTCTGGCGAGCGCGAGTCGGTGGCTGGTCTTGCTTGGGCTGGCGACTTTCGCTGTTCCTGCGACAACACGGGCACAGGGAATCGTTTCGCCAGGGGCGGGGGCCATGCACCGGTCGATGGCCGGCGCGTCAACCGCCAAAGCCGCCGATGCGCTCGGGGCGCTCTATTGGAACCCGGCCGTCATCAGCGGGCTCGGGTTTTCCGAAGTGGTGATCGGCGCCGAACTGCTGATTCCCGACACGAACGCCGCGTCGACGATTCCCGCCGGGGCCCTGGGCCCCTTCGGCCCGCCAACGACCCTCTCGGGAAGCACCCACAGCGACAGCGGGGTCGTGCCGATGACGGGGATCGGCGTTGTCTATCGGCCGGAAGATTCGCCGCTCACCTACGGGCTGGGCGTCATCACGCTCGCGGCAGGGGGAGTGAATTTTCCAGGTGACCCCAATAACCCGCTCTTCGCCCCCACCGGGCCGTTCAACGGTCCGGGACCGGCCAACCCCAGCGTCGTTCTGGGTCCACAGGCGGCATCGGCGACAATCCTCAGCATTCTGCCCAGCGCTTCCTATCAGATGACCGAGCGACTGGCGGTAGGCTTCAGCCCCATGATCGACGTAGCCGTCGCATCTTTTGACCCCGCCCTGTTCGCAGGATTGGAGAACAGCAACGGCGACAATCTGTTCACTTTTCCCTCGGCCACGCATTCGCACGCCTTCTGGGGAGGTGGCTTTCGTCTGGGAACGACATACCTCGTCACCGATACCGTGGCCGCCGGGTTCTCGTACACCAGCCCCCAGTGGTTCGAAACTTGGAACTTCAATTCCAAGAACGAGGTGGGCGAGCCGCTCGAAGTGCGCACGCCCTTCATGCTACCGATGATTTATTCCATGGGCATCGGCTACGGCGGTCTCGAAGGGCTGTTGCTCAATGTCGACGTTCGATTCTTTGACTACGAAAACACCCAATTGCTGGGGCAATCGATTCGAGAGGGCGGGGCCGGATGGAACAACGTCTGGGCCGTCGCCACTGGGGCCCGCTACCAGGTCAATCAGGCGGCATCCGTGCAGTTGGGCTACCTGTACAACCAGAACCCCGTTCCGAATCGCCTGGCAGTTTTCAATACGCAATTGCCGGCGATCACCCAGCACACCCTCTCGGCAGGAGTCTCTTTGCAGATGAACGAGTCGATTCTGCTATCGCTGGCGTACGTGCACGGGTTCAAGAACTCAGTCACCGGCTCAGTCTTTCCCCTGCGCGGCACATCGGTCACGCTGGATACCGAGTACAATTCGGTCGTGTTCGGACTGCACATCAGGTTTGGCGGGCGTACCGGAGCTGGCGGCAATCTCGCCGCCGCGGGACCGGCCCCGGGCGCACCCGCGGCGCAGTAGCAGCCGCATTTGATCAATCACCCCGTCGCGCGCTGGAAAACCCGGCCTGAAGATGCACGCGCCGTGAACGGCGAACGCGGCCGGAGGCTGACATAGGTGCTGCGATATCCGGCGTGTCAATCGCCCGTTTCGTTGTCGGGAGCTGCCGGAACCTGACGCTCGGGAATCAGGCGGTTCGTGGCGGTGTCGTGCTCCACCGCGCGCCAGAGCAGATGAACCGCCAGCAACACGCTGACTGCCGCCAGCACGAATGCGAACCACGGGGCAAAACGAAACGAATAGTCGCGCGGCAATTCGCCAGGCGCCAGAGTGCGGCAGAATTGCTGATGCTGGCGTGCGGCAAACGTCACGGCGCCGCCGCCTGCAATCACCAAAATGATTCCGATCGTCGTCGATCGGAAGTGGCCGCCGGCCTCTGCGCCGGGAACGCCGGCCGCAGCCAGAAACAGGCCGAATTTCGCGACGACAAAGCCCAGACCCATCACGGCGATTCCCGTGCGAACCCATGCCAGCAGCGTTCGCTCTGAAGCCAGAAAGACGCGCGGATCGCGGGATTCATTCATATCGCATCAGGTGGTGTGTCAGACTGGCGGCGAGAATCTTCCGCATAGAGAGCCACCAGTCTCGCGACCAGCATGGTGACATAAAAAACTCCGCACGTCGCCTGAACCATCGTCAGAATTCGTGCTGCATTCGACACCGGCACAATGTCTCCGTAATTGATCGGCGCAAGAGTGCCGAAGCTGTAAAACAACGCGTCGAAGCCTTTCATCTCGCGATTCGCGCCCACGTTGGGGTTGAAATCGAATGAATCCGGCACAAGCAGCGCCACCAGTGAATAGGCGAAGGCCCCCAGGAGGCCCAACAGCAGATATGTCGAAATCGCCGCGCACAACACCTCTGAATCCACGCGCGGGGTCCAAAGAATGAAATAGAGCAGGTGCGCGGCAACGAACGCAACGAAGATGATGGCCGCAGTCAGCGTGATCTCGACTGGCAGCGACCCGGGCCAGATGCGCTGGACCCATGTTCCAATGAAGGCCGGTGTCACCAGCACAGCCGCGGTGATCAGCGTTTTGCGACGACCCCCGACCGCCATGACGCCCAAGAGCAGCACGAGCGTGATGAGAACGGCCTCAATCAAATGGGAATTTCGGGTTTCACCCAGGAATGGCGTGATGATGAGCATCAGCGCCAGCGCAACAAGGAAACGCGCGACCGAAAGTCGGTGTGTTCCTTCAAACCGAGGCATTGTGAATGCTGATCAGCCCTGCGGCAAGCCGCCGCGCAAGCGACTCTGTGAAAACCAGCCCCTTCGACGCGCACTCGAATTTCGCAACACGAGAACTGGTGCACCGTGTACCCCGTTGCAACGTCTCACGGCGCCCGCGACTTTGCGCACCGAAAACCAACGTGCGACATGCCCGTGTCGGCGCTGGAGCCGTGCCGCGCGCTGGGCCGGTATCGCGAACAATAACTGTCATTGCACAAAAACGACCCGCCCTTTTGCACGCGTTGCGGTGTGAACGGCCGCTGGGGATCGTACGACTTCTCTGGACCGCGAGGATTGACCGTCAACGCGAACCCGACGCGCCGGCGGTACAGCTCTCGGTCGTACCAGTCGCTGCACCACTCCCAGACGTTGCCCGCCATATCGTACAGCCGGTACCCATTCGGTGGAAATGTACGAACCGGCGCGGCCCCATAATATCCGTCGACTGTGCGGTTGTCGTGCGGGAAGTCTCCCTGCCAGAGATTTGCCCTGATGTTGGAATCGGTGGGCGGCTCGTCGCCCCAGACGTAAGGTTTACTTTTCAATCCGCCGCGTGCGGCAAATTCCCACTCGGCCTCGGTCGGCAGCCGCTTACCGGCCCATGCCGCGTAGGCGACGGCATCGTCCCATGACACGTGTACGACAGGGTAATCGTCACGGCCGGCGATGTCGCTGTTGGGCCCCCGGGGACTCGACCAGCCCGCTCCGGCGACCCATCGCCACCATTGAGTGAAATCATTCAAATCTACGGCCCCATCCGGCGGACTGAACACGAGCGAACCCGGAACAAGTTGAGCGGCATCCGGCACAGGTGTCCCCGGAGGGAGCTGAGCCATGATTTCATCACGATCCGGCGGCTTTTCGGCCGTCGTCACGTATCCCGTCGCTTCGACAAACGCCCGGAACTGGCCGTTCGTGACTTCTGTTTCATCCATCCAGAACCCGTCGACGCGCACCCGATGCGCCGGTTTTTCATCCGGCCAGCCAATTTCGGCGTCTGTTCCCATTTGGAACTCACCGCCGGGGACCCAAATCATTCCCGCGGGGCCATTCTTGGGCGAACGTCCGAAGCGCAGGGGCCGGCCCAGCGTGACCAACACAAAAGTGACACCGAACGCGGCCAAGCCCAGAACAACCAGCCGCAAAGTGTGACTCATGCCCGCACTCTCCGACGCGGCAAGCCGACCTGGGCGCACTTCGATTCTCGAACAAGCCATCCCAAAACGCATCGACTTTACTGAAGGCCCTTATTCACCGACCGCAGGCGATCGACCGTCGTGCCGACGTTTGACGACCGTTGGCAGCGGCACCCCACTCGCGAGATCACCTGGGGGCGGGCGTTTTCCTGACAGAGTAGTCCGGCAGAGTGCATTTGCATAGACTCCCATGATCGGCACCCCATTCAACCCGTGCCAATCAGCCAGCACCGACAACCTCCAGACTCAAGCAGCCTGTCATCACCCCGGCAGGCTTATCATGCCGCGCGGCGAACAGGGCGGGGCCCTGAAGGTTGCGCACCGAACCCTGTCTGCTGATACGAGGTCGACCATGCAGTTCTCCCGGTTCTCGACCAGTCGGCGATTGATATTCGCCTTTGCCGACAGCCTCGTTTGCATCTTTGTCGCCGCAGGATACAGGTCGGCAGATGCCGCCGACCAGAACACGGCGACACTCTCATTCTCGGTCTCCGACTCGGCAACAAATGCCGGCGTTCCCTGCCGAATTCATCTCAAAGACTCCGCCGGCGAGCCGGTTAAACCGCAGAATTACCCGTCATGGTTCGACCACTTTGTCTGCGATGGGTCGGCACGTGTCACGGTGCCTGCCGGGGAGTATCGCTATGAGATCGAGCGCGGGCCCGAATACGGCCTGGCGGCAAAGTCGGTTGTCGCGAAGGCTGGAGCAGAAGTTTCGGTTGCTGAAACGCTGACCCGAATCGTAGATCTCAGCCGCGAAGGCTGGTGGTCGGGCGAAACGCATATTCATCGGCCTCCTCCAGACGACGTCCCCCTGTTGATGCGCGCCGAAGACCTGCACGTGGGGCTTGTCATTACCTGGTGGAATGACCGCAACCTGTGGCAGGGCCGAAGCCCACCGCGCGATACGATCGTTCAGATCGAGCCCGGCCGGTTTTTCGACGTGATGGGTGGAGAAGATGAGCGCGGCGGCGGCGCCCTGTTGTTCGGTCACCTGCGCGAACCGCTGCCGATCGCGGGCTCGAAGCGCGAATGGCCGGCTTCATCCAAATGGCTGGCTGAAGCCAAGGCGGCCGGAGCCTGGGCCGATGCCGAGAAACCGTTTTGGTGGGACTTTCCGCTGTGGTTGGCAAGCGGCCGACTCGATTCCATCGGAATTGCTCACAACCACATGCAACGCGGCGGTGTGTACGATGGAGAGGCGTGGGGCCGGCCGCGCGATAAAGAACGGTTCCCCACCCGTCAGGGCAACGGCTTATGGACGCAGGAGATCTATTATCACGCCTTAAACTGCGGCTTTCGGGTTCCACCGTCGGCGGGAAGCGCGTCTGGCGTCCTGCCGAACCCGGTGGGATACAATCGAGTCTACGCCCAAGTCGCAGGAGAGCTGACCTGGAAAAAATGGTGGGACGCTTTCCAGGCAGGGCGGGTGTTTGTGACGAACGGTCCTCTCTTGCGATTGACAGCGAACGGCCAATTTCCCGGTCAGGTTTTCCAGAGCCCCGGGCCCCTTGAAATCCGGCTCGACGGCAAGTTGGATTCGCGAGATCGCGTGGCAAAAGTCGAGCTGGTTCGAAACGGTGAGGTCGAACAAATTCAATTGCCGGCGACGATCAGAATCGAGCAGAGCGGCTGGTTTCTGGTGCGCGCAGTCGCCGACCTTCCGCAGACATTTCGCTTTGCATCGACCGGCCCCTGGTATGCCGAGATTGCCGGGCGGCCCCAGCGCGTTGTTCCCGAGTCAGCGGCATTCTTCGTCGATTGGATGCGCGAACGCCGCGAAAATCTTGCGGCCGCATCGCTGTCGGATGCTGAACGAGCCGAGGTGCTTCGTGTGCATGATTCGGCGCTGCAGTTCTGGTCAGATCAGATGCGGCGGGCCTCTACAGATTAAGCCGGGCGCGCTGGAATTCCCATGCCGGTCGCCCCTGAGCGCTCGGGCTGCCCGTTGGGCCGGTCCACGAACGCTATCAGGGAACTCGCATTCGTAACCCCCCGACACGGCGATGGTTTCCATTTCGGGTGGGTTGCTTAAGCTGAATTTGAGCGATACCGAGATCTCTGACAAGGGTCTCGAAGAGATCACGCAGATGTTGTTCTTGGGAGAACTCAATCTTGCGAATACCAAGGTGACTGATGCCGGCGTCAAGGCGTTTTTTAAGGTCCGCGCAGAGAATGCCGACGTCAAGCTCAAGAAACCGAAAATCAAACGTTGATTCAGGTGCTGGGGCTTCCCCCATCCACTGGCTGAATGTCACAACCGCGCAAGACGGTCTGGAGGGCGCCGAAAATCAAGCAGTGATGCCCTTGAGAAACTGACTGGTACCGGCGAAGCCGTCTCGACCGGCGAAATCCAATGAGCGGATCAAGGCCCAGTTGCAAACACGGTTGAAAACCCCCTGTCGATCGGAGAAAATTAATGGTCCGATGCCTGAGATTTTCGCAGTTTGAACACCTCGACCGGGGGTTCGTCATCAGCCAGCTTGATCGTGGAACATTGGTGGCGCTCAGAGGCGCCTTCCTGCATCATTACTTCCGTTGGGCCGTCCCGGCGATCAGTATGGCGGCCGGCCTGATGGCCGCTCGTGCGGCTGACCCGCCATATACACCACGGATCGCGCCCGCCTCGAACGCCGGCGAGTTGTCCATTTCACGCATCGTTGTGCCTGAGGGATTTGGTGTTCAACTTTGGGCCGCCGAGCCGCTATTGGCCAACCCTGTGGCGTTTTGTTTCGACGAGCGGGGCCGCGTCTACGTCGCCGAAACGTTCCGGCAGAACAAGGGGGCCGAAGACAACCGCACGCATATGTCGTGGCTCGAAGACGATCTGGCCTCGACGACGGTGGCCGATCGCCTCGCGATGCTGAAGAAGCACCTGGGCGAGAAGGTCGTGGACTACACTCGTGAGCACGATCGGGTGCGCCTCATAGAAGACCGCGACGGTGACGGCCGGGCCGACCACGCCAGCGTTTTTGCCGACGGTTTCAATGAGATCGTCGAGGGAACAGGGGCAGGGGTTCTCGCCCGCCGAGGCAGCGTCTGGTACACGAACGTCCCCCGTCTCTGGCGTTTGCGCGACACCGATGGCGACGGCGAGGCTGACGTGCGCGAGGCGTTGCACGAGGGCTACGGCGTTCACGTCAGCTACCGGGCGCACGACCTGCACGGGCTGCGAATGGGGCCCGACGGCAAGCTGTATTTCACAATGGGAGATCGGGGCCTGAATGTCACCACGCAGGAAGGAAAACCGCTTTTTGCGCACGACCGGGGGAGCGTTCTCCGCTGCGATCTCGACGGGAGCAACCTCGAGATCATCGCGACGGGGTTGCGTAATCCTCAGGACCTGGCGTTTGACCAGTACGGAAATCTGTTCACGTGCGACAACGATTCCGATCGTGATGACCAGTGCCGCTGGGTCTACCTCGTCGAGGGGGGCGATTGTGGCTGGCGGATAGGGTACCAGTACTTCGCCGATCGCGGCCCCTGGAATCGCGAACGGCTCTGGCAGCCGTATCACCGCGGGCAGGCGGCCTATATTCTCCCGCCGATCGCCAATATCAGCGATGGGCCATCCGGCTTGACGTACTATCCCGGCACCGGGTTTCCTGCCGAATACGCCGGGCACTTCTTTCTGGTCGATTTCCGCGGATTGCCCAACTACAGCGGCGTGAGGTCGTTTGCGGTCAAGCCCCAGGGCGCATCATTTGAACTGATTGACGCACGCGAGTTTGCGTGGTCGATTTTGGCAAGCGACGTCGAATTTGGCCCGGATGGGGCACTTTGGGTGAGCGACTGGGTCGAAGGCTGGGATGGCCCCGGCAAAGGCCGGTTGTACCGTGTCACGTCGACTCAGCACCAGAACGACCCTGTCGTTGGCGAAGTGCGACGGCTGTTTGCCGAAGGCTTCACGCAACGAGCAGACGACGAGCTCACGAAGCTGCTCGCACACCCGAATATGAACGTTCGCCTCGAAGCCCAGTTTGCCCTGGCCGAACGAGGGGCTCGCGGAACCGAGAGCTTCTCGGGCGTCCTGACTCGCGGGGGTCATCAACTGGCGCAGTTCCATGCACTCTGGGGCCTCGGTCAGCTTGCGCGAACCGACCGCGCCGTGCTGCGCTTCGTCCGCCCGATGCTGGCGGCTTCTGATCCGGAAATCCGGGCTCAGGCTGCGAAAGTCCTGGGAGACGCCGCCGATTCGGAAAGCAAAGACTCGCTCATTCGGCTCGTCGCCGACCCTGAGCCGCGCGTGCGGTTTTTCGGAGCTCAGGCACTCGGTAAGCTGGGCCTCCCGGCGCCTGTGGCTCCCTTGCTGGCGCTATTGCGCGACAATGCCGACCGCGACGCGTTTCTGCGGCATGCGGCTGTCGTGGCGCTCGCCCGGGCGGCGCCCTCCACTGAACTGCTTGCCGCGGCGGGTGATTCGTCGCCCGCGGTGCGAATGGGCGTGTTGCTGGCGCTACGACGGCGGGAAAGTGCCGAGATCGCCAGGTTTCTGAGCGACACTGACCTTTCCCTCGTTGCCGAGGCGGCGCTCGCGATTCACGATATGCCGATCGCCCAGGCCCTGCCTGCTCTCGCCGGTCTGGCAGACCGCAAAGACTTGAGTGAGCCGACGCTGTGGCGCGTGATCAACGCCAATTTTCGGTTGGGCGAGGCGAAGCACGCCGCCGCGGTCGCGGCGCTCGCGGTCCGAAGCGATATTCCGGCGCGGCTGAGGCTTGAAGCGATCTCGGCGCTGGGCGACTGGGGTGAACCCTCGAATCGCGATCGCTTGCTGGGCAGTTGGCGGCCCTTGCCGCCACGCGACCCAAAGGTTGCGGCAGCGGCTTTCGCATCGGGCATCGGCGAACTGTTCAAGGGAACCGACGAACTTTGCCAGGCGGCCGCGAAGGTCGCCGGGAAACTGAAGGTCCGCGAGGCAGGCCCGGAGCTGCTGCGGCAGTTCTCGAGCGCCGGCCGGGCCGCCGAGACGAAGGCCGAAGCGCTGCGGGCGCTCACTGCCATCGAAGATTCGCAGGCACAGAAGGCCGGCGAACAAGCCCTGTCTGACATGTCGCCGCTTTTGCGCACCGAGGGCCGCCGCACGCTGGCCAGGTTGCAACCTGCCGCCGCGATCGAGCCGTTGCGTCAGGCCCTGAGTTCGGGCGAGGTCCGCGAACGCCAGGCGGCGTTGCAGACGCTGGGAGAGATCGCCGAACCTCGCGCCGACCGCCTGCTGGCCGAGTGGCTCGAACGATTCCAGCGCGACGTACCCAGAGAAATCCAGTTGGATCTTCTCGAAGCGGCTCGTCGGCGCGACGTGCCGGCCCTCAACGCAACGCTTGCGCAACTGGAATCGGCGGCGTCTCACGATGACCCCCTGGGGCCTTACCGCGTGGCGCTTGCCGGCGGCGACGCCGGGCGCGGCAGGCGGATCTTCTTCGAGAAAATTGAAATCTCCTGCGTTCGCTGTCACAAGGTCAACAATCTGGGCGGAGAAATCGGCCCCGATTTGTCGAAGATCGGCGCTGAAAAACAGCGCGAATACCTGCTCGAGTCGCTCGTGTTTCCCGACCGGCAGATTGCCAAAGGCTTCGACCCGGTCGTGGTTGTGACGCGTTCCGGCAAGGTGTTTTCGGGAACCATGAAGCCCGGCGACGATCACGAAGCCGTCGTCCTGACGGCCGATGGCGAGACGATCAGCATTCCGCGGTCAGAAATTGAAGAACAGGTGCGCGGCAAGTCGGCCATGCCCGATGATCTGAGCAAGCACCTGTCGCGGGCCGAACTTCGCGATCTGGTTGAGTTTCTCGCAAATTTGAAGTGAGCTGATCGCACTCTGGTCAAAGGCCTCGAATCTGCGGTTCGAGGTGAGCATTTTCCACAGGCCAGGGAGCTGCCCCGGTTTGCCGCCCGCGTCCCACCCAGACCAGGTTCCGGTACAGTCCGCGCCAAGTCTTGAATCGAAGATTTCGTGTCAACGGTGGGGGAGCGTGCACCCGTCTTTGCCCGATGGGCCTGGAGTTGCCCGAGCAACCCAAGCCCAATTCGGACCACACACAACTCGCAGGGCAGTTGTACGCCGGGTGCAGATCAGCGCTCGGCCGGTCGCACGGCGGCAGGCGGCGACACGCCAAGTAGCTCGAGCGAGAGAATCTTCCCCGTCGACATGCCTGCCCCACCCACTACCACCAGGCCCGACTCGCGCCACGGAAGCAGGCGGTGAAAGAACCTGGGGTTCTGCAATTGACCGACAAACTCGAAATCTCGCCCGCGCTCGGTCAGCCGCAAAACCGATCCCGACATGGTTGTCGCGTAGAGGGCGCCTGAGCTGGCGAAGGCCGAAGCTCCGAAACCGTCCATTCCAGTCCCCAGAAGCGCCGGTCCCTCGCTCCACTCGTTGGTGGCAGGGTCGAAGACGGCGACGGCAGTCGTCGGGCCTCCCTGCTCCTGCATTCCTCCCACACAGTAAAGACGCTGCTGCCATTCCGCGAGCGCCAGGGCGCGACGGTGAAATCGCGGCGCCGGCAGTGGCTTCCATTCACCCCCATCTGCCGACAAGTCGAATGCCCAGGCCGTGTCGTGCCAGCGCGTCTCATCTTTGCCCTGCATGTTCCAGCCGCCAACCACGTACAGTCGACCGTTCACAACGGCCGCATCGTGCGACGACCGGCCTTCGGGAAGAGAAGGAAGGTCGACCCACCGCGGTGTCTGCGGGTTGAATCGAGCGAAGCCCGCCTGCGACCAGAGGCTTTCGTCTTCGTCGGCCCCGTTTTTGGCAGTAAACCCGCCAACACGGTAGAGCTGACCCCGATGCTCCACCAAGGTCAGACCGGTCAGTTTCGGACCGCCTGGCAGCGGCTCCCAGGCCTGCGGTTCGCGCAGGTTCAAACGCAGAAAATCACCAGACTGCTCATCTCGCGAGTATTGGTGCGCGCGGCCGTAGTGGCCTCCGTAAACGTAGAGCCAATTGCCATCGACCGCACCGCCAAAGCTGGTGACCCCGCGCGCGAGCGCCGGCCAGTTGTGAGCGGAACGTTCCATCTGTGGCGGCAGAAACCTGAGTGCCAGCGTCGAATAGTGTCGAACCGACTTGTACGCGGCCCCTTCGTGCTCTCCGGCAACGTCTTCATTGTATCGGGCGCGAATGGAATACAGCCCCGACTCCGCCAGCCGACAAGAGAACTCTCCCCCGTCGTCGGTCGCGCCTTCGATTTTTTTCTCGATTCCCGGGCCTTCGATGGTCACGGTCACTTTGGCCTGCGGCCTTTCGTTCCAGAGAACTCGTAACGTGAGCCCCGAGTCTTGCAGAACAGGCACGATTTCCAGCGGCAGAATCGCGGAATTCTTCACCGTCCTCCACGTGCCCGGCAGAGCCAGCGGGTAGGTTTTCGCATAGTAATTCAGCAGGAATGTTTCCCCGCCGCGGGTGAGTGTGCCGTAGGTGTGTCGCACGACGACCGGTGAACTCCGCATTTCGGAATCAAATTCTGTGACGAGGGCATCGGCCTTTTTCTGGAGAGTCAATCGTTTCGGATCGTCCCCACGGCGGCCGCCCAGTGCCCAACATTCGGCCTTGAGAACGCGGCCGAGCAGTTCCGGGTCATCCGGCGATGCCGACTCGCTGAAATAGACTTCGGCCCGCGGCGGCCCATCGCCCGAGCGCGTCACGACCCACAGAAAATGCGCGTGGGCCGAATTCGGACTCACGAGCCAGGCGGCCGCCACAAGTGTTGCCATTCGAATACTGCACATGAGAGTTCCCTGGCTATGGTTTCCTGGTTTTTGAGCGAGTCTTCGTATCAATTTGAAATTCAAGCTGCTGATTTCCCGACGCGGGCAACGTGACGGTTTTTTTCGAGTCGCGGTTGTAGGGGGGCGGAATAGGGCTCGTAGGCAGTTTGCGCCCCGAGCCGGCTCGATCAGCGAACGCCTTTTCATCGTCAAGCTCGAAACCTTGAAAATTCAGGGCTTCAATTTCGATGCGGTGCGTGCCCACCACCGGGGCGGAACTGCCATTGAGTTCAAACCGCCCGGCCTTGATCGTCGCGACGGCCGCCGGGCCGGCACTCGCACCCTGCGGTATGAAACGAACTATGCCCTCCTCCAAGGGTGCGCCGTCGACCCAGACCGAGCCGGCGACAGGCGCGCGTTGCGGTCCGTCGGCCGCGCCGCAGCCGGCCAGCAGGCTGAGGGCGATCGACACGAGGTGTCCGCGAAACAACGCCGCGCCAGCGAAGGTTGGCGCGATCGGAGAATTGGTCGGGCAATCGAAAGCAAGCATCGTCGGTTCCTCAGGAGGTGCCGGTTTGTCCCGCCGGGCTACAAATCTCCCCCTGGCTCTCCCCCGGCCCGCGTGGCAAGGGCATCGAGTACCGATTGGCTGACGTATTCTGTGAGGTATCGAACTGAGCCGTCGCAATACAGGAAGTTGACGACCCCCCCGGCGTGCTCGCTACGGAAGCGCGCCAGCCGGTTCGAATCGCCGTCGAGCCGCTTGGGGTTAAGCGGCGGCTGCGTCGAGAACGCCGTCGCCAGCGGATACGGCGAAGCCCAGTACGAGAACCCCCAGCGAACCTGCCCATTGCAGGGACCGCTGGTGAACATGTAGTCGGGAAAATTCCACGCCGATTCGCCGGCCAGTAGCGTACGCGATGTGCCGTCGGTGATGTTCCCCATGCGCGTCCGCCCCGACCGCACGCTCACAATCGCCCCGTTATGCGGCGGCGCCCCCCCTTCCGGGCCCCAAGGGTCACTGCTGCCTGTCGACACGGCGTAGGTTCCAGGGGCGCGATCGTTCGTGTCGCAACCGGAAATCGGTACCTGCCGGCGAAACGTGGCCGTCGGGCAGAGATACACAGGAATCCGCATCGAAACGACCCGCTGGTTGGCGAGGTCGCTGTTTCCCAACGAGAAGTTGTACAGGCCCCAGGCCGGCGCCTGGTCGAGGTAGGGCAGAATTGCGGCGAAGGCGCTGGCGCGGGCGAGTGTTCCTGTGCCACCGACTTCCGAATTCGGAAACATCGTGAACGTATCGTGGTAATTGTGAAAGGCCAGCCCGATCTGCTTCAGGTTATTGCTGCATTGCGTCCGGCGTGCCGATTCGCGGGCCTGCTGCACCGCCGGAAGGAGCAGCGAGACCAGCACGCCAATGATGGCGATAACGACCAGCAGTTCGATGAGCGTGAACCCCCGACGACTGTGCGTTGGGTTGAAATGTCGCATCCGAGATCCCTTTGTGAGAGAGCTGAAATCCAGAACCAAACCGCCCTATGTGATGTTGAGACTCAGTATCATTATGAGACAGAGTATCGACGCGGTTTCGGTTTGCAAGGCCAAAGGGCAGCGTTTTTTGAGAATTTTTTAGGGATTAGGGACATGCGAATCGTCGTCACTTGTCCGTAATATTGAATGCGCCTTGGGTTAGCGCCATACTTTGGAATCACGCCATCCTCACAACGGAACCCAAATCGGATCAAATGCCGCTTCAATGCCTACACCAGCCTCAACCCGTCACTCGGAGGAAGAAATCAGATCCTGGATCATTGAAAAGCTCTGCGGTCGCATGCGCGTCGACCCGGCGGATTTGAAGCTCGATGAGCCGATCGCTTCGCACGGAATCGATTCGATGCAGGTCGTGGCGCTATTGGGTGAACTCGAGGATTGGCTGGGATGCCGGCTGCATGGCAATCCGCTGCTCGATTACCCCAGCATTAACGCCCTGGCGCACCATCTGGCGCAGGAAACCGGGGGGGACGTCAGGGCCGGGAGCGGAGGGCGTTGACCCTTGTGGGCTGGGGATGCGGGTTCGCTTCCGAAGGCGAGTTGGGCCCGTTTGACTGAGGTTCTCATCGAATCAGCGGAATATCGTCGCGGCGGATTGTTGCACTGGTATACCCCTGAGGTTGACCCGCCAATGGCGCCCGTCTCTTCTGTTTCGCCTGTCGAGTCGCCGAATCAGGAACCGGGCGCATTCGAATCGACCGCCGGTGACTCAGGCGCCAGCGGCTTGCCGGCCGCATATAGCAGCACGGCAGCCGATCTCACCTGGCGCGAATATGCCTTGTTGCTGGCGCAAGTGGCCTTGGCGCTGCTGGTCGTCAGCCAGTATGCGATCGAGAAGCGCTATCACTTTCTGCCGGCCATGATCGCAATCACGGTGGGCTTCGCACTTCACGCGCTGCTCCCCAGCCGGTTTCGATTGCCGTTCTTCCTGGTGCTGTCTGCCACTTGTCTCGTGCTCGTGTTGGACCGACAGGCGCTGTGGGTATTGGGTTTCGGTGGCGGACTGATCGGCATCAGTCTGCTTCCCATCGCGTTCACTTTGCGCGTCGTGCTGCTCGTGGCCGTGGCCGCGGTGCTCTTCTGGCTGCGAGACCCGAAGCCGATGGCGGCGCTGCAAGCGCTGAAAGTGTCGGCGGGAGACCACGGCTATCTTTGGATCCGTGATAGCTGGAAAGCCCCTTTCTGGCCCATTCTGGGTTCGATGTTCATGTTCCGCATGATTGTCTACATGTACGACATGCGGCACTGGAAGGGGCGGCCGCCTTTCCTCAAGACCCTGGCGTATTTCTTCATGTTGCCCAATATGTTCTTTCCGTTCTATCCGGTCGTCGACTACCGTACGTTCTGCGACGGATATTACAACGAAAAGCGGCTGCGGATTTACCAGACCGGGGTCCATTGGATCGTCACGGGCATGGGGCATCTGCTGCTGTGGCGGCTCATCAACGGGTACCTCGTGCCATCGCCTGCCGAGCTGCGCACGAAGCTCGATCTGCTGCAATTCCTGGTGATGAACTACGCGCTGTACCTGCGGGTTTCAGGGCAATTCCACCTCATCTGCGGCATCCTGCACCTGTTCGGGTTCAACCTGCCCCGTACGCACAACGCCTATTTTCTCGCGTCGAGCTTCAGTGACATCTGGCGACGAATCAACATTTACTGGAAAGACTTCATGACGAAAGTCTGCTTCTTTCCGGTGTTTTTCCGGTTGCGCCGCTGGAATACCGCAGCGGCCGTGGTCATCGGCGTACTGTGGGTGTTCCTGTGCACCTGGCTGGCCCATTCGTGGCAGCTTTTCTGGCGAAATGGCGAGTTTCCGATGACGTGGAACGACGCCTTGCTGTGGCTGGGGGTGGGGGTGATCGTGGCGATCAATTCGCTGCTCGATTATCGCCGGGCAGCACAGGGAGCGCCTGAAGAGGGCGACTTCAGTCTGACGCGGGCGTCGATCGTCGCGCTCAAAACAATCGGCGTGTTTCTCTGCGTGTGCGTTTTTTGGGGGCAGTGGAAATACCCTGAGATTGTGCCCTATCTGCTGTTCGGAAACGCCCAACTTTCATTCAGCACGGCAGACGCCGTGATGCTGGCAGCCTGGTTCGCGGCAGCGTTCGCGGCGGTCGTGGCGATTCAGTACCTGAAAGACCGCGGGCGAAATCAGGGCGCTGAGGGAGGTGTCGCCGGGGTGATCACGAACATCGAACAGGTCGATTTCGAGCGCTCGGTCCGCCTGCATCTGGCGACGCTCGTGGTCCTTGTGCTGGTGGGCGTGAAGCCTTTGCACTCGTACTTGGGAACATCCGCAGCCAGCCTGATCGCGTCGCTGCAATCCGATGAAATTGCGGGGGCCGAAAAGCTCGACATGGTGCAGGGTTATTACGAGCAGATGAACCATGAGGGCGCGGTGGCCAGCTCGTTCCTCAGCCCGGCCCGTTCATCGGTACCTCCCTCAGGCCGGTTCACCGACATGACGCGCCCGCGACGCGACTACCTGATCCGCGAACTGAAAATCGGGTGGGAAGGAGAGTTTCTGGGGCGGCGGCTGACGACCAACAGCTGGGGTGAACGCGACATCGAACGCTCGTTCGTCAAACCGCCGGGCACCTTCCGGATGGCCGGGATCGGCTCGAGCATCATCCTGGGCTACGGCGTCACAGACGATGAGACAATCACGATCAGTCTCGAAAAGTTGCTGAATGCCGATCCGCTGCGCCCCGGCGAGCGCTACGAAGTGCTGAATTTCGGGATGGGTCACGACTCGGCATTGCAGCGGCGAGGGCGGATCGAGAAAAAGACGCTCCAATTTCGCCCCGACCTGATCCTGTACTTCGCCCACCAGGATGAACTCGATAATTCGGCGTCGACGCTCGTCTCGGCGCTCACGAATTCCAGAGACATCGAAGACCCCGAGCTCGACGCCCTGCTGAAGCGGCTGGGTGCCACTCGCGACACCCCCGCTGCGAACCTCCAGAGGGTGTTGAGTGGCGACTGGCCCGGCATTCTGCGGTGCATCTATCGCCGAATTGTCGAGCGCTGCCGCCAGAATGGCGTCCGGCTGCTGTGGGTCTGGCTGCCCATGCCCGGGGTGCTCGAAAGGCGCGGCGAATCGCCGGTGATCCGTCGGATGGCCGAAGAGGCAGGCATGGAGATCATTGATCTGTCCGACTGGGCCAGCAACTACCCGGCCAACGTCGTCACCTACAACGATACCGATAAGCACACGACGGCCTTGGGAGATCGGGTGATTGCCGAGCGGCTGTATCGAGTGTTTCGTGAACGGCCCGAACTTCTCAATCCGCCGACCGCAATGCCACAGACGGCCACCGGCTCTGCCGCCGCAAAATGAAGCCGACGGGTTTCGCAGGGCATGGAATCAAGCCGCCACTGTCGCAGGGCATCAGCGAACGGCGGCGCCTTCGCCATTCTGCTGCAGGGCGAAATGGGCCAGTTCGACGCGGTCGTCGATGCCCAGCTTGTGCATCAGCGTCTGCTTCAATTCGTCCACCGCCCGCGAGCTGATCGCCAGGCGGCGGGCCACCCGTTTCAGCGACTCGCCACTGCCCAACAGCGACAGCAGTTCGTGCTCTTCGAGCGTCAGTGATTCAACGCTGCGGGTTGGCGCGACCGTGCCGCGGCCGCCTTCTCCGCCGGCGCGTGCTGAGGCGCGAATCAAACCCGCCAACCGTTCCAGCGGCTCAGACTTCTGAAAAAAACCCTCGACCCCCAGGTGCGAAATACGGGCACGCATCGCGGCGGTCACGTCGCCGCTGATGATGATGACCCGCGTATCGGGGCTGATCGCGCGCAATCTCTTGGTCGCATCGAACCCGTCCATGTCGGGCAGCCAGACGTCGATCGCCGCCACGTCGGGTTGGTGGGCGGCGGCCAGTTCCAGCCCGGTTTTACCGTCGGCCGCCTCCCACTCGACGCGAATGTCAGGATAGCGTTTGAGGCCCAGCCGAATTCCCGCCAGGGCGATCGGGTGATCGTCGATGACCAGAACACGAACACTACTCGGGGCCGGTTGTGGCATCATGTTGCACCTTGTAGAAAGCCCACTCCAGGGGCGCAGCTTTTCGCGCCCTGCGGAAGTCTAGCTTACAAATGAAATTCAGCCGGGCCGGTTGTGAGGGAACTGGCGATCCGAGCGATTTTCAGCCCGAAGGCCCGCGACTATTCCACTTCTAACACGCCGCTGGCAAAGTCGTCGTCAGAGAGCGCCGCCTCGACCGCCTCGGCGGCAATCTCGGTGCTGGTCGCCGAAGCGGCGACGGGCTCCTGGGAAATCAGGTCGCGGTCGCCGACGTGCGTCAGGGTATAATCGGTGCTCGACGGGTCGACCGCGCGACAGCACTCAGTCAGTTGCCGGGCGATCGCATCGACACGCTCGCGCCAATCGGTCGCGGCCACGCCAGACGGCGTCACAGTGGCGAATTCTCCGAGCAGCAGAATCATCCGCAAGAGGTGCCTGAAGATCAGCCCTTCCTGCTTCGCCAGGTCGCGGCCCGCAATGAATTTGTGAAAATCACCCGCGAACTGCAAGACATCGGCCGTGACCCAGGCCGGATACACGCTGACGCCGTGCACCCCGGGGTATTCCGACTCGAACAGCATCCGCATTTTTTCAGCCAGCGGGGGAGCGTACTTGCGATCTTCAGGGCGGGCGTCAGGGTCCCACTCGGGGTACAAATCTGCCGCGGCGATCAAGCCCCGTTGCACGAGCGCGGCATCGACTCTTTCACGGGCCAATGGTCCGGGCGGGAGTTGATCGGGGCGCGGAACGCGCACGTGTCGCAACAGCGACCGTGGAAGTTCCAGCGCGCTGTCGAGTATCTGTAGCACCTCGTTCTGGTCGGCCAAGGCGAAGTGATCGAGCAGAAACAAGGCGTACAGCGGGTTCAGACTGCGAAAAACGAAGAAATCGTTGATTCGGGGGGTGGGGTGGGCCGCCACGGGGCGGTAGTCGCTGCGCGCAGGCGCAGCCTCTGCACCGACGACCGCCGGCAACGGCGCTTCGCCTCGCGCCTTCCGCTCTTGCGCGAGCGCCTCGACGATCAGCCGCGCCATCGGCGAAAGCTTTGGCGCCGCCGGCGCCTCGGCACGAGCCGGCGCGGCGCTGCCGGCCTCGTCGACAACCGGCGGCTCGGGCTCCAGCCGCACGACTTGGGCGGCGTGCAGGCTCAACAACATGCCGTGCAATTGCCGTTCGCCCTGTTGCAGCCGCTCGGGTTCCGTCAGCCGCTTGCGCACGAGTTGCCGCAACCGTTCGACGTCGGGCGAGAGTTGCAGCATGTAGGCCAGCATGCGCCAGGGAAGCGGCCCCTGGCTGGCGAGGCTTCGCGGCGGGGCCGATTGCAGCCGTGCGAACTGCGCTTCGTTCCAGTATTGCCGATTCGGGCTGCGCACGGGCATTTTGCGCTTGAGCGCTTTTTTCGCCTGCATCAGGCCGGGGTCTTTGGTGTTCTCGGGAATCTGGTCGTACTTTTCCTTCCACCGCAGAATTTTGACGTCGTCTTCGTGGGGCAATGCCATGACAAAGCCCTGCGTATCGAACTGCGGCCGTCCGGCGCGGCCGAAAATCTGATGCGCCACGCTGGGGTCGATCAACTTCTGCTTGCCGGGAGGGCCTTTCAAAAGCGTCGGCAAGACGACGCTGCGGGCCGGCAGGTTGATGCCCGCCGACAGCGTTTCGGTGCAGACACAGACCGTCAAGAGCTTCTTCTGAAAGAACTCTTCCACCACGCGGCGATAACGCGGCAAGAGGCCGGCGTGATGCACGCCCACGCCGCGCTGCAGAACCTGCTTCAGCCGCGGCCCGGCCCCTTTCGTCCAGTCGTGCTTCGCCAACCTGTCGACGAGCTGCTTCTGCTGGCCTTCAGCCAGCATTGAGCGGCCTTTGAGCTCGTCGGCGACGGCCCAGCATTCGTCGCGATTGAAACAGAACACCAGCGCGGGGGTCTTGCGCGCATCGGCCTCTCCCGCCGCCATTTGTTCCAGCAGTTCGTTGAGCAGCAGATCGGGCGTCCATTGATAGCGCAGGGGAACTTTTCGTTCGGTGCTCTGAACCAGTTCCAGCCGCCGGCCGTGGCAGCGGTGCAGCCAGTCGAGAAACTCGCGCGAGTTGCCGACGGTTGCCGAGAGCAGCAGCAGCCGCACGTGCGGCGGCAACAGCGACAGCGTGAATTCCCAGACGATTCCCCGCTCGGGATCCGAAAAGCTGTGGAACTCATCCATCACGACGGCCGAGACACTCGCAAAATCGAACGCCTGCGGCTGCAACAGGCGGTTGAGCAGAATTTCAGCAACGACGACCAGCACTTTGGCCTGAGGATTCACGCGGCGGTTGCCCGTAACCAGCCCGACGTCGTCAGGCGAAAAGCCCCAACGCCGGGCGAGGGCCTGCCACTCCTGGAATTTCTGTTCGGTCAGTGCGATCAGCGGCGTCGTGTAGTAGATCGTGGTGCCGGTTGTCAGGGCCTCAAACGCGGCGGCCTCGGCGATCAGGGTCTTGCCCATGCCTGTGGGGGCCGCCACCAAGACCCCCTCGTGGCTCTCGAACCAGGCGTACAACGCCTGTTCCTGCACCGGGTAAGGCGCGAACGGAAGCTGCTCGATATACCGCAGCGCGAGGTCGTCGCGCGAGACGGCGGCTTGGGGGCGTGTCGGCAGGGCGCTCACAGTTTCCTCGAACGGCAAGTTTAGCAGAACGTGCCGTTCGCCGACCATTCGCTGTTCAGTTGACCGAAACCCGCACCGGCGCAGCCCCCGTCTTCACCAGCCAGTACGACCAGGGTTGAGGCGCGTCGATCTGAAATGTGCCCAGGCCCGGTACAGAGACCGAAATCTTGCCGGTCATCACGCAGGGAGTCCAGGCGTAGACCAGCGCCTGATTGTCGAGCTTGGTGGCGACGGCCCAGACGCGAATCTCGCCGGCGACTTTGTTGCCGTCCCAGTACCAGGAGCTCGAGGGCTTGTTGGCAGAGCAGTTTAACACCCGCCAGCGTCGGTCGGGGTCGCTCGAACGAGGGTACGCCGGCGAATTGAACTTTTGAAGCAGAATGTGGGTGGGCGTGATGCCCGGCACAATAACCGGCTCGCCCTTGAGCCAGAAATTGCGCAGCGTGGCATTCGTACACACCCGATCGACCGATGCCGTGATCGGCCTGATGTAATCTTCGAGCCGCAGGTTTTTCAGGTTGCCGGCCCCCAGGCTGTCGAGCGTCTTGAATTGAGACGTCGAAAAATAAGGATCACTGGGCATCTTGGCCGAACTGCAAAAGTGCCTGAGAATCACCGGTACGCCGCGTTCATGAATCGACCACAACAGCCACTGCACATAGCCCTCGTAGCGGGCCGGGGTCATCACGGCGTGACGTTTGGCCAGAGCGCCCCCGAGAGCGCCGGGGCTGTTGAGTGCGAGCGACACTTCGCGGTACGACCGCGGGGTGTGAGCGCGAATCCAATCCCAGGCGGGAATCTGATTGAGAATCTCTGCATGCTGCAAGGCGGTGAAATCCTTGTACTTGTTGTCGCCGATGTAGACCGCCGGGCTGCCCGCGTCATAGCTGAGCGACTGCGGGTCGTAGCCGACCTGATCAATGGGCCCGGCGCTGGAGGGCCAGAGCGTGTTCAGGTCACTGCCGTAGCCGGCCGTGTACATTTTGGCGCGCCAGCCGGCGTCGAGCGCGGCGTCGAACGCCTTGTAGAACGCGGCATAGTGGTCGCGACGCTTCAGGCCGATTTCGCTATTTAGAACCAGCGGAGAGCACGTGGCGTCGGCGCCGCGAAGCTGCTTGATCCGATCGTGCATTCGCAGACTGATATCGCGGATGTCGTCGTACGATTTCCACGTCGGCGGGTTGGCGGCGGCATTGTAGTACGTCCGCGACTCGTCGTAGGCGGCTTCGTTGTTCTCGACGAACAGCACGTACTTGGGCGATTTGACGAGCGACTGCAGGGTTTGCATGTAGAGCGTGTCGGCCCAGACGGTTCCTTCGTTCTGCCAGCACGACGCGGGCCCCTGCGAATCGCAGATGGGGCGCTGATCGAGCGCGCCTGTATCGAGCTCGCGCCACTGCAAAGGCGATTTTGGAATGTTCGTCGCCACCGCCGGAAAGCGATACCGCGGGCTGTTGGTGAACGAGTTGCCGATGTTGTTCGTCCGCAGGCAGATGGGCAGACCCTGGGCGTTGATGTAAGCGAAATCCGACGCGTAGTCTTTCACGCGCCTCTGGACGAGGTTGGGATTGTTCGCGTTCTGGTCGGCGTAGTCGACCAGCGGCAGAAAGACCGACGGCAAAAGCCTGCGGCCGGCGCGCACCTGGTCGACGTGCCAGCGGATCGGAAAGCCCTCGGCGTTCCACTCAGCCGCCATCGGAAGACCCAGCGTAAACCAGTTTTGAATGTCGCTGACGGCGCTCGGTGTCGTTTGCGCGAGAGCCGTTGTGGCCGTCGCCGCCAGAATGAACGCAATTCTCAAGACCAGCCTCTGCATCACTCTCCTCCTTGAACGCCCGCAGTGTTTTTCTGGCCCGTCGTGGGCCGAGAGCCGCATCGATCACAATGAGTCCGTAAGGCCTCCAGTGGTGCAAGGAGCGTCGAGACACCAATGGGTATCGACGATGGCACCGGGGGCCTGGAGCCTCGAATTGACGCTTTGAAAGGAGCATGCCCCGCCGGTTGAACCGTCAGCGGGAGCTATCTGAGACGGGGGAGATTTCGAAACCGCCCCCCACCAGATGGCTGCCGAAGAAGCCGCGGCGGCCTGCACGTCGCCAGATAACCCTTGGCTTCGGACGTGCGCCTGTTGATGCCGAGTAAAGGAAACTTATTCAAGCCCGGCCCGCGCGGCGGGCATCTTATTGATTTGACCTTTCGCTGCAACGTCAATTCGCCGCAAATGCGCTCGCAGCTCGATTCTTGTAAATCCTGCCAAACGGGCCGTTTGTGGCGTCGATTCGTCGCGCCGGTGTCGTTCAGTTCCGAGCTGAACCCTCAGCCGCGCAGACGTTGTTCACGACGGTTCGAGTTTTTTGGGAGGGCGGCCCGGTGCGCCTGGCACGGCGCTCACCCCGCCGCTCCCGGCGTTCGCCGCTGTGCAACGGTCAGCAGCACGGGCGACCAGGCACAGGTGCGTGCCTGGCGGATATCGCAAAACCCGCCGTCAGAAAACAGGGCCTGCATCTCGGCGGCGGTGCAATGATGAATCGCCCCCTCAAACCACGCGACCAAGCCGTCGTACAAAATGCGGCCCCACAGGGGCCCCGGGTCGCCGTCGAGAACCATCGCCAGACCACCGGGCGACAGAACCCGCGCAAACTCTCCGACGACCTGCCTTTGATCGGGGTAGTGGTGAAACGAATGAGTGCAAACGAGCAGGTCGAAGCTCGCTTCCGCAAAAGGAAGGCGTGCGCTGTCGCCGCGCACGAACGCGGCCTCCACCCCGGCCGTCGCCAATTGCGCTCTGGCAGCGGCCAACATGCCAAACGTCAGGTCGACGCCGTGCAATTGCGCGTCGGCTCGCCGGCAGGCGACGTCGGCGAGTAACTGCCCGGTTCCGCACCCGATGTCGAGCACGCGCAGGCGCGGTTGCGAGGGAAGTTGGCGCAGCAGGATTGCGGAGGTCGGCCGGCAGTACAGACGCTGCGCCCAGCTTCCCTGATAGCCGGCGCTACGCCGCTCGAACTGCTTTGCCGCGCGCGTCTTCCATTCGCCCTCTCGGGGATCGAACTCGTCGCCGGGAACGGGGGCGACGGGCCCCTTCGCGGCAATCGGGTTTGGCGTGTGCTCTTTCAGAACTGTCTCCCGATCGACGATCAGCCGTGCGCATCGAGGATTGCGGAATGGAGGGGGAATATCCAGCCCGATTCGACACGAGGTGGGGAAGCAGTGACGACACGCGGAACCAAATCGACCGCATCGGCCAATGCTCGTCGGACTGTGATAATTGAAACCACAGGGCACACCGGGATCACGGCACAGCCTGCGGCCGCAACCCAACAGAACGCAGAAAGCAACCGCGGATCAAGCGGATGGTCGCGGATCAGGAAGACATCATCCACAGATGGCAGGGATTCACACAGATTTCCGAAGGGTCTGACGATGGTCGCAAGCTGGGCCAATCTGCGAAATCTGTGGACGACCTGTCGGAGTGCGGCATCGCTTGGAATACCAGCACTGAGAAACTCGACGTTTTGGAGGCTCGAAATGTTGTCACCGCAACACAATTCTGAAGGGTTGCCGCACAGAGGATCCGGTTCACTTGGCGAAGCCGACAACGACCCTCTGTACAGCAACGCTTCAAAATGTTGTCATGGCACGAAGCTTCCCTGGGTTGAGGGTTTCAGCCGGGAAATTCCAGAATCCAATCAGGCCGATAAGATTTGTCCACAGAACACACGGAAACGAATCGGAGGATGGGTTATCTCCTGCTGTCTTATTTCTGTGTGGTTCGTGTGTTCCGTGGTCGTTTCCTATCTTCATGGGCCGATCAGTGTTCCCGTTCGATCGGAACGCTGATTCGCGCTCATCTTCGCTGATCTGTACGACACGCTCGTTGCGGCGAAGATTCTCAGCGCCGGTTGAAGTTTCCACGAGCTCAAGTTCCCCGACCGCGTGGGAACGAGCGAACGACATTGTTCGCCAATCGCTGACAGCCATCTTTGTGCGCCTGAGGCAAGTGCCTGCGGCGTCGGGATTTGTGCCCCCCCTTCGGCGCCAAAGATGGCCAACGCCGATCATAGTTGGCCCGCTTCCGTGCGCGCTGGCAATCTATGACGTCAGTACGCAACCGGCGCTCAGCTCGGGAGTTCCGTCGGCAGCGCCGTCAAAGATGGCCAGCGGCTGGGCGATTTTCCTGGCGCGCCGCCGCTTCGCACCGGCGCCGGGCCGCGCGTCGAGCGACCAGTACCATTTTCCCGACTTTCCGAACCCGTTTCGAAACGAGGCGACGTTCAATCGGGATTTGGCGCGGTACATCGTCCGCATGCTGAAACCGCACTTCCGGGCGCGCGACAGAAGCTCATCCGCCGGCCGTTTCCCTTCAGCGAGGGTTTGCGACAGGAAAGCGACCGCCTCCTCGAGCACCGAGCACATCTTTTTGTGAGCGCGATGTTCGTATCGCCGATGATCGCTGCGCTCGCGATTTATGGTGTGTTTCGTGACAGCCGCCTGGGCTATTTGATACCGGCGACGATCGTGTTTCCGGTCGTGGTGCTGAGCTGGTGGCGTGCATTTCATTGGCCGGCGCCATTGCCCTGATGTCTGCAATCGCACGTGCATAACTGGGGATTCGATTCAGCCTGCCTCGTGCTCACTGCAGGGCGACCACGTACAATGGCAGGGTCAAGTTATGTATTCCATGCCCGTGGTAGCGGCGGAGGACGGCGGATGACATCTGGCAGTACAGGAGCCGACGTGATGGCTGATCCGGAAGTCGCAAGACAGCCGATCGCCTATTGGGATTGGCTGTCGGGTGTGTTTTGGTGGGATGGCGTACTGCCGGGGGTGGTCCTTGTCGCGCCCCACATCGTCAAACGCCTGCTTCCCAATCAGCCGGGACTCATTGAACTGCTGGCAGTCGTCCTTCCGATCGCGGCGCTATTGACACGCTTTGTTGCCGGCTCGCGCGTCATCAAAGCCAACCACTGCGGCACCTGGTTTCGGGGGCTGCAGTTTACTGCCTTCGGCGTTGCCCTCGTGGCGCTGATGTTTTTTGACGCAGCGCTGATGCTGTCGCACAACATGCCGGCGGCTGTAGGGCCCTTTGCGGCGAAAGGGGATCAGGTCGTCTGGGCAATTCTAGCGGTGGTTTATTTGACGAATATGGTCTTTGCAATGTATCCCGGACGGGCGGCGATTGAGCCAGCATCCTGACCGCTGCCTCGATTTGAGCGGTGATTGGAGATCGCACGTCCAACCGGCGGGCGAAATTCTGCTTGCTTGACCGGGCGGTGACGGCCTCTGGTGAATGGCGCGAAACTCCCCATTGAAAGTGCAAGGATGCAGCGACCGATCCCACGCCGGCTGAAAGCAGTTGCACTTGTCGCGTGGACGACATGAACGAACAGCGAAACGATGATGACTGGCGACTGCAACAACAGGAGGTGTATCTGCTCGGGGCAACTCTCTATTGGACGAGATGGACCCGCTACGAGCCAGCATGGGATCACGACCATTGCGCATTCTGTTGGCCCTGGTATCGGCGTACGCTCACGCTCGCCTATTTGGAGGAACGCGACGTGCAACAGGTCGACGCGCTGATCCTTCGCGTTTTGAAAGCGCCTCCCGAGGCCGCAATTCCGGATACGCTGGAATTTTGGCTCAACTGGCCAGACAGGCGGTCGGTACAACTGGCGGCCGGAGGCGTCGCCGTCTCCCGGAAAGGGCGGCAGACTCTGTATCGTTGGGACGAATTGCAGAGAGTCGAGATCTGGCGGCTGGAATCGGACCGGCGTGATTTCCGCGAATTGCGAGTACAACTCCCTGATCAGGAATGCAAACTACGCGCCTGGTCGTATGAGGGACAGGAATGCCGCAATTGGAGCGGGGCTTCTGCCGAAGCAATCTCCGCCTGTGTCAGCAGTTATTTTCAGCAGCCACAGCTGCGAGATTTCTCATTGCACGGGACGCCCAGGACGCTGGACGAGATCGACGCGCGACAAGAGCGCGACGACGCCATCTCGAAAGAATTACTTCGTATCATGAAATGGTGCGTGAGATTGGCGTGGGGGTGTACCCTCGCGGTGCTCGTGCTGCTCCCATGGCCGGGAAGCCTGCTGATGGCGGGAATGACAGGCATGCTTTCTTGGGCGTTTCAATGGATGTACGCCGATACCGCAAGACATGTCGAACGACGTCGCAGCAACCGCGAGGCCGAACGCTCCGCATTCACGGAGCGACAAACCTGAACAAGCTTCACACAAAGAAGTCGGGTAAGAGCTCTGCGCCGGGCGTCACGGCGTACGGCTCAAAGTCGCTGAGACCCTCAGCGGCCAGCACGCCTTCGTCGATGAAAAAGTTGCCCGTGCAGGTGCGGCTGGCGCGCACCAGAATGGCATGGGCCGCGTCGGCCACGATCTCAGGCTTGCGGCACCGGCGGATTGCCCTTTCGCCCCCCAACACGTTCATAACGGCCGCAGTGGCGATTGCCGTTTTCGGCCACAAGGCATTCACCGCCACCCCACGATCCTGGAACTCGGCGGCCATCCCCAGCACACACAGGCTCATTCCGAATTTCGACAGACTGTAAGCGACGTGGTTCTTGAACCAGCGCGGCTCGAAGTTAAGAGGTGGCGAAATGTTGAGGATGTGCGGGTTGGCGGCATTCAGCAGGTGCGGCAGACAGAGGCGACTCGTGAGATAAGTGCCTCTGACGTTGACCGCCTGCAGCAGGTCGTATCGCTTCAGATCGGTCTCCAGGGTGCCGGCCAGTGAGATCGCACTGGCGTTGTTGATGAGAATATCGATCGTGCCGAACGCCGCGACGGCTTTTTCGACCGCGGCCTGCACCTGATCTTCAAAGCGCACGTCGCCAGCGCAGGCCAAACCGCGTCCGCCGGCCGCTTCGATCTCGGCGACCGCGGTATGAATTGTCCCCGGCAATTTCGGGTTCGGCTCTATCGTTTTTCCGAAGACAACCACGTTTGCCGCGTCACGTGCCGCCCGCAGTGCAATGGCTTTGCCGATCCCCCGGCTCGCCCCGGTGATAAACAACGTTTTGTTTCGGAGGTCGGGCATGATTTCGTGAGAATGTTGCGCTGGCGAATAGAAGTGGGGGGGCGATTGTGTGGCGATGTGTGAGACGAGCGGCCCGCTCACGCCGGCTGCTCGCGGAAAAGGCCAAGGCCGGCCGGAAGCCCCCGGGGGGTCGCGCCGCCCCCTATTTTGCCGTCTATATTGATGTTTGCCAGTCCCCTCGACAATAATCTAAGGTCTCCGCGCAGGCTCCTCTGCGTTTCCCTTTCTCTCTCGCGTTCCTCTGAAGCAACATGGCCCGTACGTTTGTTCTGGTTGTTGCTGCGCCACTCGTGGTGGCGACGGCGTTCTTCGTTCTGCGATTCAGCCGCGAAACGCAAGCCGACTCAGCGCCGGCGAAAACGTCGCAGAATGCCGCCGCAAAAGGGGGCGAGGGCGCTCTGGCGGCGCTCGGTCGGCGCACTCCGTGGGCGACGGCCAATTTCCGTGGGTCGCCCGACCCGCCCCTGCCCTATCGGGCGCAAGCGCTTTATCCCAAGCTGAAATTCAAGACGCCGACGGTGCTAACGAGCGCACCGGCAACCGACCGGCTGTTTGTGGCGGAGGGCTCGGGCACAATCGTTTCGCTGGCGCGCGACCCCGATCTCACGCAGGGAGACTTGTTTCTCGACGTCAATGAAGTCATCAAGCGCCGGGCCGATAACGATGAGATCGAGCGCGAAGCGATCTACGGCCTGGCGTTCCACCCGAAGTTCACGGAAAACCGCTACTGCTACGTGTGCTACGTCGTACACTATCGCGACAACACGCGAAACCCGCATCTCGAGGGGACGCGCGTGTCGCGGTTCACGGTTGACCGCAATGATCCGCCGCAGTGCGACCTGGCGAGCGAGAAGCCCCTCATTCAGTGGCTGCAAGGGAACCACAACGGGGGCTGCCTGAAATTCGGGCCCGACGGATTTCTTTATATCGCCACCGGCGACGGCGCGATTCCGTACCCGCCCGATGAAAGGAACGTCGGCCAGGATGTCACCGAATTGCTGGGTTCGATTCTGCGGATCGACGTCGATCGCGAGCAGCCGGGGCTGGCCTACGCCATTCCGGCCGACAACCCGTTCGTCGCGCTGGAAGGGGCCCGCACCGAAATCTGGGCCTATGGCCTGCGGAACCCCTGGAAATTCAGCTTCGACCGCAAGACGGGCCAGATGTGGGCCGGCGACGTGGGGTGGGAGCTGTGGGAGCTCGTGTTCAACATTCACAAGGGAGACAACTGCGGCTGGAGCATTTTCGAAGGGCCGCAACAGATCAAAACGGAAGTGCCCCGCGGGCCGACGCCCATCGTGCCGCCGGTGCTGTCGATTCCGCACACCGAGGGGGCGTCGATCACGGGCGGGTACGTCTACCGCGGCAAGAAGTTTCCCGACCTGTACGGCAACTACATTTTCGGCGATTGGGAGACGCATCGCATCTGGGGCATCAACGTCGACGGAGAAAAAGTCGGCGAAAAGCGAGAGTTGGTCGAGCCGACGGTGCGAATCGTCGATTTCGCCGAAGATAAAGAGGGCGAGCTGTATCTGCTCGACTACGACGATGGGTCGATCTCGACGATCGTGCCCAACCCACCCCCCGCAGTGCCGGTGAAGTTTCCGCGGCGCTTAAGCGAGAGCGGGCTGTTTGCGTCTGCCGGCGAGCATCGTTTGGCGCCGGGCGTCTTGCCGTTTGCGGTCAATTCTGAGCGCTGGGCCGATGGGGCGGTTGTCGAGCGATTTGTGGGGGTGCCGGGTTCCGAGCCCATTCGCAAATACGACCGGGCCAGGCCGATTCCCGGCTCGATGCTGGCGCGGACGGTTGAATTTCCCAAAGACAGCGTGCTGTGTGAAACGTATTCGCTCGAAGCCGAACCGGCCAATGTGTCGAGCCGCCGGCGCGTTGAAACGCAGGTGCTGCATTTCAATGGCCGTGACTGGTACGGATACACGTACGAGTGGACCGAAGACCAGAGCGATGCGGTGTTGGTCGGCAGCGAGGGGAAATCGAAAACGCTGACTTTGGCCGATTCGGCCGCGCCCGGCGGAAAGCGGCAGCAGACGTGGCGCTACGGGTCGCGGATGGAATGCTTGCGGTGCCACAACCCCTGGACCGAATCGCTGCTGGGGTTCATCATTCCGCAGCTCAATCGCGACTGCACCTACGGCGGGGTGACGGCCAACCAGATCGAAATTTTTCGTCAGATCGGCCTGCTGCTCGAGGTGCCCGACGAAATCACGGCGGACGGCAATTCGTCGAGTTCTCGGGCGCCGACGCCAGCCGCGCAATTGCCGAAGCTGGCTGACCCGTTCGACCCGAAAGCAGACCTGAATGCGCGGGCCCGCAGTTATCTGCACGCCAACTGCTCGCATTGCCATCGGTTTCAGGGGGGCGGCTCGAGCTTCGTACACCTGCTGTACGACATGCCCTTGCAAGACATGCGGGGCATCGGCGTGCGCCCCGCGCAGGGAACGTTCGGCATTCATGATGCCAAGATCATCGCGGCGGGCGACCCCTTTCGATCGGCGCTCTATTTCCGCATGTCGAAGCTTGGGCCCGGTCATATGCCGCACCTGGGTTCGTCAGTGGTCGATCATCGCGGATTGGAACTGGTACATGACTGGATCAGGCAGCTTCCCACGCGTCTCGAAGACGACGTGCTGGTCGATCGGCTGATTGCGACCGAAGACCCCGAAGCGTCGAAGCGCGACGCGCAAGACCTGCCCAAACTGGCTGTGACGCTGAGTTATCAGTTGGCCAGCATGAACGGCCGCATCGAGCCGACCAAAGAAGAAGAGGCCGCGGCCCGGCAACTGGCCGAGCTCGAGATCAAGAAGCGCCAGGCGCAGCGGCCCGCGGAGCGCGCCAAATTGATCGAAGAGCTGCTGGCGAAACCCGATCGGGCCGCGTTGCTGGCACGCATCATCAGGGCGGGCAAGCTCACTCAGCCTCTGGTCGCAACGATTGTCGAGTCGGCGGGCAAGTGCGGCGATGCGGCCGTGCGCGACGTGTTCGAGTGTTTTCTGCCCGAGGAACTACGCGTCCAGCGGCTGGGAGACGCCGTTAAACCTTCCGACCTGTTGAAGCTGGCGGGGGACATCGAGCGGGGGCGGCAGTTGTTTCACAAGACGGCCGGTATCCAATGCCGCAACTGCCACAAGATCGGCAATGACGGCACCGAACTGGGCCCGAACCTCGATGGAGTAGGCAAGAAGTATCCGCGCGAGAAGCTGCTGGAAAACATTCTCGACCCTTCGCGGACGATCGAACCCAAGTACGCCACGTGGCTGGTCGAAACCACCAGCGGCAGAGTGATCTCGGGTCTGCTGGTCCGCAAAGACGGGAATGAGATCGTCGTCAAAGATGCACAGAACAAAGAGCACCGCTTTGCGACGTCGGAAGTCGAGGGGACCTACCAGCAGCAGAAGTCGATGATGCCCGACCTGCTCATTAAAGATTTCACGGCCCAGCAGGTGGCCGACCTGCTGGCATACCTCGAATCGTTGAAGTAACCGCCTGCTGCGGCACAACAAGAGCAGGGAAGAGGGCCGCGAAAAGGCGCAGACGGCGCAAAGAATACACACTCTCGACGGACTCATTTAGTTGCGACTTGTCAGGCCTTTGTCGCTGCGATGGGATTCGTGGGCGACGTTTTTTGCGACTTCTGAGGTTCTCTGCGGCCCTCTGTTATTCTGCCGCGGTCTCAACTGGCATCAGCCCGTGCCTCTTGGCAGCCTCGTTCGGCCTCCCGCAGGTCGTCGGCGAGCAAGAAGGACTAACAGGGCCACGAAAGGGCTCAGAAGGCGCAGTTCATGAAATGGTGATTCACGAATACGAGCAGGTTGCATTGCGGCAACAAGCCTATTCACCATTCTTAATGGCGCGAACAACATCCTCAAAGCCATCGGGTACGTTTCTCGGTGAAACAGAAACATGCCGCGGATTTCTAACGGTGAACCGTCGGCCGTATGCCGCGAGTTCCGGAACAGCCGAAATCCACTTCTTGATGCTTCTGAGAATCACAAAAACCGCTCCTCGTTCGATCGCGCTTCGAACCAACGCAAACCCAAACTGCTGGGAAGGAAGGTCAGGAGTAGCCGAACTGTATGCATCCGTGTGATAGGGAAAGTACTGCTCGTCAAGCAGTGTCTTGACTGCCTTAACTTCGATAATCAGGAGCTGCTCTACGAGCAGGTCGGCTTTCAAATCTCCCAAAACGGTTCCGTCCTCGTCCAAGACCTGCAGCGGTAGCTTGCAGCTCACGTCTATCCCCTGCTTTCGCAGCCGATGAGATAGCGCGTTCTCATAGATCTTCTCAGTATGCCCGTTTCGGTGATACGTGTGGATCGCGAAGCTCGTCTCGCGGATGACATCACACAACTGCTTGATCCGTGTGTCCAAGATGGCCTCCGTTGAATTTTGGAAACGAAAGGGCGCAATAGACACGAGAACCGTCGGATGGCCCATTTTTCTGCGATTTCTGAGCCATCTTGCGGCCTCTTCTTTCCTTCCTAAAGTTTGCACTGAGCGCTTTCGCGGCCGAATTCGCTCTTAGCGGGAAAGGGATGCCTGTCCGAGGCCGGTGTTATGGTGCGCCCGTGCACCGATCGGCCTGCGAGTCGGCTTCGTACAATGCGGCGAGCTGCGTCTCGAACCGCGACACGATGTGTCGGCGGCGGACTTTGAGGGTCGCTGTCAGCTCTTCGTCGGCAAGCTGAAAGGCCCGCGCCAAAAGCAGGAATTTCTTCACGCGCTCGGGCTGGCTGACTGATTTCATCAGGTTCTCGATCCGTTCGCCGTAGAAGGTCAAAACGGCCTCATTGCGGATGAACTCGCCGGAGGTATCGAGCCGCCAGCCGCTGGCTTGGCAGTGCGCTTCGAGGTTTGCAAACGCCGGGACGACAATGGCCGTCACGAACGGCCGCCGGTCACCATAGACGACCGCCTGATCGATGTAGGGGTCGCTGACCAGCAGGCGCTCCAGCTCGCTGGGGGCGATGTTCTTTCCCCCGGAGGTGACGATCAGGTCTTTCTTGCGGTCGGTAATCGAAAGGAATCCATCGGCATCGAGAGTGCCGACGTCGCCCGTTTTCAGCCATCCATCGACGATCGTCTCGGCGGTCGCTTCGGGGTTTTTCCAGTACCCTCTCATGACGTGCGGCCCGCGCGTGAGAATCTCGCCGTCGGGGGCGATCTGCACTTCGACATCGGGAATCGCGCGGCCGACGCTGCCCAGCTTATTGGCGGCCGTGCAATTGAAAGAGATCACGGGCGAGCTTTCGGTCAGCCCGTAACCTTCAAAAATCGGAATGCCGCACTCGGAAAAGCCGGCGCCGATATGCCGGGGGAGCGGCGCGCCGCCCGAGCTCAACTGTCGCAGCCGCGGGCCGAAAATCTCCCGCAGCCGGGTCGCCCGCTCGGGAAGCGGCAGGTGCTCGACGGAAGCCCAGACCTTTTCATAAAACCGCGGCACCGCGTTCATCCAGGCGGGGTGCGTTTCGGCCAGGTTGACGAGCAGCGTGTCGACCGAGTCAGCCAGCGCCAGCGTCGCGCCGGTCGCCGACGAGAAGTAGTGATCGACCGTGCGCGCGTAGATATGGCTGAACGGCAGCCACGAGAGTTGCACGTCGCCGGGCTCAGTTTCGTGAACCCGGGCCGTGGTGAGGGCGTTCGAGAGCAGGTTGCCGTGGGTCAGCATCACTCCCTTAGGCATCCCGGTCGTGCCGCTGGTGTAGATGATCGTCGCCAGATTGTCCTCTGACCGAGCCGCTTCGCGCCGCAGAATTTCTGCAAGGCGCTCCTCGCCCTGCTGCCAGCCGCGATGAATCAGTCCGGCCAACGTCCACTGCTTCAACCGTGCCGGAACCCGCACCGGCTCGAACGAGATCAGGAATTCGAGATGGGGCAGTTGATCGAGCACCGCAACGATCTTGTCGGCCTGCGCCTGATGCCCGATGAATATCCCCCGCGCGTCACTATGCCCGATCTGGTAAGCGGCCTGCGGCCCCGTCAGCGGAGCGTGCAGTGGAACGTTGACTGCGCCCGCGCTCAGGATGGCATGATCGGCGACCAGCCATTCGAACCGATTCTCTGAAAACAGCGCCACACGATCCCCCGGAACGATGCCCAGCTCGATCAGGCCGGCCGCGGCGCCGTCAGCCAGGCGGCGATATTCGCTGTAGCTCAGGTCTTCATACCGGCCGAAGCGCCGGTGGCGGATGGCGGTTCGCGGGCCGAACGTTTCGCACGCCGCGCGATGCATGGCCGCCAGGTTGCTGGGCATCACTCAATTCCGGCAGTTCTCGAAAATCGTGGCCACCCCCTGCCCCTGCCCGACGCACAGCGAGGCCACGCCGTAGCGGGCGCCGGAATCTCGCATGCGGTGCAAAAGGGTCGTGGCAATGCGGGCGCCGCTTGCACCCAGCGGGTGACCCAGCGCGATCGCCCCGCCGCGCGTGTTCACTTTTTCTTCGTTGATTCCCAGAAGCTTCAGCACCGCCAGCACCTGTACGGCGAATGCTTCGTTGATCTCGATACAGCCGATGTCGGCGAGCTTGAGATCGGCCCGCTTGAGCGCCTTGTGGATCGCCGGAACGGGGCCGATTCCCATTTCGCCCGGGTCGACCCCGGCCACCGCCATCGATTTGACGCGCGCCAGAGGTTTCAGGCCCAGCTCGTTGGCTTTCTCTTCCGACATCACCAGGAGCGCCGCTGCCCCCACGCTGATCTGGGAACTGTTGCCCGCCGTCACGGAACCGCCGGCGGGATTGAACGCGGGCGGCAGGGCCGAGAGCGCTTCGAGCGACGTGTCGGCACGAATTCCCTGGTCGCGCGTCAGCTCGATCTTTTGACCCTGTGCGTTGCGCCCCCAGGTGGGGCAGATTTCGGCGGTGAACGGTCCCCGGCTGGCTTCGGCCGCCGACTGCTGGCTGCGGAGCGCAAATTCATCCTGCCGGCGACGGTCGATGCCGTATTTCTGGGCCAGGTATTCGCCCGTCAGCCCCATGTTCATGATGGCTTCGCTGAACTTTCGGAACAGGGCCGGCGGGGGGTTGTAATCTTTCGTCATCGGCACGTGTTCCAGGTGCTCGACGCCGCCCGCGATCTGCACGTCTTCGAAGCCGGCCGCAATGCTCGACGCGCAATCGTTGAGCGCCTGCAACCCCGAGGCGCAATTGCGATTGATCGTGACGCCGCCGGTTTCAATGGGCAATTCGGCCATCAGGGCCGCGATGCGGGCCACATCCATCC
>JBQTIL010000052.1:0-34767 GCA_052388175.1 Planctomycetaceae bacterium | reverse complement strand
ACCCAGTCACCCAGTCACCCAGTCACCCAGTCACCCAGTCACCCAGTCACCCAGTCACCCAGTCACCCAGTCACCTAGTCACCTAGTCACCTGTCCCCCAGCCCCTGTCCCCTCCCCCCCCGGCCGCCGCTTATGCCACTCGGTCTCTCGCTCAAACATTCGCGCGGCACGCAGCAGCCGTTCTTCGGCAAAGGGCGCCGCCAGCAATTGCAGCCCGATGGGCAGGCCTGCGGTGCTGAAACCGGCCGGAATGCAGATTCCCGGCAGGCCGGCCAGGTTAGCGCTGATGGTGTAAATATCCGACAGGTACATCGCGAGCGGGTCGTCGATGAGCTCGCCGATTTTGAAGGCCGGCGTCGGCGCCACGGGCGAGGCGATGAGGTCGACCTGTTCGAAGGCCTTGTCGAAATCGTTCCGAATCAGCCGGCGAACTTTGAGCGCCTTGAGATAGTACGCGTCGTAATAGCCGGCCGAGAGCGAGTAGGTTCCGAGCATGATGCGCCGTTTGACTTCGCCGCCGAAACCTTCGCCGCGGCTGGCGCAGTACATGTCGATCATGTTGTCGAAGTCGGCCGCGCGATGCCCGTAGTGAACGCCGTCGTACCGTGCGAGATTGCTGGACGCTTCTGACGGGGCGACGACGTAATAGACGGCCACCGCGTATTTCGAGTGCGGCAGCGAGATTTCGTGCACCGTGGCCCCCAGCGACTTGTAAACTTCGACGGCGCTTCTGATGGCCTGTTCAACCTGCGGGTCGAGCCCGCTCACGAAGTGCTCTTTGGCAAGGCCGATTCGCAGGCCGGCGAGGGGATCTTCGAGAGTCCGGCTGTAGTCGGGCACGAGCGCATCGACCGACGTCGAATCGCGCGGGTCGTGGCCGGCGAGCACTTCCAATAGCAACGCCGCGCCGGCCACGTCATTCGCAAACGGGCCGATCTGGTCGAGCGAGCTGCCGTAGGCGATCAGGCCATAGCGCGAGACGCGGCCGTAAGTCGGTTTCATTCCGACGACGCCGCAAAACCCCGCGGGCAGCCGAATCGAGCCGCCGGTGTCGGTTCCCAGGGCCAGCGGAGCCATCGCGGCGGCGACCGCGGCGCCCGAACCACCGCTCGAGCCGCCCGGAGTGTGCTCGAGGTTCCAGGGGTTGCGCGTGACCTGAAAGGCCGAATTTTCGGTTGACGAGCCCATCGCGAACTCGTCCATATTGGTCTTGCCGATCAGCACGGCGTCGGCCCCCTTCAGCCGACTGATGACGTGCGCGTCGTACGGGGGAACAAACCGCTGCAACATGCGGCTGGCGCAGGTGGTGGGCTGGCCCTGCGTGCAGATCACGTCTTTGACGGCGACCGGCAGGCCGGCGAGCTTGCCGAGTTTCTCGCCGCGCTGGCGGCGGGCGTCGATGTCGCGGGCTTGCGCCCGGGCCGCCTCGTGGTCGACGTGCAGAAACGCCCGGATCGCCCCATCGCGCCGCTCAATCGCCTCGAGAAACGCCCCGGTGATTTCGGCGCACGACACATCGCGGCGTTCCAGCCGCTGCAGCAGTTCGCCGGCCGTGGCTCCGATGATCGACATGTTCAGGCACCATCAAGAATCTGCGGCACCAGAAAGAATCGGCCGTCGGTGTGAGGTGCGTTTGCGAGGGCCGCCTCGCGAGGCAGAGAGGGCAGAACCGTGTCGTCGCGAAACACGTTGGTCAGCTCGACCGCGTGCGCCAACGGTTCGACGTCGTCGGTGTTGACCTCGTTCAAGAGCGCGACGTAATCGAGAATTCGCCCCAGCTTGGCCGTGCAATCGGCGACTTCAGCATCGCTCAGGCGCAGCCGCGCCAAGGTGGCAACTTTCAAGACGTCGGCGCGGGTCAGCTTCGCAGGCATCGCAAACGGCAAACCTACCCGCAGGGCGGTTACAGACTCGTCGGCAGCGTGAACGGCTTGCGAACGATCGCCTTGACGATCTTGCCGCCGCGAATGCAGCGGGTGCAGACTCGGCGGGTGACGACCCGGTCTCCTTCCTGCACGCGAATTCGCTGCAGGTTCGGGCGAAAGGCGCGACGCGAGATGCCCGTGGTTTTGCGTCCGTTGCCCCCCAGGTATTTCGCTTTGCCGCGCTGCGCCAGTTGATTGCCGCGCACCGGTTCTTTCTCACACACGTCACATCGTTGAGGCATGGATTCGCCACCTGCACTTAGGCCAAAGTCTTTCGGAAAACGAAAGTATAGGGGTCAGCGACGATCAATACAAGAAGACCAGGCCTCCGGCGGGACGGAGGCCTGGCGCACAACACGCGCGGCCCGATTCGCGGTTGCGACCTCACGGATAGAACGGGCTGTTGAAGTTGCCCCCTGCGCCGGCAACGTAGGGCACCACGGTTCCCGTCGCCCCATAGGCGCCCCCGTAGTAATACGGGCTGCCATAGGCCGGCGTTCGATAAACGGGCGCCGGTGCGACAGGCCGGCCGTAGTAGCCGCCATACGCGGGAGCACCGTACGCGGGGGCGCACGGCTGGTAGAGAGGCTGCGCGTAGCACGCATTGCCCGTCGGCGCACACGCCGAATAGCCGCGGTACCCGGAGTTGCAGCCGCCCACGCCGCAGTTCCCGTAACCGCACGTGCCGCCGAAGAGCGGCTTCAGCAGGCCGAAGAACGCGGTCTTTTCTTCCGCCACCTGTTGACGGGAGTCGTTCGTGTGAACGGCTTGTCGCCCAGACAGGCCGAAGGTATCGGCGGCAAAGCTCCACGACGAGCAGCCGAATGCTGCCAGCGCGAAGGCCGCCAGTGAAGGAACTCGAGAACGGATCACGACCCGACCTCCTGCTCCGAAGAGCACTGATTGTCATTTGATTTCGGGCCTCGGCCGACTCAGGCGAGCCCCGTCTGTCGCGGAGTGCGACTGATGCTGTCTCGATATCGCATCTATCGTGCCAATTGGCGTGTCATAGTGACGTGATTGCGCGGCCTCGGAAACGACCGAGAAACGTTGCTGCGATGTGATCCCCGGCTTTTGGGTCTGTGAGAACTGATTGAAGATTTGGCGACTGACGCTGAAAAGAATACATTGGTCGTGCATTGACGCGGCGCTCTGGTGACCACACTTCAAGTCCGTTTGTAAGGAATATTTGCAAAGGACCTAAAACGCGATTTCTCAGATCCCGAAATGGTTCGCACACGAATTCATGTAAACCATTATGCCAAATCATGAAATGTTCAAATCTGCGCAATTCCAGCATACGGCGGCGCGCCCGTTGCGTTTGGTCCGTTGTCAATGTGAACAATCCACGAGCTGCCATGCGGCAGTTCGGCTCACAAATCACGACAACCAGAGGCGAGCGAATCGCCCGATTCAGGAACGAAAGGACTCAGCGCCATGCTCGTGCTCACACGGAAACGTTCGGAAATGATTCATATCGGCGAGCAGATAGTCGTCAAAGTGATTCAGACGGGCCGCGGCAGCGTCAAACTCGGAATCGACGCGCCCAAGGCCGTCCGGGTCTTACGCGCAGAGCTTTGCCCGCCGGTGGAGGCAGGGCACCCGCTGGCGGCCTATCTTCGGCGCCGTGAAGAGCAAAAGTTGGGTGTTGAGTTACCCGAGGCAGCGCCAGCGCCTGCGATTCGCATTCGGCCGCGCTGAATCGTTCGTTCAACTCGAACTCGGCTACACCCTGGCCCTGCCAATTCGCACATTTCCGCAAGCCATCCGCAGCAACCTGCTGCAAGAGGAGATTCTGTCATGAAGACAATGCTCACACGCGACGCGTCGCGTCAACAAATCTCAATGCCCCTGTCCCTTCCGGCCGCCATCGCGCTGTCGGTGATGGCGGTCACAAATCTTTCGGCCGGATCGCAATACCAGCCACTCAACCCGGCTCGGTCGACGCCCGCCGCGGCCCGCGATGAGGAAGACGCTTTCTTTCCGGGCGCCAGACTTCCATCGCGATTCGACAACCGTTCGGATCGAATCGGTCGCCCCTTCGAAGACGACCTGTACCCAGAGCGCAGGGCGCCGTTCATCGACCGCCGCTTCAACGTCTACGACGACACCGACAGTTTCGGTTTTGAGCGTGGCGGCCGCGGCGGCCGCGAACCGGTTCCCAGGTTCGATCGGTTCGACGATTGGCGGCCCGATGGGGAATACCCCCAGCGATACCCGTCAGCAGGCGACGGCTACGGTCGCAACCCGTTGGGCGACGACCGCACACCGTGGGGCCTTCCGGCGCTTCCCCGCGTGCCGCAGGAACGCAACTGGCAGCAGCCCGAGCCTGAGCCGCTGCCGACAGAGCGCGAGTTGATCAATCGCCGGTATCGTGATCCGGCCATGTTGCAGTTCGTCAGTACGCTGTCGGCCGAGCGGGCGGTCGCCATGTACGCCGAGACGTTGCGGTTGATTGCCACGCGGCACCTCAGTCCTCCTGCGCCCCAGGCGCTGGTGGAACGGGGTCTGGCCAATCTGCTGACGGCCTTGCGCGAACCGGTGTTCCTGCAGGTGGCCCGGGTGCAGGCCGGCGCTCAACAGCTTGCGGCGTTTGAGCAGGCGCTGGTGGGGCGTCTGCGCCAAATGCCCGTTCGTACGCCTGACGACGCCGTGGCGGCGCTGCAAACCGCCATGCAGTTCGCTTCGCAATACCTGGGCCTGTCGCCGGCCCTCGTCGCCGTGGAGTTTGAATACGGTGCGATGGAATCTCTCGATCGGTACTCGGCATTCGTCACGCCCGAAGGCGCGCGAATGTTCAATCAGCAGTTGGGAGAATCGGTTGTGGGCATCGGCGTGCAGATCGAGGCGGCTGACGCCGGGGTACGAGTATTGAAAGTCCTGCCTGGCGGGCCGGCCGAGCAGGCCGGCCTGCAAAAGGGTGATACGATCGTCGCGATTGACGGCCAGTCGCTGGCCGGTCGAGTTCTGGAGGATTCGTCGGCGCTGATTGCCGGCCCTGAGGGATCGTTCGTCACGCTGTCGCTCGAGCGCGGAGGCGCTCCCGTGCAGATGCAGTTGTCGCGGCGCAGCGTGGCGGTACACAGCGTCACCGAGGTGCAGTTTGTCGATCGCCAGTCGGGAGTGGCGTACCTCAAGCTGGAAAAGTTCGCGGCCGACTCGAAAGCCGAAATGGAACAGGCCCTTTGGGCGCTGCACCAGCAGGGCATGCAATCGCTGATTCTCGATCTCCGCGGAAACCCCGGCGGCCTCTTGACCACGGCGGTCGAAATCTGCGATCTGTTCCTCCCCGAAGGAACAATCGTTTCGACCCGCGGTCGGACGTCTGCCGACAACACGGCCGAGTCGGCCGCCCGCGAACAAACCTGGAAAGTGCCGCTGGTGGTCTTGATTGACGGCGAGAGCGCCAGCGCCAGCGAAATCCTTGCGGCCGCGATCAAGGAACACGGCCGGGGGACGCTGGTCGGCCGCCGAACGTACGGCAAAGGCAGCGTGCAGACGTTGTTTTCGCTGCCTTCGGTCGGCGCCGGCCTGCGGTTGACGACGGCCAGATTCTATTCGCCGAGCGGGCAGGAAATTGCCGATCGAGGCGTCGCGCCCGACGTGCCCGTCGCCGAGACGACGGCGATCAACCAGGGAGACGTGCGCACAGACCGCGACCTGTTCACCGGCGTCGACCTGGCCCGTCAGCAGTTGTCGCCGCGAGGTTACGATCTATCGCAACTGGGCCAACCGCGGTAGCAGTCTGCTGAAAAAAAGAAAAAAAGGTGTCTGGAACTCACCGCACCCGCGAAAACCCCTCGGAATATGCGTCTTCACAAAGTTCCAGACAACTATTTTCAACCCTCTCTTAGCCTGGCTTCCAACAGGTAGGCAACAGAGGCCGCCCTCACTACCATGTCTTCATGCCTCTGGCGATTCGCTGTACCAACCTTGTCAAACGTTACGACGGAACTCCGCCCGTCGAAGCCGTGCGAGGGTTAGACCTCGCGGTCGAGGCCGGCGAATGCTTTGGTCTGTTGGGCCCCAACGGGGCGGGCAAGACGACAACGATCGAAATTCTCGAAGGGCTCTTGCCCGCCACCTCAGGCGACGTCGAGATTCTCGGGTTGCAGTGGGGGCGCGATGCCGCCGCGATTCGCGAACGAATCGGCATTTCGCTTCAGGAAACGAAACTCTCGGAAAAGCTTTCGGTTCTCGAGACGCTGACGCTCTTCCGCAGCTTTTACCCGCAAGGCATCGACCCCGCCCGGGCCATGCGCGAGGTCGCGCTGACAGAAAAGGCCCAGGCCTGGGTGGGAAAGCTGTCGGGTGGCCAGCGGCAGAGGCTGGCGGTCGCCTGTGCGCTCGTGGGCAACCCCGAGCTCTTGTTTCTTGACGAACCGACCACGGGCCTCGACCCGCAGTCGCGCCGCCAGTTGTGGGACATCATCCGCGGTTTCAAAGAGCGCGGCAAAACCGTGCTGTTGACGACCCACTATATGGATGAAGCTGAGCGGTTGTGCGACCGGGTGGCGATTGTTGATCACGGAAAGGTGATCTCCCAGGGCAGCCCCCATGAGCTGATTTCGGGGCTGGGGGGCGAGCATGTGATTCGTTTTCGCCTCAATAACGGCGCCGCACCCACAATCTCCGAGAGCGAGCTGCAGGGCCTGCCGGCGGTGCGGGCCGTGCGGCGGGAAGGGGATGATTTGTATCTCTCGGTCGGCGAGCCGCACGTCGCGCTCCCCGCGCTGCTCGAAGACCTGCGGCGCCGCGGGGCCCATCTGGCGGATTTGTCGACCCGTCATGCGAGCCTCGAAGACGTTTTTGTGTCGCTGACGGGAAGGCACCTCGACGGCGGCGAGCCCGCGTGACAGAAGAACACCCGACTTGAACAGGAGATCACAGGAGACACGGCGCGTCCTGGCCGCAACCAAGCAAGAGGGAAATAGGTGACTGGGGGACTGGGTGACCAGGACCCCGGTCACCTGGCGACCTGGTCACCTTTTTGAACAGGAGATCGCAAAGGTCGCAGAGGAGCAAGCTGTCGTCTCTGCACAGCACGCGAATAAGAACAGAGTGGACGCAACGGGTGATCCACAGAATGAGCCATCCAAATTCTCGATACGTGATGAATCAGAACCGCGGAGAACGCCGAGGGCGCCGAGAGACGCAGAGATTTTCGCCGAAGATCTTCTCTGCGCGTCTCCGCGCGAATTAAGGTAAAACGAGTGGTGACGACCGAAGAACGTACGGGCGAAAAATCGACCTCTCCCCAGCGCCGTTACTGGCCGCTGGGGCAACTGATTCTGGCCCGCGTGCGCGAGTTCTATCGCGAGCCGGAGGCGATTTTTTGGGTCTATGGGTTCCCCATCCTGACCGTGGTGGCGCTGGGCATTGCGTTTCGCAATCGGCCGGTCGATCAGATCTACGTCGACGTCGAGAATACGGCGCCGGGCGCCGCAACGATCGAAAGGGCGCTGAAGGCCGATGCGCGGTTTGTCGTCGCAGGAAATTCCTCAGAAGACTGCCGGCGCCGGCTGCGAACCGGCAAGACGGCGCTCGTGATCGCGTCGCAGGAGAGCGACGCGCGCTCGGTGGAGTACTTGTTCGACCCCGCGCGCCCCGAAAGCGTTCTGGCCCGCGGAGCCGCCGACGACGCCCTCGAACGCGCCGCAGGCCGCCGCGACGTGCTGCAGGCTCGCGACCGCGAATTCAACGAGCCCGGGGGCCGCTACGTCGATTTTCTCGTGCCGGGCCTGCTGGGCATGAGCCTGATGGGGGGCGGCCTGTGGGGCGTGGGGTTTGTCACCGTCGACATGCGAATTCGCAAGCTGCTCAAGCGATTTCTCGCGACTCCGATGAAGCGAACCGACTTTCTCGCGGGCGTCATGATCAGCCGCATGATGTTCCTGATTCCCGAAGTGCTGGTCTTGCTGCTGTTCGCACGGTACGCGTTCGGCGTGGTGATTCACGGCAGTCTGGCGAGCATGGCGGTGCTGATTTTTCTGGGGGCCTTTACCTTCGCGGGCATTGGTCTCCTAATCGCCAGTCGCGCCAAGACTCTCGAAGCGGTCTCGGGCCTGATGAACCTCGTGATGCTGCCGATGTGGATTCTTTCGGGAATCTTTTTCTCGTCGGACCGCTTCCCGGCCATGGCGCAGCCCGTCATCAAAGCGCTGCCCTTGACGTTGCTGATCGACGCGCTGCGTGCCGTGAGCCTCGAAGGGGCGTCGCTGGCGTCGTTGTGGCCCAACGTGGCCGGCCTGGCGGTCTGGGCGTGCGGGACGTTTTTTCTGGCGTTGCGCCTGTTCCGGTGGTACTGAAACGGGCGAGTGCGCTCGCGCGGTCTTCAATCGCGCAGGGCCCCGGCCGCTCGGCAGCGGCCGGGGCACTTGAAGCAAGCTCCCAGTGCGATGACAGCACCGACCACGGTGCAACGGCGCTTCGCTTGTTGCACCCTACACTCGCTAAGCCCAGTGAAAGCCCGTAGCGTGTGTCGAGCGCAGCGCAGACACACCGTGCGCGATCATAACATTGACCATGGTGCGTCTGCGCACGGGCTGGCCGCGCCCTACGCGTCATCCAATGGCGAGAAAAGCTTCCGCACCTTCACTTTGAACCCCGGCAGCACTTTGGCGCCGGTGAGCGTATCGGATTCTCGCAGCACGACGCTGTCGTCGGGCGACGCGAAAACCCTGACCGTTCGCGCCCGGGGATCGACGTACCACACCAGTTCGACTCCCGCGTCAAAGTAATCGTGCAGCTTCTGCTGCATCTCGCGGGCGGTATTCGATGGGCTGAGTATTTCGACCGCCAGATTCGGCGCCAGCTTGGGCACGGGAACTCGAGGCACCTTGCCTCCCGGCAGACGCTTGCGCGATACGTAGGAGACGTCGGGGATGCGGACCAGACCGCGAGCAAGCGTGAGCATCCCGCCTTCGCCCGCGACAATCCCCAGATTTCTCGCCTGCACGAACGTTCCCAGAAGGATGATCAAATGCGCAGAAAGTGTTGATTCCTCAAAGCCCATGACCTTCTCCACCAGAATACCGTCGATCAGTTCGCACAGGCGATTCTCGTGGTCGTGAATGCGCACCACGTCACGGACGGTTGCAGTACCGGGAAGTGGATCGTGGCGAATACGCCACAGCGGAATCGGGCCGAACCTTTCCAGAAGATCGGCGGCAGTCAACGCCGTTGTGCGCGCAAACTCACGATCGACGGCTGTGGCCATTGCAGGCTCCTTAGAGACGATCCCCACGGGCGACAAGTTGGCGTCGCCCTCAGCACTCTAACACGGGTACCCGCGGGCAGGCCAGATCGAACCACCTGGCCCGATCACGGCGCGGCCGCCTGTTCGGCCTCGGCGGCCGAAATCAGCCCGTCGGCGTCGCGGTCGAGCCGCTCGAAGAGCGCTTTTGGCCCCAGAAACTCGCGCCGCGACACGTCGCCATCGCGGTTGCGGTCCATCTTGACGAACCAGTCCGGGCCGGCCGTGGGGCGCGAGACAACCGGGGTCGTGGCCGTGGCGTTGCCGCGCTGCATTTCGTCGGTGCGAAACATCAACGGCTTCCCCAGTTCGACGAGGGCGCGATATTGCCCGGCGAGCTCGTCGGCCGAGACGGCGCCGTCTCCGTCCTGGTCGAACGTCCGTAAGAGCTCTGCCGCGCGACGCAGCTCGCGGCGCGTGAGGCGGCGGTCGACGACCAGCGCATCGAGCGCTTCGAACAGCGATTTGCCGTTGTGCGAGATGGTCAGCACCACCCGGCTCTGCGCGGCGTTCGCCTCTTGATCGATATAAGCCAGCAGCTCGGGTTCCAGAAGCATGCCGTCGCCATCGCGATCGACCTGCTCGAACGTCGTGCCCGCCAGGCCCACTCCGGCAAATTCTTCGGCATTGAGATACTTGTTCTTGTCTTTGTCGGCCTTGAGGAACTCGACCTGATAGAACTTTCGATTGTCGGCGCGTGCGGCTCGATTCGTCTGCACGCGCCATTCAACCGAATACCCGCCGGCGGCGAGTACGAGGCGATCTGTTCCGGCTTTCGCGGCGGGCGAGCCGGTTGTCAGGCGATCGGTTGCCAGCGTCAGCCGCGATTTTCCGGGCTGCTGTTGCTTGAGTTCGACCAGCAGCTCCAGATGCGCGGGTGGCTGGCTCAGAAGGCGTTCCAGCTCGCCCTGAGACAGCCGGCCGTCGGCGTTTTGGTCGCAGGTGGCACAAGTGCCCGAATCGATGCGCAACAAATCGCACGGCACGCCGTTATCTTTGGAAGTCGCATAGCGGTGCAAGAGCTGCAAGGCAACGTCTGACACGTTGTTACCGTCGAGCAGCGCGAACGGCTGATCGGCGACCGTGCCACCGCCCGGCTGGCCGACGACCGGGGCCCCCTGCACGACCGGGCTGGGGGAAAGCTCGTCGAGGGTAAACGTCTCGTCGTCATCGAGGTCGAGCTTGTGGAGCGCCTGTTCGATGCGGGCGACTTCGTGAGACGACAGCTTGCCGTCGCGATCAAGGTCGAGCCGAGTGAACAGATCGACGCTTTGTGTCGCACGCTGGGGTTGTGCCGCGATTGAGAAAGGGTTCCCCAGGGCACGATTGACCCAGAGGAGCAGTTCTTCGACGCTGATACGGTCGTCGGCCGGGCTGGTATCGACGCTGGCCCAGCTTTCCGACAAAGACGCTGTTTCGGAGCGGTTCGCGCCACCCACAAGGGGCGGCATCCGTCGCGCTTCGTCTATATCGATGTGCTCGTCGCGATTGGCATCGTGCTGGCGGAGCAATTCGGCCGCATAGGCGCGCCTGACCGCTTTGAGGCTGCCCCCATCGACCTGCACGTGCATGCGGATGAAAACCGGGTGGGTGGGGGCCAAAAGCACCAGATCGCGGGTCTCGCGATCGGCCGCTTCATCGGCCGCCAGGAGCGGTATTGTCAGCCAGCCCGGGCCCGCCAGCGCCAGCAGTAAGAGCGATCGACGCATCGTCTGTATTCTACAGGTGGCAAAAACCTGGTGCCACAAGCGGTAGATCGGCCGAGGCGACGATTTTTTCTGTCGGGGCCCCGCAATTTCTCTGCCCGGCGAGTGGAGGGCAGAGGAGTGGCACGCCCTGACTGCGGGTGGGGTCGCACGCTACGCCGTTATCCTTTTTGGTAGCGGAATTCTCCAGAATTCCGCCTCCCTCGCGGCTTCACGGAAGTCTGGCGACTTCCGCTACGGCTGAAATTCTCGGCGAGCTGAAGCTTAACGGCGTAGGGTGGCACGCCCTGACCGAAGGAAGGGCGTGGCAGACGTGATGCAGCGGGCCGGTGGCGTGATGCGGCCGTGCAAAGACGTCACGTGCCGCGTTCTCATGTCGCCCCGGCCGGGGCTTGGCTGTTGTTGCGTTCGCGTTCCTGTGGCTTACGCCACAGGCTGGAAGCATTCCGCCGCTCCGCGGCTCGTTCCGCGATGGCCGGTCAGTTGTCCCATTTGTTACAACGCTTCGCCCTCCGGTTGGGAACAGCACGTCGGAAGCTCCGGTCAATGCCATCAAACGCACTCACCACCGCCCAGTCGCGAAGCGACGGCATTTTTTCGCAAGCCTGCGGCGTAAGCCGCAGGTGGCGGCCACCCCCCGATTCGCGGAGCCGCGGCGCGGCGACATTGGTGCTCACGAACGATGCCGGTCGGTGATTTCCGTAGCGTCGAAATCATGGAGATCGGCCGCCCCGATATGGCTTTTCTTCCTTCCAAAAATCGGGTCGCAGGCTGCGATCGAGTCGGTTTGCGGGGCTGAATAGCACTTCAGCAGTCCGCTGCCATGTGCCTGGGACTCGATACAGCGGGTATCTCGTCCAATTCGCATCGAAGTGCGCTATCGCCCAGATTGGGTTCAGTATTGCTGCATAGGCGAGAAAATAGACGCCGCCGACGACCACTACGGCCGTCGCCCAGAACCCCACCGTCGGCTTGTCGCGCTGGTCGGTCATCCGAGCAACCAGAATATCACATGCACATACACCAGCGCACAGAGCACGGGCAGTCCAATCAGCAGGGCGGCGATCCAGAGCCAAATGGAACTGAGCCGGCCCGAACCGGTGTTGCGGTTCGGATCTGGCAGCGCCCCGAACTCTTTCGGGCGACCGAGGCGGCTCGCCCCCCCACCCCACCCCTCCCCCCGCGAGGGGCGGGAGGGAGAAAAGTTGCGTATTTGCCGCGGGTTCGTGAGATGTGTAGATACCAATGCCCTTGCGGGGGAAGGGTTGGGGATGGGGGGGACGAGCGTCTGTCTCCCCGACGGCACGGAATCGGTCGGCCTGGATTGCTTCCGCGGAAACGCGTCAGCGATACCCTGTTTGGGGGAGCCATCGACCATGAAACGAGAATTCGCCCGCCTGCTCCGCACGCAAGCCACACTGCACGAGCGCTGCCTGTGGGAACAGCTCCGCAAACGTAAGCTCGATGGCTGCCGCTTTCGTCGCCAGGTGCCTGTGGGCAATTACGTCGTGGATTTCCTGTGCTTTGAGCGCCGGCTCATCGTCGAGCTCGACGGCGCCTTTCACAAGGAGCAAAGGGAGAAAGACGAAGCCCGAACGACGTGGTTCGAATCCCAGGGATATCGCGTGTTGCGGTATTGGAACTCTGAAGTGCTTGAGGATCTGGAGGGAGTCTTGGAAGGGATTTGGGCGGCATTGCGGGCCGCAAAGCCGCATCGCAAGGTAACGCGCGCCCGAAGTCGTCGCGGCGCGGAAGGGTGATGCGCGGCGATCGCGCGTTGTTCGCTCCCTCCCCCCCTCGCGGGGGAAGGGCTGGGCATGGGGGGGAAACCGTAATTCGACGCTGGAATACACCCCCACCCCCGACCCCTCCCCCATCAAGGGGGAGGGGAGAGGAAGAAGTGTAGATACCAATTCCGCGAGGGGGGGAAGGGAGAGGCCGTTGTGGGGAGTCGAAAGCGTGCTTCAAGTGTCCCGACGGCTCGGCATCGGCCGGGACACGGCACGTTCCACCGCCAAATATCGATCCGGTTGGGTGGCACCGGTTGGGTGCCACCCCGCCTCAACCAAAGAACGAACAAGGCCGGCGGTTGCCCGCCGGCCCTGTCCTTGGGACCCGTCGCCCGTTTTCAATCGGCGTAGAACCTGGTCAGTTCCTCGACGATGAGGGGTTCGGCGGCTGCGTTGCTAGTCAGTTTGGCCCGTAACCGCAGGTTGCCGGCCACTTTGCCCGTCACCTTGATCCGATAGGCGACTTTTCCACCCACGGCCAGTTCGGCCAGCGGACGGAATTGCAGTACGCCACCTTTCTCAGCGACGTGTTCCGATGGCCCGTCAGTGTCGATCAGAACGACGCCCTGCGGCAGCTCGCAGGCCAGCCGCAGGTTCTGGGCCGCCTTGGTGCCGTCATTGCGAATTCTGACTTCATACGCCGTCTGCGTGTCGACTTCGACGGGGTCGTCGAGGTCGGCCACTTCCATCACGATGGCGGCCGAGCCATCGATCTTGCCTTCGAGCTTGGCATCGGCAATCGGGCCGTTTTCGCCCGAAGCCTGCACCAGGTGCTGGAAGTCGCCGATGCGCTTCGCATTCAACTCGACTGCGATCTGAATCGCCTGGCCGGGCTCGACGCGCCCCAGGTACCAGCTCGCGGTGGCGCTGCCCGAGTCGAACTTGCCGCCGCGGTCGGCCTTCACAAATTCAAATCCCTCAGGAATGAGGTGCATCACGCGCACGTTGTCGGTGGCGGCGACCCCCTCATTGCGAACTGAAATGACGTATTGGGCATGACGATTGACGTACCGCAGGCCCGGGCCGGCGACTTCGACTTTCAGGCGGGGCGCGGCAATTTTGATTTCGGCCTGGGCGCGCTGCACCAGGTTGGCGCCGCGGGCTTCGATTTTCAAAAGAGAACTGCCGCCGGCCGTGGCCGTCAAAGGCAGCGTCACTTCGCGGCTTTCACCGGGCCCGAGCGAACCGATGCCCAGCTCGACGCTGCGGCCGCGCGAGTGCTCCAACCCTTCAGGCACGCTGGCGTGCACCACCACGTCGTGGGCCACCCCGGTGCCCGGGTTCGACACGCTGATCACCTGCGTGGTCGTTTCGCCCACCGAAATTTCGCGCGGGCCGGCGACGTGCAGACTGATCTGCGGTTCTTCAACCTGCAACACGGTCGACGCCACGCCGGTGAACCGCACGGTGGCCTGCGGCGCAAGCTCGCCGCGGCGACCGGGAATCATCGTGATTTCAATGATCTTCTCTTCGCCGGCCGCCAGCCGCTCGAACACCCACGAAAGATGTTCTTTGCTGTCACTGGGGAACGGCTCGGCATCAAGTAAGCGAACGGTGCGCGGGAAATACGCCTCGACGACGATGTCGCGCGCCGCGAGCTTGCCGGTGTTTTTCACCGCCAGGCCGCATTTGCATTCCTGACCCACATTCAGCTCGCCGCGGGGCACCCACCGCAGGCTGATCATCGGCACGTCACCCGATTCCGACGCGACGGCCGACGTCTGCACGACGGCCGCTTTCGGCGCCGGCTCGTATTCAGCCGCCGTGGTTTGAACGGGCTTTGCCGCCGCACGGGTCGCGGGTTGTGCCGCAGCCGTCGTCGCCGGTCGCGCGGGCTTGGCCGCGACGCCGGTCGCCGGTCGGGCGGCCGAAGCAGGACGGGTGGTTCTTGCGGCCGGAGTCTTGGCCGTCTTGTTGGCGGCCGGCGGGGCTGGCGCCGGAGCGTCAGCGTCGCTGCCTTGTGAATCGGTCAGGTCGTCGCTGCGCGTGGCCGTGCGCGTCGCCGGGGCCTTGGGCGGCGGAAGCTTTACGCGGTGCTGAACGTGCTGCACACTCTTGTCTTTCGCGCCTTCGCGCTCTTTGTGTACAGCGTGCCTGACGCCGCCCGCGTCGTCTGAGCCTTGCACGAGCTCGTACTGGTCGGCGTCCGACGGGGGCAACGGGGTTTCTTCGCGGGGCAGCAGGTCATCGCCTTCGGACAACTGGTCGGCGATCCCGCATTCTTCGAGAAGGCCCTTCTTGCCGGTCGGCGAGTTGGCGGCTTTGCGTGAGCCGCTGGCCGCCGGGCCGCGAGACGAGCTGTTGGCCGCCGCGGTCCCTTCGCCGAACAGATCGCGATAGTAGTTCTTAGCGCGGGCGCCTGCGGGGGCGTCCGGCCGCTTCCGCTTGTAGCGCTCGGCGACCGCGCCGTCATCGACGACGAGGTCGTTCGGGTCGGCAGCGGAAAGCCCGGCGAGCGAGTCGGCGTCGGCTTCCGCTGATTTGTGATTGCGAGAAAAGTAATAGATCTTTCCGGTCTGGGCCGACGGCGAACGAGAGGGCAAAGGCGCCTGCTCGTCGGCCGCATTGACAGCCCACGCCAGCCCGCCCGCGACCACCGGGGTCGACAGAATCCAAAGGGCCTTGCGCATACCACGCCTCCTTAGCGAACGATAGCGGTTACGATGCAACGGGTCCGTCGTGTGGATCGGTTGTACGGGTCGTGCGGCTTGAACCAATCTGGCAGAGTTGGCGGACTTTGAGGGAAACACCCTCAAAACGTTGCAATCGCGGGGCAAATTGGCGAAACTCGCCTCGCCGCCTGATGGAATCTGGAGAATTCAGGAATGTGTGGAGAGTTCGGGATGCTGAGTTGGAGCGACTCCCTGCGGTTCTGCGTCAGCATCGCGTTTTTGCCATTCTCAGCCGTTATGGGTCTTCCCAACGAGGCGCGAGCTGCCGACGCCAAGGCCTTTTCGGGCGGCGGCTATGACCGGCCGCCTCCCAATGCGCATCAGAGCCGTTCGGCCGTTCTCGCGCGGCACGGAATCGTCGCCACCAGCCAGCCCCTGGCGGCGCAGGCCGGGTTGGAGGTGCTGAAGACAGGCGGAAACGCGGTCGATGCGGCGATCGCGGCCAACGCCGTGATCGGTGTGACCGAGCCGATGAGCTGCGGAATCGGCGGCGACCTGTTTGTCATCTACTGGGACGCGAAGTCGAAGAAGCTGTACGGCCTGAATGCCAGTGGGCGCAGCCCGTTTGAAATGACGGTTGAGTTCGTGCGGAGCAAAGGACTGACGGCGATTCCGAAGACGGGGCCCCTCTCGTGGACGGTTCCTGGCTGCGTCGACGGGTGGGACGTGCTGCTGCGTCGGTTTGGGACGAAGCGGCTGGGCGAATTGCTGCAGCCCGCGATTCGATATGCTGACGAAGGTTTCCCTGTCAGTGAGATCATCGCGCAGAACTGGCAAACCTCAGTCAAAGATCTGGCCGCCTGGCCCGAGTCGGCCGCTACCTATTTGCCCGGCGGCCGAGCGCCCGAAGTCGGCGAGGTGTTTTGCAACCCCAATCTGGCCCGAACTTACCAGTTGATCGCGAAGCACGGGCGAGACGCCTTCTATCGCGGAGACATCGCCCGAAAAATCGTCGCCTGTAGCGCGCAGCATGGCGGCCGATTTTCCCTGCGCGATTTCGAGGCGCATCATTCCGACTGGGTCGAACCCGTCTCGACGAACTACCGCGGCTACGACGTTTGGGAGTTGCCTCCCAACGGGCAGGGCATTGCCGTGCTCGAAATGCTGAACATTCTCGAGGCCTACGATCTGAAGAGCATGGGGCCGGCCAGCCCCGACTATCTGCACCTGTTCATCGAGGCCAAGAAGCTGGCCTTCGCCGACCGGGCCCGCTATTACGCCGACCCTGAATTTGCGTCGATTCCCGTGGCCGGGTTGATTTCGAAGGCGTATGCCGCGCAGCAGCGGAATCGAATCGACCCCGACAAAGCGGCCGTCGACGTGCCCCCCGGCGATCCGAAAACATCGCAGGGAGACACCATCTATCTCACCGTCGTCGACAAAGATCGCAATTGCTGCTCGTTGATTCAGAGCCTGTACACGGGGTTCGGCTCGCAGATCGTGCCCGGCGATCTGGGGTTTGCCCTGCAAAACCGCGGGACGCTGTTTTCACTGGATGAACAACACCCCAATGGCCTGCAACCGCACAAGCGCCCGTTTCACACGATCATCCCCGGCTTCGTCACGCATGAGGGCGAGCCCTGGCTGTCGTTCGGGGTGATGGGGGGCGACATGCAGCCCCAGGGGCAGGTGCAGGTGCTGGTGAACCTGATCGACTTCGGGATGAACATTCAGGAGGCCGGCGATGCGGCCCGCATCCAGCACCTGGGGTCTGCGACGCCGACGGGGCAGCCTATGGCCTCTGCGGGAGGCACCGTGGCGGTCGAATCGGGCGTTTCCGACGCGACGATCGAGGCCCTGCGCAAAAAAGGGCATCAGATTATGCGCGACCTGAACGCCTTTGGCGGTTTCCAGGGGATTCTGATCGACCACAAGCACGGATCGCTGCACGGCGGCAGCGACCCGCGAAAAGACGGTTGCGCCGTGGGTTATTAGTGAGCCGGCAACGGACGGCTGGGCGTTTCGCAGTGACATTCTCAGGACCAGTCAAATCCTGGCTCGCACTGGCGGTGGCAGCGTATCTGCTGGCGCTGTTCGCGATCAGCCTGTACGCCCGTCGCAAGGTTCGAAGCGAAGAAGACTTTCTCGTCGCCGGCCGCAGCCTCCCGTTGTTTTTATCGTGGGGCGCGCTCATGGCCACCTGGTTCGGAACTTCGGCCATCATGGGCGCGTCGCGCAACGCGCGGGAAGAGGGGCTGATCGGCACATTGCTCGACCCCTGGTCGTGCGCCGCGACACTGCTGCTCGCCGGCTTGTTCTTCGCCCGACGTCTGTGGCGGCAGAAACTGTTCACGATTGGCGACTTTTACCTGAACCAATACGGTCCGCGGGCCGAGTTCGTCGCCTGCGCCATTCAGGTGCCGATTTTCTGCCTGTGGGTCGCCGCGCAATACGTCGGCCTGCGCGACTTGCAGCACGACCTGTTCGGGGTCCCGCACGTCTGGGCCGTGTTGATCGCGGCAGGAATCGTGCTCTTATATACGCTGATCGGCGGCATGTGGTCGGTGACGCTGACCGATGCGCTGCAGATCGCCGTGTCAATTTTCGGGCTGGTCGCCCTGGGGTACGCGACCTTCTCGCACCTGGGGGGCGGTTCGGTGGTGGAAGGGGTTCGGCAGGTGGTGGCGCAGACCGATAGTGACCGCCTGACCTTGTTCCCGCCACCGAAGCTCTTTGCCGTCCTCACCTGGGTGGGCACATTGGCCACGGGTCTATTCGGAAATATTCCCGGGCAAGACCTGCAGCAGCGCATTTTCGCCTCGAAAGACGAGCGTGTCGCCAGCCTGTCGTGCCTGCTCGCGAGCGCCCTGTATCTGCTGTTCGGGCTGATCCCCGTCGCGCTGGGGCTGGCCTCGAGCGCGACGCACCCGCACGAAATCAAGGGCAACGCGGTGCTCTTGCACCTGGCGTTCGATTTTCTTTCGACGCCGCTGTTGATCGTGTTTGTGCTGGCGGTCATTTCGATCATCGTCTCTGTGGCCACCAGTGCGACCATTGCGCCGGCGACCATTCTGGCGCGCAATCTTCTGGGCAACGTGCGGCTGTTCGAAGGACGGCATCTGCTGCTCGACCGCGTGTGCGTCGTGGCGATAACCGCCGTTGCCGTCGCCATTACGTTTACCGACGAGGGAATCATTGACCTGCTCGATTATCAGCTTTCGCTGGCGATGGTGTGCCTGTTCGTACCCCTGGCCATGGGGTTGTTCGCGGCGCCGCGCGGCGAACTGGCCGGGTTGCTGCCGATGCTTGTCGGCGGTGCGTTGTGGCTGGCGCGGTTTTCGATGGAGCGGTTCGCGTGTCCGCCGCCGGCCGACGTGGTTGCGAACCATGAGTACCCCGCGTACATCGCCAGGTGTTTTCCCGCCGAGCAGGTGGGCACGATCGCACACCACGCGCTCTACGGCGCGGCGTACCTGCCGGCCGACGTGCTGGGGCTCGCGGGCAGTTTCGGCGCCTATTTTCTGGCACAATGGATCTTGTCGCGTCGCTGAGACGGAGAAGGCGTAAAGCCGCGTCACATTCCTCAATCTGCACTCATTAGCAAAGGATCATGCGATGTGCTGCCGTCGTTCGCCCGGTTCGATCGTTCTGTCGCTCTCGATGATCTGCCTCCTGGGCAACCGTGCGCTATTCGCCGATCAGCAACCGGCCCTGACCCAGCCCCAGCTTGACGAATTGGTCGTTCTGTACAAGCAGCTTCACGCCGCGCCTGAGCTGTCGTTCCAGGAAGAAAAAACCGCCGCCCGGCTGGCCGCCGAGTTGAAGCAGGTCGGCTGCGAGGTCAGCACTCAGGTCGGCCGGCACGGGGTCGTGGGGTTGCTGAAAAACGGGGCCGGCCCGGTGGTCATGGTCCGCACCGACCTTGACGCGCTGCCCGTGACCGAAGCGACCGGCCTGCCTTACGCTTCGCAAATGAAAGGCGTCGATCCGCAGGGGCGCGAAGTGGGGGTGATGCACGCCTGCGGGCACGACGTGCATATGACGTGTCTGATCGGTACGGCCCGCTGGCTGGCCTCGCACAAAGAAGCGTGGCGCGGCACCGTCATGTTGATCGGGCAGCCTGCCGAAGAAATCGGCGCAGGCGCCCTGGCGATGCTGAAGGACGGCCTGTTCACCAGGTTCCCGAAGCCCGATTTCGGTTTGGCACTGCATGTCGATTCGCACCTGGTCGCCGGCAAACTGGGCTTCCGGGCAGGATACATCCTCGCGAACGTCGACAGCGTCGATATTGCGATGCGCGGGAGGGGAGGGCATGGCGCCTTTCCGCACACCACGATCGACCCGATTGTGCAGGCGGCCCGCCTCGTTCTCGATCTGCAGACAATCGTCAGCCGCGAGAACCCGCCTTTCGAGCCGGCCGTCATCACCGTCGGTTCGATTCACGCCGGCACGAAACACAACATCATTCCCGACATCTGCCGGCTGCAACTGACCGTGCGGAGCTATGGCGATGCAGCCCGCGCGCGGTTGCTCGAGGCCATTCAGAGAAAAGCCAAGGCCGTGGCGGCCTCGGCCGGCGCCCCCGAACCGACGATCGAGTTCTCTGATGCGACCCCCGCCACCCGCAACGACGAAACGCTCGTCGAACGGCTGGTGCCCGTGTTCCGCGAAGCATTGGGAAACGAGAATGTGGTGCCCAGCGAGCCGTCGCTGGGCGGGGAAGATTTCAGCCAGTACGGGCTGGCTGGTGTTCCGATATTCATGTTCCGAATCGGAACGGTCCCGGCTGAGCGCGTCGCCGAGCTCGCCAGGGCCGGCAAGACGTTGCCGCCGTTGCATTCGCCGGATTTCTATCCTGACCCCGCGTCGTCGATTCGCACTGGCGTCATCGGTATGACAGCGGCGGTTCTGAATCTGCTGCCGCCCAAGAACTAGTGGCTCAACCGACCTCGACTGACATGTTGGTTGCCGCGTGACGGACTCGCGTCTTCGCTCCCTTCCCTTGCGGGGGAAGGATGGGGGATGGGGGGATGTCGCCGCCCGCCGCGACTCGCCCCGATTCGTAGCACAGACATATTGCCTGTGGACTGACGACACAGGCTGGAGGCCCCTGCGATTCGAATTAGCCGCCATTCGAGTTTGAATCTCGATCTGACGGCAGGAATTGCTGAAACTTGCGGCAGCCCGGCGGGGTTTCATAGTTAGCCGTCTTGATGAAAAGCCCCTCCATACTGACGACGTGTCGCGTACTGCGATGTGTCACCTCAGGCTACACAAGGGCCTCCTCCCTGCGGGGCATAAACACTCTGTTTCACCGACGTTAAGCGTACCATTGTGAAATTTGCCGCTTTTGGCCCGAGAAATGCACGGTGCTGTTCCTGTGGTTTATGTGCGGATCGCCGCAAGAATTTGCTGATCGCCCAATGGTTTATCAACGTACTAATGTCTGCTTGAGGTTCTCTCGTGCGCGATGAACCGCGCCCGTTCTTTTCTTGTCGTTTGTCGAAGCTGCTGTCGGTTGCCCATTGATTTCTTTTTTTGTGTTCCCTTTTGCGGAGGTGTGTTCTGTGCCTACGTCACATGAAATTTTGCGCGTCTACGAAACCGGACCGTTGACGGTCGTGGGTTTCGGCGGTGGAGAGGAGCTTGACCAGATCGATCTGGGCGAGTGCCGCGAAGAGATCCTCGATCTGCTCAGGTTGCACGATTGCCGGGTGCTGGCGTTCGATCTGACCGGGGTGCGGTTTGTCCCCAGCGGCATGTTGGGGCTGCTCGCTTCGCTGCGAAAGCTCGGTATCGAAGTCCACCTCTACAACCCCTCGTTGGACGTCCGCGAGGTGCTGGAGATTACGCGACTCGACCGGCTCTTCGAGGTGCATGAGCTGGTGCTGTGAACCCGAACCCGGCGGCCGCGGTTGACGCGGCCGTCGGGCTTCATTCTTCAACACCCGCCCAGAGGGCGCTGCCCACGCGCACGAGCGTCGCGCCCTCTTCGACCGCCGTCTCGAAGTCGCCGCTCATGCCCATCGACAGATGGCGTAATTCGTGCCCCGGCGTGATTCGGGTCAGTTCATCGCGCAGCGCTCGCAAAGCGGCGAATATCGGGCGGGCATTCTCGGGGTTTGTCGAATAGGCGGCCATCGTCATCAGCCCCTCGGCGCGAACCCGATCACATGAAAACACCTGCTTCCACGCGGCTCGCAGCTCGCTGGCCGTGAATCCGTGCTTGGCGGGTTCACGCGTCAGATTGACTTCGAGCAGAATTCGCGGGTGCACCGCGAGGTCGCCGGCGATGCGGTCGATCGCCTCGAGCAGCCGCAGGCTGTCGATCGAGTGAATCAGGGTGACGCACGGCAGCAGCATTCGCACCTTGTTTCGCTGCAGCGAACCGATCTGGTGCCAATGGACGAGTGGCGGCAATTCCACAGCCCTCGACACGAGTTGCTGGGGACGGCTTTCCCCCAGTTCGACGACTCCCAGGTCGACCAGCGTGCGGATCCATTCCAGCCGGGCCGATTTCGTCACGGCGACCAGCGTGACCGAATGCGGGTCGCGGCCCGCGCGGTCGCAGGCCCGCGCGATCCGCTCTTGGACGATTCTCAGATTCTCGGCGACCTTGCGCGCAGTGCTCATGTTCGATCGAAAAGCCCACTGGCCCTGTGAGTCTATCAGGCAGCCGGTTGTCGCAGCTATTCGCGAAGGTTTCTGATCCGGGGCAGGGGGCTATCCTATCGGGCCGTTGAAAAACGGGGACTGCCTCCCCGACATGGCTGGAATCGCCCGAGAGGCGCATGACGCGAGGGTGGCTGTCCCCGCTTTTCTGCAACACGTTGTCAGCGCGCCAGTGGCAGAATGTGCCAGAGCGCAAGCGCCACCGGCCCGGCGAAAATCACGCTGTCGACGAGATCCAGCAAGCCGCCGAACCCGGGCAAGAGGGGCGACGAGTCTTTCCGGTCGACGTCGCGCTTGATCAGCGACTCGGCAAGGTCTCCTGCGATGCCGGCAGTGGCAACAATCGCGCCATAGGTCAATGACCAGACGGGTTCGGCCCCGTCTGCGTGCGGGGCGAGCCAGCGAGGCGCCAATGACAGGCAGACCCAGCCGGCAGCCGAGCCCCCCACCAGGGCCCCCAGGCCCCCCGCGATTGTTTTGCCCGGGCTGATCAGCGGGCTGAGCTTGGGTCCTCCCAGGGCGCTGCCGACGAAGAACGCCGCCGTATCCCCGCATTTCGTGACAGCCACGAGCGAGGCGAGCGGCAGGTAACACCATTCCTGGGGTGCCACCCAGCGCAATTGCGCGGTGGCGCTGATCAAGACGCCGACGTACGCCAGGCACAAAATTTCGATCCCCAGCGTTTCCAGATTGCCGCCGGGGGCGCGATAACGCAGGCAGGCATTTGCGAACAAGACCGCGACGGCCAGCGACAGCGCCACGAGCGGAAGCGCGCCAGGTGACACATTGGCAAGCGCGCTGGTTTCGCCGCGCTGGCCCATTCCATTGGCAAACCAGGGGACGATCCAGTTCGATGCGACCACCGCCAGCGCGCAACAGCCCACGAGCAGGAAATTTGCCTTGCCGATCCTGGGCGACAGCAGATCGGCCAGTTCCCACGTGCAGCGCACGACGAGCAGGGCGCTGAGCGCCAATAACCAGGGGGCGCCCGTTCCGGCGCGTGCGTCGAGCGCAAACAGCCAGACGAGGGCCCCGATCAATACGGGCCCCAGCGAAAGCCGCCACGCCAGCTCGCGCGGGCTAGCCATTCAGGCCCCCGAAGCGCCGGTCGCGGGCCGCGTAGTCGCGCAGCGCGTCGTACAGATCGGGGGCCCGGAACTCCGGCCAGCACCTGGCGGTCACCCACAATTCGGCGTAACTGATCTGCCACAGCAGAAAATTGCTGACCCGCATTTCGCCTGCCGTGCGAATCAGCAGATCGGGGTCGGGCATTCCCGCCGTGTACAGCCGGCGCGAGAAATCTTCTTCGGTGATCTTCTCGGGCTGACAGCGGCCGGCCGCCGCGTCGCGCGCGAGCGCCCGGGCGGCGTCGAGAATTTCCTGCCGGCTGCCGTAGTTCACGGCCAGGCACAGCCGCATGCCGCGATTGCTGGCGCTGCAGGCCACGGTTTTTTCCACCTCGGCCAGCACCCCCGGGCTCAAGCCTTCGCGGCGACCGATCATCGAGAAGATCAGGTCCTGCCGCATGATTTCCGACCGCTCTTCGATCACATATTGTTCCAGCAGGTTCATCAGGAAATCGAGCTCGCGCTGGGGCCGCTTCCAGTTCTCGCTGCTGAGGCAATAGAGCGTCAATTGTTCCAACCCCAGCCGCGCGCACTCTTCAACAATGCTGCGGACGCTCGCCACACCGCGGCGATGCCCCTCGACTCGCGGCAACCCCTGCGCCTGGGCCCAGCGGCCGTTGCCGTCCATGATGATGGCGACGTGGCGCGGCAGGCGGTGGCGATCCAAGCCCTGGGCGCAGAGCGTTTCGTCGGCGTATTTTTCCGGGGCTGCGGCCGTCACTTGACGCTGGCCTCGTGTTCGCGCATCTGCTGCATGACTCGACGAAATTGCGCCAGGCGCGGCGCGAATGCCTTGCAGGCCACGCTGAAATTCTCGAGCGCCTCGGCCTTCGACAGCGGCTCGCCATGCGGCGACGTACGGTGAGTCAGCAGACGATTGAGCGTCTTCACTGCCGGATCGAGCTGCGATTTCAGGCACCCCAGCAGTTCTCCCTGGTCGAGTTGCGTCTGTTCGAACAGCTCGCTCAACCTCCGCCGATCGCGAATGCGTTCGTCTTCGGCGAGGACGCGCGCGGCAGGAGGTTCGTTCGACTTGTTCTGGTCTTCGGGCGCAGATCCCACCAGTCGGCCGAACGGGCTGAACCCCTTTTTCAAGTCTTCGGCTGCTGACTCAGCCCGCGCAAGGCCCCGCTGGGCTCGTTCCAGGTTCGGGTCGAGCTCGAGCGCCTTCTTGAACTGGGAGATGGCCTGCGGAAAATTGTGCATCGCGACGTACACGTTGCCCAGGTTGAGATAGGCATCAGCCATCTGCGGATCGAGCCTGATCGCTTCGCGATACGCGGGTATTGCCATCGTCCACCGCTGCAGGTGCTTGTAGGCGATGCCCAGGTTGTAGAAACCGATGGCACTGCGATGGTCGATCTGCACCGCGCGCCTGAGCACCTCTGCGGCCTTCGAATGCTGACCCAGGCGATTGAGTACCGCGCCCAGGTTGATCCAGGCTGCGCCGCGGCGGGGTTCCAGAACGGTGGCGCGTTCGAAATGCTTTGCCGCCGGCTCGTATTCTGCCAGCAAGCAATGCGCGGCCCCGAGGTTCTCGTGCACGTCGGGGTCGAGATCGTTCATCTGCCGGGCCGCCTCGAACGCCTGCACCGCGTCTTTTCCGCGGCCGGCCTTCAGGTACTTGCGCCCCGCCCGACAAAGGTCTTCGAAAGAAAGTGCCTGCTCCATAACAGCAGATCCAGGCCGTCAGGCCAGGGCGATTAGCTTGCTTCGGGGCGTCTCGTCGAATCGTATTTTGCCTTCCCGCGCCAGCCAGCCGACACCCTGCATCACAGCGTCGCGCGGTGCGTCGATCTCCTTTGCCAACCGGCTGAGTGTGACCGGTCCCTGACTCTCGAGGTACTGCCAGATCGTTCCGGCGACGTTGCCAATCGCCGCCAATTCATCATTCAGCACTTCGCTGACCATTTGTTCGCGACTCCTTTCCGACCAGGGGAGCGTGGCCAGGCATTCAGTATAAACGCCCGACGGCTGACGGGGCAAGAATTTCAAGCGAGTTGATTACCTGCCGTGGGCGGCGACCGGCGATCGCGTCGGCGCTGAGGAGGGGCGTGAGTCAAGGGTCAACAAAAAAACCCCGCCGCATTTGAATGCGGCGGGGCTCCGGATTCGCGGGAATCCGCGGTGAATCCGGCTCGGGTTTCAAACAGGGGTTATCGCACGCGGGCCCGAAACGTCGCCACGCCGCCCGTGCGGCCGGCCAGCGGCAGGTCGAGTTCCCAGCGCAGTATGAGGCTTCCTTCGCCGTTGTCTTCGGTGACCAGCCGCCCGTCGAGATTCAACGTCGCACTGTCATCAATATATTCCAGGCGCGGCGTAAGGTTATCGACCAGCACCACGTAACTGACCGGCTGGTCGCCGATGTTGTCGAACCGAATCGTGAACGTGACGACGTCGCCCGGCAGCGCGACGTCGCGGTCTGCCAGTTTCACGATTCGCAGGCGGCTCTTGCCCTGGAATCGGTTTTCGAGGCCGGCCAGTTCCGAGGCGTTGAATTCGGCCCGCAACTCGTGGGGGCCTTCGGTTTCCGCCACGATCACAGGGTTCTGGTCGCGCGTCCAGACGACGGCGGCCAACGCCTGACGTTCGATCCACGCCGATTCCGATTTGCGCAACTGACCCGACTTGAGGAACCCCACGTTCTCGACAACGACCGCGGTGTGGTCGTGAATCAGAGGCGCAGTCGGGCGGTCGATCGCATCGCTTGCCACGTCGGTCAAGAGGGTGCTGCCTCGCAATCGCGACACCAGCCGCTCGGTTCCCTCACGCTGCTCCTGGGCGACCGTCGCCTGACGGTTCTTCATGCCGGCTCCCTGCACCGCGGCGAACGCTTCGACGGGCGGGCCGCCTCCGATATCTTCGATCGGAGCGCTGAACGTCGTCACCGACGCGAAGCGCGGGGCGTAGATGCAAACCTTGTGCGAAGGTCTGACGCGGCGCCGGCCGTCTTCGTCGCGATACTCAAAAACGGTGTCTTCTGTTTCGAGGCCCAGCATTCGTTCGCGGTCGTAGTGCACTGGCAGCTCGCGGTCTCCGCCGTCGCACAAGTATTCGTCGGGGTAGTACCCCGATTCTTCGCAGCAATTCGCGGCGCATTCAGACGGGCACGCGGGGCAGGCCACGGGCATGCGGGCCTCTGCGGCCGTCCGCTCGATCGTCCCGTCGATCGCCCGCGAAGAACCGCCGTCAGGCACCTCGAAAGCGGCCTGCGCGACCTGCGCCTGGCTGGTGCGGTGCACGGCCGCGTCGCGCTCGGCGAGCGGCCGCGCCCCTTTCTGTGCGTGGGTCGCCTGCGCTACCGCCCGCGCGCTGGGCCGCGTTTCGCCACGATCCAGGAACGGGTCTTCGCTGGTAGAGGCAGTGGGCCTTGAGATCGAGCTGCACGCGCAGGCCGTGAGCATCAGGCCCGCCATTGCCGAGCGCGATGCGAGGGCCCGGCTCATCGCGAATTGCCCTTGCCGTTGTGCGCGATGCCTCACGGTTGCGCCTCCTCCGGGTCGATCGGCTCGGGCGGCGCCGCCAGAACTTCGACCGGCCCGCCGTGGCCGTAAAAATCGGGTTCCGGTGAATGCGGGTCGGGAACGCGCCCGCCGAGCCGCACGATCGCCATCGGCCGGCCCGCTTCGTCGGCGAGGGCCAGCGCGTTTTCCCGTGGTCGGGCGAGGCGCGTGCGCGAGGCGTTAGAACCTCGCAGGGGAATCGCCCGGTCGGGCTGCTCGAGATACACGACCTTCGTCACCAGCCGCCCCTGAATTACCGCACGAATTTCCTGCTCTGTAAACGCGATGGGGATTGGAAAGTCGGCTTCGCGTCCGCAGGGGGGGTGCAATCGATCGATCAGTTCGACTGTCGGATACAATTCCACCCCGGGAAACTCCGGCATCGACGAGAGCTTCAGACGGTAAACCGGCCCGACCTGGATCGCGGCCAGTGCCGGGGCGACCACGTCGGTGCAGGCGCCATCGCAACCTTCGTAGATCGATACCAGACCGCCCGGGCCCGGCAGTTCGACGCGAATGGGCTGCAGGTAACACGTGTTGCCGCGACGCAGGGCGGCGGCTGTTTGTCCGGCCACGCCCGGTGGTACCGTCTGATCGAACGGGAAGTAGCGGTTTCTGGCGGTCGCCTGCGCCTGGGCCAGGTTGGCCGTGGTTGAGACGGTCGTGAGAAAGATCAGCGTTGCCAGCCACACCGTGCGCGACCTCTGCCGTCTGGCGGCAGGTCTGGCAAAGTGCGTGGCTGGTGAAGAGGTAAACATCTTGAAAATCAGGGCCGTCAGCTTGCCGCCAGAGAATCGGTTCGCAATGCGCTTCGTCGTTTTCAGCCAGTTGAACACGGCACGGTTGAAATGGGCTGCAAGCGTTCGTCGCTCGGTCGCCGGGGGCCTGAGGTCCGCCCGGCGACTCGATTGCGACCAGTGCTCGCGTGCTGCCCCCGGCGCGAGGGCCGGGGGCGCGAGCGACGCGCTTACGGATTTCGGAAGACCGGGTGCTTTTCTTCGTACTCGATGTAGCGGACCGGGTCAGGCAGACGCACGCCCGGCTTCTGCTTGACGTCGATCACGAAGTGGTCGACCGGCTCAGGAATGTGCTGCTTCGAGCGGTTCCGCACCGTGTGCGACTTGAGCCCCGCGGGGCCGCCGAAGGGCAGATGCGGAGGGCCAGCCATTCCGATCGGGGTGCCGGTGATCGGCATGCCCCACACCGGCGTGGGGTTCGCGGGCATACCGGGGCCGCCCGAGGCGCCCATCATCTGCGCCGGCGGAATTCCGTTGCCACGCGCTCCGATTCCCTGGATGGGGATCGGCGGCTGGAGCGGCATCGGGGGCTGGTATTCTCCCCGTTCGCCGTCAACGCGCCGAATGTGCGATGCCTGCTGCACCGTGCCGTTGGCGCCGACGACGACCTGTCCGTCGGGTGTTTCCATATCCATGTTGCCGACGCGCAGCACCGCGAGAATCGTTCCGCGACGATCGGCTTCGGCAACCGGGTCGAGGCCCGGGTCGAGGCGAGTCGAGACGAGGGTCTCAACCCCCGCAATCGCCAGCTCCTGGTGCTGCGGCGACGGGAGATAGATCACCTTCGTGACGAAGTTGTTCGCCTGCACCTGGTCGAGGTCTTCATCGGTGACCTGCACCGGCACGCAGTTGTGAGCCAGGTACGCGGCCGTTTGCGGGTGGGTCGGGTAGACCTGCAAGGTGGGGTACAGCGTCAGGCCGTCACGGCCCGGCAGGCTGGTCAGCTTCAGGCGATAGCTGGCCCCTTGCTGAAAGTTGTACCGGGCAGGAGCGAAGAGCTGGTTGTCGGCGTAGCCGCCGCCGATCTGCCAGCCGATCGCCATTCCGTCGGGTTCCAGGAACTTGACCTGGGTGGAACGTCCCATCCCGCTGTTCGCCGAATCCATTCCGATCGGGCACAAGACGCCCGGGCCAGGCCCATCGACCATCGGGCCGGGCCGGAGCATGTAGCCGGCCGGGGGAGCGACATAATTCTGGTGCCTGCCCCCCATGTCGTTGTTGGCCCGAGCGACGATTTCGGAGCCCGGCTCGGGCCCCGGTCCTCCGGCCATGCGGTCAACTCCGGCCGACTGGCAGCCGACGCAGACGGCAATTAGTGTCGCCAACGCTAGAAAGTAGTACCTCATGTACGACCCCCTCAGGAAAGTGTGTGCGCAACCCTGCGACTTGCTGTCGCCCGGAAACTGACGGACTGATACAATCCGGCGGCCTTCGCCGGACTATCAAGAGTTTTCGGAAAAGTCGCTTCGGAATCTTTGGCAAAACCCCTGCGTTCCGAACAACATGACAACTTTGTGCAGATTGACATTTGCCGTAACTCTGCTCGCCGTGCCGGGCTGGGCAGCGGCCCAGCCGCCCCAGACCGCCCCCGCGCCCGGCTCGGCCGAAGAAGAACTCGTGCGGGCTCGGAACCTGCTGCTGGCACACACGTCGGTCCAGGGGCGAATTGTCGAAAAAGTCGACGTCTTCGACCGGGGTTACACGGCGGAGGGCCAGTACCTGCAGACGGCCCTGAAACCCAACGACTGGCACATGAAGCTCGATCTGGTGCTCAAAGTCGGCGACGCACAGGGTTCGCTGCTGGAAGTCTGCGACGGCGAGGTGTTGTGGACGAGCATCCAGATCGATACGGGCAAGCGCTTTGCCAAGAAGGCGAACAAAGAACAGACAGTGACCCGCCGCAACGTCAATCAGATTCTCGCGGCTGCCCGCAAGGCCGGGGAGACGACAGAAACGGCGATGGTTACCAGCCTGGGCCTCGGGGGCCTGCCGGCCCTGCTGTCGGCCTTCGAGCGCGATATGAGATTTACAGGACTGAAGGAGGACGTGTTTCGCGGCCGACCGGTTGTTGTGATTCAGGGAGTCTGGCAAGATCGGATGGTGGCGCAATTCACGGGTCAACCATCCACAGAGGGTTCGGCCTTGCTGCCGGCCGTCGTCCCCGATTCGGTGTGGGTGTACCTTGACCGCGAGACGGGAGTGCCGCTGCGCGTTCTCTATTTGAAAAAACTGCCCGAACGGCAGGTCAGCCGCCCGATGCTGACGCTCGATTTTCTCGACGTGACCATTAACGAGCCGATCGATCTCAACGAGTTCGCGTACGAACCTCCGCCGGGTGTCACGCCGATGGAGCTGACCAATCAATACGTCGACCGGTTGACGCCGCCGCCTGCCAGCGAAAAGCCTGCGGCACCGTAGCAACACCGGCCGGCTCACGCCGGCCGCTCTAAGATCGCTCGGTGTTGAAAAAGGTGTCTGGAACTCTCGGCACCTGTGAAAACCCCTCGGAATCTGGATGCTCACAAAGTTCCAGACACCTTTTTCAACAGGCAGCTAACCCTCTCCCAGAGGGAGAGGGAAGTTTTTCAACGGGCTGCTACTACGCTGGCTCGCGTGCCAATTTGAGTGTCGCCAGGCGGGCCGCGACCAGCACGGCTTCGAGCATTCCCGCGGCGTCTGCCTTCCCCTGCCAGGCGATGTCGAATGCCGTGCCGTGGCTGGGGCTGGTGCGGACGATCGGCAGACCGAGGGTGACGTTGACCGCCCGATTCCAGCCGATGAGCTTCAGGGCAATATGCCCCTGATCGTGATACATCGCGACCACGCCATCGAATTCACCGGCGACCGCTCGCTTCAGCAGGGTATCGGCCGGATAAGGCCCGTGAGCATTGATTCCTTCGGCGCACCCTGCCACGACGGCCGGGGCGATAAACCGCACCTCTTCGTCGCCGAACAGCCCGTCTTCGCCTGCGTGCGGATTCAGAGCGCAGACGCCGATGCGCGGTGGCTCGCCGCCGAAATCGCGCAAAAACCGGTCGAGCAGCCGGATTTTTTCCAGAATGCCCCCCGTCGACAGCAGCCCCGGCACGTTTCGCAGCGCCACGTGCAGCGTGACGTGGACGACGCCGAGAGGCGACGCGGTTGCGGATTGAGTCGATGTCTCGAGCGGACTTATTTCTGTCCTCCGTCCACTGTCTTCTGTCCTCTGACCTCTGTCCTCTGACTCCCGCCCCCGGCGTACGCCGCCCAGATACAGCATCATGGCATAGTCGCGCACGCTGCAGATCTCAGCCAGAATTTCGGTGTGGCCGGGGTAGTGCAACCCGGCGCGGTGCAAAGCGGCCTTGCTCAACGGGGCCGTAGTGATGCCGTCGATGCGGCCCGCCAGAGCCGCCTGCGCGGCGGCCGAGAGGTATTCGCACGCCGCCTGCCCGGCACGGTCGTCGACGACCCCCGCAGGCACGTCAGCGGCCTGGTCACCGGTCGGGTTCCAGCAGGGAATTGTCGTGGCGCTGGGTTGCGAATCTTCGATCCGATCGATCGGCCGCACATCGAAGCGAACGCCGACGAGCTGTACGGCACGCTTCAACACCCCGGGGTGCCCCACCACGATCGGCCGACAGGCCGCGTGCAGTTCGGGCGCCTGCCAGGCGCGCACGATCACTTCGGGCCCGATACCGGCCACATCTCCCATCGTCAGCGCGATACTCGGCAACGACATGATCGTGCTTGCGAATTGCGCGTTTCGCTCTTACGCATACACTCTGCTGCGTTTCGCCGCCGGGCTTGCCCGGCGCGATTCGCACCTACGCATACACCTCGGCCTGCCGCAACGGCACCCCGCGCTGGTCTTTTTCCGAAACGACAGGCTCCTTGACCGGCCAGGCGACGGCCACTGCCGGGTCATTCCACAAAAGCGTCCGTTCCGCCTCGGGGTGGTACACGTCGGTGGTTTTGTACAGCACTTCGGCGACGTCGCTGACGACGCAGAACCCATGCGCAAAACCGGGTGGGACGTACAACTGCCGGCGGTTGGCCTCGCTCAATGTCACGCCGACCCAGCGGCCGAACATAGGCGAACTTTTCCGCAAATCGACCGCCACGTCGTAGATTTCGCCGCGAATGGCGCGCACCAGCTTTCCCTGCGCGTGGCGAATCTGGTAGTGCAGCCCCCGCAGCACGCCGCGGCGCGAGCGTGAATGGTTGTCTTGCACGAAGCTCGCGTCGATGCCGGCTTCGGCGAACCGCGGCTGATGATACGTCTCCATGAAGAATCCGCGTTCATCTTCGAAGACCTTCGGTTCGATGACGATGACGCCGGGCAACTCGCTGGCGATGAACTGCATGGGGTGAAGGGTCGAAGGGTCAAAAAGTCGAAGAGTCGATAAGGTGGCGAGCGGGGGGCGTCAGCCCCCCGGTAACAACCCCGCACGGGGCTCACTTCGCAGGTCATTCTGGCACCCGAAGCGGGTGCTCGCAATGACACGTCAGAACTCGCCCGGTTCATCGCCGGCGCTGCGCGTCAACAGGGGGTCGGGGCGCATTTGGAGATCATTTCGCCCGACTTTTCCAAATGCGCGCTCGTTCGATCTCCGCGCCGCGATCTCGCTGCGGTAAAATAGAATCCCATGCGATCGAGGTTCAGGGCCTCTCTTCGATCGGTAGCCGCGAAGATTCCGCGCAGGCGAACCGCTCGGTGGCGCTGTAAATTGAGCGGGTCAGGAGCGGACAGAGGGAGGTCATCACGTGCTGGAGTGGTCATCACGCTCCCAAACTGCTCCCCCGGGGTGGGTTGCGCGGTGACCACCCTCGCAGACAGCAGGTGGTTATCACGTTCTGGGGGTGTCATCACGATCGGCTTACAAGAAAATCGTTTCCCGTTGGCAATCTATGGAAACGCGGCAGAGCGCAAGCACTGGTGAGCAAGACAGTTGGAGCCGCCGTCAAAGACTGCCAGGTGACAATCGCCATTGGCGGTCTTTGGGAGAACCTGGCAGTCTTTGGCGCGTGCCGGTGTAGCTGAAGTCCCGTTCGGTTTGAATGTTAGAGCGAACGCTCAAAGACCGCCAAACCATCGTCATAGACCGCCAACATTTGGCAATCTTCGCCCTTGAAGAAATTGGGTTGAGCGAATCCGAGGACCATGCACCATGCCCGACAACCTGTTTTCCGTCTCCGACCAGGTGATTCTCGTTTCCGGCGGCAGCCGGGGGATCGGCAAGGCGCTGGCCGCGGCGTTTGCCGCGCGGGGCGCCAACACGATCATCACGGGGCGCGACGCAGGGGCGCTGGCGGCAACGGCGCGCGAGATTTCGACGGGCGAGTATCCCGTCGAACACGTGGCGTGTGACGTGGCCGACCTCACCCACATCGACCGGCTCGTCAAGACCGTCATCGACACGCACGGCCGCATCGACACGCTGGTCAACGTCGCCGGCGTCAACAAACGCAAGAAAGTCGAAACGTTCACTCCGGAAGAATTCGATTTCATTTTGGATATCAACCTGCGAGGAATGTTCTTCCTGTCGCAGGCCGCGGGCCGGCACATGATCGGGCAAAAGGCCGGCACGATCATCAACATCGATTCGTTGAATACCAACTCGCCCTTGAAAGGCGTGCTTCCCTACGCCATCAGCAAGGCGGGCGTCTCGATGATGACGCGGGGAATGGCCGCCGAGTGGGGCGAACATGGCGTGCGGGTCAACGCGATCGCACCGGGGTTCATTCTCACCGATCTGACGAACAAATTGTGGTCGAGCCCCACCATGCAGGCCTGGAACCGGCAGGTCTGCCCGCTCCAGCGCCTGGGGACCGTCGACGACCTGGTGGGGGCCGCGATCTTTCTGGCGTCAAACGCGTCGGCCTTCATGACGGGCCAGGTGATCTACGTCGATGGCGGCATGTCGGCGGGAACACTGTGGCCGATCGAGCTGTGAAACGTTCGTAGTGCCGGTTTCGGCCGGGGCGTGGACGAGAAGGCAGACGGGAAGGAACCTGAATAACGTGCTATGCGCGCCGTCGTTCTCACCGAATCCGCTCCGATTCACTCGTCGCCACTGCGGCTCGTCGAGTTGCCCGACCCGGAGCCTGGCCGGGGCGAGTTGCGGCTGCGCGTGAGTTGCTGCGCAATCTGCCGGACCGATCTGCACGTGATCGAAGAAGAGTTGCCCCGGTCGAAACGCCCGATCGTTCCCGGGCATCAGGTGGTGGGTGTCGTCGATCGGCTGGGGCCTGACTGCCGGCGGCTGAAGCCGGGTCAGCGAGTGGGGGTCGCCTGGCTCAGACAGACGTGCGGCGTGTGCGAGTTCTGTCGCGCGGGGCGCGAGAACCTGTGCGAAAAGGCGCAGTTCACCGGGTATCATGCCGACGGCGGGTTCGCCCAGTTTGCGGTCGTGGCGGAGGAGTTCGCGTATGAGCTGCCGGCGGAGTTCACCGATGCCCAGGCCACGCCGCTTTTGTGCGCCGGGATCATCGGGTATCGGGCCCTCGCGCGCAGCCAGCTCCCCCGGGGCGGAACGCTGGCGCTTTATGGATTCGGGTCGAGCGCGCACCTCGTGATGCAGATCGCCCGCCATCGCGGGTGCCGGGTGTATGTCGTGTCGCGCGGCGATAAGCACCGCTCGCTGGCCCGCCGCCTGGGGGCCGACTGGGTCGGCGCAACCGCCGGCGAGATGCCGCACGCCGTCGACAGTGCGATCATTTTTGCCCCGGCAGGAAACCTCGTGCCCGCGGCGCTCGAACGACTGAAAAAAGGCGGGGCTCTGGCTCTGGCCGGAATCTACATGACGCAAATCCCGCCGCTCGACTACGAACGGCACGTGTTCTACGAGCGCAACATTCATTCGGTAACGGCCAACACGCGCGACGACGGCCGCGCCCTGCTGGCCGAAGCGGCCGCCGCCGGAGTGCGGCCCGAGGTGACGCTCTTCCCGCTGGAACAGGCCAACCGCGCGCTGCAACTATTGAAAGACGACCAGATCGAAGGGACGGGGGTGCTGGCGATCGGCGGATAGAATGGCGACCTGTGGAGGCTCGTGCCTCAACCGATCTCGACTGATGTCTTGGATGGCGCGGCCAGGGCGCGCAGCGACCGGCCGGGTGAACGTCTCGGAACATTTCCACGCGGCCGCACGGCCAACTTCGCGTCGGCCGCTGGACATCGGCATCGACACATCGGGCGGACTTGCGGCAAACGCGCGTTGTTCGCTCCCTTCCCCCCTTGCGGGCGAAGGGCTGGGGATGGGGGGGAAACCGTAATTCGACGCTGGAAAACACCCCCCCCCCCCGCCCCCCCCCCGGCCCCGGCCGGGGGGGGGGCGGGGGGGGGGCCGTAGCCGGCGTTGGGTGGGGGGGGCAGGCGGGCCGTGCCCCCGCGGTGCC
>JBQTIL010000051.1:0-14984 GCA_052388175.1 Planctomycetaceae bacterium | reverse complement strand
GTCCCAGTGGAACAGCGAGCGCCGTCATCGAAAAGGCATCCCTGCCAATGATCAACAACGACCGTCATACACGTCTTTAGCGATTTCATAAAGACGAACTGGTTTTGGCTGACGAGTTACTGAAATTTCAGATTTGAAATCAAAACACCCCCCACCCCCGTCCGGGGGGAGGAGAGCGGAAGATTGGTCGTCGGCCGTCGCACCCGTCAACTCAGCTCGGTTGAGCCACTAGCATGCCCGCGTCCCGAATGTCACCCCTGCGCCTGGTGATGATGGGAACCGGCGACTTCGCCCTGCCCACGTTTCGCGCGCTGTATGAGACGCCGCATTCTGTCGTGGCGCTCGTCACGCAGCCTGAGCGCACGGGGCAGGGCCACCATCGCGGGCACGTCAACGTCATGCGCGAAGAGGCGCTCGCGCACGGTACGCCCGTGATGCCGCCGGCGGGCGTCACCGCGCCCGTTTCGCTCGCGCATCTGCGCTAGCTGGCCGCAGACCTGTTCGTCGTCGCGGCCTACGGCCAGATTCTGTCGCGCGACCTGCTGAGTATTCCGAGGCTGGGGGCGCTCAACGTGCACGCCTCGCTCTTGCCGAAATACCGTGGCGCGGCGCCCGTGGCGTATGCCGTCATGAATGGCGACGCCGAAACCGGGGTGACGATCATGCAGATCCTTCCGGAACTCGACGCCGGCCCCATTCTGGCTGTGGCCCGCACGCCGATCGGCCCGCTCGAGACCGCCGGCGAGCTGGAAGGGCGGCTGGCGCATCTGGCCGCGCCGCTGATCCCCCGGGTGCTCGATCAATTGTCGGCCGGCGCCGCCCTCCCGCTCTTGCAAGAGCCGGCCTTGGTGACCCGCGCTCCCAAACTACGCAAAGAAATGGGAGAGATCGACTGGTCGCGCTCGGCCCGCCAGATCGATTGCCACGTGCGCGCGATGCAGCCCTGGCCCAATGCAGAGACTTTCCTGCACTCGGGTGGCCGACCGCCGCAGCGGCTGCTGATTCTCTCGGTGCGCGCGGTCTCTTCCCCCGTTGGGTCCGATGCCCCGGCTCCTCCGGGAACGACCCTGCGGGCCGATCGGCAAGGCTGGCTGGTGCAGGCCGGCGACGCAGCGGTCGAGATCCTGAGGGTTCAGCCCGAAGGCAAACGCCCCATGACGGCGGCAGACTATCTTCGCGGCCGACCGGTCAATTTCGGCGATCGCCTCGCGCCACAGGCCTGAACGGTTACGTTTCTTCGCCCGGGCCTTCATCCGGCGGGTCGGTCACCCCGTCTGTTACGGGAGGATCCTGTCCTTCCACATTGTCCGGATCGTCGCGCGGCGCGAGTGCCGTGCTGACCAGCGTAACACCCGAGTCGCTGCCAGTGTGGCTGTCGGAAAGCGGAGGCGGAAAGTACAGCAGGGCCAGCGCCAGGCCCACGAAGCTCGCCAGAACCTTCATGATCGATCCCCTTGGTTGCGAATGCTGGTGAAGTATTCGATCGAGAAGCGACTTTCAGCCGGGACGTTCCCCACCCCGTTCTCAGCAGAGCCGGTTCGCTGACAGGCGGGAGTGGACGAACGCCACCTGCTGAAAACCCGCCGATCCGGCTTCACCGTCTCAACCCTAGCTCGCTAAATCCGATCATGTGGGTCAAAGCGGCGCCGACTGCCAGCGGATTTCAACGGGCGCCTTGGGCCAGGTAACGAGAACTCCGGATTTAACGGAGTTGTCGATCGGGTGTGTTGAGGCCTGAGATCCGAGACCTGAGAGAAGTGCCCCGGCCGCTGTCGGCAGTGACCGTGGTACTGCACGGATGCGAGGTCAGGAAAGGAATCCCAAAGCGGCGAGAACTCGCTTCGTTCCGACAGGGAATCCACAGAATTCGCCGATTGGCCCAGATTGCGAACATCATCAGGCCGTTCTGAAATCTGTGTGAATCCATGCAATCTGTGGATGTTGTCTTCCTGGTCCGCAATCATCCGCTCGATCCGTTGCTTTCTGCGTCTGTTGGGTTGTGGCCCGGCCGCGCTCCCTGTGTCGATCCTGTTTCTCCGGCGGTCGTCGAGTACCGACGAAGAGGGAACGCTCATCCACGCTGATCGCCGCTGATCTTGAGTAGTTACTCACATTCCGCACCTTCGTTTGAAGGTTCGCAGGGCATCGGGCGGGATGCCAAGTAGGCGTAGCAGGAGCGATTGAATTTGATTTGGCTGACCGAGCCGTCGGAGGACCGTGCCATGGTCGATCACGATGACGACGCACAGCGTGCTGAAGCAGTCGAGGACCGCAGGACCGGTGGGCGCGGGGCTTGGGCGGTTTTCGGGATACAGCCCGTACAGCGGTTTGCCTTTCAGACTGCGGCGGACTTGTCGCTCGATCAGCGCCAGCACCATCAGTGCCCAGACCAGGATGCACAGCAGCCCTGCGATTCGCTCGGGATTCTTCAGGAACATGGGGGCTACGGCCAACGGGCCTTTCAGATGGTGAATGCGCCGCTCGACTCGGCTTTGCTCCTTGTATTTGCCCAGCGTTTTCGCCAGCGGGTACGTCTGCTTCGACAGATTGGTCTTCAGCAGGTAGACGCCTTCCAGGAGCTTGCGTCGCTCCAAGGCCTTCGCGTCGAGTTTCCAGCTCAAGGCAAACTGGCCTCGGCGATTCCGGGTGAGGTCGTAGGTGAACAACGCTCCCTCGTCATATTTTGCCCGGGCAGCTTCCAGCCGTCGGACAATCGTCGCCTCAGTCTTGAGGCTGTACTTGTTCAAGTTCCGCTGGATGGCCTCGAACTGCTCCGCGATCTTGGCCACGTGGCGTTCCCGCGTGGCGATTTCTTGTTTGGCCTTGGCCTCGCTCCACACAAAAATCTGCCGGTATCTCAGGCGGACTTTCTCGCCATCGACTCTTCCTTCCAGGAGATCCGTGAGCTCGAAAGCCTTGTATTCGTCGCGCTCTTCGGGCGGCAACTTGTCCTGGCTCTTGGGGTGGTAGTCCACCCGCCGCAGCAGTTTTCGGTTCGCCAGAAACACGTCTTTCAAGTTCGGTGCGAAAGCTCCGCCGCACAGGAATTCCCCGTCGTGAGCGGCGACCGTCAGCAGGTTCTCCGGGGTGTCCAGCTTCGTGTCCGCGATGTACAGCAGTTTGCTCGTCGGCAGGAGAGTCCGCAGGCGGCGCAGATTCTCGATGTGCGTGGAGGATTCTCCAGCGTTGCCGTTCAGCGGCAAATGGGAGATCGGCACACCGCCGTCACCCGTGACGTTCATCCCCAACTGAATCTGCTTGACGTTCTTCCGCCCGCTTTTCGTCCGACCGTAGGCAGGCAGCGGTGTCGGGGGCGTTTCTCCCTCCGCCACCTCCACTTCGTAGGCCCCGAACAGTTCCACGCTCGTGATGTCGTAATGAATCTGCGTGACGTTGAGCTTGAATCGCTGAATGGCCGTCATCACCAGCGCCGATTGAACTTTGTCGGAGTGTGCCGCCAGCCGCTCCAGGGCTCGCCCCAAGCGATCATCATTCAATTGCCCCGGCTCCAAGTCGAAGTAGTCGGTCACCGCGGCCGTCTGCGCCCATTGGTCCAGGCGAAACAGCGCCTTGGGTTCGAGCAACCGATTACAAATCATGACTTCCACCAGCGTGCCCAATGGGACTTCGCCTTCCCACGGCACCACGGCGTTGATTTGGTCGGCCAGGTCCAATCGATCGAGGTAGTTCACAATCACGGGCAACGCGCCCACCACGCGAGTGTCGAAACGAGTCGCGGCATCCATCCGCTCGCCCTCCTTGGCAAAAAGGAATCCTTCCTGGTTTGCCAAGGATGCCGCAACGCCGCCATCTTGTCACGATCAACCCGCACCCCTTTTTTGAGGTTTGCGCGGTGCCCATTTTACCGAGTCTTCCAAATCATGCGGCAAAACTGCAGGTGCGTCCCGTCACGGCTTCTATTGTCGCTGTCCATTCGCTGCTGCGATCGCACCTCGCAGAAGCCGTATTTTCTCGTTTGAAGTAAATCCTCGTGATTTCAGGAGTTGCAACTTCGTTTTAGGGGTGCGGAATGTGAGTATATAGGCCCAACTTTGCCGAACGGCGCATTTGTGCCGCCTGAAGGCGGGACTACAAGCTACCACAGCCACCACGCATCGCCCACGACGACCGCCACCGCAATCAAGGCGTTGGTTGTGGCGTGGGCGACCACGGCGTCGCAGAGTCTGCCGCGGAAGCGCGTTACGAGCGCGTAGGCCAGCCCGGCGGCAATTCCCCCCAGCCACTGCCCGTGCATCAGCCCGAACAGCAGTGACGACAACCCCACGGCCCACCACGGGACACTTTCGTAGCCTACGCGGTCGAAATCGATCGCAATGAACCGCCTGAGCAGGTACCCGCGAAACGCCAGTTCTTCCGCCAGGGGAACGGTGATTACCGACCCCAGCACGCGAAACGTGAGCCAGCCTTCGCGCCAGCCGGGAGACAGGTTCGACCACGCGCTATGCAGCTCGGTTCCGTTTTCGGCTCCGGCACGGAACAGCGCGAGCCACAGCACGAACACCACCACGCCCGTTCCCGCGGCCTTCCACGACCACGACCAGGCCAGCTCGCGATACGTCGCACGAAACGACCACAGTACGGCGGCCGTCGCCAGCACTTTCAGGGGATAGAATCGATCGAACCCTTCCGAGAACGCGGCGGCCAGCATGTTCATCGCCACGAGCGTCAAAAGCGGCACGAGATAAGCGGCCGCCGGAGTGACTGCCTGGCGAGACAGTCGGTCGGCGGCGTTCTTGTTGAAGAACTGGAGTCTCAGTGCGGCCGCCATCAGGCCGAGCGCGACGAGATTGAAAAACAACCAGCCTGCCTGCGAGTGGAAACCCCGCATCGCCACCGCGGGCGAATACGACGCGCCCAGAACCACCAGCGCCGTAATCCGCACGGCATTCGACAACCAGATGGCCGAAATTCCCACCGGCCAGAGCAGCCAGGCCTGCGGAAAGCGCAGCCGTTGACGGAAGAACCAGAAGAAGGCCGCGAGAAACACACACACCAGCCCGATTCCCTCGTAGCCGGCGCACGCCGGGTCGATCTGAACGTGAAACGCCGGCGTGCCGACTATTCGCTCGGCCAAGTCGCTTTCCAGCCGCGAACCGTAGATCGGGCGCAACAGCGCCTCGACGACAACGAACGTCAGTCGACTCAGCGGCTTCCAGAACGACTGCGTCAGGCGACCTGCCAGCCAGGCGGCAACGCCAACGGCACCGCCCGCCAGCAGGCTGCGCCATTCGACAATCATCAAGCGCCACCAGCAACCGACGGGCGCCAGCGCCGCGATCCAAAGTGCGACCGCCGCCAGAAGTAACCCGACGCGCAGCGCCTCAAACCCCGTCGCAGCACCTTTCGTCGCGGCCCATTCGCGACCCATCAACAGCACGGCGAGGAGCGTGCCGAATGCGATCAGATGTCCGACTAGGGGCAGCCACCAGTGCCGGTGCCCGCGCGACTGTTTTACGATCGAGCGACCGATAACGAGCAACCGAGGCCCGCCGATCAGCACCAGGGCCGCCGCGCAGGCGATCGTCACCTGGGCCCATTCCGACGGCCGCGCCAGCAACCCGAACTGATGCCGGGCGCGGCTGTCGAGCGTCAGCCATGCGAATTCGGCTGCCAGCAGCCCGCCCAGGCAGGCGAGACGGGGTATGCCGGTCGCTGGCGGTGGTTGTCCGGCGTCACGTTGCGTGGTTTCGGCAGCCATGGCGCGTCGTGCGTTGGCAAAGGGCATAAGCCGCGCAACAAAAAACCGGGGGCGCCGCGCGCTCACGCACGTGGCTGCACCCGGTCTGATTGTAGTCGGTCGCGCGTTACTTTGCCCGGAACCTGTCGCGCAACAGCGCCGCGCCACCCAACAGCAGTGTCAGAGCGCTGGCCGCCGAACCGGCGTCGATTTCAGGCGCATGCTCGTCGGCAAAAAGAGCGAACGCGTTGGGCGCGAGGGCCGTCAGCACGAGTGCAAAACCGAGGCCCTTGCGAAGCACAGTCAGAATGGCCTTCATTGTTCCCGCCGCCTTTCCGGTAGATAAAATCCAAAGCCGTGAGTCAGGTTGATCGCTGATTCATGTCGCCCTGCAATGACTTTCCTATTCTTCCACTTCTTCCACGCTACCGGCCGGGCGCGGGCGCGTGCAATGCCGATTTGGGGCGATCTATCCCGCTTTTTCGCCGAAAAAGCCTGAAAAGCCTGCGGAAAGGGCGTGTTGCCTTTCGTCATCAGTGCCAAGGGGCGGCGGGGGCGCCGGCCGACACAGGGATCTGGCTGACCACAGTCGTGCCCGGGACGGTAAACGTGACGAGTGGTGAGGGGGAGACCGGTCAGCCGTTCGCGGGCTGTTTTCGCGCCGATAACTTGCGGATCAACCAGAGCGCGAACACGAACAAGAGCGACCCGCTGAAAGCGGCGATCAGATCTTCGAATGTGACCTTCAGGTCGCCCAGGCCGAGATTGATGTGGAAGAATTGAAATATTCCTCCGCCGATCAAAGCCCCGACCATTCCGATTCCGAGGTTGGCGAGGCGCCCCAACCCCTCTTTGCGGAACGTCACAGTCCGCCCGGCCAGAGTGCCCGCCAAACCTCCGACGATCAGCCAGGTGATAAATTTGCCCAGCGACATGATTGCCCCCGCAGAACGGTGCGACTCGATGTGAGGAATCTCGGCGGGCTTTAGCCCCCCTCGGGCGCCGGGCGGTATTGCGAACGCGCGTCGCCCGCCAGCGGACGTGATTCTATCGTACCGCTCTCCCTCGGGCGACCAACCATTGGCGCGACCACGCACTGGTGAAGGGGGATTTCGGATTGACTTTGGTTGTAACGGTCGGGCACCTCCTGTTGCGACTTCCCCCGCCAACGGCGAAGCGCGAGAATAGACCTGCCACGAATGCACCCAGCTTTGGCAAATCGCCCGTCGGCCCGGGCTCTCCGAAACGAGTTTCCCGATCGCGAATCGCACACGCCTGAACCAGAATGACCTCGCCCTTTCTCGATCTCGATCGCTTGCGCGGCCATCCGTTTATCGGCCGCGTCGACTGGCATTCGACCATTGCCTCGACTAACGATCGGGCGCTCGCGCTGGCGGCGGGCGACACGCTCGATACGCCGCTATTGGTGCTCGCTGACGAACAGACTGCCGGCCGCGGCCGAGGCTCCAACTCATGGTGGTCTGCTCGCGGCGCCCTCACTTTCTCGCTGGTCCTTGCCCCTCAGGTAGGCGGTATTTTTCCGGGTCAGATTACACTCGGCCCCCCATCCCCAGCCCTTCCCCCGCGAGGGGGGAAGGGAGCGAAAACGGACTTTTGCCGCGAGCTCGTGAGTTGTGTAAACACCAATACTCCGCAATTCAACCAGCGTTCGGTCGGTCCTCTTGAATTGCCGCAGGATTGCTGGCCGCGCATCGCGCTCGTGGCGGGATTGTCATTGTGCGAGGCGCTCGAGCGACTTCTGCCGCATCTGGCCTTCGGACTCAAATGGCCCAACGACGTGTTGCTGGGGGGGAAAAAGCTGGCAGGAATACTGGTCGAAGTGCCGTCGACCACGCCTCAGAAACCGCGGCGCATCGTGCTGGGAATGGGAATCAACATCAACAATTCGCTGGCCGACGCACCGGCGGAAATTCAAAGCTCCGGCACCGCCCTGTGCGACGCGGCAGGGCTGGAGTTCGATGCGACTCAAGTGCTGCTCGCCTGGCTGACGCACTTCGCCGACAACCTGCGGGCGCTCGCGGAAAAGGACACCGGCCTCACGAAGCGCTGGCAGATGCGGTGCGTGCTGTCGGGAAAGCGGGTCGAGCTGCAATCGGGCGATCGCATGCTCAACGGAACCTGTCGGGGCATCGATACCGACGGGGCGCTCTTGCTCGACACCCCCGCGAGACTTGAGCGGCTCTACTCCGGCGTGCTGGTGCGCGTCGTGGGGTGAAGGGGCACGCTTCTCGGGCGGGGGCCTCAACCGCCCGGCGTTGCCGGGGCGCCCGCGCATTCGCCGTCGCCCGCCCGCGTGATCAACAGGCGGCGCCAGGGGCCGGTGGTTCGTGCGGAATCGTTCTGATACCTTTGTCCGCGTGCTTGCGGTTGACGACTGCGGATTCGCCCTGTTCGAGGTGGTGCTCGCGACGTGTCTGACCATTCGTCGATGTCACTGGCGCCTCCTCCGCTGCCGGTTTTGAGGCCCGAGCCGGAGGTGGCTGAGCGCGAGTCGAGCACGGGGCGCCGGTTTCCCTGCCCGCAATGCGGCGCAAAGCTTGATTTTGAACCGGGTCAGCGGGCGTTGCGCTGCGCATTTTGCGGATATGCCGAGAAGATCGATCCTGATGCGGGCGAGGTGCAGGAGCGCGATTGGGACGCGTATTGGCAGCAGGCGGAAGGCCGCGAAGCGACGATCGCCGGCCGCTCGTCAGAGGTGCGCTGCAAGGCGTGTGCGGCGGTCGTGCTGTTGGAAGATAAGGTCGTCATTGACGAATGCCCATACTGCGGAAACGAACTCGAAAACGAGCCGGTGGCGGCCCACAAGATGATTCTGCCCGAAGGCATCCTGCCGTTTCAGGTCGATCTCGCGCGGGCCCGCAGCCTGTTTCGCGAGTGGACCGCGGGGTTATGGTTCGCGCCGAATGATCTGCGGAACCTGGCAAATCTCGACCAGCCTCGCGGCGTCTATATTCCATTCTGGACTTTCGACGCCATGACGTTCACGCGCTACACGGGCCAGCGCGGCGACAACTATCACGAGACCGAATCGTATGTTGCGCACGAAACGTTCACAGAGACAGACTCTCGCGGAAATCTCGTGAGCAGCGTTCGGCCCGTTACCCGCACGCGGACCGTGACGCGCGTCCGCTGGTCGCCGGCCGCCGGCAGCGTCGAACGCTTCTTTGACGACGTTCTGGTGTGCGCGTCAAAGAGCATTCCCTACCACCTGATGCTCGAATTGGCCCCGTGGGACTTGCAGCACGTCGAACCGTTCAAGCCCGAGTTTCTGGCGGGGTTCCAGACCGAGCGGTACACGGTCGATCTCGAAGCCGCCTTCAATGTCGCCCGGGGAATCATGGCGCAGACCATCCGCACGCTCTGCTGCCAGAATATCGGCGGCGACCAGCAGCAACTGCACACCATGCACACCCAGCATGCGGCCGTCACGTTCAAACACATTCTACAACCTGTGTGGCTGGCCCCGTACCGCTACTACGGCAAACTGTACCGCATTGCCGTCAATGCCCGCACGGGCGAGGTCGTGGGCGAGCGGCCGTACAGCAAGTGGAAGATCTTTCTGTTTGCGCTGTTGGTGGCGGGCCTTGTAGCCCTCGTGGCGCTAATCGTTTCGGGTGGTCGTATTTCCGGCGGCTGACGTGGGCCGTTTTCGAAAAGAGCCGGGTGCCGGCCAGTGGCGCGCCGTGTGATCCATGGCCAAGTTCCGCTCCAGTGTGCTCCGTCGGTTACTGGCGGCGTTGCTCGCAGGCCTGTTTGTGGTCATCACAATCGGGCTCGCGATTCCAGGCTGGCGGGCCGAGTTCAACGGCCGGCTCGCGAGCTGGCTGGAAGGAACCCGGCAATGGGGGGCGTGGGGGCCGATTGCTGTTGGGGCGGCATTCGTTCCCGCGTGTCTGTTCTTTCTGCCGGGGTCTCCGCTGACCTTGATTGGGGGGTTCGCGTTCGGCGCGACGCTGAGCGGGTTGGCGGCAACCGTCGCGGCGGTATCGATTGGCAGCACGCTGGGGGCGTCGCTGGCGTTCCTGGCAGGTCGCTATCTCGCGCGCGATTGGGTCGAGACGAAAGTTTCGACGAGCTCGCGGTTCAGGGCGATCGATGCGGCGGTTGCGACCCAGGGGTGGAAAATCGTGCTGTTGACGCGACTTTCCCCCGTGTTTCCGTTCAACCTGTTGAACTATGCCTTCGGATTGACGGCCGTGAGGTTTCGCGACTACGTGGTGGCCTCGTGGATCGGTATGTTGCCCGGCACGCTGATGTATGTGTACCTCGGTTCCACGGCGCGGCAACTGGCTGATGTAGTGGCCGGCCGCGTAGAACAGAATGCGGCACAGCAGGCGTTGTACTATTTCGGGTTGGCCGCCACGGTCGTGGCGACGGTGTACGTGACGCGCCTGGCGCGACGGGCGCTGGATGCCGAACTGCCGCGAGGCTGATCGGGCCGACTCATCCTGGCATGCAGGGATTGGATCGACGTTCCCGATAGGGCCATTGCATGTCTTCAACCTCATCTCCACTGGTCCTGCCTGACGACGAACACAATCGCGCGCTGGTCGCCAATGTGCATCCGCCCGACTGGAACAACCCGACGCCGGCGGGGCGGTACAACCTGGTCGTCATCGGCGCCGGGCCGGCGGGGCTGATCACGGCCATCGGCGCCGCCGGCCTCGGGGCGCGTGTCGCGCTGGTTGAAAGGCATTTGATGGGAGGCGACTGCCTGAACGTGGGGTGTGTGCCCTCAAAAGCGCTGCTCCGGGCAGCCCGGGCGGTTGCCGAGCTTCGCGTCGCGGGCGGCTTCGGTGTCGACCCGCCTGCGACTGTCCGGGGCGACTTTCCCGCCGTGATGGCCCGCCTGCGCCTGTTGCGCGCGAGAATCAGCGGCAACGATTCAGCCACCCGGTACGCGCGAGAAGGGGTCGATGTGTTTCTGGGTGCAGCGCGGTTCAGTGGTCGGGGTGCGGTTCAGGTAGGGGACACGACCCTTCGTTACCAGACTGCGGTTGTCGCCACCGGCGCGCGGGCCGCGAAGCCCGACGTACCCGGGCTTGCCGAGGCCGGCTTTCTCACCAACGAAACGGTCTTCTCGCTCACCAAATTGCCGGCGCGACTGGCGGTGATCGGCGCCGGCCCGGTCGGTTGCGAACTGGGGCAGGCGTTTGCCCGTCTGGGGGCCGCGGTGACGCTTTTGGGTTCGGCCCCTCGGGTGCTGCCGCGAGAGGATGCCGATGCCGCCCTCTGCGTCGAGCGGTCGCTCGAGCGCGACGGAGTCGTGCTGCACCTGGGCAGCCGAATCGTTGGCGCCGAGCGGTGCGGGGCCGACAAGGTGCTGCACGTGGAACGAGCGGGGCAGAGGCACGAACTGGCCGTCGATGAAATCATCGCCGGCGCGGGACGCGCGCCTGTTGTCGAAGACCTGGGGCTCGAATCGGTCGGTGTCGAATTCGACGCGCGCGAGGGCATTCACGTTGACGACCATTTGCGCACCACCAGCCCGCGCATCTATGCCGCCGGAGATGTCTGTTCGGCATACCGATACACCCACGCCGCCGACGCCATGGCGCGAATCGTGATTCAGAACGCCCTGTTCCTGGGGCGCGCGCGAGCCAGCGCGCTGGTGATTCCTCGGTGCACGTACACCGACCCTGAAGTCGCCCACGTGGGGCTGACGGAACAGGAGGCCCATGAGCGCGGCATCGCGGTGACGACATACACGCACAAACTTGACGAGGTCGACCGGGCGATTCTCGACGATCAAACCGACGGGTTCGTAAAGATTCACGTTCGCGCGCGAACCGACAGGATCGTCGGGGCGACGATTGTTGCGACGCACGCCGGCGAGATGATTTCGGAAATCACCCTGGCGCTAGCCGCCGGCCTCGGTCTGAAGGCGGTCTCCCGCACGATTCATCCCTATCCGACGCAAGCCGAGGCGATACGGCGCGCTGCCGATGCCTGGAACCACTCGCGCCTGACGCCCTTCATCAAGTCGTTGGTTGCGCGGTGGCTGGCGTGGAGGCGGCGGAGCTGAGGCTCGAAAATCGACGCTCGACGGCTACAGGGATAGGCTTATCTTTCGATGCTCGATCCTCTATCCTCTATCTTCGGTCGTCTCCTCGCAGATCGGCTGGCATTAGCGCGCATGCTTTTCGTCACCCCGCAGATTCAGATTCCCGACGGCGAACTGCGGTTCAGCTACGTGCGGGCCTCAGGGCCGGGGGGCCAGAACGTCAACAAGGTCGCCAGCAAGGCGGTGATGCGGTGGTCTGCGGCGACCAGCCCCAGTCTGCCGCACGAAGTGCGCGCGCGGTTTCTCGAAACGTACGCCTCTCGGCTGACCGTCGACGGCGAATTGATTCTCACCGGCCAGCGCTTTCGCGATCAACAGCGCAACGCCGACGATTGCCGCGATAGACTGCGGCAGATGCTGCTGGCCGCGTCACGCAAGCCGCTGGCGCGGCGACCGACCAAACCGACTCGCGGGTCGCACAAGCGACGCCTCGACGCCAAGCGCGTTCGCTCGCGAACAAAGCGCCACCGCCGCCCGCCGCGCGAGCAGGACGATTGAAAATGCCTCAGCCCAAGCCGCTGAATGACGTGCGGTTGTTGATGTTCGTCGACGACGTGTACGAAGACCTGGAACTGTGGTACCCGAAGCTGCGGCTTCAGGAGGCCGGGGCGCACGTGACGGTCGCCGGCCCCGACGCCGGGCGACACTACACCGGAAAGCACGGCTATCCTTGCGTGTCGGATGCGGCGATTCGCGATATGGAAGCGGCCGACTTTCACGGATTAATCATTCCCGGCGGCTTCGCGCCCGACAAACTGCGTCGCGATGCCAAAGTCAAAGAGTTGACGCGCCAGTTCGCTGAGGGCGGCAAACTCGTGGCGGCGATCTGTCATGGCGGTTGGATCGCGGCGTCGGCGGGCGTGTATCGCGGCGTGCGCGTGACCGGCTCGCCGGGAATCAAAGACGACCTGGTGAACGCCGGCGCCACGTGGGTTGATGCGCCGGTGGTCGTCGATCGCCACTTCGTGTCCAGCCGCAAGCCCGACGACCTGCCGCCGTTCTGCGAAGGAATCATCGAAGTACTCGGCCGCGCGGCGAAGAAAAAATGAATCTGGTGCCGAGCGACCGCATTCGACAGGGCGCCGCACTGGCGTTGGTCGTCGCCGGCCTCGCGTCGCCGATCGTGGTCGGCGCCACCGAGGTCTGGGCGTATTGCGCCCTGCAGATTCTCGTGGCGCTCGTCGGAAGCGCCCTGGCGCTCTCGGGCACGGTGCGATCAAGGGTTCGCTGGCTCCTGCCGGCGCTCGCACTATTTGGCGCGGCCCAGGTCTTTCCGCTGCCTGAATCGTGGCTGTCGCGGGTGGCCCCGCTATCGGCCGAGGCGCGTAAATCGGCACAGCCGATCATCGGATATCCGGCGATCAGGTGCGCCGCGGTCGACCGTACGAACGCTCTGGCGGCCCTGCGGCGCTGCCTGACGCTGGTTCTGCTGGCAACATTGATCGCCGACCTGGCGCGCGACGAGCAGTTGCGCCGCTGGCTAACGAAAGGGGTGGCGACGGCCGGCGTAATCACCCTGTTGCTGGGCCTCATCGCAGGCGACTCGCCAGGCTACAACATTCTGGGTCTGCACGACATGAGCGGGTTCTATCGCGACTATAAAAGCCCGCTGTTGACTGCATTCCACAGCGAAGGAGTGGGCTACGGCGATGAAGTGCGCGTGGGCGCGATCACTTACATCGAGAATTCGGCAGTCGCCGGCAGCAGCCTGGGAACTATGGTCAACCCGAATCACTTTGCGGCCTGCGTGGGCCTGACCTTGCCCGTCATCGCGGGATTGCTTGCAGGTCTGCCGGGCCGACGGGCCTGGCCGTGGCGGTTGCTGTCGGCAGGCTATTCATTGCTGGCCGCCTACACGGTGGCGGTCGTGGCACATTCGCGCGGAGGAATTGCCGCCATCATCGGCTCAGGACTACTCGCGGCACTTTTTGCATCAATGCACACGCGGCGGCGGGCGTTTGTGCTGCTCGTCCCGCTGGCGATCGCGGGCGTGCTTCTGGTCGTGCGGGCGTCGCAATTCGGCTTTCTGGAACGCCTCGGAGGCCGGCTTGGCGCCTGGACCGTGGCACTGGAAATGTTCCAAAGCTCGCCGTGGCTGGGAATCGGGCTGGGCAACTATGGCGCGGCCTACCCAGCGTTCCGCGACGGCCCGGTGATCTACCTCGCGCACAATGTGTGGGTCGAATGGGCCGCCGAGGGCGGCCTGGCGGGCTTGTTGCTCGTGACCGCCTGCGTGGGCTGGCTGGCCTGGTGCGGTTTGCGGGTTTGGAACTGGCGGGCGACCGGCAGTCGTCGTGTCATGCGGTCGGGCGTCATCGCAGGACTGCTCTTTGCTGCATTGCACGGCGCGGTCGACCACGGGATTCAGATTCCGGCGAATGCCTGGCTGTGTGCAACTCTTGTTGGGTTGCTGGTGGGCGATCTCGTGTCAGAGAACGAACTGTCTGGAAGTGCCGGCGATCGCGGAGCGGGAACCGGGCCGCGGCGGGAGGGGCCCGTCGCGTTTCTGGCTGCCGTGAGGTCTTTACGCCTTGAGAGGCTCCTGGTTCTGGTTTGCGCCGGCTGGCTGATCTGGGGAGGGTGGCGCGAGGCCCGGGCTGACTGGCTGATCCGTCCGTTGCGAGAAGCGTTGATGTATCAGCACCCGCCGGAGGTTCAATTTCCGCCCCAGCCAAGCCCCAACACGCGCGAGCGACAGCGCGCCTGGCAACAACAGGTGCAAGCGCTGCGTGACGAGCGGGCCCGCCTGCAGGAACAGCGCCGCGAGTTGATCGTCGCGGCGCTTCCTGATGCCGAGCGTGCCTGCCGGATATTTCCACAATCTGCCGAGTATGCGGGCTACGTGGCCCAGGGATATCTGCACTTATCGCGCGGCGAAGCGGGCAGGGAGCTCGATGCGGCTTACGACTGGTTTCGTCGCAGCCTGGCGCTAAGGCCCCTGAACCCCTGGGTGCGCCGGACCCTGAACGATTTCCGCCGGCGTAACCAGCAAGTGCACAAAGAACACGAAGAATCAGCGCACAACGCGCTGGATGCCGGCCTTTAACACCGGAACGTGGAAGTTAATCAGCAGCCCCGAGACGCAGGCCAGTGGCCTTCAGATACGACAACAGTTGGGCCTGGTGAAGCGGGTGGAACTCGATCACCGCCTTGAGTTCAACGATCACACGGGCGCCTACGAGCAAGTCGATCTGCTGGCCG
>JBQTIL010000050.1:0-5516 GCA_052388175.1 Planctomycetaceae bacterium | reverse complement strand
CTGGACTGAGCGTTAGTGAAGTCGGCGTTCTCGAAAGGGCCTGGAAAAATGACCAACCCTCGTTCCGGGGCAAACTATTGGTGCCCTCGCCCCGTAACTCCCGCAAATGTCGCTGCATGGTGCCTCTGGCTCTGGGACAAGCGTCGGTTTCCGCGGCTGGAATGGGGCTTTTCTTGGCGTGCAGCCCTCCTCAAGCGAGTTCCGCCGCTCGGAAACAGCCAGCATTATAATATACATACGTACACTATATCAAGTGATGAAGGAGGCCGGCGAATTTTGCGTCCCGAGGCGTTCTGCGGAATGTGGAAATTCACCGCCAATGTCGACCTGTCGCGCACAGCGCGGCGGGTCAGCCGGGCTCTTTGACAGTCAGCAGAAACTGCCGAGTTCCGAGTGCAGCGCGGCGGGAGGCAGCGGAGCCCTCTACGACGCGGCGCAACGTAGCTTGACGATCGATGGTGCCGAGTAGCAGTCGACGAAAGTCAGGCCGGGCCTGAACCGATTCCCCGGTTGCCCTGCGACAAGTGTTCGCGGCGCCGCACAGAGCAACCGGCGAAGCCATGCGGCGCGCGGCTCGAATCGCAGCCTTCGGTTGGCAGGCAATCGCCGGAAGTAGACTTCATCCGGCGTGCGCCCTTCCAGCGTGGCGTGCGGATCAACGACCACTTTTGCCAGCTCGAAGATCGCCGGCCAACATCTTGGGAATGTTGCCGAGCGCACACGGTGACGTGCCCAGGGTAGAAGTCGTCTTTAGCGCCTTGTGTCACTCGACAGGTCATCGGCGACCGGGCAGCTGAGGCTCTTGCCATACATCCCAGACCGATCGAAGCAGCAGGGGCGTCGCTTCCCTCTGGCGAGCATATCGCAGGCACTCTCGATCCGCTTCAAGCGAGTCTCTTCCCGCTTGGCGGACTCGATCCACTGGATCCAATCCCTGCGCGCGATGGGCGTGATGTCCGACCATACCGTCCTCGCCTTCGGGTCGGCGGCCGCGAGAGCCTTGCGAAGATCGGCCGGCACCCTGGGTTCCGGTTCTACTGACACCGGCGCGATTTCCAGCGAGACGACATCGCCCGCCTCCGCGCCCGCCGCTTCGCGCAGCTTCCGGCCCACCTTGAGCCAGTGGCCTCCTTGGCCGTCCGGCTCGAGCGTAGCGCGAAAGGCCAAGCCATTGAAGGTGCCGTCAACCGATGTCATGCCTCGCGAGGGGAGCTTCGCACTAGCTTCCTTGGGCAGGGTAAGAAAGGTCCAAGCGACGCCCTTTGCGGTCGCCACCGGCCGGAAGAGCGTCGCGCTGAAACGGATCTTGGAAGGGGTTGTAGAATCGCCGAGCGCGCGAGCCGTGCGCGTTTTGCTCGCGCGCAAGGTGCCCTTGGCCCTCGGCTTCGCCATGCTCTCGGTCATCATTCGTTCCTTTCTTTGGTCGCTCGAGGGGGGTATCTGCAACCTCTTGTTAGGCCGGTCCTTTCCCGAAAGTCTCCCAAGGATTACCGGTCACGTCGAGCCAATGCGCCGAACCGCCGCAGATGTGCAATATCTGCTGGCATCTCGCAACGCAACCTCATTCTGGGACGGGACTTCCGAGGTCGATCCGTCGCCGCAAGCCGGCTTCCCAGCCCCGCACCCCGGCCAAGAAAGTTCGGTTCTTCTGGGATTTAGTATAGGTGGGTGAACGGACAGGTCGACGCCGTCACAGTAGCATCGAGTCCGCTGAGTCTTCATTGATCGGACGCAGCTCACAGCGCCTCAGAACGCCGAATTCCGCGATGCCTCTTGTGCTCAGCACGCCTCGGGCGTCAAATCCGCAATTCGAAAACGGCAGTTGGGCGCCGCGTCACCACGTCTCCGGCAACACGCCTCCCAGCCCGTACTCGGCCCAACGCCCCGTCACGTAGTCGCGCATCTCGCGCGACATCACCATCTCGTCGGGCCACGCTCGGGGGTGCTCTTCCTCCGGCAGCTTGCGTGTCGCGTCGATGCCCAGCTTGTGGCCGACGCCGCAGATCGGCGCGGCATGATCGAGAATGTCGGTGGGGCCCTGGTTGAAGACCACGTCGCGCCCGGGGTGCACGTTCGCGCCGACGTAAAACCAGACCTTCTCTTCGTCGTGCACGTCGACGTGCTCGTCGACTACAACCACGATCTTGGTGAACATCATCTGCCCCATGCTCCAGATGGCGTTCATCACTTTGCGGGCCTGCTGCGGGTAGCGCTTGCGAATGCTGACAAAGCACAGATTGTGAAACGCGCCGGGCCGAGGCAGGTTGTAGTCGACCAGTTCGGGAATGAACATTTTGATCAATGGCAGAAAGATGCGTTCGGTCGCCTTGCCCAGCCAGTAGTCTTCCATCGGAGGCTTGCCGACGATGGTCGTGGGGTAGATGGGGTTCGCCCGATGCGTGACGGCCGTCACGTGGAACAGCGGAAACTGGTCTGCCAGGCTGTAAAACCCCGTGTGATCGCCGAACGGACCTTCAGTTTCCCAGGCCTCGGTCGGGTCGACGTACCCTTCGATTACGATCTCGGCCCCGGCGGGAACCTCGAGGTCGATCGTGCGGCACTTTACCAGGTCGATGTTCTGGCCGCGCAGAAATCCGCCAAACAGGCATTCGTCGGTATTCGGGGGCAGGGGGGCGGTTGCCATGTAGGGAAAAATCGGGTCGCCCCCCAGAGACACGGCAATCGGCATCTGCTGGCCCAGTTTCCGGTATTCCATGAAGTTCTGGCAGCCGTCGTGGTGCAGGTGCCAGTGCATCGAGCAGGTGTTGCGATCGCGCACCTGCAGCCGGTACATACCGACGTTCCGCTCGCCCGTCGCAGGGTTTTTCGTGAACACCTGGCCGAACGTGATGAACCGCCCGGCATCGAGCGGCCAGCATTGCAACACGGGCAATTCACCCAGGTCGACGTCGCGGCCCAGCTTCACCACCTGCTGGCAGGCGCCGGTGCGCACGATCCGTGGGGGAAGCTTTGCCAATTGCGCGAACTGCGGCACGAGCTTGAGTTTTTCCAGCCAGCCTTCCGGAACCTGCGGCCTGACCAGCCCCGCAATGCGATCGGCGACCTCTTCGAACGACTGCACGCCCAGCGCCCGGCACATGCGCCGATAGCTGCCCAGCAGGTTGATGACGACCGGCATCGAACTGCCTTTGACGCGCTCGAAATACAACGCCGGCCCCCCTCCGGGAGACTTGCTGACCCGATCGGTGATCTCGGTGATTTCGAGAACCGGGTCGACCTCAGCCGCGATGCGCACGAGTTCCCCGTCGCGCTGCAGGTCTTCGAGAAAAACCGCCAGATGATCGTACGGCATGGTCGCAGGGTCGGCCGGAGCAATGCGAGAATCGGTCGCATTATAGACGTGTCGGCGCGATTGTAGTACCGCCGACTGCGGGTTGTCGCCGACGCTATCCCAATGACAAATTGGAGTCGTGCGGCGACGAGCGCCGCCTGCCAGGTTCACCCGCCGTTCGATCCGCACCGGGTCGCCGCGCGCCTGTGGCAGGCCGCGATTAGAACCACTGCTTCTTCTCGACGATGTAAATCTGATAGAAATCTTCGTCGGTCTTCGTCAGGTAGATAATGCCTTCGATCAGCCCGATGATGCCGGTTGCTGCGCCTCCGATGCCGCAGGTCAGCACGGTCACAAGCAGCAGAATCAATCCCGGCGTGGTGAAGCCGAGAATGAACTTGTGGATGCCGAGCGAACCGAGCAGAATTCCGCAGATTCCCGCGGCGGTTTTCTTCGAATTCGCGTCGCGTAAAGCTCGCTCGTCAATCTGTTCGGACATCGTTCCAGCGCCCCCTTCTTCAGGCAGGAAATGAATACCAGTATGCGGCTTTCGGTGTGATTCGCCAGAGCAGGCCGGTTCTTTGATGCGCCGCCCGCTTCGGCCCGAATCGGCCACGTTGCCAGAGGGTGTAAAGTCAAGTGACGTCGAGACTTCGCCGCAACCGGCTCGCGAACTTTCCCTTTCGGCGCAATCTCCGGTAAACTCTACGGCCCAATTGAATCAAACATTGCCAGTCACCCCCATCGCAGAGGCTGCCGCCCATGGCCGATTTCTTCCCCGGTATTCCGAAGATTCAATATGAAGGCCCCAAGAGCAAGAACCCGCTGTCGTTCCGCCACTATAACCCCGAAGAAGTCTTGGAAGGGTTAAAGCTCAAAGACCTGCTGCGCTTCTGCGTCTGCTACTGGCACACGTTCCGCGGCACGGGCGGCGACCCGTTCGGCGCAGCCACGCTGCAGCGCCCCTGGGACGACGGGTCGAATTCGATCGAGAACGCGGCGAAACGCGTCCGGGCGGCGTTCGAATTCTTCACCAAGCTCGGCAACGAATTCTACTGCTTTCACGACCGCGACGTGGCGCCTGAAGGGGCCACTTTGAAGGAGTCGCATCAGAACCTCGATGCGATCGTCAAGGTTCTTAAGGAGGAACAGCAGCGGACGGGCGTCAAACTGATGTGGGGCACCGCCAACCTCTTTTCGCACCCCCGCTACATGCACGGTGCGGCTACGAGCTGCAATGCCGACGCCTTCGCCTACGCCGCGGCACAGGTCAAGAAGGCCCTCGAGGTCACCCATGAACTGGGCGGGTCGGGCTACGTCTTCTGGGGCGGCCGCGAAGGGTACATGAACCTGTACAACACCGACATGAAGCGCGAGCTCGATCATCTGGCGCGCTTCATGCACATGGCCTGCGACTACGCCAAGTCGATCGGGTTCAACGGTCAGTTCATGTTCGAGCCCAAGCCGAAGGAACCGACCAAACACCAGTACGACTACGACGTCGCCACCTGCACGAACTTCCTGCGGACTTACGGGCTGGTCGACAAGATCAAGCTGAACCTTGAAACCAACCACGCGACGCTGGCTGGCCACAGCATGATGCACGAAATGGAATACGCCCGGATTCAGGGGGTATTGGGCAGCATCGACGCCAACACAGGCGATCTCCTGCTGGGCTGGGACACCGACCAGTTCCCCACTGATATCTACCTGACGACGCAGTGCATGCTGGTCGTGCTCGAGAAAGGGGGCCTGAAACCAGGGGGCATCAACTTCGACGCGAAAGTTCGCCGGGAAAGCTTCGAGCCGGTTGACCTCTTCCATGCCCACATCGGCGGCATGGATGCGTTCGCCCGGGGCGCGAAGGTTGCCGCGGCGCTTCGTAAAGATGGGGTGCTGTCGAAATTCATCAAGAACCGCTACCGCAGCTACGACGAGGGGATCGGCAAGAAAATCGAAGAGGGGACGATCGGTTTCGCCGAACTCGAAAAGTACATGCTCGAAAAGGGGAATGCCGCCCCGAACGAAAGCGGCCGGCAGGAGATGCTCGAAAACCTCATCAACGACTACGTGTGAGGGAACAGCGTCATGATGGCTGCCGGGTCCATAACCGGCTTTGAGGGTTATCGACGGGCTGCTGCGGGCTGAGAACGTCTCCGGGTGGCTCGTCCCGGGCGGTCGCGGATGTGCTCGGCAAGGCGGTCGTCGTCGCTGAGCAGAGCGG
>JBQTIL010000049.1:0-89218 GCA_052388175.1 Planctomycetaceae bacterium | reverse complement strand
GGGCGGCCGTGGCGCGCCCCCGCCCCCCGGCTGTCGATTCACCAACCATAAACACGACGAGGCCGCGACCTAGTAATCACCGACCGGAAGCCCGTCCGCTCTGTCGCCCAGCCGGTTGTACACGCCGATGTTGGCGGCCCCCGGGGTCCCTACAGGAAAGCCCATCGCCGTGCTTAACACGACAAATTCCGGGCTATTGGGGTTGGCGAGCATAGGAGTAAAAAAGTGTTGGATGTTCTCGCTGACAAATCGAACCGACCCGTCTCCCAGCACAAACTGGGCGCCCCCGGTGTGATGGCTGCTGAACGCCTGATTTGAGATCGCTTTCACAACACCCCCAGGCCCAACCCCGGCTCCTCCGAGATAGCCATCCTGCATTCTGAACCAGGTGCGGTTCATGCCGCACGTCGAGCCGTCGATGCTGCTGAGGGGGTTGGGAGGGGGGCCGCCGGGAGAAGCCACGTATCCGGGCCACAGGCCCGCGGTCGACATTACGGGAATCGTCCCCGCATTGATATCGGGCTTTCTGGGCAGGTGGCACTTCTCGCCGACCAGAAACGTGTTGCTCAGGCCGTCGGTGGCGTCTCGGAGGCGGATGGGGTCGCCATTGCCCGGATCCTGGATCAGCCCGCGTCGCTCAGGGACCGCGTTTCCGCCGTTCCCCATGTAGTTCAATTTTCCAAAGAACACGTTCGTGCCCACCACAAACATGGTAAAGGGTTTGGAGGTATGAGGCTGCGGGCCGATATCGGTGGGGCATTGGGCGACAGGCAGGCTCGACGCCAGCAGGGCCTGGCCGGTGGCCGTCGATGCGGCCTGTTCCAACGTCACAGGGCCCGGGTTGAGCGAGCTATACAGCGGTGCCTGGTCGATGAAAGGCAGAATCATCGTGAACCAGCCCCAGCCTTGCGGCGGGTTTCCTGCGGTCTGTGATTGCATGATGAACCAGCCGGGTGGCAGGACGTTGTGCGTATCGACGTAATTATGGACCGCCAGCCCGATCTGCTTGAGATTGTTCTTGCACTGCGTGCGGCGGGCGGCCTCGCGCGCCTGCTGCACCGCGGGCAGCAACAGCGCGATCAACACCGCAATGATCGCAATAACGACCAGCAACTCGATTAACGTAAAACCTCGCCTGCGATTCGACATGTGAATTCTCCCCGATCAAAGTGAGATGAATTGGACACCGAAACCAGCGCAAACGACCTTCAACCAGCACAGACGGCCTTTTAGGACGAAAAAACGAGGAACCGCTCACCCCAATGACAACCCCCAACCGATGAGGGCTACGACAGGAACAGACTATTTGGTCTGTTTCACTTCACAGCGCGGTGACGAACCGTTACGATAATCGGGTACCTCTGCAAGTTAACCAAGGCTCGACATGCCTCCGCGACTGCGGATCACGAAGTTCGAGACGAGTGGCTCTGAGGCGTCGCGTTCAGACGGGTAAAAGGCGTGAAATGGCCCGCGCACACGACGGCGAATAGGTGACCTGTCGTGCGCTGCCGTATGACACGCAACTGCGCGGAAATCCGAACTGGCGGTAAAGGCGAACAAAATTGACCGATCGACGCGGCCGAGGGCTGTCATATATTCAACGGGGCACGGTCACCAATTGAAGTGACGGATGTTTGACAAGTCACTGATGGGGCAGCTCGAATCCCTGCACTCCGACGCTTTTCATTGGGCCGTGAGTTGTAGTGCGGGTCAGTGGGATCGTGGCGCAGACGTGCTGCAGGCGGCGTATCTGAAGGTGCTGCGCGGAACCGTAACGTTTCGCGGAGATTCGGCCTTCAAGACCTGGTGGTTGGGCGTTGTTCGGTTTACGGCCCTGGAGGAGGCGCGTCGGGCTCGGCGTCAATACGGTTTGATTGGCCGATATCGAGCCAATTTGAGAGTCAATTACGAGGCCAGGTCAGCCGGCGAAGTGGGCCGCGACGAGGGCGAGTTCGAGGCGCTCGAGGCGGCGCTGATCGAGCTTTCGGCGCGCCAGCGCGAAGTTTTGCATTTGACCTTTTTCCAGGAACTAAGCCTGCGCGAGGCGGCGATCGTCATGGGGGTTTCGGTAGGTTCGGCGCGCCAGCATTACGGGCGGGCGAAACGCCGGCTGCGGCAGCTTTTAGGGGTGGGGTCGACAAGACATGAGTGAGTTGCACGACGATAGTGATTTGAAGGCCATTTTCGCCCGGCAGCGCGCCGCGTGCAGCGGCAGGGTGCCGAGTTTTCGCGCCATGGTGGCTCGTGCGGGCCGCGATGAGGTTGATCCGCCGAAAGCAGCGGCGTCAAGCTGGGATTGGCGCTGGAAGGCGATTGCAGCCGTGGCGATGGTGCAGGTGCTGGCGACGATCTTTTTTGTGTGGCGTTCAGGACGCTCGACCGACCCCTCTGCGCTGCAGGTGCAGACGGGCGTGCCGCCTACGACGCACGAAGTGCTTCTGCTCCAGATCGATCACGCGCTGGCGTTGCTTGACACCCAGGTCTCTGGTCAGCGGCCGTTTTTTATCTGGCAGTCGCCGACCGATGTGCTGCTCAACCCCAGCCTCGTGGAGACACCATGAAGATCGTCGGTTGCGTTTGCATTTTTCTGGCGGCATCGGGCGCGTTGGCGTCATTGGTCGTGGCGTCGGAGTCGAAGGATTACCTCTCACCCGAGATTTTTCCGCTCGAATTCCTGTTGATACACCGCGAGGCGCTGGGTCTGAGCGACAAACAGGTGGATGAGGTCGAGGCCATCTGTGAGAAGGCGCGCCCCCAGTTGGCATTGCTCGGAAGCCAGCTTGAGCAGCGGGTCATTGGCGTCAGAGACGCAATGCAGGCGGCAGAGCCTGATCTGGCGGTGTTCGAAAAGAGGGTTCGGGAGGCGCTCGCGGTGGAGACCGAATATAAGGTGCTCGAGGGCAAAACGTTGTATGCCCTGCGAATGAAACTGACGCCCGAGCAGATTATCAAAGCTCGCGAGATTCGCCAGCAATTTCCGGCGACAGGCGAATTGAATCCAAAAGCGGCTATCGTGGCGCGACTCGACGGCAAACTCAGGCGGTTCGAGGCGACCATCAGGGAATGGCAGGTGAAGGGGCGCGACGCGTCAGCCGTCGGGGCCATCATGGAGGAGTTTGTGCCCCTGATGAAAGCGGGTCGGTTGAACGAGGCCGAGGCGGTGCTGGACCGCGCACTCAAAGCGTTGGGTCAGGATCCGGTCGCAAAGTCGAAATGACCGCAGTTGCTTGAACGGGAATTTGCGAGAGTATCCGACCATGATCACCGCACCCCATCGACAATCAGGAGTGGAGTGCCCGTTAACTCGCCGGCAGCTTCTCTGCCGCTCGGGCATGGGAATGGGCGCCTTGGCCCTGGCCGGCCTGATAGGCAAGCATCTCGGCGCTCCGGTTGAAGCGGCGACCAGCGTCAACTCGCCGTTCGTGCCCAAAGCTCCGCACTTTATTGCCCGGGCAAAGCGGGTGATTCATCTATTCTTGAGCGGCGGCCCGTCGCACCTCGACACGTTTGACCCGAAACCGGCCCTTACGAAATATGCGGGTCATGAGCTTCCAGAACAGTTCAAACTGCCAACAGAACGGAAGACCGGCGCGGCCTTTCCGTCGGCGTTCAAATTCAGCCCGCACGGCCAAAGCGGGATCGAAGTGAGTGAAATTTTCCCGCACATCGCTGAGAACATCGACGAGATCACCGTCATCCGCTCGATGCATGCCGACGTTCCGAATCATATTCCGTCGGTCCTGCTGATGAACACGGGCGACGGGCGGCTGATCCGTCCGAGCTTTGGCTCGTGGGTCACCTATGGGCTGGGGACAGAGAACCAGAACCTCCCCGCCTTCGTCGCTCTCTGCGCGGGCGGCTATCCCTCCAACGCCACACCGCAGAGCTGGGGGGCGGCGTTCCTCCCGGGCGCCTATCAGGGGACTTTCGTCGACACCAAATACACCGAAATCGACCGGCTGGTCGAAAACATCCGTAGCGAGCGTGTCACCCCGCTGGAGCAGCGCCTCCAGCTCGATCTGCTGCAGCAATTGAACCAACGCCACCAGCGCGCGCGCGACTGGGATTCGCGGATCGAGGCTCGAGTCCAGTCGTTCGAGCTGGCGGCCCGCATGCAACTGGAGGCGACCGAGGCGTTTGACATCAGCCGGGAGCCGGAATCGGTCCGGCAGATGTATGGTGAAGGCGCCCAGGCCCGGACGCTTCTGATTGCGCGGCGGTTGCTGGAGCGCGGCGTCCGCTTTGTGCAGGCCTGGCCTCCCAATTCCGTCTCCTGGGACCATCATCAGGAACTGGAAGCAGGCCATCGTCGCCTGGCCGGCCAATGCGATCAGGCGATCGGGGCGCTGCTCAAAGACCTGAAGCAACGGGGCATGCTGGATGAGACCCTGGTCATCTGTGGGGGTGAGTTCGGGCGCACGCCGACCATGGAACTGGTCGTGGGCATTCTCAATAACACGAAGGGGAACGGCCGGGACCATAACCACCACGGCTTCACCGTGTGGCTGGCGGGCGGCGGCGTCAAGGGGGGGTACGTGCACGGCGCCACCGACGACTTCGGGTTCAAGGCGGTCGAGAAGCCGGTGCACGTGCACGACCTGCACGCCACGATCCTGCACTTGCTCGGTTTTGATCACGAGAAGTTGACCTTCCGCCACGCCAGTCGTGATTTTCGTCTCACCGACGTGCACGGCGACGTGGTGCAGGAGCTGATTGCGTGACGTCCCGACGCGGCGAGCGCCCCATGAGACATTCCGACGTGAGAAGAAACCCGATGCGAAGATCGCACCCGAGCAAAGCAAGTTGGCTGTGGCTGGCACTGGCGTTGGTTGTGCTCGCAGGAACGAACCGCGCATCCGCACAAGAGAATACTCGCGAGCGCGATATCGTGTATGGGCGCAAATTTGGAATGGCCTTGACGATGGATGTCTGGAAGCCGGCGAAGCAGAACGGCATCGGCGTGATCTTCCTCGTCAGTGGGGGTTTCCAGTCTGGCCTCGACAAGGTCGATTCTGAACGGTTCGGTGCCGTCGTCTTGAAACCATTTTTGGACCGCGAGCAGACCGTCTTCGTGGTTAGCCACAGCGCCCAACCCAAATTCAACGTGCTCGAGATCGTGCCGGACATTCATCGCGCGGTGCGCTTCATTCGGGTCCATGCCAGGAGCTACGGCGTGGACCCCGATCGCCTCGGCATCATGGGGACGAGCTCTGGCGGCTTCCTCGCTCTGTCCATCGGCACCGCCGGCAAGCCCGGCGACCCGGAGGCGAAGGACCCGGTCGATCGAGCTTCCAGCCGGGTGCAGGCGGTGGCATGCTTCTGCCCCGGGTCCGATCTGGTCAACTACGGCGAAGGGCGCAGCGTTGTCGAGCGCGATCCGGTCAACTCCGCCCGTACGTTCGGCGTCCAGGATAAGCCGCAAGAGGATCAGATCAGGTTGCTGCGCGAGTTGTCACCGGTGGACGCCGTTTCCAGGGACACGGCTCCCACACTCATCATTCACGGCGATGCCGATCTGGCGGTCCCTTATGAACAGTCCGAGCGGTTCGTCGCCAAATTGGCGGGGCAGAAGGTTCCGCATCAACTGATCACGCGGAAGAACGCTGGTCACAACTGGCCCGATATGAGCAACGACAATGTGCTGCGGGCGGACTGGTTCGACAAACACCTCCAACCGACGGTTGAGAACCGCAATTGAGAAAGCCCGTGCGACGATCGTATCTGTGCAACGCGAGTGGGCTGTGGCTGGCGCTGTGTTTCATTGGCGGTGCGTCTCCCATGCTCCACGCCGCTCCGACAGACGGCAGCGATGCCCAGGGTGTCGAGTTCTTTGAGCGTCAGATTCGCCCGCTGTTCGCAAGCAAGTGCTACCGGTGTCACAGCAGGGAGAGCAAGAAGACGAAGGGGGGCCTGCTGCTCGACAGCCCGGAGACCCTGCTCAAGGGAGGTGATTCCGGAGAACTCTTTGTAACCGGCGACCCCGATAACAGCCTGCTGATCAAAGCCGTGCGCTACCAGGATGAAGATCTGCGCATGCCACCGGACGGCAAGAGGCTGACCGAGGCGGAAGTCGCCGATCTCGAAGAGTGGGTGAGGAGGGGAGCGCCGCTTCCGAAGGCGGACATACGGGAGGACAAGATCAGGGCGACTGCGCGCACGCATTGGGCATTTCAACCGGTGAAGCAACCCGCAGTCCCAGCGGTCAAGAACCAGGGCTGGGTGCAATCGCCAGTGGACGCGTTTATCCACGCGAAATTGGAGGACGCGGGTTTGGAGCCGTCACCGCCGGCGGACAAGCGAACACTGCTCCGGCGGGCGACGTACGATTTGATCGGGTTGCCCCCCGCGCCCGAGGAGGTGGCGGCGTTCTTGGCCGACGATTCGCCTCAGGCCTTTCCCGATGTGGTTGATCGTCTGCTGGGTTCCCCCCAATATGGCGAGCGTTGGGGACGGCACTGGCTGGATGTGGCCCGTTATGCGAACAGCAAGCAGGATGCAACGCTCCAGTTCGCCTTTAGCTATCGGGATTATGTGATCCGCGCCTTCAACGACGATCTGCCCTACGATCGGTTCATCCTTGAACAGATTGCCGCGGACCAGTTGGAGGCGGGAAACGACAATCATGCTCTCGCGGCCCTCGGGTTCCTCACTGTCGGCCGGCGTTTCTCGAACAACATTCACGACACCATCGATGATCGGATCGATGTCATCACCCGCGGCCTGATGGGGCTGACCGTGACGTGCGCACGTTGTCATGACCACAAGTACGACCCGATCCCGACGGAAGACTACTACTCCCTTCACGGTGTGCTTTCCAATTCGACAGAACCCAACGAACTGCCCGTTCTGCAAATCACTTCCGACCCGACCGTCTACACAGAGTATCTTGCCAAACGCGCGCGGCTCGAGAAGAACGTGGAAGTGTTCCTGACAGAGAAAGTGGCTGAGGCGCAGCGAAAGCATCGCGCGCAATCGGGCGACTACCTGCTCTTGGCGTGGCAACTGCGAAATGGGTCCATGCCTGAAGGCGAGGCAATGCTGTTCGGTGAAGATTCGTTGCGACCTTCCTGCGCCTTGCGCTGGAAGGACGCCCTGGGGAAATGGGAGCAAGAACATCATCCCATCTTCGCCCCCTGGTTCGCCTTTGCGGCCCTGCCGGAAGGGGAATTCGCCTCTCGCGCCGAGCAGATCGCGGTCACTGTGGCGGCGAATGACGACGCCGATCACCCTGTCAACCCGCTGGTCGCCCAGGCGTTTGCAGGCACACCACCCGCCTCCCTGAAGGAAGTCTCTGAGCGGTATGGCCGTCTGTTTCGGGAGGTGGATAAAAATTGGAAGGCGCTGCTGGACGGGCACACCTATGTTGCGCTGGTCGAATGGCAGAGGAACCCGAAGCCCCCGACGATGTTGCCCGACCCTTACGAAGAGGCCCTGCGCCAAGTCCTTTACGCGGAGGATGCCCCGGGTCACTTGCCGCCAGAGCAGGCCCGGAAGCAGTTCAACCCGCAAGCGATGCAAGCGCTGATGCCGCTGCTGGCACTTCAGTTGGAAATCCGGAAGCTGGATGCCAGTCATCCGGGTTCTCCACCGCGGGCGATGGTTCTCGCGGACAGCGGCACGCCCAAAGACGGCCGCATCTTCATTCGCGGCAACCCCGGCAATCCGGGCCGGGAAGTGCCCCGTCAGTTTCTGGGAATCGTGGCAGGGCCGGAAAGGGCGCCGTTTCAGAACGGTAGCGGGCGCTTGGAACTGGCGCAGGCTATTGCCAGTCGCAACAACCCGCTGACGGCTCGATTTTTCGTCAACCGCGTGTGGATGCATCATTTCGGGGCCGGTCTGGTGAACTCCGGCGACTTCGGCCTGCGCTCAGAGCCACCCACGCATCCGGCGTTGCTCGACTACCTCGCCTGGCGCTTCATGGACGAGGGGTGGTCTCTCAAGAAGCTGCACCGGTTGGTGATGCTCTCGAATGCTTATCAGCAGGAGAGCGACAACGACCTGCGGAATGAGAAGTGCGATCCGGAAAACCGATTGCTATCGAAGATGAACCGGCGGCGACTCGACTTCGAAGCGATGCGCGATACGATTCTGGCCCTGGCCGGCAATCTCGATGCTGCATTCGGTGGGCGGCCGGTCGATTTAGCTCCCCCGCCGGCGCTCAGGAACCCGCGCGGCGGCATGCCCGACCGCGATCCGCCTCCCGACAAACTGCGCTTCAGCACTCGCCGCAGCATTTATGGAGTCGTCGATCGCCAGAATCTCCCCGGCTTATTCCGGGTGTTCGACTTTGCCGACCCCGATATGACGAATGCCCAGCGGGCAGAAACCACGATTCCGCAGCAGGCGCTGTTCTTTCTGAACAGCGTGTTTGTGCAGGAGGAGGCGAAGAGAATGCTCAAGCGGCCTGACCTGGCGCAACTCAAACCGGGGACGCAATGGGTGCGCAGGTTCTACCAAATCGTCTACCAGCGGGATCCCAGTCCGGAGGAACTTGAGCGGGACCTGGAATACATCATCAAGGTCCAATCGGCCCTGGTCTCCGGACAGGCCGCCGCCGATGGGCAGGCTCCGACCGGCGAAGAGCGGCTCACTCCGTGGGAGCAATATGTGCAGGTCTTGCTGATGTCCAACGAGTTGATGTTCGTCGATTGAGAAACGCGGCCAGCGCGTGCTCTTGCCCAACTCTGACTAATCCAACAGGGAGCTTGTTTCATGAGTCGAGTCTCACAGAAAGAGGCGGTGTACTTGGTACTGACGGCTGTGGCCTGCGCTTTCGCCGATTCCGCGGCGGCCCAGGAGCCCGCCCGTATGCTGGAGGGGCTGGGGCCGCAGTTTGTTGTGCTCCGCGACACGGTGCAGACGCACCTCAAGCTCTCTGCCGATCAGAAACGAAAACTCGAGGACCGGTTACAGGGCATTATTGAAGAGCACATGGAGTTCAGCCAGAAGACGCAGGACGTGAAGGAAGCAGACCAGGCGAAGGAGTTCGCCCCTTACCAGAAGAAGGCCCAGGAAAAAATGGCCGCCTTTCTCAAAGAGACGCTGAAGGACGAACAGCTCAAGCGATTGAGGCAAATTGCCCTTCAGAGAGAAGGGCTGCTCGGCACACTGGACCAGCCCGAAGTCGGGGCAGAATTGAAGATCACAGAAGACCAGCGAAAGCAGTTGATGGGCGTCATGCAGGAATTCCAGAGCAAAATCGCGCCAGTGATCAGAGAGGCCCAGTCCGGAGGCGACCCCGAGGGGCTGCAGCGCAAGGTAATGAAAATCCGCAGGGAACTGGGCGCCAAGGCCGAAGCGATTCTGACCGATGCGCAGAAAAAGCAGTGGCAGGAAATGCGCGGAGAGCCATTCGCGCTGGACGACTGATTGGATAGCCGACACGAAGAAGATCCTCGAGTGGGGGGCATTGTGTGACCGCAGAGACCGAACCGTTGATGGCGCCTGCACAACAGAGTCGTATCGACTGTACAGACGGCCGCTGGACCTTGACGGCCGGGCAGGTCGCGGCTGATCCGCGCGCCCCTGGAATACAGGAGAAGAGACAGATGACGAAGTCGGCGATTGCCAATATCTGCGCGCTGGTCTTGCTGGTGAGCGGTGCCTGGGCGGCAGAGAGCGATTTCAAGCCGTTGTGGAACGGGACCGACCTGAACGATTTCGAGCAGTTCGGGCTCGTGGAGGATACATGCACGGTGGAAGGAGGCCTGCTGAAGTGCACAGGAAAACCACTGGGCTACCTCGCCACGAAGAAGAGCTACAAGAACTACGTGCTCCGTTTCGACTTTCGATTTGCTCGGCCCGAAGACCTGCAGGATGACACCTCGTTTGGAGGCAACAGCGGTTTTCTGCTGCACATCACCGGCGGTCCCGGGTATGGCCCCGGCAAGGCATTTCCGAAATGCGTCGAAGTCAACGGCATGAATCGCGAGTTGGGCAGGACGTTCGGCACCGCGATGGACGTGCAGCTCAAAGCCAAGTTCGACGCAGAAGCGCGCAAACAGGCGATCAAACCTGTGGGAGAGTGGAACGCGATCGAGATCGTTTCGAACGACGGGGCTGTCAAGGTGCTTTTGAACGGCACGCAGGTCTGTGAGAGCCAGCCGGGCAAGCTGAGGGAAGGGCCGATCGGCTTTCAATCAGAGGGGTCCGAGATTTACTTCCGTAACCTGCGCATCAAAGAAGATTAGAAGACTAAATGTCTGCGTCCGGTCAAACACGTCGGAAATCATTTATGAGCAGAATTGCGCAAAATTTCGTGTGGCTGCTGGTTGCTTTGGCGGCTGGCTTCGCAGTGAAGGCGCGCGCCCAGGAGGAAATGGTCCCCCAAATCCTGAAGGATAGCGCCCCGCAGGTTCTCATATTCCAGGAGAACGTCCAGGAGCATCTCAAGCTCTCAAGCGAGCAGAAGCGGAAGCTGGATAGAGGTCTCCGAGCCGCAAACGAAGAGCACATGCATTTCTTTCGCAGGCTGATGGATCTGAAGGACGAAGACCGGCCGAAGGAATTCGGGCCTTACCAGTCACAGGCCCGGCAGAAAATGGTTGCCTTAGTCAGGGAGACGCTCAAGGAACAGCAGCTCAAGCGGCTGGAGCAACTTGTGCTGCAGCGAGAAGGGCTCCTCCCCGCGCAGGGGCAGCCCGATGCTGAGATCTTCGCCGAACTCAAGATCAACGAGGAACAGCGGAAGCAGATCATGGAAGTGCTCCAGGCGATGCAGAAGGCCATCGAAAAGGAGCGCAATCAGGCCAAGTTCACCGGCAATCCCTCGGAGGCCGGGCCTAAAGTCGTGAGGATCCGAAAGGAATACGAAATCGAGCTGCACGCGATTCTGAGCGATGTCCAGAGGAAGCAGTTGCAGCAGATGCTCGGCGAGCCGTTCAACCTCGACGACACGCCGACCAATTCCGTCCCGCAGACCAAGGTTGTCGAGAAAGAAGGCAAAGGCAGCGAGAGTCGTTTCCGCGTGCAACCCGGCTTTGAGATCGAGCAGGTGGCTGGCCCCAACCTGGCCGGTTCGATCGTGAACATGACTTTCAATGCGCAAGGGCAACTCGTCGTCGCACGCGAAAATGGCCTGGTCTTCACCCTCGAAGACGAAGATGGCGATGGCCGGATGGACAGGGCCAAAGAATTCACCCGCGAGGTCAAAAACTGTCAGGGCCTTCTGGCCTATGACGCAACCACGTTTTACCTGATGGGCCGTGGTCCCGAAGGAACCGGGCTGTACCGGCTCAGAGACACCGACGGCGACGACGCGCCCGATTACGTGCGCCTGATTCACCGATTCAAGGGTGAGATGTCTGAACATGGGCCCCACGCCGTAATCGTCGGGCCCGATGGATTTCTCTACATCTGCAGCGGCAACATGGCCTGGGTCACGGCCCACCCCGAGGCCAATTCGCCTGTCGAAAAAATGTACGAGGGGGATCTCCTGCCGCGCTACGAAGACCCGATCGGGCACGCCGCCGGCATCAAGGTGCCCGCAGGCACAATTTGGCGGCTCGACCCCGAGGGCGAGCGCTTCACACTGGAAGCCGCCGGGTTCCGCAATCACTTTGACATCGCGTTCAATTCGTTGGGCGAGATGTTCACCTTCGACAGCGACATGGAATACCAGGAGGCGCTTCCCTGGTATCATCCGGTTCGCGTAATGCACTCTGTGCCGGGCGCCGATTTCGGCTGGCGCAGCAACTCGGGCAAGTGGCCGCCGTATTACGTTGATAGCCTGCCGGCCCTGGTCGACATCGGCCGCGGTTCTCCCTGTGGTGTGACCTTCTACAACCATCGCCACTTCCCCGCCAGATACCACGACGCATTCTTCATGGCGGACTGGTCTTATGGCCGCATTTTTGCCCTACATCTCCAGCGCCATGGGGCAACGTTCAAGACCGAAGTCGAAGAGTTCGTGACCGGCAAACCGCTGAATGTGAGCGATATGGAAGTCGGGCCGGACGGCTGCTTGTATTTCTGCACCGGTGGACGGGGAACGGAAGGTGGCGTGTACCGGGTCCGATTTACCGAAGCGACGAACCAGGCGCCGCCGCGATCTGATGTCACGGGCGCCGAGGCCGTCGTGGCGGCGTTAGATCAACTTCAGCCACAGTCGGCCTGGGGGCGAGAAGCGCTTCGAGGATATCAGCGTCAAGCGAGCAATCACTGGCAGCCGTCACTGGAGGCCGCCGCCGCAGACGCCAAGGCCCCCGCGGCCCGACGCATTCGCGCCCTCTCATACCTGATGCAATTCGGACCTGAGCCGGCTCTCGAGCTGGCTCGACGCCTGGCCAAAGATGACGACCTTGAGATCCGGGCCCAGGCTGCGGTCGTGCTCGCGCGATTTCCAGGGACCGACGTCGGAGCTGATCTGATCGCGCTGTTGGCCGACCCATCCCCTGTCGTCCAACGACGGGCCGCAGAGGGCCTGATTCGTACCGAGACGATTGCACCGTTGAGCGGGTTGCGGCCAATCCTGGCGGGCCACGACCGCTTTGCGCGGTTCGCCGCGCGACTTGCCCTGGAGCGCACCGACCCCCGGCAGTGGCAAGAAGCCGTCCTGGCCGACCCCGATCCACGCGTCGTCGCCATGGGGCTGGTCGCACTCAACAAGCTGGGGTTGGTGGCTGACGACGCGGCGATCGCCGAGGCTGCACTTGCCAGATCATTGGGCCTGATGAGAACGGATTTGCCGGGCGAAGATGCGCTCGATGCGCTTCGTTGTGTCGAACTGACGCTAATGAACACCCCGCGGGAAAAGTGGCCCACGTCGGTCGAGGCCGTAGCCCAGGAGGCGCTGAAGCGTTTCCCTTGTGGTGACCGGCCGCTGGATTACGAGCGGGCGCGCATTCTGGCGGCTTTGCATTTCCCGAATGCGATTGACCCGCTGCTGGCAACGCTGGAGAAGTGCAGCACAGACGACCTTGCCGACCGTGCCGACGCCATCCACTATGCCCGGTGTCTTGTCGCACTGACCGAGGGATGGACGACCCCTCAGCGGCTTCGCTTCCTGTCGTGGTTCGATGTTTCGAAGAAATGGAAAGGGAAAGGAGGCCCGAGCTACCCCGGGTACATCGCCTTCTTCCTGCGAGACACCCTGGCCCAACTCACCGAGGCGGACCGCCTGGCCCTCGTTCGCGAAGCAGACCGGTTCCCCCGCGCGGCGCAAAGGGTGATTGAACGAATTGACAACAAGAGCGACGGGACGTTTATCCCGGCGCTAGGTGCCTTGCTGAATGCCGGCGAGGCATCTGCCGTCCCGCGGCCGGACCTGATTGCAGCCCTGGGACGTATGCGGCGTCCGGAAGCGACCGCGATCTTGCTGCATCTGCACGGCGATTTTCCCGACGATCGTGATGATGTGATTCGCGCCCTGGCGAATGAGCCGAGCCCTTCCCACTGGGCGTTATTTGTCGGTGCACTCGACACGGAGAACAAAGAAGCTGCACGCGCAGCCTTAGAGGCGCTCAGCCACATCGAACAAAAGCCCGACGGGCCGGCTCCATACCGCGCCGCCCTTCAGGCGGCCAGGCGGCTGGGTCAGCAGGGGGCCCCAGACGCCCTTGCGCTGGTGCGGCAGTGGGCCGGAGAAGATTTCGTTCAGAAACAGGAAGACTGGGAGCGCGAGCTGGATGAATGGCAGGCGTGGTACGCTGCGGCGTACCCGGGCGGTCCCGCAATTGTCGTCGCGGTTGACCGGAGGCCTTCCACGGAATGGACGTTCGATCAACTGTTGACCTATCTGGAGGGTGAGGGCCGCCAGGGCTCAGTCACAAGCGGCCGCACCATTTATGAGAAAGCGAATTGTTCGAAGTGTCATCGCTTTGAGCAGATCGGCGGGGGCCTCGGCCCGGATCTGACGACGCTTTCAAGCCGGTTCAAGCGCAAAGACATTCTGGAAGCGACGCTGTTTCCCTCGCGGGTCGTCGCCGACCAGTACAAAAGCTGGCTGATCACGACCGCCAACGGGAAAGTGATCCATGGCATGAAATCGCCGGACGAAGGCGATCAGATCGTGCTGCAACTCTCCGACGCCAGCACATTGAAACTGGCTAAGTCTGAGGTGGAGGAAATCGTCGAAAGCAAACAGAGCATCATGCCAGAGGGCCTCTTGAAGGTGCTCAGGCTGGAAGAAATCGCCGACCTCGTGGCGTTCCTCGAATCGGGCAAAGCCGCCCCGTCGGGCGCAGACGCACCGAAGCAGTGAATTCATCCATGGCGAAAGGCATGGCGACTTTCATGAACGAGCGCGAGTTGAAAGAACAGATCTGCGAGATCGGCCGGCGGCTTTATCATCGCGGCTTTGCCGCCGCGAACGACGGGAACATCACGATTCGCTTGAACGAGCGGGAAGTGCTCTGCACGCCGACCATGGTCTCCAAGGGCTTCATGAGACCCGAAGATGTCTGCAAGGTCGATTACGAGGGGCGGCAGGTCGCGGGGACCAGGCCACGCTCAAGCGAGGCACTGCTTCATCTGGCGATCTACAAAGACAGGCCCGACATCCATTCCGTCGTCCACTGCCATCCGCCACATGCCACAGCCTTCGCGGTAGCCGGCGAGCCGATTCCGAATGGGGTATTGCCCGAAGTGGAAGTCTTTCTTGGTCATATCCCATCGGCCGTTTATGAAACTCCCGGCACCCAGCAGTTTGCCGAGACAGTCCGGCCCTTTTTGAGGAACTGCAACACGATTCTCTTGGCGAACCACGGCACGGTCAGTTTTGGCCCGGATTTGGAGTCTGCCTACTTCAAGACCGAGATCATCGATGCCTACTGCCGGATTCTCATTCTGTCGCGCCAACTTGGTCGCGTCGGCTACCTGCCGGATTCCAAAGTCAAAGAGCTGCTCGACATCAAAAAACACCTCGGCTACCCCGATCCGCGCATTGACTCTGAACTCGCCCAGAAGTCAGGCGGCGATAATCGGTCGCCTGCGTTTCATACCTGAATCGGCGAATTTTTTGACCCAGGAGTCCGAACCATGGCAATAATCGAACAGCAGCCGACCCGACGCGACTTTATCAAGACGGCAGGAACCGTGGGGCTGGCCGTCTCGTCAGTAGCGTATTCTCCGTTGGCGAAAGCCTGTGGAGCAAACGAGCGCATTCGCATTGGCGTGATGGGCGCGGGGGGAAGGGCGCGACAGCTCATGGACCATCTTGTCGCCGAACCGCGGCACCCCGTACAGGGTGGGATTCCGCAGTGGAAGACCCAGCCGGTCGCCGGGGCCCAGGTGGTGGCAGTCGCCGATGTTTATGAGCCGAATCGCGAGCAAGCCGCTGCCGAGGCAGGATCGGCAACGGCCAAATTCAGCGACTACCGAAAACTCCTCGAACAGAAGGACATCGACGCAGTCATCATCGCGTCGCCCGACCACTGGCACAAACAGATGCTGCTGGATGCGGTGGCTGCCGGCAAAGACGTTTACGTCGAAAAACCGGTCACCCACACGCTCGACGAAGGCCCGGAAGAGATCATGGCCGTGGAAAAAAGCGGCCGGATTGTCCAGACGGGAACGCAACAGCGCAGTTGGGCTCACTATGTCCAGGGCAAACAACTGGTCGCCTCAGGCGCTTTGGGCGAAGTGCGGCTGGTGGATGCCTTCTGGTTCATGAACTACGGCGTGCGCACGGCCAAGGTGAAGAACCCGCCGAATGAAACTCCACCGGCGAAACTCGATTGGAAAGCGTGGCTGGGGTCCGCGCCCGATCAGCCATTCAGCGAAATGAAGTTCCGGGTCTGGCGCCAGTTCTGGGATTTTGGAGGCGGAAATCTCTGCGACCTGATGACGCATGCCATTGAAACGGTTCACTGGTACATGGAATGCGATACTCCAACAAGTGCGGTGGGTATCGGTCACGCATACGACTGGTCTCTCGAGTGCCCCGATAATCTGACGTGTACGCTGGAATATCCCAAAGGGTTCCTCGTGACGTATGAGGGATCGCACACGCTGGGAATGGATTTCGGCAGCATCATCTTTCGCGGCTCGAAGGCCACATTGGAAATCAGCCGGGCGGCGCTCGCGCTCTATGAAGAGGTTCCTGGCCGGGGCTGGCCAGGCTACAACCAGGCGAGCCGCAACTGGCGGCCGGAGCCCAAACTTTCCGTTGAATCTGAGTACGAAGGGACCTCCGAGCATTTGCGCAATTGGCTTGACTGTATCCGCAGCCGCAAGGAGCCGAATGCCGGCATTCGCGTCGGCGTGGCCGCCGCGCGGGCAGCCCACCTTGGAAATCTGGCCTTACGCACCGGTAAGAAAGTCACCTGGGATGAAAAGCAACAGAAGCCCGGGCTTTCTACATGAGTGCCGCGGCTCGCGCGGTGTCCTCACATACCAACTTTCTTCACGGAAAGGCAATCAATGAAGCGCTATGACATGACCACACTCCCCCTGGCAATCGCGGTATTCGCCGTTTGCGTCGGCGGTGCTTCGCATACCTGGAGTGAAGACAGCGCTGCGACTGACGGCTTTCGCCCGCTGTTCAATGGCCGCGACCTTACCGGCTGGGATGCGACGAAACCCGAAATGTGGAGCGTGCAGGACGGCAAGATCATTGGCCAGCAGGCCAAGGGCGAACTCAAGAAGAACACGTTCCTCGCCACCAAAGAAAAGTTCTCGGACTTCGTCCTGAAGGCCTCGGTTCGCCTCCTCAAGGACCAGGGAAACAGCGGCATCCAGTTGCGGAGCTCCATACTGCCGGATGGCACTGCGAAAGGCTATCAGGTGGACGTCGCCAAGGGCTACTGGGGCCTGCTGCTTGAAGAGGGAGGCCGGCACATTCTCAAGCGGCCCGATCCTGATGCGGTAAAGCAAACTGACTTTGTGAAAGTCGATGATTGGAACCAATATCTGATTACCGCCAAAGAGCACCACATTGTCGTGGAGTTGAACGGAATTAAATGCGTTGAGTTGGAGGATCTGAAAGGGGATTTGACCGGCGTGATCGCGCTGCAGTTGCACGTAGGAGAGGGAATGGAGGTGCAATTCAAGGATATTATGATCAAGGAACTGAAGTGAAAAAGAAAGTCGTGCGCAATCGAAATGAGTCGTCGCCATCACAGGTTGTAGTGAAAGGAATCAGAGTATGAGTGTGAAAAAGATCCTGATGCTCGTTGGCGACTATGTAGAAGACTACGAGGTCATGGTTCCCTATCAGGCTCTGCTGATGGTCGGTCATACGGTGCATGTCGTTTGCCCAGAGAAGAGAGCGGGCGAGCACGTCGTGACGGCTGTGCATGAATTTGGGGGCGAGCAGACCTACAGCGAAAAGCCGGGGCATAAGTTTGCGCTCAATGCCACATTTGCAGAGATTAAACCGGCGTCATATGACGCGCTGGTCATACCCGGTGGGCGGGCCCCGGAATATCTCCGCCTTAATCCCGCCGTGCTTGACCTGGTGCGCCATTTTGCGGAGTCAAAAAAACCTCTGGCGGCCATTTGTCATGCGGCACAGCTCCTCGCGGCGGCTGATGTGCTGAAGGGCCGATCGTGCACGGCATATCCCGCTCTCAAACCCGACGTGAAACGAACAGGTGCAGAGTGGGTGGATGTGGCAATCGACAAGGCCCACGCCGATGGCAACCTCGTCACTGCCCCCGCCTGGCCGGCGCACCCCGAGTGGCTGGCCAAGTTCCTGAAGATTCTGGGGACGAAGATCGAACCGTAAGTGGCCTGTGTGTGCTTGTGCGCGGCAAGTGGGGAATGTTGGGTAACCGATTTGCGAACGACAACGGCTTTAAAAAAGCCTCGAAGGTCTGCGCGTGAAACACGGTGTTTAATTTCCTGAACCGAAGCTCTTTCAAACAAGGAGGGAGGCGATGCGAAGTTGCTTTACCGCTCTGAGTGTCGTGGCCGCGCTGGCGTTACTGGTCAATGTGGGCCTCGCGCAAAGCACGAATAACAAAATCAACATTGGCGAGAAGGCGCCCGACTTCAAGGAGCTTCCAGGAATCGATGACAAGAAGTACTCGTTGGCCGACTGCACCAAAGACACCAAGTGCACGGTGGTGGTGATCACGTGCAACCACTGCCCGATCGCCACAGCTTATGAGGATCGCCTCATCCAGTTCGTGAAGGACTACGAGCCCAAGGGGGTCAAGCTGGTGGCTATCAACGTCAACAATATGGAGGAAGATAAGTTGCCGGGAATGAAAGCGCGAGCCAGCAAGAAGGGTTTCAATTTCCCATACTTGTACGATTCGTCGCAGCAGATCGGCCAGGCGCTCGGGGCCGCGGTGACGCCGGAGTTCTTCGTCATCGATGCGTCCGGCAAGATCGCCTTTACCGGCGCCATGGACGACAACAACAACGCGGCCAAGGCGACCAAACATTACCTGCGCGATGCGGTAGAGGCCCTGCTCGCCAAGAAGCCGGTCGAAGTCGGCAAAGTCGAACGTCGCGGATGCCCGGTGAAATACGACGGCACGCCCTAGCAGGGCGTTGACAACCGGAAAGCGAAGGTCCCTCCCGCACTCGGGGACGGCCGGGGTGGGGCAAATTGCCGGAGAACGCTGTAAGCGGCCGTTACCCTGGCCCTCTCCCGGAGGGAGTTTGTCGGTCTGATGCGGTCGAGAAGCAGTTTGCTCGGCGTGCCGTTTGAGTTAGCGACTGATTCGTGATTGCCTTTCAAAGAAGAGTCGTGGTTTCCCGTGATATCTCGAGAGGGCGCCATGCAAATCGTTGATCTCACTGTTCCCATTGGGCCGGGCACCCTCTCGCCGCCGTCTGTGAATCTGCAGTTGAGCCTGACGCCGCGCCATCGCGGGCCGGGTTTCTGGCAGGCCTCGAGCGTCGAGATGGTGCTGCATACCGGCTCCCATGTGGACTTTTTGGGACATGTGCAGGCCGGCGGTGAGACAGCGGCTGACGTGCCGTTGGAACGCTTTTGCGGTGAAGCCCTGGTCGTCAATGTTGGTCCTTGCAAACCCAGTCACGCCATCGGCGTTTCCGACCTGGAAAAGAGCGCCCAAGACATTCGCCCCGGAGACGTCGTCCTGGTGCGGACGGATTGGACTGACCGGATGTGGGGCCGGTTCCCCGAGTATTACCTGACCTCGCCCTACTGCACTTCTGAGGCAGCCAGGTGGCTGGTGGCCAGAAAACCCAAGGCGATCGGGTTTGACTGTTTCAGCGAGTACAGCGCGCGGCTGCCGGGTTTTACTTCAGAGGATTTCGTCATCCATAAAATTATTCTCGAGGCTGGAATCTACTATTTTCAACAAATGACCAACCTGGGTGCGTTGCCGAGTGACCGTCGATTCATGTTGTTCGCACCCTGTTTGAAGATGCACGGTGCTGAAGGATCGCCCGCGCGCTTTTTTGCGCTACTGGAAAACCGCTCTCCCCGTTCTTAGCAGAGTCCGGGAGGATATCGAAGTGGCAACGGAAGAGATTTTTTGTCCCGACACGCTCGAGTCTGCGCTCGATCTGCTGGATCGCTACGGCCCCGATCTGCTGGTTCTGGCCGGTGGGACGCTGGCGATGCCCCTCGTCAATGATGGGTTAATCAGGCCCAAACGGGCCATGACGCTGCATCGTGCGCGGCTGAACACGTCGCAAGCTGTCGACGGCCGCCTGCAATTGGGCGCCACCACGACGTTGTCGCGGGTGGGGCAAATTGAGGATGTGCCCTTGCTGGCAGAGGCGGCGCGTCAGATCGGTGGTTGGGCGGTCCGGAATATGGCCACCCTGGGGGGCAACCTGTTCGCACCCCCCCCGCAGGGCGACGTGGCGGTGGCCCTGCTCGCGCTCGACGCCAGCGTGCGCGTGGCCCGCAGGGGAGGGGCACGTCAGATTCCGCTCGATCAATTCTTTACCGGCTGGTCCCGAACCGCGCTTGCGCCCAACGAGCTGGTGACCGAGATCGAGGTGCCGCGCCCGCGCGGCCGCACCGCTTTTCTCAAACTCGGTCGGCGGCAGGCCAACACGCCGGCAGTCGTCACCGTCGCCGTGCAGGTGGCGAAGAACGAAGCCGGCATCTGCACACAGGCGCGAATTGCCTTAGGCGCGGCCGGCGACCATCCGCTTCGCGCGCGCCAGGCGGAAGCGGCACTCCAGGGGCGAAAGGTCGACGCCAGCTCGATTGCCGACGCAGCCGCGCTGGCCATGACGCACAGCCAGCCGATCAGCGACGCGCTTGCCTCGGCGTGGTATCGCCGCAAGATGGTTGGCGTCTTCGTACGCCGCGCTCTGAAAAAGATCGGGTGATCTTTATGTTGACGATATCTTTCCAACTGAACGGCAGACCGGCGGCCGCCATCATCAGCCCCCTGGAATCGCTGCGCGACGTGCTTCGCGATAAGTTGCTGATGCACGCGGTCAAAGCGGGTTGCGCCCAGGGTGGGTGCGGAAGTTGCACCGTGTTGTTGAACGGCGAGCCGATCGTGTCGTGTTTGGCGCCGGCGGTGATTGCCGACGGGCAGGAAGTCACCACGCTCGAGGGAATCGGCATACCGGCCAAACTGCACCCGTTGCAACAGGCCTTTTACGATCAATTCGCATCCCAGTGCGGCTTCTGCAGCCCCGGAATGATCACGGTGGCCAAAGCCCTGCTGGACCGTAACCCATGCCCGACGCGAGAGGAGATTGTCCAGGCGCTGGCGGGCAACCTTTGTCGCTGCACGGGCTACCTGCCGATCATTGAGGCGATTCAGGAGGCGGCAGCGCACTTGCAGAGAGGCGACTCTGATGAAACAGAACAGTGATCTGAAAGAACTCGCGGTTGTCGGCCGATCGGTGAAGCGGCGCGATGGCATCGGGCACGTCACCGGCCAGACGCAGTATGTCGACGACGTCGCCTATCCCAACATGCTCTGGCTGAAAATGGTGCGCAGCCCGGTCGCGCGCGGCAGGATTCGCAAGCTCGATACGTCCAAAGCCGAGGCGTATCCTGGCGTGGCGGCCGTCGTCACGTGGAAGGACGTGCCGAACAATTGGTACACCGTCCTCTGCCTGATCGGCGTCGGGCCCAATGACGAGCCGGTGCTCGCCCATGACGAAGTCATGTGGAAGGGGGAGGCGATCTGCGCCGTTGTCGCCGAAACGGAAGAGATCGCTCGCGATGCGGCGGCACTGGTCGACGTCGATATTGAAGAGCACCCCCCCCTTCTCGACGTACACGACGCGCTGAAACCCGACGCCCCGATCATCAAGAAATGGGGCACGAACACGTTCATGTATGACGGCATGCCGATGCGTCGGGTGCGGTTCGGCGATGTGGAGCGCGGCTTCTCAGAGGCCGACCAGATCGTCCAGGGTACCTACCAGATGAGCCCCTTCGAGCACGCGCCGCTGGAGACGCAAGGTTGCGTCGTCAAGCCGGAACCGGACGGCCGCCTGACCATTCACACGAACACGCAGGCCCTCTATTTCTCGATGGATAACACCGCGATCATCCTGAAAATGCCCAGCCACCGCCTGCGGATGCTGGGCGGGACCATTGGCGGCGGGTTCGGCGGCAAGGTAGACGTCATCACCGAGCCGGTCACGGCCATCGCGGCCATGAAGACCGGGCGGCCCGTGAAATGGCGGTGGACGCGCGAAGAGGAATTTCGCGCCTCGTCTACCTCGGGCGGCTGGATCATGGAATACACCGACGGTGTGAAAAAAGATGGGCGAATTGTGGCCCGCAAAGTGCGCTCGCTGCACGACGCCGGTGCCTACCACCGGCATTCCCCATACGGCGTCCTCAAACATTCGGCCAACCTGCAGGGGCCTTATCACATTCCGAACGTCTGGCTGGACGCGTACTGCGTTTATACCAATCGTCAGCCGAGCTCGGCGCTGCGCGGGTTCGGGGTGACCCCGGCGGCCCTGGCGCTCGAAGTCCAGATGGAAAAGATCGCCCGCACGATCGGCCTCGATTCGTGGGAAATTCGTTTTATCAACGCCTATCGCAACGGGCAAATGAAGGCGATTCGCAAAAAGGTCGAAGACGCAACCTTGATCGAAACCCTGCAGGGTGCGGCGAAATTGGTGGGCCACGCCTTGCCTGAAAAGTTTCTGGCGATGCACTCGAACGATTGGAAGGGAGGCTGACCATGGCCACGAAGCGGGGCCGTGGCATCGCGGCCCTGAGTTATCCGACCGGGATGAACCTGGGTGGAGATCCGACTCAAGCGCTGCTTTTCGCGCAGCCAACAGGGGGCTTTGTCGTCAAGCTCTCCAGCACCGACGAGGGGCAGGGGTTGAAAACGGTGATCGCGCAGATTGCGGCTGAGGCGCTGGGTGTGCCTCTGGACTCCATCGTGGTCAACACCGGCGACACCGACGGGGGGCCGCACTGTATGGGCACATTCGCCAGTCGAACCACGCACCGCGCCGGTAACGCCGTGATCATGGCGGCGCAAGAGGCGAAACAGGTCATGCTGGAGGTGGCGGGGGCCGAATTGCAGGCTGCTCCGGAAGATCTTGAGGTACGCGACGGAGAAATCTTCGTGCGTCGCGAAACGTCCCGCAGAACGACCGTTCGCGACGCCGTGCTCGCGGCGCATTTCAAATACGGCAAGGCGATTGCCGGCCGCGGCATTTTCCTGAAGCCCAAAAGCCCCGTCGACCCGGAAACCGGCGCGTGTGACCCTGATTCCACCGAGGCTCACACCACCATGGTCGCAGACGTTGAAGTCGACACCGAGACCGGTCAGGTCACCGTGCTGCGGCTGTCGAGCGCGTACGAGGTCGGGCGGCAGGTCAATCCGAAGATGGTAGAGGGCCAGATCATCGGCGGCGCGGTCATGGGGATGGGAATCGCCCTGATGGAGACTTGCTTTCCCGCATATCCTGCGCCCGAACCGCACCCCGGCTCGTTTCAAGAATACGTGTTGCCCGGGGCTGCAGATGTCCCCGAACTGCAGTACTCCGTTCTGGAGTATCCGTCAGTCGACGGCCCTTACGGCGTGAAAGGCGTGGGCGAAATGACCGGAAACTCGCCGCTGCCGGCAATCGTCAACGCGATTTACGACGCGGTCGGCGTCTGGATCACCGACTTGCCGGTGACGCCCGAAAAGATCCTGCGCGCGCTCGAACAGAAGGAGAGCGGTCAATGCTGAAAATCGTTTCCCTGTTGAATCGCAAGGAGGGAACCAGCCGTGACGAGTTTTATCACTGGGCCAGGAACACGCATCCGCAGTTGGCCAGGCAGTTGCCGGGTATCCGCGGTTACCGCATGAACGTGGCGCGGCTGGACGAACCGGAACCGGCATTCGACGCCATTTCGGAAATGTGGTTCGACGACAAGGCGGCGTTCGAGGCCGCCTTCGCGACGCCCCCAGGCCAGCGCGCACGCCAGGACGCTACGACGCACGCCTCACGGCGAGTTCATGTGCACACCGAGGAAATCGTAGTGCTGTGATGCATCGAATACCTTTTGGCGAATATTCCTTTCGAGCAGCCGACAACGAAAAGAGAAACAAATGATTCGCTATTGCGCGTTGGGCGTCATGTTGGCCGCGGCGACCACGCTATCTGCCGACTACCCGCCGGCCGGGGCGCCTGAAGTGCTTCTATGGGAAAAGGGCGCACCAGGCTCCGAAGGCGTGACGGCCAAAGAGGTCTACAGGCGCGGTGCGGGCGAGACGGCCATTGGTTCGGTGACAGGCATCCACAATCCGTCGATTTACGTCTTCGTGCCCCCGAAAGAAAAAGCGACAGGCGCCGGCATCGTCGTGATTCCCGGCGGCGGACATCAAACCTGCTGCGTCGACCACGAGGGGACGGAGGTCGCCCGTTGGCTCAACAGCGCCGGCATCGCCGCGTTTGTGCTCAAATACCGCCTCGCAAAAACCGAGGGCTTTCAATACACCGTCGAGGGAGAATCGCTCCAGGACGTGCAGCGCGCTCTGCGTCTGGTTCGGCAACGGGCTTCGGAATGGAGAGTTGATCCGAACCGGTTGGGCGTCATGGGCTTTTCGGCCGGGGCCGAACTCGTGTGCCTTGCGGCCACCCGCTTCGACGAGGCCAACTCTGACGCGATCGACCTGATCGATCGGAACAGCTCACGACCTGACTATGGGGTATTTCTCTACGGCGGCCCGCCGGCGGGCATGCAGCTTCCCAAAGACATGCCGCCGATGTTCCTGACCGTGGCGGCCGACGATCCGATGGCGGCTCGCAAGACTCTCGAGCTGTTTTTGGCACTGCAGAAAGAAAACCTGCCGGCCGAGTTGCACGTCTACCTGCATGGAGGGCACGGCTTCGGAATGCGCGAAGTGCTCGTCAGCGGGCCGAACCGCGGAGAAAAGGGGTTTCCGGTCACGACCTGGAACGCCCGCCTTCGCGACTGGCTGACTGACATCAAGATGCTTCCTCAGCCTGAGCCGCCAAAATCGTGAACGCCGAGGAAGCGATCGACCTGATTTTCTGCCAGGCCACGTCCAGAGAGGCGAGATGTTCTCAACAACAAACGGGACAAACGACGAACGCAAGACAGCCGCACACGTTCGTCGGATGATTTGCTTCGGAAAAAGCGGCGTAAGTAGTGATCTCTCATTCTGTAACCACAAGGAGACTCGCAATGGCGTACGACGGCGAAATGGTACTGGGATTTCTCGGTCAGACACACTCCACCTCGCTGCTCTCCGATCGGGAAAAACACCTGGTCGGGCTCGCCGTGACCATGACCAGGGGGTGCCAGGTATGTACGAAGGGGCGCATTGAGAAGGCCAGGCTGGCGGGTATTTCGGATAACATTCTGAATGCACTGGGGGGGGTCGTCTCTGCCGTAAACGCCGGCGTGGCCGCGGCCACGGCGCGGGAAGGATTTCGAATGGCCGACGCCGACGCGACCGAGGAGTGCGGCGACCTCTGCTCTGCGGAAATTGGCGCAAGGCGCTGATCGGACCTTCGCGCGAGCCGATCTCGTGAGAAAGTTCTTGAGCGAGGGAGGGGAGCGCGCTGCGTTCCCCTTCCTCGAACGACGCCTCGTTTGTATACGACTTCCGGCCGCGACACGCGCGTTTTTCCACGGAGAGGGCTTTCGGGTGGCTGGACCAGGGTATTACGGAACCGGCCGCGCAAACCGCCGTTGGGCCGTTACTCGCGCTGGAGATTGTTACATGAGCAGAATTAGGCTTCAGTTGATGTGGCTGCTGGTTGCGGCCCTGGCTTATGGCTACCCCAGCGCCGCCTCGGCCCAGGAGCCCGGCCGAATGCTGGAGGGCGCGATACCGCAGTTTCTCGCCTTCCGAGCCCGGGTGGGCGAGCATCTCAAGCTTTCGGACGAGCAGAAACGAAAGCTGGAGGCGCGACTCAAATCGGCCATTGAAGAGTTCCTCGAGTTTGCAGAGTCGAACCGGCAAGACAGGGCAGGCGCCGACGGGGTGCGACGGTTCGAGCCGTTTCTCAAGAAAACCCGCGAAAATCTGACCGCCTTCCTCAAGGAGACGCTGAATAACGATCAGTTGAAACGATATCGTCAGATTCTGCGACAGCGCGAAGGATTGCTGAATGCGCTGAGCCAGCCGGAAGTCGCCTTAGAACTGAAGATCACCGACAGCCAGAGGCAACAGATTGCGTCGGTGCTCGAGGAGATGCAAATGAAGATCAACCCGCTGACCAGACAGGCCGAATCAGTAATTCACCCGGAGGAGATCGACGCCGCGATCGCAAAGATTCGCCGGGAATACCAATCCAGAGTGTCGGCGATTTTGAGCGACGCGCAACAGAGACAGTGGCAGGAAATGCTCGGCGAGCCGTTCAATTTGGACGAGTGACTCAGCCGTCGTGAGAATTCGGCTGTGGCAAGATTTTTCAGAAGCGAGAAGTTCTCTGAATCAGCGAGGCTGCGATGGAGTTTGTTTGCACGGTGAAGCGCCTGAGCACAGGAGAGTGGTCCGTACAACATCACATCGCCAACTCCGGGGTGGTCGATGTTCGGGCCGCGTCTCGCGAGGCGGCGCTCGAAAAGATGCGTCGAGAGTTACGTTACCGCCTGGAGCTGTCTCCCTGCTGCGGAGAAGCCTACAAAGATGTGCCAATCGAACTGGTCGAGACGCGGTGAATCAGCGGTCTTGCCAATTCCGTCGGGAGATCTCCAAGGAAACGTCTATGGATCAAATCACCGTGAGCCGGCCTTGGTTCGTCATCGTGATACTCATCCTGGGGGTTGGCATTCCGGCGGCCTGGGCCTGGAGTGAAGACACCGGCGACAATCAGGGTTTTCGGCCGCTGTTTAACGGCAAAGACCTCACTGGCTGGGAGGCGACCAGGCCGGAAATGTGGAGCGTCCGGGATGGCATGATCATCGGCAAACAGGGAAACAATCAGCTCAAGAGAAACACGTTCCTGGCCACGACGGAAAGCTTCTCCGACTTCATCCTCAAGGCGTCGATTCGACTCGTCAAAGACCGGGGCAACTCGGGCCTTCAGTTCCGCAGTGTCATCTCGCCGAATGGCGCTGCCAAAGGTTACCAGGTAGACATCGGCAGGTACTTTTGGGGCCTGCTGTTGGAGGAGGGTGGGCGGGGAATCCTCAAGCGCCCTGCTCGTGAAGCCGTGCAGCAGCCCGGTTTCGTGAAAGTCGATGAATGGAATCACCTTGTGATCACCGTCAAGGATCACCACATTGCGGGGGAGATGAACGGCATCAAGTTTCTTGATTTGGAAGATCCCACGGGCGAACTGACGGGAGTGATTGCTCTGCAATTGCACACCGGCGAGGCCGTCGAGATCCACGTTAAGGACGTTGCGATCAAGGAACTGAAATGATCGCCGGTTCCGACCGATGATCCGCCGAGTTCGGGTGAGCGCCTGGCGGCACGGCGGGGCGATTCGCCACCGGTTAGTCGCGCGACTCACCTCGGGCGAACGTGGCGGGGCGCGCATTCCGGTCTGCAACGGCATTCTGTGAAGCCTTGCGTCACCCACGGCTCGCGAAGCCTCACTCCGAGCCGGCAAGAACCTCGAGCGTCGCCGAGACCGACTAGGCCGAAACCTGCACCCGGTCTGCCGCCACAACGTGCAGCGTCTCGACGAGGGCTCGAGGCACCCCGGGGGACGAACACCACGTCAATTCGCGAGCACAGATTGCCGCGCCCTTCGGCAGTGGACGAACCGCCGCGCGGCCAAGGCGCCGGCCGCGAGTTGTTTTTGCCCTGCGATTTCATTGGGATTTCCGGCACGAGACGCGCTCTGCGCGAAACAGGCGAGCTCTGGTGAAGGGGGGCGGCATACGAGTTGCTCGGGAGGCCTGTCAGGTCATCCGCACCCACGGAGCGCTCACCGTCCGGACTGCGGGTTCGTCAGTAAAGGATTGAGGAAACGCGGTTATCGGACTCTTGCAGCTCGTGGTGCGTACCGCTCGGACTCTTCGCACGTAGCCAACAATCAGGGCGACGACTCGGCCCCGCACATGCGCGCCGGCGAGCATGTGGGGGCAGCGAGCGGAACGTTGCGATTGGTCGCGTTCGCCGCAGGTACGACGGCAAGCCGCTGCAGGCGCCGAAGTGTGTGAGCAGCCAGCATGCAGATCGACAACCGGGCGACGCGAATTCAACTGCTTTCGCTGTCGACGCCGCAGATGCGCGCGTTCCACATGACGTGGTTTGCGTTCTTTCTGTGCTTCTTTTCGTGGTTTGGCATCGCCCCGCTGATGAAAGTCATTCGCGATGAAATGTCGCTCACAAAAGCCGAGGTCGGCTGGTGCATCATCGGTTCGGTCGCGGTAACAATCGTTGCGCGGCTTCTCTTCGGCTGGTTGTGTGATCGGATCGGTCCGCGGCTGTCGTACACCGGGCTGTTGATTCTCGGTTCGATGCCCGTGATGGCAATCGGCCTCGCCCACGACTTCACGAGTTTTCTGTTGCTGCGGATCGCCCTGGGTGCGATCGGCGCGTCATTCGTCATCACGCAGTATCACACGTCGATCATGTTCGCGCCGAACTGCGTCGGGACCGCGAACGCCACGGCGGCAGGCTGGGGGAACCTGGGCGGCGGCGTGACACAGACGGTCATGCCGCTTCTGTTCTCGGCGCTGGTCGGCGGGTTGGGGCTTTCGGCGGCGGCCGGCTGGCGAATGTGCATGGTCATTGCCGGCGCCGTGTGTGCGATCATGGGAGTGCTCTACTACTCGTTTACGCAAGACACGCCCGATGGCAATTTCGCACAGTTGCGCGCCGCAGGACGAATGCCGGAAAAGAAGGCCGTTCGCGGCGGATTTCAAGAGGCCTGCGGCGACCCGCGCGTCTGGGCGCTGGCCCTCGTCTACGGGGCCTGTTTCGGGCTTGAACTCACGATCGACAATGTCGCGGCACTCTATTTCGTCGATTATTTCGCGGAGTTGAAGGCCCTGGGCCCGATCGACGCGCTGAACCGTGCCGGGCTTGTGGCCGGCCTGTTCGGCGGCATGAACCTGTTCGCTCGGGCGCTGGGCGGAATTGTCGGCGACCGGTTCGGGGCCCGGTGGGGGCTTTCAGGGCGAGTGAAGTGGTTGTTCACGGCGGTTTTCTGCGAGGGGATCTTCCTCATGGTCTTCTCGCAGGCGCGCACTCTGGCGATGGCCGTTCCCTTGCTGATGTTGTTCGGTCTGTTCGTGAAGATGTCGAACGGCGCGACTTATTCGGTCGTGCCGTTCATCAATCGCCGGGCGCTCGGCTCAGTATCGGGAATCGTCGGGGCCGGGGGCAATGCCGGCGCGGTGGCCGCCGGGTTTCTCTTCAAGTCAGAATCGATCTCGTGGCCAACCGCCCTGTTCCTGCTGGGAATCGTAGTGACGTTCTGTTCGTTCGCAGCGCTCTCAGTGCGTTTTCCGGCGCCTGATTTGGCGCCCGAACCCCTGGAAAGCGCCGCCGCCGAACCCGCCATTCTCGGCGCCATCGTCGCCGCGACGGCGACGGCCGACTCGTAATGTTTTGCCTTCTCCGCTCTCCGTTACATACAACGCGACCCACACTGCGACAGAAAAACAGGCGGCCTATGGCCAACCCGGTAGAACTCTGGAAAGCAGAGAAACACGGCTTCGACGTCTGGAATGACGTTCTCGAATACGCGGCGAGCAAAACCCCGATGAACCAGATCGACGAGGCCGATCTGGAGCGCATGAAGTGGCATGGGTTCTACTACCGCCGGCGCGACGAGCCCGGCCGGTATATGAATCGCATTCGCATCACGGGAAACGAATTGACGGCCGAGCAGGCGCGCGCGGTCGCGCACATCGCGTACGAATTCGGCCATGGCATCGTTGACGTCACGACGCGCGCCAATTTGCAAATCCAGGGAATCGACATCGAGAACGTTCCGAAAACCACCCAGCGCCTCGAGAGAGTCGGGCTGACGTCGCGACAGACCGGGCATGACAATATCCGCAACGTCTTCTGCCATCAGTTCAGTGGCGTCGATCCTGAAGAGATCGTCGATACGCGATCGTTGTGCCACGAAATCGACGCCGTCTTTATGGGAAGCCGCGTCTATTCCGACCTCCCCCGGAAGTTCAACATCGCGCTCAACGGAACCGACCGGCATGGTGCCCACTTCTGGACGCAAGACCTCAGCTTTCTGGCCACGCGCGACGCCGATGGAGACCCGGCGTTTCATCTTCTCGTCGGCGGCACCCAGGGGCAAAGCACTCACCTGGCGTGGCATCTTCCGGTTCTCGTAAGGCCCGAGCAGGTGACCGAGGTCACGCGCGTTCTGCTCGATCTGTTTCGTGAAAAAGGAACACGCGACAGGCGGAATCAGGCCCGCTTTCGCTACGTTGTCGAGAGCCTCGGCATCTCCGGCGTTCTGGCGTGGATCGAAGACCGGCTACCGTTTCGCCTGATGCCTTTCGCCAGGGAACCCATTCCCGCAAGCACGCCCGAAGAGCTGGTGGGCTGGTTTCGGCAATCCGCTGCGAAGAAATGGGCGATGGCGCTCTGCGTGCCGCTTGGCCGGCTGAGCTGGCAGCAGCTCGAGGGCCTTGCGGTACTGGCCACGCGGTGGGCTGACGGTCAGCTTCGGACGTCGGCCGACCAGGGGATCGCGGTCATCAACATTCCGACCGGCTACAAGAACGCCGCCGCGACCGAAGCCGCCGCGCTGGGGTTGAGCGTTTACTCCGATGCCATCGCCCGCAACACCGTTGCGTGCACGGGCCAGCAGTTCTGCAATATCGCGGTGACCGAGACGAAAGGCCACATGTTCCAGCTCATGGAACGTCTCCGGCAGAAGCGAGTCACGCTGCACGGAATTCGTATCCACATGAGTGGCTGCCCTTCGAGCTGCGCCGGGCACTTCACGGCCGACATCGGACTCAAGGGAGTTCGCGTTCGCCGCCTGCTCGGCACGCGCGAAGGTTTCGACGTCATGCTCGGGGGTGGCCTCGCCGGGCAGGTGCATCTCGCATTGCCTTACAAACTCGGCGTCGACGTCGATCAGTTGCCCAACCTGATCGAAGAAGTCGTTCGCGAGTACTACTTGCAGCACAGGTCAGGGCAGACGTTCAGCGCCTATTGGCGTGAAAAGCTGCAAGCGAAACAGGCCGACAAGGTCGGCGAACACGATTTTACGCCCCCCGTCTGGGTGTGTGAGAACTGCGATTTCCACCACAGCGGCGAAGACCCGCCGGTCTTCTGCCCGAAGTGTGCGGGGCTTCGTCGATACTTCGCCAGAATTGCCGACGGACCGTCTGCCGCGGCGGCGGGCCCGGGCGCCGTTGCGAGTTCGGTCGGTCAGCCGTCTGCGGCGTCGCAGGCCTCGGTCGACGGGTTCGTCTTCGCCGTCGCGCTCTCGGAACTCAAACCGGGCATCGGTCGTCAGGTAACCGTCGCTGGCAGGGAAATCGCGCTGTTTCTCGACGGCGATCAGGTACACGCGATCGACAATGCCTGCCCCCATGAAGGGGCGCCCCTCGCTGAAGGAGATTTCAGCGAAGGAGTCGTGACGTGTTCCTGGCATGCCTGGACTTTCAAGGCCTGCACCGGATGCAGCCTCGACCCGCAGGGGCACCAGGTCGCAACTTACGTCGCGCGCGTCGAGAACGGGCAGGTCCAGGTGCAGATCGTGGCGCCGACGGCTCCCCTGCCTGTCGCAGCAACCGGCCCGCTCACAAAGCCTCGAGCCTCTTCGTTCGAGACGATTGGTACGGCGGCTGCGAAGTCGGCCTGCGCCGTGGAGGTGGAACGCACGATCGTCGAAATCGTCGACGAAACGCCCAATGTAAAAACCTTCCGTCTCGATAATAGCGACGGCGCCGTGCCGTTCGACCACCCGGGGAAGTTCGTGAAGGTGTGTGTGCTGGTTGACGGCCGCGAGCACTGGCGGAGCTTCACGATCAGCTCGTCTCCGTCGCGATCTGACAGGCTCGATCTGACGATCAAGCTCAATCCACATGGCGTCGTCTCGCGATTCCTGTTCGACCGCGCCCTCGGAACGAGGGTTCGGATCAAAGGAACGCAGGGGGCCTTTTTCTTCGATCCGCAACGGCATCCTGAGCCGCTGATTCTCATTTCGGCCGGCAGCGGGATCACGCCGATGATGAGCATTTTGCGATTTCTGATCGACCAGCGCATTGAGCGCGAATGTGTCTTCCTGCACGGCGCCCGTACTGCGGCCGACATCATCTTTGCCCGACAGTGTGCGTCGATCGCTGCCGAATCGTCGTGGCTGAAGTATGTGGTGACTTTGTCGCGGCCGCCGGAAGGCTGGGCCGGGCGCGTTGGGCGGCTCTCGCCGGAATGGCTTGCCGAATATGTCGCAGACGTCGCGCGGGCACGGGCGTTTCTGTGCGGACCGAATGATTTCATGGAATGTCTCGGCACGGCGCTTCGGGCCGCGGGGATGCCTGCCGAGCGAATTCACACTGAACAGTTTCACAATGCGCCTGCCAGGGCGGCCCCCTCATGAAAACCAGTCCGGCCGTCATGCCTGAACCGCCCGACGTCGCGGCGCACCCCCAGGCCCCGGCCGAACCGGGCCTGCTTCTGGCGTGGCTTTTGAACGATCAGCAGGAGCTGACCGCCGTCGAGTCGTTCTCTCGCGCCCGTGATGGGGCGACGCTTCCGGCGCAATCGCGGTACTACTCGCGCCTGCTGCCGGCATCGCCACCCGGTCCCGGCGAGCAATACGCCTTCGAGGTCGACCTCGACCGCTGTTCGGGCTGCAAGGCGTGCGTCGCCGCCTGCCATGCACTCAATGGCCTCGATGAAGGAGAGGCCTGGCGCGACGTCGGGCTGCTCATCGGTGGGACGTCGTCGAACCCGTACGTGCAGCACGTGACCACGGCGTGCCATCATTGCCTTCAGCCGGCGTGCATGATCGCCTGCCCCGTCGACGCGTATGTGAAAGACGACGTGACAGGCATCGTCAGGCATCTCGACGACCAGTGCTTCGGTTGTCAGTATTGCACTCTGGCCTGCCCGTACGACGTGCCGAAATACCATTCCGGCAAAGGAATCGTCAGGAAGTGCGATATGTGCTCTGCGCGGCTGGCCGTCGGGGAAGCGCCCGCTTGCGTTCAGGCGTGCCCGCACGAAGCGATTGCGATTCGAGTCGTAAGCAAGCAACAGGTCATTGACGATTGCGAAGTCGGGCAATTTCTGCCGGGCGCGCCCGATCAGCATCTGACATTGCCCACGACGAACTTCAAGACGGCACGGGCGCTGCCGCGAAACGCACAGCCTGCGGACTACCACCAGACGTCTCCGCAGCATCCGCACTGGCCGCTGATCGTCATGCTGGTGCTGACCCAGCTCTCGGTGGGGGCGTTTGCGGCCGGCCGCCTGACAACCGTCGTTTTCGGGTCGAACGCGATCAGCCTGATCGCAGGCGGCCATGCCGCGGTATCTTTGGCGCTCGGCCTGTTGGCGCTCGCCGCCAGTCTGTTGCATCTGGGGCGACCGCAATACGCGTTTCGGGCGCTGATCGGGCTCAGGCATTCGTGGTTGAGCCGCGAAATTCTGGCATTCAGCGTCTTCGCGGCGTTCGCGACGCTCTATGCGCTCTGGCTCTGGTTCAAAACGGCATTCGATTTCGTTCCTGCGGGCGTTTCTGAGCATCTCGAAGATGCCGTGGTGATTTCGGGTCTGATGGCCGTCGGCTGCTCGGTGATGATCTATGTCTCGACGCGCCGCGATTTCTGGAGTGCCGGGAACACGGCCGGTCGGTTCCTCCTGACGACCTCGTTGCTCGGAACGGCGACGCTATGGGTTACGGCCTCGGCCATCGCGGGGACTGAACCGCCGGTTCGATCTGTCGACGGAATCGATCTGCACCGCGTTTTCTGTCTATCGATCATCGCGATCTCGATCACCAAGCTCATGGTTGAGGCCTCTGCTCTGCGATGGCTCTGGGCGCCGTCGATGTCTTCGTGGAAGCGGTCTGCGCAGTTGCACGTCGGAGCACTTTCCGAGATCACGCTGGCGCGGTTCGGCTGCGGCCTGCTCGGAGGAATTGTTCTTCCACTCATCGCCTGCACCCAATCGCCGGCGTCGTCAGAGCCGTTGTCGCGCGCCGTTGTGATCGTCGCTTCGGCCGGCGCACTCTTGTCGGGCGAATTGCTCGAGCGGTACCTCTTTTTCGCCGCCGTTGCCGCGCCGCGCATGCCCGGAGCCATTCGAACATGAGCGGCCTCGGTTCGATCTTTCATCAAGTCGATGGGCCGTTGACCCGCGAGCTGCTTTTGCGGCCCGCGAATTTCGGGCTCGGGCAGGTGCCTGCGCGGCTGATTCCGAACGGCACAACCCGCATGGTGTGCGGCTACTGCTCCACGGGCTGCGGGCTCAACGTTCATCTGCGCGACGGCGAAGCGATTGGCCTGAGCCCCAGCACCGAGTACCCGGTCAACCTGGGCATGGCGTGCCCGAAAGGCTGGGAAGCCCTGTCTGTTCTTGACGCGCCCGACCGCGCCCGCGTGCCTCTGCTGAGGAACGCCGCCGGCCAGCTCGCGCCGGTCGACTGGCCCACCGCCTTACAGACTTTCGTCGAACGCCTTCGAGCGATTGAACGCAGGCACGGCGCCCAGAGCATTGCCTTTCTCAGCACCGGGCAGATTGTGACCGAAGAAATGGCGCTTCTCGGGTCGCTCGCGAAATTCGGCATGGGAATGATTCACGGCGACGGAAATACCCGGCAGTGCATGGCGACCGCGGTGGTCGCTTACAAGCAATCGTTTGGCTTCGACGCCCCCCCGTATGCCTACGCCGACTTTGAGCTATCAGACACGCTGGTGCTGGTCGGCAGCAACCTCTGCCTGGCGCATCCGATCTTGTGGGAACGCGTGATGCGCAACCCGCATCACCCGCAGATTATCGTCGTTGATCCGCGTCGCACCGAAACGGCCATGGCCGCCTCGCTTCACCTGCCGCTGGCCCCAAAGTCTGATCAATCGCTGTTCTATGGCGTGGCTCGCGAGTTGATCGCGCGCGGCTGGGTCGACCGCCCCTACATCGACGCCCATACGGTTGACTTCGAAGAGTTCGCCCGATTCGTCGATGACTTCTCGATCGATCGCGTCGCCGGCGATACGGGGCTGGCGCCGCGTGAAATCGAAAGGTTCGTCGAACTGATTCACAAAGGTCGGCGCGTTTCCTTCTGGTGGACCATGGGAGTCAACCAGAGTCACCAGGGCGTTCGCACGGCTCAGGCGATCATCAATCTCGCGCTGATGACCGGCAACATCGGGCGACCCGGGACGGGCGCCAATTCGATCACCGGGCAATGCAACGCGATGGGTTCGCGGCTGTTCAGCAACACGACCTGCCTGCTGGGCGGTCGCGACTTCACGAGCCCCGAGCATCGCAAAGCGGTGGCTCAGATTCTCGACATCGATCTCGGCCGCGTTCCCGACCGCCCGAGCTGGGCCTATCACGAGATTCTCGAAGGAATTCTGAAAGGCGCGATTCGCGGGCTGTGGGTGATCTCCACCAACACGGCCCATTCCTGGATCAATCAGAAATATGCGCACGACGTCTTGAGTCGCCTTGAATTCCTGGTCGTTCAAGACATGTACTTTTCGACCGAGACCGCACAGCGCGCCCATCTGGTGCTGCCCGCCGCGGGCTGGGGTGAAAAAGAAGGGACCTTCATCAATTCCGAGCGGCGATTTGGCGTTACGAAGAAAGTTCGCCGCGCGCCGGGGCTGGCGCTCGCTGACTTCGCGATCTTCCGCCTCGTGGCCGAAGCCTGGGGTTGTGGCGATCTGTTCAAAAACTGGACATCGCCCGCCGCCGCATTTCAGTATCTCAAAAAGCTCTCTGCCGGTCAGCCGTGCGACTTCACCGGAATTCGTGATCACAACCACGTCGATGAATCGGGCGGAATCCAATGGCCGTTTCCCGAAGATCGGCCTCCCGCAGAACTCGAACGGCGACTCTTTGAAGATGGAAGGTACTATCATCCGGATGGCCGCGCACGATTCCTCTTCGAAGAGCCGAAACCACTGCCTGAACCGACGAATTCTCAGTTCCCGTTGCTGCTGCTGACGGGGCGCGGCACGGCCTCGCAGTGGCACACCCAGACCCGCACCGCCAAGTCGGCCCTGCTCCGCAAACTCTACCCGAGTTCGCTCTACGCCGAGATCAATCCGCACGATGCGAAAGCCCTCGGAATCGAGCCGCATCGCCGGGTGATTGTCGAGTCGCGCCGGGGCGCCGTGACAGCCCACGCCGTGTTGACCCCCGCCGTGCCGATGGGCCAGGTGTTCCTTCCGATGCACTATGCCGAAACGAATCTGCTGACCGACGCCGTATTCGATCCCTACTCAAAGCAGCCGGCCTACAAATCGTGCGCCGTGCGAATTCGCAAGATCACAATGCCGTAATCACGGTGCCGTAACAGTGCTCTGGCGGCAGGCAAGATCTTGGATGTTGGCGTGTCTCGAATGGGTCCGGAGTCGCTGCGGGTGCGAGTCGCCGCGCCGCGCGATAGGTCGCCAGTCGCTGGCCACCTTTGCTGAACCGCTGGCAATGTTTGAGGCTACGCCTCATCCGGCGATTGCATTTCGAGTTGCGCCGGAGGCGCTTCGCACAAAGATTGCCAGAGGGCCATCATTGATGGCCGGGTCGCTGATCCGCTGGCAAGCTTTGACCCAACGCCTCAACACATTGCCATGACGACCCTTGCGCCCCTCGATGCGCCATAGATTGCCACGAGACGATCGTTTTTTCGCAGCGGGCCGGAATTGCCACTGTCGGAATTGCCACTGTCGGGAGGAGGGGCGAGGCGGTTTCCCGCCATTCCGCGGGAAATTTCGCCGGCCGGGGGGTGAAAAATGCCGCTCCAAGAACTTTATTATACTCGATCCCGTCGCCGCTGACGATGCGACAGAGCGAGCCATTTTGTTCGAAAGAATGGTTCAATCGAAATGTGTTTCAGGCCGGCCGCGATTGATCGACGCGATTGATTGAATGCGAGCCGTTGCTCGCTGCCGGTTGGATCGAGGAGAAAGTGATGATGAGCGATCAGGAAAGGATCCAGGGAACCTGGACGCTTGTGTCGGGTGAACGCGGCGGCACACCGTTGACGGACCAGATGCTCCAGGACGTCAAATTGATCTTCGCTGGCGACAGGCTCGCAACCCGGCACAGAGATCGCAATACCGAGACGACCTTCACGCTCGCCTCGAATGAGACGCCCAAGGCAATCGATTTGAACATGGGCGGCAACGTCGGAAAGGGAATCTACCAGCTCGACGGAGACACGCTGAAGATCGCCCACGGTGTGGTAGGCGACGCGCGTCCTGACGATTTTCCCAAACCCGGATCAGGATGCGGCCTGACTGTGCTGATCCTGAAGCGCGAGACGGCCTGAACGGGAAGTGCCATTCGGAAGCGTCACCGATTTATGAAGAACGCCTCGTGCCGGAAAAAAATAAGAGCAGCGCGAAGAGACCGAACCGAGCCGCGCCCTGTGCGGACCTGATCGACCGGAACACAACGGCGTTGACCGGTCTGGGCCCGACGTTAAAATAGCGAACCGTTCGGGAAGAGTGAGTCTCTTACCCGATGCGGGGCGTGGCTCAGCCTGGCTAGAGCGCTTGGTTCGGGACCAAGAGGTCGCAGGTTCAAATCCTGTCGCCCCGATTCGCCGGAGGCGAATAGAGAGTCGAGGGGAGAAGGTTGAGAGTAGAAAAGACATTTCACCTCTCTCCTTTCTCTCCTCTCGACTCGTCTGCTCTCCACTTTCTGCTCTCCAGTTTCTACTCTTTGAACCGCGGGCCCGGTTCAATCGCGTTCGCCTTCCGCAGCGGCCTCCTCTGGCGTGCCGAAGCGTCCGATGAGGTGTCGCGCCGCTCTGGTCAGCTTTTCCGCTTGACCATGAATTCCACCCAGACCGGCACATAAGGGGGAGTGCAGCCCTTGGACACCGGCCAGTCGCGATAGAGGCCGATCTTCTCGCCAATGGCAACGGCGCGCTTGCGGAGTCTGGGGTCGTGGATGCCGATTGCGGCCAGGGTGTTGTTCATGGTCCACTGCACCTCCGGCATCGCCTTCGGCAACTCTTTCTCGATCCGATCGAGCAGCGCAGAGAGGTCGAGGCCGTCAGCGCCCTTGTTCACGCGACTGGCGGTGAGGTGCCAGCCCGCACGGGCGGCCCAGCGATCCTTCGCTTTCATCCACTTCTCGCGCAATGCTTCCTTCTCAGAATGTTGCGCGACGACATAAGAGTTCAGCCATTCTGCCACCTGCGTGCAGGTGGTGGAGCGCGTCAATTTGTCGAGCTCGTCCGCCGAGAGCGAATTGGGCTTGATGATGAGCGTGGCGAGGAGTTGCGCCTCGACGTTGCCCGTGTCCCAGAGATTGAGCGCGAGTTCGTGATCCGTCTTGATCTTCTTGGCCAACACGCGAATGTCGCCAAGTTTCACGCCGAACTGGTTATCGGGCGCGCCGGCCTTTTTGTTGTGAGCACGCCGAGCGTCGTCGCCCAACGACTTAAGCCGTGCGAGAATTTCGTTGACGGTCATGCCGACGATTATACGCGCGGCTCTAGGCAAGCCAACCGATTGGTGTCCTGGCGCTCCGATTCTGTGGTAAGATCAAAATTCGTCGCTGGTTGCGAAAGCGACCGGCGGCGGGCTTTGAACTTTTCCGGATCGCGCCTCAAAATGTGGCCGCACCCAATTCCGCTGATGCGGCATGTTTTACGACCAGGCAAACTTCGACATTCGCTGTCGTGAACCCCGCGATCCTTTCGCGACACGCAGCCCACTTCCGGCAATTGGGCTGCTGCCGCTGGCGATTGCGGCGGCCGGTATGTTCGCAATTCCGTTTGCAATGGCAGATGCCGGCAAGTCGAAGTTCAACAAAGTGCTGGCGGTCGGAGACGCGGCGCCCGAATGGAAAGAGTTGCCGGGGACCGACGGCGTGAGTCACGGCCTGGCCGACCTGGCCGACGCGAAAATCGTCGTGGTAATGTTTACGTGCAATCACTGCCCGATCGCCGCGGCCTACGAAGAGCGGGTGCTGGCGCTGGCGAAGGCCTATGCGGGCCGGGGGGTACAGGTGGCGGCGATCAGCGTCAGCCGTCTCGCAGCCGACAGCCTTGAACGGCTGAAGTTGCGGGCAAAAGAGAAGGGGTATCCGTTTCCGATCGTGTGCGACGACACGCAGACGATCGGAAAGGCGTATGGCGCGACCTGCACGCCCCAATTCTTTGTGTTGAGTGCCGGCCGCAAAGTCGCCTACATGGGGGCGTTCGACGATAATCCCGAACCCGACAAGGCCGAGAAGAGGTATGTGATCGACGCGATCGAAGCGCTCTTGGAAGGCCGTCAGCCGCCCGTCAAAGAGTCGCTGTCACGAGGGTGTGCGATCGACTATGAATAAACGCAGGGCCGGCGGCGAAGATCAGGCGCAATTGCTGCGGGTCTCGCCCGAGGAAGTGAATCTCACGGTGGCGGCCGCGCTCAGGGGGTGGCTGCCGGGTCGCTCGTGGTCAGACGTGCGCAATCTGCTGCGGGCCCGCCGCGTGACGGTCAGCGGCAACTTGTGCCTTGATGAGGGGCGGCGGCTGAAGGCCGACGAGGTCGTGAAGGTTCTGGCGCACCCCGCGGCCCCTCCGCCGCGTGAAGAGGACGTGCGCATCAGGTATCTTGATGCGCATCTGGTAGTGGTCGAAAAGCCGGCCGGCATGACGACGCTCAGGCACCCTGAAGAGCGGCGCTGGCCCGCCGCGCGACGCCAGAAGCAGCCGACGCTCGACGAACTGCTGCCGCAGATCATCGCGCGACGCGAACAAAGCCCCCGCCGGCCCAAACGATCGGGAAAGGCCCCCTTTCGCAGGCAGGGCCGCACCAGGCCGGCGGCGCGGCCCGTCACCCGGCGGTTGCGCCCGGTGCACCGCATCGATCGTGAGACGAGCGGGCTGATGGTGTTTGCCCGCACCGTCGATGCCGAACGGCTGTTGGGCCTGCAATTTCGCGCGCACAGCCTGCACCGCCGGTATCTGGCGGTGGCCTGGGGAGAGGTGCGGAAACAGACGATCGAGACGCGGCTGATCGAAGATCGCGGCGACGGGAGGCGGGGAGAAACGCACAACCCGAAGCTGGGCAAACCGGCTGTGACGCATGTAAAGCCGCTCGAGCGCCTGGGAAATTACACCCTGGTCGAATGTCGCCTCGAAACCGGTCGCACGCACCAGATTCGCATTCATCTGTCGGAACGGGGGCACCCGCTGTGCGGCGACAAAGTGTATCGTGGGCCCTACCCGGGCCGGCCGATGCCCGACGAAAGCGGCGCTCCGCGATTGGCGCTGCACGCCGTCGAGCTGGGGTTCGAGCACCCCATTACCGGCGAAAAGCTGCTGTTTGCGATGCCAATGCCTGCCGATCTGGCGAAATTCGTCGAGCGCCTGAGGCGTCAGGCGTGAGCGGGTTTTTTGCGCCGGCGCTCGTGTGCGGGTGATCGTATTCTGATACGATGCGGGTTTGGGTCGGAGACGAAAACCACGCGACGACCACCGCTCATACCGCCAGCCTTCGCAGCGCGAATGCCGGCGCTAAACCGAGACTTGAGAGCATGGCTGACGAGATAGACGTTTACCAACCCTGCCCTTGCGGCAGCGGCAAGAAGATCAAATTCTGCTGTCAGCCGATTCTCGGCGAAATGCTGCGGGTGATGGAGTTGAGGCGCAGCGGGCAATGGCAGGCGGCCTTGCAGATGCTCGATGCGCTGGATAAGCGCGAAATTCGCGAGGCTTCGAGTCGCGCGTGGGTCAAATCCGAAAAAGCCATGCTGCTGATGAGTCAGTCGCGAGGGGCAGAGGCCCAGGCGACGGTCGACGAGGTCTTGGCTGAATCGCCCGAACATCCTGCGGCGCTCGTGATTGCTGCGCTTCTGAGGTTGCAGACCGAATCGTATCCCGGCGCCATGCGATCGGTGTACAAGGCCCTGCGCGCAGCCGATGAGGCGCACGCCTCGCTCGCCTCGCACCTGGCGATGACGATGGCGGGCATTCTGACCGGGCAGGGTCATCCGCTGGCTGCGATCGAGTACCTGTCTCTGGCAATGCACCTCGACGGCGAGAACGAAGACCTTGTCGAACTGGCTGCGAGTGTTCAGCAGAATCGCAAGGTGCCGTATCCGCTGCGTGTGCACTATTTTCTGAAGCCCCTGCAGGTTGATGGCGAGTTGCAAAAGCGCGACGAAACCGCTCGCCGGCTGTCAAGTCGGGGGTGTTTCAGCGACGCTGCGAAGGAATTCGGCCAGATCGCCCGCAAGAACCCCAGCCAGCCCGACGTCTGGTGGAACATCGGGCTGTGCCATGCCTGGGCCGGAGAAGATCCACTGGCCGTCGAGGCGTTCAAAGCGGCAGCGGCCAATCAGACGAGCGTCGAGGCGGCGGCCGAATGTCTGCTGTTGGCGCGGCTGTTATGGCAGCCCTCGCCGGCTGCGCGCGTCGAGCACTTGGCGCAGGAATTTCTGGTTCCCCATGTCAGCCGGCTGCTGACAACGCTCGATCGACTACCGCGCGTGTCGAGAATTCCGTTGCCGCCCGCAGAGGCAGATTCGGACGACGACGCGGGTCAGCGCCCCGCCGCCCTCTACAACATTCTCGATCGCGACCTGCAGAAAGTGCCTGCCGCCGAGCTTTCAGAGCGCGACTGCGCCACGATTCTGGGCGAGTTGTCGGTGTTCGACGCCGAACCGGCGTCGGGCAAGCCCGCCAGGGCTTTTCTGGCCTGCGACGAGAGAGAGCGGTTGAACGAATTGGTCGCCCTGTTGCGGGGGGCGGCCCCGGAGCTCGAACCGGCAAACGAGCCGCAGGTGATCGGTTGGACTCGCCGCGAACTCTCGTCTCTGGTGCTGCGCTGGAAATTGCCTGACGAAGCGCCGCCGGCGCTCGCCGACCGCGTCGAACGAGCCCGCCGGGCGAAGGTCGTCGAGGAGATCTGGCCCAATACGCCCCAGGAATTCCTGAACGGCAAAACGCCCGCCCAGGCGGCCGCGGTTCCTGAGTTGCGCGCTGCGGTCGAAGCGGCCGTTCTGGCGCTGGAAGCATTTGTCGAGCAGGACGGCTTCAGCGTCGATGTCGAGCAGGTGCGCGAAAAGCTCGGGCTGCCGGCTGCGGCGCCGTTCGCCGTCGCCGAAACCGACGATCCGCTGCGGTTCTCGATTCTGCAGATTCGCCGGCTGGCTTTGAAGAACGTCACGGACAATCAGCTTGTGCGACTGCTGGGCGTCTTTGCGCAACTGGGGCTGGGCGGGCAAACCGAACGGGCAATGCGCGAAGCGCTGGCGAGGCCGTCGCTGTCAGATAAGCTCGATACGCCGCGGCTCTGCCTGTCGCTGGCTGAACTCGCGCGGCGCAACCGCCAGCATGACGAGGCGCTGTCGTGGCTGGTCAAGGGAAAAGAGGCCAGTCGCGCTCGCCGTGCGCCTCTGAACTCGCTGCTGCTGTGGGAACTCGAAGAGCTGGCGTTGCGGGCCCGCGACCCCGACGACCCGCAGGTTCTGCAGCTCGCCGCGAACCTGTGGAACTACTATCGGCCCAAACTGCCCGACGCGGCCGCGATGATCGCAGGCCTTCTCAACGAGCTCAACTTGCCCGGGCCCTGGAATGCGCCGCCCGAATCAATTGCGGCGGCCGACATGCCGGCCACGGCCGGTGTTTCAGCCGGAGGCATCTGGACGCCCGAAGCCCCGGCGCCGGCGGGAGAGCCTTCGAAGCTGTGGTTGCCGGGACAATGACCCGTCTGCACACACATGTCTTTCGAGTTTGCCTCTGCCGCTGACGTGATGGCACGGGCCCTCGAGCTCGCTCGGCGCGGCGAGGGCTTCGTCGAGCCGAACCCGCTCGTCGGCGCCGTCGTCGTCGATGAGCGCCGGCAACTGCTCGGGGAAGGCTGGCACGAGCGATTCGGCGGCCCACATGCCGAAATCCAAGCATTGGCGCAGGCCGGGGCGCGGGCCCGAGGGGCGACGCTGTTTGTCACACTCGAGCCGTGTTCTCACGTCGGCAAGACCCCACCCTGCGTCGACGCCGTATTGCATGCCGGAATCAGTCGCGTCGTGGTGGCGATGGTCGATCCGTTTCCGCTGGTCGCCGGGCAGGGCGTGGCCCGGCTGCGCGACGCGGGGGTGGCAGTCGAGGTCGGGATGCATTTAGACCGAGCGCAGGCGCTCACCGCGCCTTATCGCAAGCTGCTGGCGACGACGATGCCCTGGGTGCACGCCAAGTGGGCCATGACGCTCGACGGCAAGATCGCCTCTCGCAGCGGCCATTCGCAATGGATTTCGAACGACGACTCGCGGTCGGTCGTGCATCGTCTGCGAGGCCGGATGGACGCCATCGTCATCGGAATCGGTACGGCAGAGGCCGACGACCCGCTGCTGACGGCGCGCCCCCCCGGCCCGCGCACGGCCACGCGGGTCGTCGTTGACCGCTTCGCCCGCCTCGCGCTCATGCCGCAATTGCAACTGTGGCAGACTGCGAAGACCGTTCCGGCGCTGGTCGCCGCCGGGCCGGATGCGCCTCGCGACCGCGTCGCCTGCTTGCAACAGGCCGGGTTCGAGGTCGTCGAGATTCCCTGCCGCGAAGGGGCAGGTTCAGTGGCGGAGACAGGCTCGGCGAAAGGCCCGTCGCTGCCGGCGTCGCTCGACCTGGCAGCGCTCTTGCGTGAATTCGGCCGGCGACGCTTTACCAACGTTCTGGTCGAGGGGGGCAGCGCGACGCTGGGCGCGTTTTTCGACGCGCGCCTGATTGACGAGGTGCACGCCTTCGTGGCGCCCAAACTGATCGGAGGCCGCGACGCGAAAACGGCCATCGCGGGAACGGGCGACGAACTCATCCCGCGGGGGGCGAGCCTGACGTCGACGAGTGTCGAAGTGTTGGGTGGCGACGTCTATATCCACGGTCGCATGCGCTGAAAACCGCCCCCCGAACGAGTCTATTGCGCCGCGTCGGCCGACTGCCGTGCCAGTTGCGGCGTCAGATTGCGGATATATTCGGCGTATTGACGGTCAAGCTCTTCCGCCTCGACTTCAGTCAGCGCTTCGAGCGACTCGGGGGCTTCGCGCACCAGTTTGTTCGGGCTGTAGACCTGCGAAATATGATCAATCAGCGCCTCGCGATACCGGCCGTCGCTGTAGTGCATGAAGAAATGGGTGAGGGCCGCCCCCTGACTGTAATTCTTGCGGATCTGCCGATCGCCCTGAAAGGCCGTCATTCCCATGCGAGTGAATTCGCGCAAAGGAACGTAATAGCCTTCGTTGATGAAATGCGCCCGGGCAGCCTGCAGGCGATCGTGTGCCGGGTCGCCCACCGAAAACTTCCGGCCATCGCGTCGAAACGACTCCATATAACACGCGATGCCTTCGATGATCCAGAAATTCGACCTGACGCCGATTTCGCCGATTTGCGGCCGGCTGCCTGAGAGCAATTGATGCGTGCCTTCGTGATACAGGGTTGAATCGTCATCAGCGTCGTGGTCGAAGTAGAAATAGGCGATACCGCTGCGCGGAAAGTACATGCCGCGCGTCATCTGCACGGGCTGGTTGGTCTGCTCGCGGACGACAGCCGTATATTCTTCCTGCGAACGGTAGAAGTGTACGACGTTGGGCCGCCCGATCTGCGGCCGCGCATTGTGCCCGGCGAACAACTGCTGCACCTGGTCGGGCGTATTGAAGAACCCGGCCATCAGTTGAAAGAACAGGCCGTGAAAATCTTCGAGCTTTCGGGCCAGCTCGACGCCTTTTTCCTGACTGTGGTTGGTTTTCACCAGATAATGCTCAGTGCGAATCTCCCAGGCGTTGGCGAATTCGCGACGCAGCTCGGCTTCTTTGGCCGCGCTCATCCAGCGATTTTTGACATAGCGTTCGCCGCGCTCGTACCGCTCGACGTGCTCTTTGGGGACCCAGCCGAACTGGTCGTGCCAGGCTTTCTTATCCTTGAGCATTCTCGACTCGAAGGCCGAGATCCATTCGTCGCCGTTCCGGACGTACCCCAGAATGCGCCGCGCCGCGACGTGCTCGGGGTCGTTCAGGGCCGTTTCGCGCAACACGTCGTAAGCGAAGCCGACGTGCCCGCTGTTGAGCGCGTACCGCGAAATCGTGTACAGGTCTTTCGCATACTCCTGACGCTCGGTTCGCAATTGCGTGCGCCAGCGCCGCTCTTCGGTGGGCAGCGACTGCGGAATGGCCGGTTGAACCTCGCGCGGCAGCGGCGTCAGCCGCAGCTCGGCGCCGTCGGCGGGAACGGCCAGGCGGCGGATTTCTTCAGCCGCGATATCGAGCCCCTGGCTGTCGCATTCACCGGCAAGTTTCTCGAGCGCCGCGGCATACCGCGCGCGGCGGTCTGTCAACTGCTTGCGGAACTGCGAAACGTCGCGCTGCCGCTGCCCATTTTTTGCCCGGGGCTGCGCCCAGGAATTCTGACCGCCGCCGCACAAGCCACAGGCGATCAATGCGACGATGGTCACCGGGCGACCGATTGTTGAAAGCATGCGTTGAAGCAACGTGCCGACCGCCGGTCGAATCGGCCGCGCCCCGTGCGCCGCCGCATCGTTCCATTTTACGCGGCATGGGGTCTCTGCGCGAAGATCGGTCGAAACGGGGGGGGGCGGGTAAGTCGGTTACCCACCCGTCAAACGGCCGCGAAAGACGAAATAAACGGCCCCCAGCAGGCACAGGCCGGCCCAGAGAAAGTCGCGCTTGACCGGTTGCTGCATGTACAGGATCGAGAACGGCACAAACACCGTCAGCGTGATGACTTCCTGCATGATCTTCAATTGCGCCACCGACAGCCTTTCAGAACCGATGCGGTTGGCGGGAACCTGCAACAGGTATTCGAAGAACGCGATGCCCCAGCTTGCGACGGCGGCGATCCACCACGGCCTTTCTTTCAGGTCTTTCAAGTGCCCGTACCAGGCGAACGTCATGAAAATGTTCGACAAGATCAACAGGCCCGCGGCTTGCAGCGTGGTGGTCATGGCAGTTCACATCCGTTCGATGGCCCGAATGCCCAGGAGATCGAGCCCGCGGGCGATCACGCGGGCGGTCAGGTCGGCCAGAAGGAGGCGGCTGGCGCGCAGCGCTTCGCTTTCGGCCTTCAGCACCGGGCATTCTTCAAAAAAGGTGCTGAACAGGTTGGCCGTCTCAAACAGGTATTGCGTCAGGAAATTCGGCCGGCACTCGGCCGCCGCCTGCTCGAGCACCTCACACAACTGGATCAGTTTGACCGCCAGCGCCCGTTCGGCCGGCGCGTCGAGCGTGATCGGGTGCCCTGCGCTTCGCAGCGACGTGCGATCGATCGCGCCCTTGCGAAAGATGCCGCACACGCGGGCATAAGCGTATTGCATATATGTCGCCGTGTCGCCGGTGGTGGCGAGCATTTTGTCCCAGTTGAAGACGTAATCGGTTTCGCGGTTCTGGCACAGATCGGCGTACTTGATTGCGCCGATGCCGACCGATTCGGCAATCTGCGCGCGGGCCTGTTCGTCAAGCTCGGCGGCGCTGGAGCTTTCGTCGACGATTCGCCGGGCCCGCGACACCGATTCGTCGAGCAGCGATTCGAGGCCCACCACGTCGCCCGCCCGCGTCTTGAACGGCCGCCGATCGTCACCCAGAATTGTCCCGAAGCTGATGTGCCTGAAATCGACGTTCGGGTAGCCCCACCGCCGGCCGGTCTCGAAAAGCAGGCGAAAATGGTCGCTCTGGCGGGCATCGACGACGTAGTACATCGCCTGGGCCTTCAAGGTTTCAACGCGATAGCGAATGGTGGCCAGGTCGGTCGTGGCGTAGGTGAATGCCCCGTCGCTTTTCTGCACGATGAAGGGCGCGTCGATCCCTTCGATAAAGACGCACACCGCCCCGTCGCTGATCGTCGCCAGCCCTATTTGCCGCAGGTCGATAACCACCTGGGCCAGGAGCGGCTGATAGAAGCTTTCACCCAAGGTCGTATCGAACTGCACCCCCAGCCGCTCGTAGACTTTCTGAATCGCCGCCAGACACTCGGGCATGAATTGCCGCCAGAGCGCCAGGTTCTCGGGGTCGCCCGCGTGCAGCTTCGCGGTCTCTTCGCGGGCCGCCACGAAAATTCGGGGGTGCAAGGGTGCCAGCGACGCGAGCGCCCCGTCGTTCTCGACCGCCGCGATCTTGCTTTCGACAGACGCGATCTGCGCCCGAACCCTCGATTCGTTGCTTCTCAATCGCTCGAGCAGCTTGCGCTCTGCCGCGTCGTGCGCCTTGTCAGGTGCCGGCCCGGCGTTACTCGCGGCTTCGAGTTCCGAGCGGGCCTGCGCGAGCTTCGACTGCAGATCAGGCAATTCCGCCCGGGCCTCGTGATAGTCGCACAGCGAATTCACGACCCGGTACAGCCGCGCGAGCTCAGCGACGGGGTCGCGAGCATACGCGTCGGCATCGAGAAAGTGTTTGTAGCCGTAGATGATCATTCCGAATTGAGTTCCCCAGTCGCCCACGTGGTTGTCGCCCGTCACATGGTGCCCGAGAAACTTGTGGATGCGATACAGCGCATCGCCGATGACCGTGCTGCGCAGGTGGCCCACGTGCATGGGTTTCGCGACGTTGGTCGACGAATAGTCGATCACAATCCGCCGCGGCTGGGGCACCAGAGACACGCCCAGGCGATCGTCGGGCACTAGTGCTCCCAGCCGGTTTTGCAGCCAGTCGCTGCGCAGCTTGAGGTTGATGAACCCCGGCCCGGCAACGTCGGGTGGTTCGCAGAGGTCGCTCACGTCGAGCCGGGCGACGATTTTTGCCGCGAGTTCGCGCGGGTTCTCGCGAAGCGCCTTCGCCAGCGGCATGGCCAGGTTCGCCTGATAATCGCCAAATCGTGCGTCTTGCGCCGGCTTGATGAGCGCAGTGTATTCGGCAGGAGCATCACACAGCCCGGCCAGCGCCGAGGCGAAACGGGCGCGAATCTGAGACACTACGCTGTCAGCCATCTGGCGGTCGCCTGAATCTCATTTCAAAGACGTAAGAGTTACGACCCCGACGCGGCCTTGGCGCCGTTGACCGCTTTCCAGTCGACGCGCGGGGCATCGGCCCAGAGATGCTCGAGATCGTAGAGCTTGCGGGCCTCGGGGCTGAACACGTGCAGCACGATGTCTCCAAAATCGTGCAGAATCCAGTTCGACCCGGCGGCGGGCCCTTGGGCGCCGAAGGGGCGCGAGCCGTGTGCCCGCAGCACACGGTTGACCTCTTCGGCCACCGACTTCATCTGTCGACTGCTGCTGCCCGTCGTAATCACGAAATAATCGACGATGGGCGTGACGTCGGTCAGGTCGAGCACCAGGGTATCGCGACCCCGCACGTCTTCGGCGGCCTGAGCGCACAAACAGGCCAACTCGAGGCTGCGTTGCTTCGCGGCAGCTCGGGATTCCGCCGATGGCGACGACTTACGGGGAATTGCAGGAAACCTCGACGAACGACAAAACGACCAACTGCGGAATGCCCGCGTCACTGAACAGAGTCTCGAAGTCAGCCCCTGGTTCGCACGGCCGCCCTGAGAGGGTCTGTCGGCCTCGCGAGTCAGTCCTTGTCAGGAATCCGCATGGCATAGAACGAGCGCCAGATAAAGATCAAAGACACGACCAGCATCACCACGCCGACGATCGTCGTGTAATCTCTGCCGCCCGTACTGGCGGTCTGTTTGATCTGCACGGCGATTTCGACCGCCAGCAGCCCGAACAGCGTCGAAAACTTGATGATCGGGTTCAGGGCGACCGAGGTGGTGTCTTTGAACGGGTCGCCCACCGTGTCGCCGACCACCGTAGCGGCGTGCAGCGGCGTCCCCTTTTCGCGCAGGTCGACTTCGACCCGCTTCTTGGCATTGTCCCACGCGCCGCCGGCATTCGCCATGAAGATGGCCTGGTACAACCCGAACACGGCGATCGATACAAGGTACGCGACGAAGTAGTTGGGGTCGAAGAACGCGATCGCCAGCGTCATCGTCATCAGCGCGATGAAGATGTTCCACATGCCCGACTGAGCGTACTCGGTGCAGATTCGCACCACCGTTTTCGAGTCTTCGATATCGGCCTCGCTCTTGTTGAGGTCCATGTTCTTCTTGATGTATTCGACCGCCCGGTAAGCCCCGGTCGTCACCGCCTGCATCGACGCCCCGGCAAACCAGAAAATCACGGCCCCCCCGGTGATGAATCCCAACAGCACCGGCGCGTCGGTCAGGCTCAACTGCAACAGGCCGTGCTTGCCTAAGAGCAGAATGATCGAAAAGATCATCGTGGTGGCGCCGACGACCGCCGTCCCGATCAGCACGGGTTTCGCCGTGGCTTTGAACGTGTTGCCCGCCGAGTCGTTGGCCTCGAGATAGTGCTTGCCCGTTTCAAAATCGGGCGTGAACCCGAAATCGCGCTCAATTTCCTGCTTGATCCCCGGAATCTTTTCCGTCTGCGCCAGCTCAAACACCGATTGGGCGTTGTCGGTCACCGGGCCGTAACTGTCGACGGCGATGTTGACCGGGCCCATACACAGAAAGCCGAAGGCAACGAGGCCGAACGCAAAGATCGAGCCGACCGGGACGGCAGGCTGGCCGCGGACCAGCTCGACCTGCATCAGCTCGTTGAGGCCCAGCCCGCTAACGAAAAACGCGCCGGCCATCAGGCCCATGATCAGCATGCCTTTCCAAAAGGCGCTGAAGTTGCCCGCCACGAGGCCTGAGAGAATCGTCAGCGACGCGCCCCCTTCGCGCGAGGCGGTAACGATCTCGTGCACGTGCTTCGAGTGCGAGCTGGTGAACACCTTCGTGAATTCGGGAATCAGCACGGCGGCCAGCGTTCCGCAACTGATGATCAGCGCCAGTTGCCACCACAGGTTCGGCCAAGCCTGCCCCGAAACCGTCAGGTCGCTGATCAGCAGCCAGCTCATGCCGAATGAGGTGGTGATGCACAGGATCGACGCAATCCAGATCAGCCGCGTCAGCGGCTCTTCGAAATCGAATTCCTTAAGCCCCTTGTACTTTTTCTCGGAGATGGCCTGATTGATGAAATACGACACGCCCGACATGAAGTCCATCAGGAACCGCATGGCGAAGATCCACACGATCAGCTTGGCCTGCAGGTCGGCCTGCGACTTGGGCACGGCCAGCGTGATAAACGAAATCAAGGCGACCCCCGTCACCCCGTACGTCTCGAACCCGTCCGCCGTCGGGCCCACCGAGTCGCCCGCGTTGTCGCCCGTGCAGTCGGCGATCACGCCGGGGTTGCGCGGGTCGTCTTCCTTCACGTTGAACACGATCTTCATCAGGTCTGACCCGATGTCGGCAATCTTCGTGAAGATACCCCCCGCGATGCGCAAAGCCGAGGCCCCCAGCGACTCACCGATGGCAAACCCGAGAAAGCAGACCCCCACCACGTCGCGATCGACGAACAGCAGGATGATGACCATCATCACCAGCTCGAGCGAAATCAGGAACAGCCCGATCGACATGCCGGCCCGCAGAGGGATATTCACCACGTCCCACGGTTCGCCGCGCAACGAGGCGAAGGCCGTGCGGCAGTTGGCGTAGGTGTTCACCCGAATGCCGTAGTACGCCACCCAGTACGACCCGCCCATGCCCACGATCGCAAACAGCAGCACCAGGCCGATCGTGGTCCCCGCGCTCATCGTCGCGGTAGAATCGTGCGAGCTGTACAGGTAATACGAGATCGCAATCGCGATCAGGGCGAACAGCATCAGCAAAAACTTGCCCTGTTGAATAAGATACGTCTTGCACGTCTGAAAGATGATCTCGGCCACGTCGAGCATCGACTTGTGAGCGGGGAGCTTGTGGATCTGGCTCCGCAAAGACAGGCTGATGAACAGCGTGCCCACAATCACAAACGAGCCGAAGAACAGCAGGTTCCAGGCGGTGATCGTCTGGCCCAGAATGGTAAACGTCCCTTCCTGCAGATCAGGAATGGCCAGATTGGCTTCGCTGGCCTGCGCCGCGGTTGCCGCCAGCAAGCAAAATCCCAAGGCCCACGCCATCGACTTGACGTAATTCATAAGCGCTCCGCTACCCTCTCCAATTAATTGAATTGCCCCGCGCGGCCCGGCCGCGGCGTTGATTGTGCGGGAACCTTCACTGCCCCGTGACTACTGAAAATGTCAGGAAACAGTAAGGAACCGCCGGAGAATTGGCAAGTCTCGTAAAGGCCCCCGCGAATCGAGGAATTGAGGCTCGGGGGCTTGAGGCCTGAGACCTGTGGGGGCTGGCGGGCGGGCCACTCGGTCGTCGGGTGGCCTGGCGTGCTGGGCGCCCCGCCGGGCCCGGCCACCCGAAGGCCTGGTTTAGGTGGGGGTGAACCCGCGCGCGAGCTCGACGAGCGTCCGGACCATGCAGCCGGTAGCGCCCCCTTCCCGATGGGGCTTGTCGGCCGACGCAAAAGCGGGGCCTGCGATGTCGAGATGCACCCAGGGCCGGTCTTTCACGAATCGTTCGAGGAACTTGGCCGCAGTGATGGCTCCCCCCCAGCGGCCCCCCACGTTTCTGATGTCGGCGACTTCGCTTTTGATCAGCTCGTCGTACAGGCCGAACATCGGCAACTGCCACAGCTCTTCGCCGGCGCACTTCGCCGCGGCCAGTAACCGGTCGCACCACGGTTGATTGTTGGTCATCGCCCCCGTGACGTCTTCCCCCAGCGCCACCACGCACGCCCCGGTGAGGGTCGCCAGGTCGATCAGGTAATCGGCCCCTTTGGAAAGTGCGTAATCGAGCACGTCGGCCAGAACCAGCCGCCCTTCGGCATCGGTGTTTTGCACCTCAATGGTCACGCCGCTGCGGGCGGTCAGCACGTCTCCCAGTTTCATGGCCGAGCCGCCGGTCATGTTCTCAACCAGCCCCATCAGCCCGATGACGCGGACGGGTAGCTTGAGCCGGGCGATGGCGATCACGGTGGCCAGCACCGTCGCGGCGCCTGCCATATCGCACTTCATGGTCAGCATGTTGTCGTTGTTCTTGATCGACAGTCCGCCTGAGTCGAACGTCACCCCTTTGCCGACCAGGCCCAAAAGGGGCGCGCCGGGAGGGGCGCCGTTGTATTCCAGGCAAACCAGCCGTGGGGGTTGATCGCTGCCGGCGGCGACCGCCAGAAGCGACCCCATCTTCTCGCGCTCGAGCGCAGTTTGGTCGAGCGTCTCGCACGACACCCCATGCTGCTCTGCGAGCTGCCTGGCCCGTTCCGCGAAACTTGCCGGATAAATGACCTTCGCCGGCAAATTGACCAGTTCGCGCGCCAGGTTGATGGCGTCGGCGACGATTGTGCCCCTGGCGGCGGCCGCGGCCGGCTCGGCAGCATCTACGCCCGGTTCGAGCAGCAGATCGAGCTGCACCAGCGGAAACCGCTTCTTCTCGGCCCGGTACAGGTCTTGCCCGACCGAGCCGACCTGTATGGCCGTCGTCACGATTTGCACCCGTTGCGATAGCGAAAACCCGCCCGGGCCTGACGTGGGAATCACCGCTGCCACCCGCTCGGTTTTCTTTGTCGAAACGGCGCGGGCGGCGATCATCGCCGCCTTGTAGAGCGCTCCCTCTGAAAGCTGGTCGGCCGGGCCTACCCCTACGAGCAACAACCGATTGGCCGCGATACCGACCGGGGCGGGCAAAGTGACACAGTCAGTCGGCTTGCCGGCGAAATCGTGCAGCTCGCGCAAACGGCCGATCTGGCCCCCGAGCGCCTGGTCAAGCGCCGCGACCTGCCCCGTCTGCTCGAACGACTCGGGCAGAAATACAATCAGGGCATCGCCGGCCGCGGCAGTCCAGGGGGTGGATTCGATGCAGACGTTCATGGTGAGCGAGTCCCCGAGGAGTATCGGCCTGCGTGCCTGCCGCTATTCAAACGCACGCCCCCGGCGAGGGCAAGGGGGGGCAAGGCGCTGGAATTTGCAATCGGCCGCGTCTATTATCGCAGCGGCATAAGCTCTGCGTGACTGCTGATTCTTGCTCTGTGATCTATTCCTATCGCACCTGCCATGCCCAGGATCAAGTTCGTTAAAGAGAAACGAGAGATCGAAGTCGAGCCCGGAGCGAATTTGCGCACCGCCGCGCTGAAAGAGGGCATTCCGCTTTATCCGGGCCTGCACAAATACGTCAACTGTATGGGGTTCGGCCAGTGCGCCAGTTGCCGAGTGCAGATCGCCAAGGGATTGGAAAATGTCAGCCCCCAGGGCTTTTTCGAACGCCTGCGGTTGTTGCTGGGTCCGATCACGTTCTTCGCCCGGCTGGGACACGAAAAAGACCTGCGGCTGGCTTGCCAGACGCGAGTCAACGGCGACATTGAGGTCGAGACGCAGCCCGAGGTCAACTGGCACGGCGAGCGCTTCTGGGGCTGACCTCAGCCGTTCTTCTGATTCCAGAATTGCTTGAGCTGGCCGAATGACCGCAACGGCTCGTCGCCGTTTTTGGCAGCGGCGCTCAAGGGGGGGGCAGGCGGCCGGGGCTTGTGATGGGGCTTGCGAGGTATCGCCGGGCCCTCGGCGGCCGTCGGAGCGGCCGAAATCTGTGGCTGGGCGCCGCCAGAAGCCGCCGCGATTTTTGCCGAATCGGCGCCGCTCGCCGCCGCCGGAGCTGCCTGCGAGGCCGCCGGCTGCTTGCGGTCTTCGTTCGTCTTGCGGCCCCGCCCTCCTGCGGCCGATCCGGGGCGAATCAGGCTGAGCCGCACGCGCTTGCGCTCGGCGTCGACGTCGACGACCCAGACGGTGATGACGTCGCCCACCGAGACCTTGTCGTGCGGGCTGCGCACGAACCCCGTCGACATCTGGCTGACGTGTACCAGCCCGCTTTCCTTAAGCCCGACGTCGACGAACGCCCCGAAATCAACCACGTTCAGCACAGTACCGCGCAGCTCCATGCCCGGCTGTAAATCAGAGAACTTGAGCACGTCTTTCTTGAAGATCGGGCCGGTCAGATCCGAGCGCGGGTCGCGGCCGGGGCGGGCGAGCGCATCGATGATGTCGCGCAACGTGGGCACGCCCGCCTGCAATTCAGAGGCAAGCAGATCAACATTCAGCGCCGCGAGCTTTTCGCGGGTTTCGGCCGACAGCGGGTGTGCGGCGTCGGCGGCATCGGTCGACCCGTTCAACCGCGACAGAACCTGCCGCGCCAGAGAATAGCTCTCGGGGTGGATCCAGGTTCCGTCGAGCTGTTCTTCGCCGTCGCGCAGCTTCAAAAAACCGGCCGCCTGCGTAAACGTGGCCTGCCCGATTCCGGGCACGTCGAGCAATTGAGCGCGGCTGCGGAACGGCCCATGCTGCCCGCGCCATTCGACGATGCGCCGCGCCGTCAACTGGTTCAGCCCCGAGACGTAGCTCAACAAGGGGGCGCTGGCGGTGTTGACGTCGACCCCCACGAAATTCACGCACGACTCAATCACCTGGTCGAGCGATTCGCGCAGCGTTTTTGAATTGACGTCGTGCTGGTACATGCCCACGCCGATATGCTGCGGCTCGATCTTGACCAGTTCGCTCAAGGGGTCTTGCAGCCGGCGGCCGATCGACACCGTGCCGCGCACCGTCGCGTCGAGCTCGGGAAACTCTTCCCGGGCGACTTCGCTGGTCGAATAGATGCTGGCGCCGGCCTCGTTGACGATGACGTACCGCGCATCGCAATTCTGTTCGGCGATCATTTCGGCAATCAGTTCTTCGGTCTCGCGGCAGGCCGTGCCATTGCCGATCGCGACCAGACGCACGTCGTGCTCGCGCAAGAGACCGGCGACTTTGGCCCGCGTGGCGGTGCGCTTCTCGGCCGAGCCTGTCGCGTAAATCACGTCGCTGGCCAGCAGGTTGCCGTTTTCATCAAGCACGGCCGTCTTGCAGCCGGTGCGAAAGCCCGGGTCGATCGCCAGCACGCGTCGTCCTGACAACGGCGGCTGCAAGAGCAGGTTCCGCAGGTTGCGCGCGAAGACCGCAACCGCCTGGCTTTCAGCTCGTTCGGTCAGTTCGCGGCGCACCTCACGTTCGAGCGCCGGGTGAATCAGCCGGTCGACGGCGTCGGTCAGACATTTCCAAAGGTATTCGGCAAACCGGTGCTGATCGAGCAACAGATGCCGGGCGATCTCGGCCTGCACCTCGGCCTGGTCCCACTCGAACTTCACCCTGAGCGCGCCTGCGCTTTCGCCACGATTGAAGGCCAGCACCCGATGGGGGGGAATTCGGCTGACCGGCTCGGAATGATTGAAATAATCGCGAAAGGGCTGCGATTTCTCGGCGGCCTCGTCGAGGGCGCTGGTCGCAAATTTCCCGGTGCTCCAGGCCAGGCGCCGCGCAATGCCTCGAATCTCGGCGTCTTCGCTGATTCGTTCTGCCAGAATATCGGCGGCCCCCTGCAACACGGCATCGGCCTCAGGCAGCCCCTTGTCGGGGTCGACCAGCGCCAGAGCGGCGACGGTCAAATCGAGAAGTTCGTCGTCGGGCGACCAGATGCGCTCAGCCAGCGGTTCGAGGCCCCGCTCGCGCGCCGTCGCGGCGCGCGTCTGCTTCTTGGGCTTGTACGGCAGATACAGGTCTTCGAGCCGTTTGAGTGAATCGGCCTGCTCGATCGCGCGGCGCAAGGCCGGGGTCAGCCGCCCCTGGGTTTCGATCAGCCGGATGATCGTCGCCGCCCGCTCGGCGACCTGTCGCAGGCCTGCGACGCGAGTCAGCACAGCGCGAATCTGTTGCTCGTCGAGATTTCCGGTGCGCTCTTTGCGGTACCGCGTGATGAACGGAACGGTGTTGCCCTCGTCCGCCAGCGCAACAACGCTCTCGACCTGCGAAAGTTCCAGCTTCAGTTCCGCGGCAACTGCCGACAGCGGCACAACCGGACGAGCGTCCATAAACGATTCGATAAGGCAAACCGAGATGCGCTTCCGCAACGGCCTCTTATGTTAGCGACTTTGATGCCACGGGCAATTGGCCTTGACCAAAACAGGCGAATCGTGACAATCCTGCCGCGCGATGCCGCCGCCTCAGGCGGCCGCACTGTCACACGCCTCTTCCCACCCCCGCACGGGAGGTTCCGGTGTGAACGCCACGCTGATTGTCTGCGCGGCCTGCCTGGCCGCCGACGTTGATTTCTTAAGCGATGAACCGCGCGACGCGCCGGTCACCCAAGCCACGTTCTTCAACGCCGAGACGTTGATCGAGGCGATGGTGCGCGGCCAAAGCCCCAGCACCTACTACGACGAAGGCGTTCTCTCGGCCACGCCCCCGGCCCAGACGTTCGAGACCCCTGCGCTCTCGTCTCCCTACGACCCCTTCGCCCCAGCGCCGCCTGATCTGAACGGGGGCGAGTATTTCGACCCCAGCCTAACGTTCGGCGCGGTGGGACCGCAGCCGTATCGATTCGGCTGGTCGTCGCGCTACGACGTGGGTTTCCTGCCGGATTCCGGCGTCAGCGGCGGGGGGGCCAGCGGCCGGTTCGGCATCTTTGAATTCAACAGCGCCTGGCGTTACACCACCGGCTGGCCGGCGTCATATCCCAATTGGATTTTCTCGGTGACGCCGGAATTCAATTATCGAAGCTGGTCGGGGCCGAGCCAGCCCAGCCTGCCCGCCAACGTGTTTCGCTTCGGCGGCGATTTCGAGCTGGCGACGCCGGGGAACAACCCCTTGAGCATGCAGTTGGGATTCACGCCGGCATTCGTCAGCGATCTGCAGGCGACCCCCAACGCCGACGCCTTCAACTGGGACGCCCGAGGCGTCGTGTTTGTGCGGGCCTCGCCGCAGTTGATGATCGCCCTGGGCGCCGCGTACTGGAAGCGAGTCAGCGATATCCTGATTCCGTATGCCGGCATCGTGTGGACCCCCAGCGACTACTGGGAATTTCGGCTGTTGTTTCCCAAATCGCGCATCAGTTACTTCCTGGGCAACTGGGGGGGCGCCGCCACTTGGGTGTACGGCGGGGTTGAATACAACGTCGAGGCGTATCAGATCGATCTGAAAGCCCCGAACGGAGACGACGAAAAGATTCAGATCGCCGACTATCGCGCGCTGCTGGGCTTACGCGGCGAAGCGGGAGGCGTGACCGGGTTTGTCGAAGTCGGCTGGGTGTTTGCGCGCGACGTCAAATTCCTGCACGGAACGCCGGGCTTCGACATCAACACCGGCTTCATCAGCCGTCTGGGGCTGCGGTTCTGAGTTCAGTGACGCAGATCCTCATCACTGGCCCCTCATGAACACAACCGCCTCGTACAACCCCGACTTGCTTTGCCGCCTTCGCATTCGGTCGATGCGTTCGAGTTCGAAACCGAATTGTCCGAAAAGAGTCGCCAGAATTTCGTCGCTCGGGAGCGGATGGTCGTAGAATTTGCTGTTGCCGATGACGTAGGCGAGTTTGGCCCGTGGACGACAGATGCGAGCAATCTCGGCCACGTGGTCGTAGATGTTGTTGAAGTACTTCACCACGTAGCTCCGCATCAGGCCGCCGTTTCCATCGCGCTTTGCGCCGTGCAAGTAAGGTGCGAGTGCACTGGCAACCACGTCATTCTGCGGCTCAACACCATCGGCCAGGACCGACGTGGCCCTGCCCCACGTACCCCCGATGGCGTCTGTTTCGAGTTCACCGACCGAACGGGCGTCGCTGACAAAGTCGAAAAAAAATAAGTGCGGCCGGGTCTCACGGGCGTAGCTGAAACGGTTGGGATATGGTGGGGAGGTAATGACGGCTGAGACACTCGGGCTTGCCGGAAGTATCTTGCTCAAATGCCTGCTGTTGCCGCGGTGAACGGTCACGTCGGCTCGGGGACGCTGCGCGACTCTCTTCAGGTCGGCGAGCATTTCGCGCAGCTTCGCTTCGATAACGTCAGCGACGTTGGTTGTCGGAAGAGGTTGTTCGGCGAACGTCAGCGATACGTGATTATGCTTCGCGTTGCTGACAGGAATGAGGATGCCCAGTACGCCCATTCGCAGAAGGTCCGCGTGGTGTTGAGGCGCTTCAAAGCGTCGCATCAACTGCCGGATGCACACAAGTTGCATCAAGTTTCCGGGAGACCACCATCGATCGGGCCGGCTGATTGCCGGTATGTCGCTCTGATTGCAGCGCAGGTACTCCGTGGGATCAGCGGGCAGTTCGCACGTCGTGCGGCGGCAATCCGCGACAAATCGGGTGAAGGTCTCTTCGATCTCTTCGAGATCATTGTAATTGCGGGTCTTTACCACGCTCACGAAATGAAGATAGGGGTTCAACTCAACGCTGCACGCCGGAATTCCTTGATACTTCATGCATAAGGGCACCGTTCCCACGCCGCTGAACGGATCAAGCACGAAATCGTTTGCCGTGAGGGAAAAGGCCTTGGCAATATCCAACGCCAGCCTGGGTGAGAAGCTGGGCGTCAGCCGATACCAGCGGTGAATCGGCAGCCCGAGCTTACCTTGGAACGTGACGGCCTTTGTTGAGCGGCCGACGAATGTTGGTTCACCATCAAACAGAGTGCGCTGCGTCACGGCGCTAAACTCCGCAACAGTTCAATGACGCAGGGCATGACCGCCCTTCAATTGTACGGATGACCACTCACAATACCGAGCGTCCATAGGACGCGAAAGTCTATGGGGCGTCCTGCGGAACGCTTTTTCCCCCCCCCACCATCGTCGCCGAAATGCGCGCTGTTGAATGAAACAGCAGGTCATACGGATCGGCCGCCGGGTGCGCCGGCAGCGCGACAACGGCCAGATCGGCGCGCTTCCCGGGCGTCAGTGTGCCTCGCGTGTTTTCCGTATTCAGGGCCCGGGCGCCCTCTCGGGTACCCAGTTCCAGGAGCCTGTGCGGCGGAAACTCGGGGTGACGTTCGTGTAGAAATTGCAATTCACGCCACAGACTGAGGTCAGGATTCGAAGCGCGGCTGTCGGTCCCGAGGGCGACCGCGATTCCTCTCGATAACAACGTCTGCCACGGGTGCGGCGCGTGCCCGAATCGGGCATGAGTCCGCGGGCAGTACACCACCGAGAGATGCGGGCAGCCGGCGAGCAGGTCTAGGTCTTCGCCGGCCAGATAGTTGCCGTGGATCACCAGCCCCCACGGCGCGCGTGCCAGTTCGCGCAAATAGTCGGCGAACCGCAACCCTCCTCGAAATACGCCGTCGCGCCACGCACCGATCGATTTCAGGAATTCGACGAACGGCCCCCTGCCGCCAGCCAGCAAGTCGCGCTCGGCTTCGGTCTCGGCAAGGTGTATTGCGACCGGCGCTTCGTGGGAGACGGCGATGTCGACAAGTGCCGAGAGCAGATCGGGGTGGACGCTATAGGGCGCGTGCGGAGAGAGGCCCCGCTGCACGCCCGGCTCAGACCCGCTTTCCGCCTGCCGCAGGTGATTTAGGGCGGCCCGCACCTGCTCTAAAATCCGCTCCGCCGATAAACCCAGACACTCGAGCAGCGCGACGACCGGCAGAGACGTCTCTGCCACGGTTGCCGGGTTCCATTCCGGCGAAACGATATCGGCTACCAGGGTCGTGCCTTGCGCGAGACACTCACGGCACCCGCGGATCACCGCGGGCGTCGTTGCCGGGGTTGCAGTCGCGCCGGCGGCTCGCGCGCGACGGTGCTCGATGACCGAACCGAGCCAATCGGTGAACGAGCCGGCAAAGGGCAATGGCGCGTCGACGTCGCTCAGCTCGAGGTGGGTGTGAGCGTTGACCAGGCCGGGAATCAGGGCGACGCTTCCCAGGTCGACCGCGTTCGGCCCGGGCGGTTTTGAGTGAAGCGCGGTGATCAGGCCGCCTTCGATTTCGACGACGCCCCGTTCGAGCGGCGGGCCGTCGACCGGCAGCACCCACCGGGCCGTCAGAATGTTGCACTGCGAAGATTCGGCTGAAGGGAACGTCACGGTGAGCCTGGGGGCGAGGTATCTATTTCGGACACCCGCAGACTAATCTGCAGCGCCGGACGATTCAAACCCCTTTGGGCGCAACTTGAGGAGTGGCCAGAATGGGTGCCGCCGGGTCGCTCGTGATTGTACCCGCCACGAATTGTCGCGCGAAAAACGGTCTGAACAGCCAGCGCACGAGCGGAATGACCACGAGCAGGCACAGGGCCAGGGTCAACCACGAGTAGCGCGCGGCGCCATCGGGGTCGAAGGCGACAAAGGGGTTCTCGGGCAGTTTGCCGTGCCAGCGAACGCTGAGTCGCCCGTGTACGACGCTCAGTGAATTGTTGATGAAGTGAAACATCATCGCGGGGGCAAGGCTTCCGCTGCGCAACGTCAAAGCCCCCAATACCAGGCCGATGAGGGTCGCGTTGAAGACCTGCTGGGGGATCATGTGCATCACGCCAAATGCGAGGCTCGACAGGATGATCGCGAGCAGTGCGCGGCCGTCGCGGTTGAACCCGCGCAGAATGAAACCCCGGAACGCCACTTCTTCGCAGAACGCCGGGGCCAGCGCGGCGGCCAAGAGCACCATCCACAAGGGCTGGTTCGGGTCCGAGAGGAATGCCAGTTCGCGGACCATCTGTGGTGACAAGTCGCCCAACAGCCACCGCAATCGGGCCAGCGCCTCGTAAGAGAGAGGGTGTATTGCAAAGGGGAGGACGAGGGCGGCCGCCAGAAACCGGGCTTGCGGCCAATGGATGCTGAATGTGGCCCGCAGGCTGGTCGTCAGCATCAGACCCATCATCAAGGCCGGGCTGGCAATGATCGCCAGTTGCTGCACCAGCAGCAGTTGCATGAGCAGTTGCGGTCGGTCGCCAGAGCCGGCCCCCCACAGCCGCTGCTGCAGATACCTCAGCGAGAAGAATTGCAGCAGCATGATCAGCACAAAACAGAATGCCGCCTCACTGAAGCTGGGGCAGGGTTCTTTGTCGCGCAGCAGGTGCCTGATCCACAATCGCAGGTCGAAACGTTCGGCTTCGCGGAATAACACCTCTTCTCGCTGGAACTGATCGATGGCCCACCACAATGCCAGCGCGCAATATCCCAGCGAGCTGATCAGAACCGCGGGAATGTACCCGTACAGCGATATCGACTGCAAAGGCGACAGCAACAACCCCTTCAGCAACAGCGCCACGCCGACGACGGGCATCAGCGCATACCGGGGGTTGAGCTCGACCCCCGGCGACAGGCAGAAGACCGTCAGCCCCAGTGTCACCATCAAGAGCGGCGTCAGATAGTACTGCCCCTCTTTGCTGCTGCGGGCGAACGTCGCCAGCGCCAGGCACAACGCGCTGAACAGGGCCGACAGAGGCAGTAGCAGAGCGACCAGCCACAACAACGCCCCCAGCGGAGGAAAAGAAACCGGCCCGCTCGCGCCGATGCCGCCCGCCGGCGCCATTGCGGCGATGTGCCGGCCGGTAAAACCCATGCTGGCCAGGTTCAACAAGGCCGTGGCGCAACTGAAGGTCATGACCGTGAAGAATTTTCCCAGCACGATCTCAGAGCGGCTGGCGGGGCAGATCAACAGGGTCTCCATGGTGCCCCGTTCTTTTTCCCCCGCGACCAGGTCGATCGCTGGGTAAAAGGCCCCCGTGACCGACATGATGACCAAGAGGGCAGGGAACAGCCGCCCCCACACGCCGGCCGCGAGTTGCTCGTCGAGGGCTACATTCACCGGCTCGCCCAGCACCGGGTGGGTCAGGCGGGCGTCGAGATGGGCCAGTTTCAACCAGCCGTCACGAATGGCCGCCTCCCAGTTCTCGAGCACGTCTTGAACGCGGCCGTAGCTGATCTGAGATTTTTCGTCGGCCTTATTGAAGATGATTTCGGGCCGCGGATAGTCGAGCGCGGGCGCGGCGTCGGCCCTCTCTTCGCGCAAGGCCTGCTCGACGGCGGCCAGGCGTGACGCGAGGCCTTCGGGAATCAGAATCAGAACTTCGATCTCGCTTTTGCCGAAAAGCGCCCCGGCACGGCGCCGGTCGGTGCGCAGCGCGTCGCGAATCTGGCGCGCCTGGGCGAGCAGCCGGGGGTTCGCTCCCTTCGAACCGTCGCCCTCCTCGGGCAAGTCGGTCACTACGACCAGTCGGTTCGGGTCAGATTTTCCGGGAAACCAGCGGGCGTCGAACCGATCGCCTGCGACCAGAGGCGGGTCGGCCGGCAGTTGATCGGCGCCCAGAATCACGACAGTCCGCGATTCTTCACGAAACAGCACGTTGAGCTGCATCATGCCGATGCCCATGGCCGGGTACAGCAGCAAGGGCAGCACCGCCACCATGAACAGCGTGCGGCGATCGCGCAACTGATCGCGCACCTCGCGCAGGAAAATCAGCCTGATGTTTCGCCAGCTCAGCATTATTACGCGGCCGTGTCGCGCTCGTGGCGCGAGATCAGTTCAAAGAAAATCTCTTCGACATCCTGCTGTCCAAAACGTTCGCGGAGCTCGGGCAGCGTGCCCAAGGCCAGAATCCGCCCGCGATGAATGATGGCCACCCGATCGCACAGCTTCTCAACCTCGCGCATGATGTGAGTCGAAAAAATGATGCACTTTCCCTGGTCGCGCAGCGACGCGATCGTCTGCAATAGAGCGCGGGCCACCAGCACGTCGAGACCGGCGGTCGGTTCGTCGAAGATCATGACCGGCGGATCGTGGATGATCGTGCGGGCAATCGACGCTTTCTGCTTCATTCCCGTCGACATCTTCGACCCCAGCGTGTCGCGGAAGTCGTTCATTTGCAGAGTGTCGAACAGCTTTTCCAGCCGCTGGTGCAACCGGTCTTCTGAGAGGCCGTAGAGCCGCCCGTAGTGTTCGACCAGTTCGAAGGCCGTCATGCGGTCGTAGACGCCGGTGTTGCCCGACATGAAACCAATGCGCGCCCGGACTTGCGCCGGCTCGCGCGCCACGTCGTACCCGGCGATGCGGGCCGACCCCGAAGTGGGGCGCAACACCGTGCTGAGAACTCGCAGGCAGGTGGTCTTGCCCGCGCCATTGGGGCCCAACAGGCCGAAAATCTCGCCCGGCGCCACGTCGAACGAAACGCCGTCGAGCGCCGTCACCGCTCCGCGACGGAGGTCCTGAAAGCTCTTGGAGAGTTGCTCGACGTGAATCATGCCGGGTCGCACCGGAAGGTTTCAGTCTCGGCAACCCGGAACCAGCCGCCTGTGGCTCGCACCACACGCCAACCGGCGGCTTACATGCTTCGCGCCATGCTGGGGCTGCATTCCGTCTGGCGCGCACTCACCACAGCTTACCACATGCGATTCGATTGCGGCTCGACGAGCGGGCCTGCGCCGTCTCACTGAGTTGCCGCGACTTTCGCAGGCTCCTCGAAATCGTGCCGATCGTCAGTCTCCGTGCCGCCGTCAGTGTCGATGTATTCGTAAAACACGTTGCGCTGGCGCGGAATGTACCCCGCTTCTTCGATGCAGCGGCGAATGGACCCCAGCGACAGATGGTGCACCGTGCCCGCCGAAGAAACGACGTTCTCTTCGATCATCAGGCTGCCCATGTCGTTGGCGCCGAAAAACAGGGCAATCTGACCGATCTGCTCTCCCTGCGTGACCCACGACGACTGAATATTCGCAAAATTGTCGAGATACATACGGCTGACCGCCTGCGTCTTGAGATACTCGAACGCACCCGCCGCAGGAATGTGCGACATCGCCGTGTGTTCGGGCTGAAAGGTCCAGCAGATGTAGGCGGTGAACCCCCCGGTTTCATCCTGCAACTGCCGCAGTCGTTCGAGGTGCTCGATGCGCTCGGCGTACGACTCGACGTGGCCGAACATCATTGTCGCCGTGCTGCGGCCCCCCAGTTCGTGCCAGACGCGATGCACATTGAGCCAGTCATCGGTCAGCACCTTGCCGCGGGTGATTTCCTTCCGCACCCGGTCGACCAGAATCTCGCCCCCGCCGCCGGGCAGACTTCCAAGGCCCGCCTCTTTCAGCCGGGTCAGCACGTCGCGCAGCGACAGGCGGCTGATTTTCGTGAAGTGATGTATTTCGGGAGGGCTGAAACCGTGAACATTGACCTGTGGAAACGCGGTTTTGATGTCCCGCAGCAGCTCTTCGTACCATTCGAGAGGCAATGTCTGGTGCAGGCCCCCCTGCATCAGGATCTGATCGCCGCCCAGGTCGACCGTTTCCCGGATTTTCTGCAAGAGAGCCTCGCGCGGCAAAACGTACACCTCTTCGTGTTTCGGGGGACGATAAAACGCACAGAAATCGCAGACCGCGGTGCAGGCGTTGGTGTAGTTGATGTTGCGGTCGATGTTGTACGTTCGATAGGGCTCAGGATGCAGGCGCCGCGTCACGGCGTCGGCCGCCTGCCCGAGCGCAACCAGATCGTGCGACTCGATCAGTCGCAGGCCTTCTTCGAACGTCAGCCGGGCGCCCGCGACGGCCTTTTCACGCAGCGGCGAAATGTCGGAAGACAAGATCGAATTCCTGTGGAACGAGGCCGTGCCTGACGGCCAGTTGTTGAAAGCGCAAGAGCCCCTGGCGTTCGTGGGCCTGCAGGTGGTAGTGCAGATTGTGTGTGAGATACTCGCGCGCCACGCGCTCCGAGAGCCCCAACTTCGGCGCTTCGCGCTGCGCGATTTCATCGAGCCGGCTGACCCCCAGGTCGCGGGCCTCGGTCAATGCGTCTTCAACGGGGCCCAGATCGGTTCCGGCGCGAGTGGCCCAGAGGGCGAAGACGAACGGAAGGCCCGTCCAGTTGCGCCATTCCTGGCCGAGGTCCCACGTGCAACAGAAACGCTCGCGCGGCGGGTGAATCGCTCGATCGCCGATCAGCAGAACCGCGTCGGCGCTGGTTGCTTGCGTATCGCAATCTAGCGGCAGAGGCTCGACTTCAGGCAACGCCCTGCACCGCTCAGCCAGAAGGATTCGCGCCAAGGCAGCGCTCGTGCGCGAACCCTCGTCGAGCGCCAGGCAGCGGATTTTTTCGGGCGGCACGCGCATGTACAGTTTCACGCTCAAAACCGGCCCGCGGGCCGCGACACAGGCGTCGGAGACCACTTCGTAGCACGGCTCCATGAGGCACGCGATCGACGGAACCAGGGCCACATCCAGTCGGCCGGAACGCAGGTCTTGCGCCAGGCGGCTGGGGTAATCGAGAACCAGCTCGGCCCCCGGGGCCAGTTCGGTCAGCCCCTCGATGAGCGGTTTCGAATTCAGGTAGTTGACGGCGCCGACACGCATCGGCTTCCTGGAAATCGGTGACATAGCCTCTCATCCACCGCCGCGACGAGCTAGACTTTATCTTGCGAAACGCGGGAATTATAAACCGAGAGCGGGGTCGCGGCCAATTGTTCGGGCAGTTGACCCGAAGCCGAACCTTCTCTTGCACGTGCTGGTCGTCTGTGGTGGATCAACCGCGACCAGATCTTGTAGCTTAACTCTCTAAATCGCAGATTCGGATCGCTGCATGCCCGCTGCCCCCGTCAATGTCGCCATCGTGGGCCTGGGCACCGTCGGAACCGGGGTGGCCCGGGTGCTGCTGTCGCAACCCGAACGGCTCGCGCGCCGCGCAGGCCGGCCGATCGTTCTAAAGCGGGCCGTCGTCCGCAATCTCAATAAGCCCCGCGACGTTCCCCTGCCTGCCGGTATCCTCACCGACGACGTCGGGCGGGTCGTCAACGATCCAGAGGTCGAGATCGCCGTGCACCTTGTGGGAGGCATTCATCCCGCGCGCGAAATTCTGCTCGATCTGCTGGCAGCAGGCAAAGACGTGGTGACCGCCAACAAGGCCCTGTTGTGTGAGCATGGCGCCGAACTGTTCACTCGCGCCCGCGAACTCGGCCGAACCATCGCCTTCGAAGCCGCCGTCGCCGGGGGGCTGCCAATCATTGCCTGCGTGGGCCAGTGCCTGGCGGCAAACCAGATTACGTCGATTTCGGCGATCCTCAACGGAACGAGCAATTACATTTTGACGCAGATGGTGCGCGAGAAGTGGTCGTACCCGCAGGCATTGCGCCGCGCTCAGGAGCTGGGCTACGCCGAAGAAGACCCGACGCTCGATATCGACGGCACCGACGCCGCGCAAAAGCTGGCGATTCTCACACAGCTCGCATTCGGCGTGCGCGCGAACCTCGCCGACATTCAGCGCCGCGGAATCGACACGCTCGATCTGTCGGACCTTAAATACGCCGCCGAACTGGGGTACACCGTCAAGCTTTTGGCCGTTTCGCGACTGGTCGACGGAGAGCTGGAAATGCACGTCCGGCCGACGCTCGTCAGGCACCACTCGCCTCTGGCAGAAATCCACGGTGCGTTCAACGCGGTGGCCCTGATGGGAGATGTCGTGGGCGAAACGTGGTACTCGGGGCCGGGCGCGGGGCAGTTGCCCACGGCCTCGGCCGTTGTCGCCGACCTGATCGACACGGTCGTCGGGCGAACCAGGCTGACTTTTCCGCGGCTGGAACTGTGGCGCGAAGCGCCCCCGTTTCGGCTGCAGGCGCAAGAGAAGATCGCCAGCCGGTTCTATCTGCGCTTCAACGTCGAAGACCGTCCGCACGTGCTGGCCGACATCGCCGATATCCTGGGGCGCAACGACATCAGCATCGCCTCGGTGATTCAGCACGAAGCGCCCGAAGCGAGCGCAACCGATGCCGGCGGGAAACAGGCCGTGCCTCTGGTCATCATGTCGCATCGGGCCACCGAGGGTCAGTTGCAGAAGGCCGAGCGCGAATTGTCGCGGTTGCCGTCGATCACACCGCCGTTCGTGCGCATGCCCGTCTCGAACTGACGTCTCCACTCATCATGAAGTATGCGCTGATCATTCCCGACGGGTGCGCCGACGAGCCGCAACCCACCCTGGGCGGGCGCACGCCCCTCCAAGCCGCCCGCACGCCGCACATGGACGAAATCGCGCGGCTCGGGGTCGTCGGGCAGTCTGACAACGTCCCCCCGTCGCTGCCTTCGGGAAGCGACGTGGCGACCATGAGTCTGTTCGGCTACGACCCACTCACGTATCACACGGGGCGCGCGCCGCTCGAGGCGGCGGCGCTGGGGATCGCGCTTGAGCCGGCCGACTGGGCTATCCGCTGCAATCTGGTGACGATCGACGCCGGCCGGATGCGTAGCTTCACGGCAGGGCAGGTTCCTTCTGATCTCGCGCACGAACTGATCGATCAGTTGCAGCGCCGGCTGGGAAACTCGGAATGGAAGTTTCATGCCGGCGTCAGCTATCGGAACCTGCTGATCTATCATCCGGCCGGCGCCTCGGCCGAATTCAGTCGTGAGACCCGCACGACCCCTCCGCACGATATCACCGATCAGCCGGTCGCGGCGTATCTGCCTGCCGGCCCGGGAGGCGCACGGCTGCGGCGATTGATGCAAGAAAGCGAGGCGATCGTCGGCGAGTCGCCTGCGAATCAGGCGCGCCGCAAGCGGGGAGAGCCGCCCGTCACCGGCGTCTGGTTGTGGGGGCAGGGGCAGCGACCTGCCCTGGAGCCATTTGCCGAACGCTTCGGGAAATGCGGCGCCATGATCACGGCCGTCGATCTCTTGCGTGGCATCGCGGCGCTTTTGGGATGGCGGAATATCCGCGTGCCCGGGGCGACCGGGTATCTCGACACCGATTATGCGGCCAAAGGACGCTACGCCATTCAGGCGCTCGACGACGTCGATCTGGTCGTCGTGCACATTGAAGCGACCGATGAGGCCTCGCATGAAGGAGAGGTGCGAGAGAAGGTCGCAGCGCTCGAAAAAATCGACCGCGACGTCGTCGGGCCACTGCACGCCCATCTGCGGTCGCGCGGCGACTACCGGATTCTCGTCTCGCCCGATCACCCCACGTTTCTGCGCACCAAGACGCACAGCTACGGGTACGTGCCATTCGCGCTGTGCGGCAGCGACATCGCGCCCGCCGGGGCGAATTCGTACGACGAAACAACCGCCGCCGCGTCGCCGCTGCGATTTCCGCGGGGCTGCGAACTGATGCCCTATTTTCTCGCTCTCTCGTAACCCCGGCCGTCGCGCGGGCTTGCCCAATAGTTCAACGACCCGCCAGAATACGAGTGAAAGCACGATCGTATTATCAGCAACCGATCTCTCGCGACGTGAACCATGTCGGCCAGACCCGTTGACGGACAAGTTGACAGTGAAGCAGCAATCACCGTGCCCCAGTTCGCCGATGCCAAACGGCGCGGGCGGAAGCTGGCGGTGCTGACCGCGTACGATTATCTGTGGGCCAGGCTGCTCGATTCGGCCGGTGTCGATGCCATACTCGTTGGCGACAGCCTGGGAATGGTGGTCCAGGGCAAATCGACGACCTTGCCCGTCACGCTCGACGAGATGATCTATCACGCCGAAATCGTGGTGCGGGCCGTCAGGCGGGCCCTGGTGATCGTCGATCTGCCGTTCATGACGTTTCAGGCCAGCCCCCAGCAGGCGCTGGAAAGCGCCGGGGCAATCCTGAAGCGCACCGGGGCTTCGGCGGTAAAACTCGAAGGGGGCCTGCACCAGGCCGATGCGATTCGCGCACTGACCGAGGCCGATATTCCGGTGATGGCCCACGTCGGGCTGCGGCCGCAGTCGGTGCGAATGCTGGGGGGCTATAAAATTCAGCGCGACGCCCCGCGACTTATGGCTGACGCCCGGGCCGCGGCCCAGGCGGGTGCGTTCAGCATCGTGCTCGAGTGCATTCCGCGATCTGTGGCTCGGCAGATTACAGCGGAACTCAGCATTCCGACGATCGGCATCGGGGCCGGCCCTGACTGCGACGGCCAGGTGCTCGTCATGCACGACATGCTGGGGCTTTCCGGCGCCAGCGCACCCCGCTTCGTCAAGAAATATGCTGATCTCGCGGAGCTTGCCAGGCAGGCGTTCGCGACCTATGCGACCGAAGTGCGGAACGGCACCTACCCGGACGACCGGCACAGCCGCGACTGACGTGCCTATGTGCCGTTCCGCCCGAATTCGCCGGGCCGCATCTGCAGACGGCGGCCCGCGCGCCGGTTTAGAATCGCGAGGCGGTCAGCAGCAAATCCGAACTCTCCGACTCTTCAGGCTCCCACGACAGCGTTTCTTCCCAGTACGAGGGGGTGCGCCGTGGGCACGAGATTCCCAGAAGGACGTGATTCAGCCGCACCTTCAAGACCGTAACAAAAATGTCGTCGCCGATGACGATCCCTTCGTTTTCACGCCGAGAGATAGTCTGCTTCTCGGAGATGACTTTCATCTGAGAGCCTCTGCAACCAATGAGGTGGATTTTCGAAATGCGAACGCGGCAACGCCGGCGTATTCTGACCAAGCGCCGGCTCAAGAGCAAGCGACAAATTTCGGAACGCGCGCCAATGTCGCGCGCGCACCCGTCTGCCACTTGACAGATGCCGATTCATGCGCCCGATGCGCCGACCGACTCCATGAAACTGCTGATTCATCCTGCCGTTGATCACGCCCGGCTGGCCCGAATTCTCGAGGCCGCCGGCCCGATGCAGGTCGTAAATGCCCGCGACGCGGCGCAGGCCGCGGCCGAGATCGCCGACTCTGACGCCTTCTTCGGCAAATTGACGCCCGAGCTGCTGGGCCGGGCGCAGAGGCTCAAGTGGGTGCAGGCGCCGACGGCCAGCCTCGAACACTACATGTTTCCTGAACTGATCGAGCACCCGTGTGTCTTGAGCAACATGCGCGGGCTGTATTCCGACGTGATCGCCGACCACGCGCTGAGCTACATTCTGTGCGTTGCCCGCAATCTGCACATTTACCTGCGGCAGCAGGCGCAGGGTCGCTGGGAGCCGGTGGGAGGCGAGGCGGCGCGGTCGGACTTCGTCTCCGGCCCGGGAGTCGCCAGTTCGATCGACTCGAGCCACCTGCACCTGGCCGACGCCACGCTGGGGGTCGTCGGCGTCGGGAGCATCGGGGCCGAAGTCGCCCGCCGCGCGAAGGCCTTCGGCATGATGGTAGTGGGGGTCGACCCGCAGCGGAAGTCGGTGGAGGGGGCCATTGCGGAAGTGTGGCGACCCGAGCGACTGCCCGAATTGCTGCGCGTCAGCGATTTTGTCGTCGTGGCCGCCCCGCACACGCCCGAAACGTACAAGTTGTTCCGGCGGCCGCAGTTCGAACAGATGCGGCGCACGGCCTGGCTGATCAACATCGGGCGCGGGGCCATCGTCGATCTGGAAGACCTGACCGGCGCCCTGCGCGACGGCCTGATCGCCGGCGCGGGGCTCGACGTGTTCGAGATCGAGCCCTTGCCGCCCGAACACCCTCTGTGGCGCCTGCCAAACGTGATCATCACTCCGCACGTCGCCGGCGCCTCGCCGCGAATCGCCGAGCGCCATCTCGCCACGCTGCTCGAGAATATCCGGCGATTTGTCGCGGGCGAACCGCCTGAAACGCCGGTCGATAAGCGGCGCTGGTTCTGACCTCTCGCGTTGGTCGCGCCGGGCTTCCAGAGCACGCTGCGCCCGCACCCGCGGAATCTGCGGCACCATCAGAAACGCCGGCGCAATCGTTAACGGCGGTTCAAAGCCCGCGGGAATGCCGGCGACCGCCAGCCGCGTTGCAAAAAAACACCTCAGCCGCCGGCCCGAAAGGCGGCGCTGCCCGGTCGTAACCTATAGTTGCGTGGTTTTTGCAGCCCGGGTCGGGCGGCAATCGTCACCGCTGTTTGATTGAGGTGTCACTTCGATGGACACGATTGCGTTTCTTTACGGCATCGCCGTGGCTGTGCTGGGGTATTTTCTCGGGGCCTATCTCGGGCATCGTGGAGGCCCCCGATCCGGAAGCCCGGCTGCTGCCAAAGGCGCCGCGGTCGAAGACAATTCGCAGCGCTTGACGGTCGACCTTGCGGCGATGTTTCTGGAGAGAATCCACAACGTCACGAGCCACGTCGATCAGGACGTGGGGCATCATGCCTCGCGCGTGGCGGCGATCAGCGGGGGGCTCACCGAGCAGATGTCGGGCGGTTCGGCAGTGGTGCTGGCCGCCGCGGCCCAGCTTCTCGAGGCCAATCGCATTCTGCAGCAGAACCTGACGAAGGCCAACGAAGAGATCAAGAAGCAAAAGCAACAGCTCGACTCGTACATGGCCGAAGCCCTGACCGACCCGCTGACCGGCTTGGCAAACCGCCGCAAATTCGACCAGGAGCTGGAACGCCGGTTCGGGCAATGGCGCCGCGGCGGGACTCCCTTGTCGCTGATATTAATCGACGTCGACCACTTCAAGCAGCTCAACGACGAACACGGCCATCAGGTGGGCGACAATGTGCTCAGCCAGGTCGCCGACCTGCTCGCCCAGGGCGTGCGGCAGATGGACCTGGTGGCGCGGTATGGGGGCGAAGAGTTCGGCGTGATTCTGCCTGGCACGACGCTTTCGGAATCGCAGAAGGTGGCCGAGCGGTTGCGGACTGCGATCGAACAATTCAAGTTTCCCTACGGCGATCTGACCCTCGACGTGCGCGTGTCGGCGGGCCTCGCCGAAGCGATGCTCACCAACGACCCCGGTGTGCTCGTGAGCCGCGCCGATTCGGCGCTGTACGCCGCCAAGCAGGCCGGCCGCAACGGCTGCTGGGCCCACGATGGTCAGGCGTGCGTGTCGGTCGAGAAGCAGCCGTTATTGGCGCGCCGCCGCTCAGACCGCACACAGCGGGTCGCGCCGTTCATCAACGGGCACTTTCCTGAGCCGGGAATGTTCCGCGAAATCGATTGCGAAGAAATTTCGTCGCAGGGCTTCACGTACCTGCTTCCGGAACGGCCCGATTACGACAAGGTTCTTCTGGCACTGGGTCGCGAGCAAGACCGGGCCTACACGACCGCCAGCGTGCTGCAGTGCCGGAATATCGGCAGTGAGGCGACCCCGCTCTTTCGCGTCTCCTGCCGGTTCACGTCGCCCGTCGAGCGGTTTGCCGAAGCCGTCGCCGGCTGACACGCACAGTCGCCTGCGGTATGATGCACAATCGATGGAATTTCCCTGCCACATCGAGCAGCGGCCTGCGGGCGATTGGTTGATCCGGTATGCCGGCAGCACAGTCGGGGCCGTCGACGTGACGGCGCCGACCCGTCAGGCAGCGCTCGAGAAGATGCACAAGGAGTTGCAGTTCCGTCTGGAACTGTGCCCGTGCACGGGCGAGATGGCGCCGCAGGTTGAGATTCTGCTGCGCGAACGCACCTAGCGTTCGCGACGGGTTTCGCCCGAGAAGCTTGCGAAAGGGCCGCATTTGCGGTTTACTGGCGCACCCGCCTTCGCCACCCGACCCGCGCTGCTTTCGGAGCACGTTCTTCCATGCATGGTTTCGACGAGGCCCCCGGTCGTGAACCTTCCGCAACCGCGACAGGCCCCTGGCACAGGGAATTGAACCGTTACCACTGGTTCGTGCTGGTCGTCGCGGCGCTGGGCTGGCTGTTCGACACCATGGATCAGCAGTTGTTCACGCTGGCCCGCGCGCCGGCCATGAAAGAGCTGCTCACCACCACGGCCGGGCCGCCCGACGACAAGCTGGTGGCCAAATTCGGGGGTTATGCGACGTCGATTTTTCTGATCGGCTGGGCCAGCGGCGGGCTGGCGTTCGGCGTTCTGGGTGATCGCATCGGCCGCGCGAAGGTGATGCTCTGGACGATTCTCGTCTACTCGGTCTTCACGGGCTTAAGCGCCCTCTCGTGGGATATCTGGAGCTTTTCGGTTTTTCGATTTCTGACCGGGCTGGGCGTCGGGGGGGAATTCGCCGTCGGCGTGTCGCTGGTGGCTGAGGTGATGCCCGAACGCGCCCGTCCGTTCGCACTCGGTTTGCTGCAAGCCCTCTCGGCCGTCGGCAACGTGACGGCCGCCTTGATCAGCATCGCCTTCGGACGAATGGAAGAGACCGGCGCGGTGGGCAGCGCGTGGCGCTGGATGTTCGTCGTCGGCACCGTGCCGGCGCTTCTGGCGATCGTTATCCGCCGGCGCTTGAAAGAACCAGAACGGTGGCAGGCGACTGCGGCTCAGGGCGGTGTCAATCGCTCGCGCCTGGGGTCTTACGCCGAACTGTTCAGCGACCCCCGCTGGCGCAAGCACGCTCTCGTCGGCCTGGTGCTGGCGTTCACCGGCGTGGTTGGCTTGTGGGGCATCGGGTTTTTCAGCATCGACCTGAACCGACTGGTGCTGCGCCGTTCGTTCGAGGCGCAGGGGCTTACGGGAAGTGAACTGGCCGGCAAGGTCACGCTGTGGGTGGGCATCACCTCCATCATGCTCAACGTGGGGGCGTTCTTTGGAATTTACGGAATCAGCTACCTGATGCACTACATGGGGCGCCGCACGGCCTTCGCGATCGGGTTTGTGGCGGCGATGCTCAGCACGGCGATGGTTTTCTCGTCACTCAACACGCTGAACCAGATTTTCTGGATGGTCCCCCTGATGGGGTTCTGCCAGTTGGCTCTCTTCGGCGGCTACGCGATCTACTTCCCGGAGTTGTTTCCTACCCGGCTGCGCAGCACCGGCACGTCGTTCTGTTACAACGTGGGCCGATTCGTCGCGGCCGTCGGCCCGTACGCGCTGGGGCTGTTGACGAGCGAAGTGTTTGCCGATAAGGCCGAGCCCATGCGGTGGGCCGGTGTCACGATGTGCGCGGTGTTCCTGCTGGGGCTGGTGGCGCTCCCATTCGCGCCCGAAACGCGCGGTCAGCCGTTGCCTGAGTGACGCAGCCATTGCACGCCAGAGGCCAAGTGGCGCGGCCGTGTGCAGAGCGCGGTTGATTTCCGGCGCGCCGGGCCTGCAGGCGAAGCAATCAACTTGCGGGACGGGCCGGAACCTCAGGGCCCGGTTTCACCAAGCGCCCCAGGAACAGTATCACGCCTGTCTTTCGGTCGCGGATCAGAAACACGAAGGGGCGGTTGGCTCGAAACTCGGGCAAGCTGGGCCCCGGTCCGCCGAACCCACCGAAGCCAGTCGCGGCGGCCGCCTCGGTCCCTTCTTCGTTGACGTTCACGAGCGCCTTGTGGATTGCCGTTTCGAGATACAGCCCCGGCTCGGAGCTGATCCCTGAGAAATCGGCGTCGCGCGGAGAGAACGCTCGCTCGACACCCAGGTCCGCCAGCGCCTTCTTGAGTTGCATCGTCGAGTCGAACTGAAACCGCGGGATGTAGACGATCACGGTGCGCCGGGTGAGGCGCGACGACCATTTCGCCAGTTTGTCTGCCGACAGCCGATTTTCGACTTCGGTCAGGGCTTCGACCCCTTTCTTATTCGGCAGCAGGATCATCATCGAGCAATCGCTGCCCGCGTAATCCTTCTCCAGAATCTGCATATCGTCGATCACCGCGAATCGGCACTCGTCCTGCAAGTTCATCATCGGCACAGGTGTCTTTCCCTGGTCGGTGTGAAAATCGCCCAACCGCGTGTTTGATGCCTCGAAGGGTTTCTCCCATTTGCCGTTGAAGTAGACGGCGTTGGTCAGCACAAACCGAGTCAGCGCGTTGAAATCGGCGGGGTTCACAAGGTGGCGAATCCTGCCGGCGGTCTGGCTTTCGATCCACCCGTTGATATGTCTCGCCGCGTCGGCCGTCTGCGAAAAATCGAGCCGCCCCAGCTCGGCGCCATGCTGTTCGCGCGTGACCTTCAGAAACGAGTCGTGAAACGGGTAACCGGCCTGCCCCCAAAGCCGGTTGGCAATTTTCAACTCGACCCCGCGAGGCACTTTCGGTTGGTCCCCAAACAGGCGGAGCTGCGCCAAGAATCGATGCGTTTCCGACGGCAGGCGCAACGCCTGCCACAATTCATCGGCCGTTTCACCACGGGCGCCATCGGCCACCATGGAGAGCGCTGTGGACAGGCTGGCCGGAGAGAACAGCAGATTGTCCGCCTTGTCTGTGCGCAGGCGGCGGTACAGGTCGCACGCGAACTGGTTATTCGCGGTCGCGGCGTCGAGCCCGCCGTGCGGCGCCGGCGGGACAGCACGGGGCGGCTCTGAATCTGTCGGAGTTGCCGGCTGGCTGGTGTCGCCGGATTTCAATTCCCGCGCTTTGGGAAGCTCGCGGCGATGAGAACGGAGTTCCTGTAACAGCGCCGCGATCTTGTTGTGCACCTGCTGAGTCTGGCTGATGATCAGCACGTGAATTCCCTGACCCTGGAATGAACACTTAAACGACGACACCGTTCCCTGTCCGCCGACTTCCCGCCAGGTGTCAGGATCAATCGTGTCCGTAAGCACATTGATGAGGCCCGCGAAATCGGACGTGATTCGGCCGTCCTCCGTCTCGCGCAGCACCAGATCGGAAACGTCGTAAAGCTCGATGTCCAGCATTTCCGCCAATTTGGTGCCCGTGGTAATCAGCAGCACGCCGTCCCGAATCGCGTAACCCAACCCCATCGGCTCCAGTAGCAGTGAGCGTGTAGCGATCGATATGCGTGGGGACGCTCAGTTCATTGGTCGCCCAGCGCAGCGCTTCGTCGAGCGGTTGTTCCTTGAATCGCGGCGAAAGGGGCTGATCCAGGGCCCGTTGAATCGCTCGTCGGGCGGCGATCGAGTCGCTGGCTGCCCCGTCGTCGGCACTGAAGGCGGGCGCGAGCATAGTCAGCAGCGCGACTGCGACAAGATGTGTACTCAACGTCGTGCGCGCGAGGTGATGCATGAGAAGGGCTGTGGCGAAGAGGCAAGCTGGGGGGCGATTAACTTCTTCGGCGTCGTTGATTTTGTATTGCGGTCTGTTGGGGAGTGTGGGGCCAGTTGTTGTAGGGGGTGACGAAGGGGTGCTGCTGGGCGGGAAGGCCCTCTTTGCCGGGGTTGTCTTCGATATATCTTATCACGCGGCGCACGTCGTCGGATGAATACAAGAATACTTTGTAGGGACGGTCGGACCAGACGGGGTGGGTCGCGGGAACTTCGGCGAAGAGGCGAAGCCCCGATCGCGTTAGATTGGCGAATTGGCACCACATCGTCAGGGCGTCATCGCGATGGCGCCGCACGCACAAGTGAATGTGATTGCGCATCACGGCACACGCCCAGACCGTATAGCCGTTCTTGCTCACCGTCTGCTCAATCGACACTGCGAGTGCTTGCCTCTTCGCCGCGTCGAACCACAGAAGATCGTACGAAAGCAGCGGCGCCGCGGCGCGATGAAATTCGCGCAACTCCTTGCGCGGGGGCTGAACTTTTTTCCGCCCGAAGTGGATCGGGCCCAGTTCTGCGAGTTTTTCTTCGTGGACTGCACGCGAACCGCTGCCGCGCGGATCATTGGGGAGCCAGTGGCCGTAGCCGTGCAGGATGAGGTGGTGGCCAATGACAATCTTGGAGTGGGTGCGCATGAGCAGATTCACTCTACTGCCGGCGCGCGCGAGTCTCAACCGAAGCACTGGCGAAGAGGCAAGCTGGGGATCGTCGATTGCGCGTGGCAAGCGGAACTACGGGCGCTGCTTATTCGCGCACTCCGACGATTCGACTTCGAGCAGCGACTCGATCGTTTCCAGCAGCTCGTGAACCTCGAACGGCTTGCGCAGGAAGCCGTGAGCGCCTTTGGCGTGGGCGATTTCCGCGTGCCGCTGGTCGTCGTTGGCGGTGACCATCACGATTCGCGGGCCGCTGCGGCGCTGCCCGATGTGGTCCAATACGCCGAATCCGCTGCGGCGCGGCATCATCACGTCGAGCACAATGAGGTCAGGGGAGGTGCGCTCAGCCTGAACCAGGCCTTCATGGCCGTCGTGCGCCACGAGCACTTCGTAGCCGTGCTGCTCGAGCACCGCACGGGTCGCTTCGAGAAACTGGTCGTCGTCATCGACGACGAGCACCCGTTTCAGCTTCTGATCGACGATCATTCCCTTGTCCCCCACTGCCGCCAGCTCCTGGCGATTTGGTCGTGCCGCCCGCTGTTTGAAACCTAGTTCACGCCGCACGCACCCTGTTGTGAAACGGCAACAACCATGCCTTGGAGCCTGAGACCCGCGCGGCCACTTTGCCGACCGCGACAATTCCGCCGCTTCTTACCTTTTTGACGCTTCTGCGGCCCCGACCGTTCCCCGCTGGCTCATAGGGCTTTTCCAAATTCGGGTCGCATTGACTACACTGGCGTTTCGATTTGCGACGCGCGCTACGACAGACGCGCCGGAACTGCCGTGACCTGTATCTGAGCTCTGTCTATTCAAACTTTGCGACGTTGCGATGCACCGGGGCTGATGCCCCCGCTCGCCGGATACTTTGTTTCCTGACTCCTGACTGCTGAACCTCCCGTGTCATCTACCGCCGTCATCGGCCTGCAATGGGGCGACGAAGCCAAGGGCAAGATTGTCGACCTGCTCACTGACCAGCACGACGTCGTCGTGCGCTATCAGGGGGGCAATAACGCCGGCCATACTGTCGTCTGCAATGGGCAGACGTATAAACTCTCGCTGCTTCCCGTTGGCGTGCTCCGCCCGCAGGTCACGTCGGTGATCGCGACCGGAGTCGTCATCAATCCCCAGGCGCTTTTGGCCGAAATCGATCAGCTCAAGTCACGCAACATGCCGGTCGGCGACAACCTGCTCGTCAGCGACCGCGCGCACGTCATCTTCCCTTATCACATTGCCGAAGAGGCGGTGCTCGAAGAGAGCCGCAAGCACGACGCGATCGGCACGACCATGCGCGGCATTGGCACCTGCTACCGCGACAAGGCCGGCCGCACGCACGCCGTGCGCATCGGCGATCTCTATCACCCCGCCACGTTCCGCGCGCGGCTGGCGGAAATCGTTTCCCAGAAGAACACGATCCTTGCGGCCCTCTCGCCGGGTTTCCAACCGCTCGACGCGCGGCAGATTGCCGACGAGTACCTGGCTTACGCCCAGCGCCTGCAACCGCACGTCACAGATACTACGAGCTGGCTGCACAAAGCGCTGGCGCAAGGCAAGAAACTTCTGTTCGAAGGGGCCCAGGGAAGCCTTCTGGATCTCGACCACGGGACGTTTCCGTACGTCACGTCGTCGAGCAGCTCGGGCTGCGGCCTCCACTCCGGCAGCGGTGTGCCCGAACGCCGCATCACGAAGATGCTGGGGGTGGTGAAGGCTTATACGACCCGCGTCGGCGGGGGACCGTTTCCGACGGAACTGCACGACGCGACGGGTCAGCACATTCGCGATACGGGTCACGAATACGGCACGGTAACCGGTCGCCCGCGGCGCTGCGGGTGGTTCGACGCCGTGGCGACCGCGTACGGTGCGCGCATCAGCGGGGTCGATTGTGTGGCCGTGATGCTGCTCGACGTTCTCAGCCAGCTCGACGAGCTGTGGCTGTGCACGGCTTATGAGCTGGATGGCCAACAGACGACCGATTTCCCCTCGCAGGTGGCCGACCTGGCGCGGGCGAAGCCGGTCTACCGCAAGCTCGCCGGGTGGAAGCGCGACATTGCGAGCGTGCGGAAACTGGCCGACTTTCCCAAAGAAGCGCGGGCCTATCTCGACGCGATCGCGAGCGTGCTGGGCAAGCCGGTTGAGATCGTTTCGGTGGGGCCTGATCGCGAGCAGACGGTGTTTTGTTGAGGGAGCGCGGCGCAGAGCCCGCCGACTTGTGGTCTGGCCCGACCGCACAGCGGTCGGCTTGGATAACGGCCGACTCGAAGTAGACGCGCGTCGGCTGTTGTGCCGCGATCGCGTTGACAAACGCCTTGCCGCCTTGCAGACTGGCCGCGGGGCTATGGTGTTTCTCGAGGAGCTGCTGTGTCTGTCACGGTTGAGGGCGTGCAGGACTGGTGTCAGAAACTGATCGACAAATCTCCGGGCTTCCCATCGCTGGAAAATTGCCTGGAAAAAATCCCGCAGCTTGAGGCGCTCGCTGATCTGCCGGCAGGCACGCGGGTGCTGGTGCGGGGCGACACCGACGTGGTGTTCGACGACCAGGGGCGGCCGGACGACGATTCGCGCCTGCGGGCGCTCGTCGATACCTTGAAATTCGGCGCCGACCGCGGGTGGGTTCAGGTTTTGTACGGTCATCGCGGCCGCGACCCGAACCTGTCGCTCGCGCCGGTGGCCGGGTACCTGAAAACGCTGCTGGCGGCCGCGGGCGTGAGGCCCGGCGACATGCCCGTGGTTGGCGATTGGATGAACGACCAGACGGGCGAGATTCTCGATGCTGCTGCGGCCCAGGTTGCCGGCGCCGCCAAGGGCTCGATCGTGCTGCTCGAAAACACCCGCAAATACAAACTCGAGCAGGCGCTCTGGAAGGCCAAGGCTGCCGACCTGCCGGGGTTGGCGCCCAGGCTCGCGGCCTACGCCCGGGGGATGCGCGAGAAGATTGCGCGGGTCCACGTGAACGAAGGGTTCGCGGCATCGAACCGCGACCTCTCGTCGACGCTCGTCCCCTTGACCATGGATCGCCTCGCCCTGGGCAGGTACATCGACGGCGAGCTGCGCACGCATTTGCAGAAGACCCGCCTGGCCGAACTGGTGATCTTCAGCGGCATGAAGCTCGAAAAGCTCGACGACCTGCAAGGGATCTTGAACCGCGGGCAGGTGAAGCTGGTCATCGCCGCGGGGCTATTGGCGCTGGCCCTGAAGAAAGCCGACGCCGACCTGGCAGGCAAGCCCTTTGAAATGGGCATCGCCGGTTCGCAGAAGGAAAGCAAGATTTACGTTCCGCCCGAGCGAATCGAGCAGGCCAAGGCGATGCTCACGAACGGACGCACCAACGGCGTCGAGTTCGTGCTGCCAATCGACTTCATTCTGGCTGATGGCAGCGCGAGCGAGGCGATTCCTGCCGAGGGGGCCCAGTTTGATGTGGGGCCCAAAACGGTCGCGCTGCATGCCGCGACCGTTGACCGGTTCATCAGGCAGCATCAGCAGAAAAAGTCGGCTGGTCAGGGGGCGGCCGTCGCGTTCCACAATGGAGTGTTCGGCAAGTTCGAAGAAGAGAAGTTTGCCGCGGGCACGCGCGAATTCATGACGCAGCTCAGGCGCATGACCGACGCGGGGGTCTTGACCTACGTCGGCGGCGGCGAAGGAGGCACGGCGCTGCACCGCTACGGCGACGAGAGCTGGGTCACACACTGCTTTACCGCCGGCGGGACCATTCTCAAAGCCCTGGGGACCGAGCCGATTCCGTACATCAAGGCGCTGTATCTCAAATGCCGCTGACGATCACTCTCAAACAGACGACGTCGATACCGATCGAAGTCGATTCCATTCGGCTCGAAACCGTACGCGAACAGTCGCCCGACCAGGTGCGGGCGACGTTGGTGCAGTACGGCAACAAGCAGCCGGCCCTGGGGGAGTTCTTTGACGTCTCAGGATCGGCGGCCGAAGACAATCATCTGGTCTGGGTGGGAGACTGCGCAAAAGTGAAGCTGATCGGCGCCTGTTTGTCCACGGGCCAGGTCACGGTCGAAGGAAACGCCGGCATGCACCTCGGAGCCGAGATGACCGGGGGCGAAGTGATCTGCACGGGCAACGCCGGTGACTGGGTGGGCGCAGAAATGAAAGGGGGCCGCATTCGGGTGCGCGGCAATGTCGGGCACTGCGTCGGGGCCGTGTATCGAGGAGGGCGCCGCGGGATGACCGGCGGAGAGATCTTCATCGACGGCGAGGCGGGCAACGAACTGGCCCATACCATGCGCCGCGGATTGATTGCCGTTCGCGGTAGCGCCGGCGACGGCCTTGCGTTCAACATGCTGGCCGGCTCGGTTTTCGTCTTCGGCAACGCAGGTATCCGTCCCGGCGCGGGGATGCGGCGCGGCACCATCGCCCTGCTGGGGGGCGAAGCCCCGCCGCTTTTGCCCACTTTCAAATACTCATGCACCTACAGGCCCGATTACCTGCGCGTCTACCTGCGGCACCTCGCGCAAAATGGCTTTGAGGTGCCGGCGGAATGCCAGGGCGCCCTCTACGCTCGCTACAACGGCGATTTTCTCGAGCTGGGTAAGGGCGAAATCCTCATCCGTCAGGCCGCCTGAAGTCGCCGGGCAGGCTTTCGTGCCTGACGTCAGAGTGCGGATTTCAGCCGCCGCAAGACCTCCTCCGAGCGCGGTCCTGACGATTCAAATCGAAATCGCCGGCTCGTTTCGCCCGTCGGCACGATCGACACTTCCAGGCGATCGCCAGGCATGGCGGCTGCGACGCGGTCGGCCCATTCGATCAGGCAGACGCCGGCCGAATTCATGAATTCCTCCGCTCCCAGGTCGAGGAATTCCTGAAGCGAGTGCAGGCGGTAGGCGTCAACGTGATAGATGGGCCACGCCCCCTCGTACTCATGCACGAGAACGAATGTCGGGCTGGCGATCGCCTGCGGGTCGACTCCGGCGGCCTGCGCGACGGCCCGCACAAGACGTGTCTTGCCGGCGCCTAACGGGCCAATCAGCCCCACAACGCATCCAGGAGCGAGCGCCCCGGCCAGGGCCACCCCCAGCCGCTCGGTCTCGCTCTCACCGTTCGAATCGAACGCGAAGCCAGGTCCGGCCTCAAACCCGTGCTTCCAGCCGGCCTCGGGCAGCGGCACCAGGCGCCCGTCTGGTTTTTTCAGCAAACGCCGCGCATCGGCCGTGATTTCTCCGATATGCGACAAGGGGGTCTCGAACGGCGGCGCCGCGAGCAGCCGTGCGCCGTCGGCCGACGAGACCGTAAAAACGAGCTCGAAATCTTCGCCGTCGGCCAGCGCGTGGTCGAGCGGTGGCCGTCCATCGCGGGCGGCCAGGGCCGCGGCCGACACGGGAATCGCCGGCTCATACAGAATCGCCCCCACGCGGCTTTCGTCGAGAATGTGCCCCAGGTCGGCGGCCAGCCCGTCGCTCACGTCGATCAGCGCATGGAGCGCAGCGGCCTGGTGCAGCGCCAGCGCCTCGCGGACGCGGGGCGAAAAATCGAGGTGTTTGCCGGCCAGGCTGCCTCCGAAGCTGCCCGTCGCCATGATCCAGTCGCCCGGCTGTGCGCCCGAGCGCAAGACGGGGCCCGACCCGGTTGGTTCCCCCAGCACGGTGATGCTGACGACGAGCGGCCCATCCCAGGTGTTGGTGTCGCCGCCGACAATCGCCACATCGAACTCGTCGGCGAGCGGCCGCAACCCCTCGAACAGGCCGCACCCGAGTTCAAATCCACCCGCGCGCGGCAGCGCGACACTGATCACACAGGCCCGCGGGCGGCCGGCCATCGCCGCGATGTCGCTCAGGTTCACCGCCAGCGCCTTGCGGCCGACCTGTTGGGGAGTCGCCGAAGGGATCGTGAAGTCGACGCCCTCCATCAGCATATCGACCGTCACCAGGCAATCGCCCGGCGGGGGCAGTCGCACGAGGGCCGCGTCGTCACCCGGGCCGACCAAAACCCGGCGGTTCGCGGCGATCTGCGAGCGAATCCAGGCGATGTAGTCGAATTCGTGGCGCCCGGAAGACATGGGCGCCAGTCTATTTCGCGGGCTGCGTCAGCCGCAAGCCGCCCATGCGGACGCTCTGGTCGCGAATGATGTAGAACTTCAGCGGCTCGGGGCCGGCGACCAGCTTGCTCTGGTTGAGCACCCACTGCACGTCTTCGTGGCGGGTCGTTTCCCATTCAGAGAGTCCGACCAGCACGTCGCCCTTGCGGACGCCCGACTCGGTCGCCGGGCTACCGGGCCGCACGTCGAGCACCTGCATTCCGCCGCGGTACTTGTCACGGAACCGTTCAAGCGTCACGGGATTCGCTTTGTCGAGCCTCAGCCCCAAAACCTTCCAGCTTCGGTTGTTCATCGTATCTTCGACTTTGACCGGCCGGATGGCCGGCGGAGCCTGCCTGATCGGCGCGCCGGCAACCGCCGCAAGCTGCATCGTCAGCTTCACCGGTTCGTGCCGTCGTTGAATTGCCACGTCGATCGGGATGCCGGCCGAATGCCCCAGAAATGCCCGTTCGAGATCGGCTTGGTCGTTGACGGGAACGGCGGCGACCTGGGTGACGACGTCGCCGGCCTGAAAGCCCGCCACGGCCGCGGGACTGTTAGGCTCGAAGGCGTCGACCACCAGTTTCCGCTGGTCGGCCGTCTTGACGTCATGCGTGACCAGGCCGTGGTAGGTGTCACTCAGCCGGTTGATATTCAACAATTTCGCGATGTAGCGCCGTGCGTCGTCGATCGGAATCGCAAAACCGATGCGCTGGGCGTTGGCGCGAATGGCCACGTTGATTCCGACGATCTCACCGTCGAGGTTCAGAAGCGGCCCGCCGCTGTTGCCCGGGTTGATGCTGGCGTCGGTCTGCAACAGGTTCTTGTACGCCTGGGTTTCATTGACTTCGACGTCGCGCGACAGCGAACTGATGATGCCCTGCGTCACGCTGTGCTCGTAGCCAAACGGGTTCCCTACCGCCAGCACCGTTTCGCCCAGCCTCAGGTCAGACGAGGTACCCAGCGGAATCACGGTCAGCGGGCGCGATGGCGCAATCTTGATGATCGCCAGGTCGTGCTTGATATCGTAAGAGATCACTTCAGCCGCATAGGTGCTGCCGTCCCACAGCGTCACGCGGCGCGAGGTGGTGTCGGCGATGACGTGCTGATTGGTAACGATGTAGCCGCGCTCGTCGATGATGATGCCCGTTCCCATCCCGTTGACTTTGCGGCCCGCGGCGCCTTCGTAGCCTGTGTCGCGTTCGCGCGAGAGCCGTTCGGTATGGATGTTGACGACCGACGTCCGGACTCGCTCGACCGCGCGCACCTGAGGCGTCGATCGCGCCTCAGACCCCGCGGCCGTCGCACCGGCCCACAGACACCAACACACAGCCGAACACAGCCACGGGCTTATGATCCGGTATCGCATACTCACGATCTTTTCGCTGGCAGCGGGTTGTCGGGCGGGAAGCAAGAGCAGCGTTGGCGCAAGCCGCGACGAACGCAACGGAAACCGCGGCTGCGCAGTCACGTATCTCCGAAAATGCAAATCGTCTACACCACAGAGGTTGCTTGACGGCTCGTACCCCTTCTTGCACAGCTTACCCAGTTGCCTCGCCGATCAGGTTGTGCCGAATCTAACGCCCACTGGCGGCGGGGGTTTTCACTCCCTCCGCCCTTCGGCTAAAATTCGATCAAGCTGCGCGGCCGATCGCTGGCAGGCGTGCCCGATGGGCCGGCGGAAACCTCATTACAGCCGTCGCAATCGGAATCCCAGAGGCGTCAGGGTCGTTACAACCGGAAAGGTCGCTCATATGTCACGCCGGCAGAAACTCGAAGCCCTGCTGGCTGAAAGCCCCGACGACTCGTTTCTGCAATACGCCCTGGCCATGCAGATCGCGGCCGAGGGTGACCCCGGGGCCGCCGCCCTTCGGCTGAGCCGCCTGCTCGAGAACGACTCGCACTACGTCGCGGCCTATTTTCAACTGGCGCAGCTCTGGGCGCAACTGGGGTCTGCCGATCAGGCCCGCCAGGTGCTTGCCCGAGGGATCGAGCAGGCCCGCCGCGCCGGCGATGACCACGCCGAAGGCGAAATGCGCGGGTTTCTCGAGACTTTGGCAGGATAGTTTCGCCCGCGTCTCGAGAATCCCGCGCCTCGCAAACCGCAGAAGCTCAGGTGGCCACCAGCCACGGCAGCGGCTCGCCCGCCTTCGGCAGCTTCACCAGTTCCACCCCCGTCACTTCGGGGTGCTGCCGCACCTCAGCGAGAGCTTCAGCCGAAGGTTGATTATCGAGGTTCAACACGGCGACGGCGTCGCCCCCCGGGTCCTGCCGTTCGCGCCCCAGCGCCATATGGGCGATGTTCACCCGATGCTTTCCGAAGACTGTGCCGATGTACCCGATCAGCCCCGGCACGTCGCGGTGGCGATAAATCAAGAGTGTGCCATCGAGGTACGCATCAAGGCTGAATGTTCCCAGCTTGACGAGTCTCAGAAACTGTTTTCCGAAAATGGTGCCCGAGGCGGTCAATTCGCACTGGTCGGTTTCGACGGTGGCGCGGATCATCGTCGAGAAATCTCCGACGTCGCTCGAAGCCGATTCGGTGATGCGGATCCCGCGCTCTTTCGCCAGCAGCTCGGCGTTGACGATATTCACGTGTTCGGCGAGTGCCGTTTCGAGCAGGCCTGCGGCGAAGGCGGAACCGATCAACCGCGTGTTCTTGGTCGCCGCGTCGCCCCGGTACAAGAGGTGCGCCGATTTGACGGCCGAGCCCTTGGCCTGCTGCGCCAGAAGCAGCCCCAGACGCCGGCCGAGGTCGAGGTAGGCCTTCATGTCGGCCATTTCGGCCGCCGACAACGGGGCCATATTGACCGCATGCCGCACTTCGTTGCGCAAGAGAAACCCGGCGATAATCTCGGCCGCCTCGAGCGCCACCAGTTCTTGGGCTTCGTCGGTCGATGCGCCCAGGTGCGGGGTCGCCAAGACATGCGGCAATTTCACGAGCGGAGAATTGTTCGGCGGCTCTTCGACGAACACGTCGATCGCGGCGCCGGCAACGTGCCCGCTTTCGACCGCCTGAGCCAGCGCTTGTTCGTCGATGATTCCTCCCCGGGCGCAGTTGAGCAGCCGCACCCCTTTTTTCATCCGCGCGATGCGCTGCGCATTGATCAACCCGCGGGTTTCTTCAGTCAGCGGGGTATGGACCGTCAGAAAGTCGCAGCGGTCGAGCAGGTCGTCGACGTTGCGGACCACCTCGATTCCGTGCTGGGCCGCCTTCTCGGCCGACAGAAACGGGTCGTACCCGATCACTTTCATTTCCAGCCCGATCGCCCGCTGGGCGACCGCCAGGCCGATGCGCCCCAGCCCCACGACGGCCAGCGTTTTGCCGGCCAGTTGCGTGCCGGTGAACGATTTGCGGTCCCATTTTCCCGCCTGCATGCTGGCCGCCGCGGGGGCGATGTTGCGCGACAGCGCCAGTAGCATGGCGATCGTGTGTTCGGCCGTGCTGGTCGTGTTGCCGGCGGGTGTGTTCATCACCACGATGCCGGCGCGGGTCGCCGCGGCGATGTCGATGTTGTCGACGCCGACCCCCGCCCGCACGATCACCTTCAGCCGCGGCTGGTCTCTCAGCAACGCTTCGGTCAGCGTCGTTCCACTGCGAATGATGATGCCGTCGGCCGTCTTCAGCGCTTCGCGCACCTCCGGCGGCTTCAACCCTGAGCGCACGTCGAGGGTCAGCCCGGCTTTCTTCAAGACGTCAAGGCCGGCGGGTGAGAGGTTGTCGGTGATCAGAACGGTCGGCATGTCGATGGATTCTTTCAATAAACCAGACGCTAACAGCGTGTTGAAAAAGGTGTCTGGAACTTTGTGAACATCCAGATTCCGAGGGGGTTTTCGCAGGTGCGGAGAGTTCCAGACACCTTTTTCAACAGGCTCCTAAATGCGGGCCAGGGCCCCATCAATGCGGGCGAGCGACTTTTCGCGGCCCAGAAGCGCCAGGCAGTCGTAGACGCCCGGCCCGACCGGTTGCCCGGTGGCGCTGAGTCGCAGGGCGTGGATCAACATGCCCGTTTGAGCCCCTGTGCTCTCACAATACTCGTGCACCGCCTGTTCCAGCGCCGGGACCGTATAGGGCGCGAGCGATTCGAGACGCTGTCGAAACGCCCGCAGATGCGAGGGCGCCCCGTCGGCCCGCACCCGTTTGTCGAAATTTTTCTCGTCGTATTCAAACTCGTCGGTGAAGAAGTAACGGGCCCCGAGAATGTCGCTGAAAACCTTCAATCGCTCGCCCAGCGCCACCACCACCTGTTCCACAAACCGCGCCGTCTCTTCGGCCATCGGCTTGGTCAGCAGTTTCGCCTGAATCAGGTACGGCACACAGCCCGAGACTTTCTGCGCCAGCGGCAACTCCTTCATCCAATGCCCCTGAAAGCTGTACAGCTTGTCGGGGTCGAACCCGGCGGGCGCCTGGACGACGCGGTCGAGCGTAAAGTGCTCGATCATTGTCGCCAATGACAGAATTTCGGTCGTGTCGTCGAGCGACCAGCCCAGGCGGCCCAAGGCGTTCAGCACAGCGGCCGGAAGATAGCCGATGCGCTCGTAATATTCGACCATCACCGGGTCAAGCGCCGCCGACCCGGTCAGCCCCAATTGCGGAAACACCTCGTCGGCCTTCTCGAACATCTTCTTGAACTGCGGGTTCTTGCGATACTGCTCGATCTTCCGTTTGCTGAGCTTCTCTTTCGAACCCGGGGCTGCGACGTAAGGCACATGGGCGAACTCGGGCAGCGCATGCCCCAGCGCCCGATGCAACAAAACCTGCACGGGCGTGTTCGAGAGATGTTCTTCCGCTCGAATGACGTGCGTGATCTGCATCTGGGCGTCGTCGACCACGGTTGCGAAGTTGTACAGCGGCGTGCCGTCGGCCCGCAGTATGACCGGGTCGGGGATCAACGCCGCGTTCCATTCGACAATCCCTCGAATAAGGTCGTGTACAATGATCTTCTCAATACGCGGCACAAGAAACCGCAAGACCCAGGGGCGACTTTGTTTTTCGAATTCCGCCCGCTGGTCGGCCGTCAGTTCGACAGACCGGCGGATGTTGATGTACGGTCGCTTTTCGCGTTCGGCCTGTTTGCGATCGGCGTCGATTTCTTCTTTTGTGGCGTAATCGCGATACGCGAGCCCCTGGGTTTCGAGGCGCCCCGCGGCGGCGCGATACAGATCGCCTCGCTGAGACTGGTAATAAGGGGCGAAGGGCCCCCCGATTTCCGGCCCCTCATCCCACCCGAGCCCCAGCCAGCGGAAGGCCTGCAAGATCGGCGCGAGCGCCTCAGTTTGATTTCGGGCCTGGTCGGTGTCGTCGATCCGCAGTATGAATTTTCCGCCGCAGTGCCTGGCCCACAACCAGTTGAACAATGCCGTGCGCATCCCCCCGATGTGCATGTAACCGGTCGGGCTGGGGGCAAAGCGGGTGCGGACGGCAGGCATAAACGGGCACGGGGCGAGTTTGGCGACAAAATCTGGTACGCTCGTGCGCGATAATAGGCGGCTGCTTAGAGGCGGGCAAGTTCGTCACACGCCGCCACCCCACCCCGTGGGCACGCATTCAAGGAGCCTTCAGATGGAACGGATTCAACAGGGTTGGCTGGCGCTCGCGATTCTGGCCGTCGCCTGCCTGCACTCAATGGCTTCGGCTGATGAACGTGCCGGCCAGAGCGGCGCGGTCTCACAAAACCCCGCCGCTTACGGCGGTTCCAGCTATGCGGCCCCTCAACCGGTTTACCAGGCCCCCTTCGGCGCGACGCCTCTGCCGCCCCCGCCGGGCGCTTTCGGGTACCCTGTGCCCGGAATGCAGTACCAGATGCCGCGGCTGTCGTTCCGCCGGGTCTATCGTCGCCCCGACCCCTGCTCGCCACCCTTGTGCTATTGTCTTGAGCAGTATCCGCCGCCCCGGGAATGTTGCGCCCCGTGCGGATGGCCTGGCTGCCGCTAGCGGACTATTGAAAAACGGGGGGGCCTGGTTCCCGCGCCTGTTGGCTTGGCCCAGGGCCTCGAATGCCGAAGACCTGACAGGAGAAAACAGAGTCGACAGAGACGTGGATGGTACGTCTCGTTACGCTCGGCGTGCCCTGCTCGACTCGGCGACAGCACGCTATCGTCCCGCGGGAACCACGCCGTAGTGCTCGGAATCAGGCACTTTCCACAGCGTGGCCGGCATCCTCGGCGGGTTCACTTCCACCGGCCCCAGGTACATCGACAGGCTGAGCTGCGCCTGCGGCCACTCGAGGTCGATCCGTTCGGGCAGCACCGCCTGCGTCGGGCCGACCCGGCGATGCTTGTACATGCGGGCCCAGGCGATCGGTTGATTCTGTTCGTCGTACAGCCACTGCTCGCGCACGACACCGTGGCATTGGTCAACCACCGTCACCTTGCGTACCGCACGGCCTTCGGGAGACCTCGTGTCGGCCAGCAGATGCAGCGTGCCGGTGCCCGGCGCACCGGGTTGCATCGTGACACTGGTGGGATCGATCGGAATCACACCCAGCGACTCCATGATCCAATCGGGCTGAAACGGTACTGGCAGCGCCTGCGACGACGCTGATTCCCCGTCGTGACTGGCGACGTACACGTCGTTCGACGGCGACTGTTTGCTCCAGAACCAGAACTGCTCATCGTTCGAACCCAGGTCGACTTCCGGGGCGAACGCCCGGGCCGTGAGCCGAAATTTGCGCGGGGCCGCGACGGCCACTTGCGCGCTCAACTTCATGGGCGCCCCCCGCGCACTAATCGTGGCATGGTTGGCCCTCCACGCCGGCATGCGGGCCGTGTTTTGATTGATGTATGCCACCACCTCGCCCACACCGGCGTCGGGCCGCAATGCGCACGGCGCCTGGGCGCCGAACGGGTCGCGCGGGCCGAACCATTGGCGCGCCCAGATGCAGCCCGAAATCGGCGCGCAACCGATTGCCAGCAGCAAAGCGACCAGGCATCGACCGGCACGATTCATGGTTTCGAGTTCTTTTTCACCCGCGGAATTTCGCTTATCACGCCGCCGACGCGCTCAACTCCGGAGGTGGCTGCCATTCCGAGGCCAGATAGACGTTCAGCTCGCGCTGCCAGCGTTGCACTTCGTCATCTGACGGCTGCAGGTCAGGCACTTCCCAGGCTCCTTCGCCGCGCGCGCCAGAAAGTTGTAGAAATTCTTCGCTTCCGGCCGTTTGCGAACCGTCGAGCCGCAACCGCCGCTTCTTCACCAGCAACAGCGCCAAGACGTAGCGCAGGCCGTCGCGTTCGGGCAGCGCTTCTTCCGACAATCGCTCGAAACACCGCATCAGCGCGTTGGTGTCGAGCGGTTCGATGCGCGTCGCGGCCGGGGCGGGAACAATGCACTTCCACGCCCCGACGGTCCCCTCGGGCGGGCCGGCCCAACCGGCCTGGGAATCGTCCCGTCGCTTGAGCTCCCCCGGTTGCTCAACCAGCACCGAGTAGCAGGGCTCACCAGCGACCAGGTCATTCCCTGTGGCCGCACACTTTCTGCCGATCGGTCGAAACTGATAATCCATCCGACGGCCCACCGCAGAAAGTAACCTAAGTGCTTGGCGTGACGCCATTCGCGAAAAGGGGGCAAATCGTATCGGAACCGCGAAAATCGCACAAGACGGCGCGAGACTGCGTGAAACCGGGGGGTCCATAACGGGCTTTGCGCGCCGGACGCGATGGGTTAGACCATCGGTGGACGAAGTCGAGCGACTTCGAGATCGCAAGCTCAAGGAGGAGCGTGAGATGGCCACGGGTGCTGTGCAGGACACA
>JBQTIL010000048.1:0-54997 GCA_052388175.1 Planctomycetaceae bacterium | reverse complement strand
GCTCTGCTCAGCGACGACGACCGCCTTGCCGAGCACATCCGCGACCGCCCGGGACGAGCCACCCGGAGACGTTCTCAGCCCGCAGCAGCCCGTCGATAACCCTCAAAGCCGGTTATGGACCCCGCCGCCACGGAACTCGCCGGCCGCTGCGAGCATCCAAAATACGAATTCCGCTGCACGCGAGTCTTTCAGCCCAGACACGAGCGCTGCCACCATCGCAGACTCTTCCCCGCGGGCGGTGCCGGCCGGCGGCCGCCTTGCTATAATCCCGCACCTATTGACGGCTGCCGCAGACCTCCTCAGGTCAGCGCGGGCGGCAGCCGCAAACGTCCCCCCCGAGGGGTAACCGTCTCAAAGCGCCAGGCCGGGGAGCTGCACCATGCGGAAGTACGTCGTGGAATTGATCGGAACCTTCTTTCTCGTGTTGACCATCGGTTGCACGGTGCTGTCGCAGGAGTCGGGAGTGATTCCTCCCCTGGCGATCGGCTCGGCGTTAATGGTGATGATCTTCGCGGGAGGACATATCTCCGGCGGCCACTACAATCCCGCGGTCACGTTGGCGGTCTATCTCAGGGGGCGCTGCGACGCCAAAGATGTGCCGGGTTATATGGTGGCCCAGATCGCCGGGGCGGTGCTGGCGGCCCTGGCCGTATCGGTCATTACCAGTTTCCCGAACAGCACGCCCAAGGATTTCAAGGTGCTGCCGGCGCTGGTGGCCGAATTCCTTTACACGTTCGCCCTGTGCTACGTTGTCTTGAACGTGGCGACGGCCAAGGGAACCAGCGGCAACTCGTTCTACGGTCTGGCGATCGGCTTTACCGTGCTCGTCGGAGCGTTTTCGGTCGGCCACATTTCGGGCGGAGCGTTCAACCCGGCCGTGGCGCTGGGCATTACTTCCCTCGGGTTACAGCACATGAGCAACATCTGGGTTTTTCTGGTCGCGGAATTCGCCGCCGCGGCCGCCGCCGCTTCGGTCTTCAAGTTCCTGAACCCGGGGGACCCATGAGCTGGCCAGGGGAATGACGAATGACCAGGCACGAATGACGAATCAATGACGAAACCCGAATCACGAATGTCGAAAAGGTTCGATCCTCTCGCAGCCCGAATCCGATGCTCGCGCCTTGGTCATTCGGATTTCGTCATTCGCAATTGATTCGACATTCGGATTTCGTCGTTCATTGGCCGGTTTGCCCCTTCGCCTGTCACGGGGATCGCTTCAACAATGTCGCGCACCAGACGCTGCAATACGTCGTGCGTCAGCAGCATGTCGATCTGCTGCCGCCGGCCAGAGCCGACGGGGTGGGCGAAGCGCCGCAGTGTGGCCGCCGCGGGGGCCTTGATCTGCATTTCGTAGAATGCGAGCCGCGAGGGTTCCTGGCCCGGCGGCGTCGAGCGCAAAAGAAGCGTCTGCGCCGGCGCGTCGATCTCGTAGGGGCCCAGCCGCTCGAGCAGGTACGTCACCCGGGCGCAAACCGCGTCAGCCCAGGCCCGGCAGGCGTCGAGTGACGCATGCTGGAGCGCGGGGGCCGAGATCCGCAATTCGCGAATGGCGCACGACAGCGTATCGACGGCGGTGAAATCGGCCGAAATTGTGGCGGCTTCGGCAGCCCACGCAGCCGTGCGCGGTTCCGAAGCTCGCGGCCCCTGCAATTCCGCGAGCGATTGGCTGATTTGATCGTGCAGCAACATGACCCACCTCCGGCCCAACGTTCGAACCACCACCGGGGGGGCTCACGCCACCGGGGCTCACCTACCTAATCATTCGACGCAACTGGCTCGTTGTCCATTCCCAATTTCAGCTATTTCTCACGAACTTCGTGACTCGTGCCGTCGTACGAGAGGATCGACGGCTTGTCGTCGATGACCGTTTCGACGTGTACGGGGCGACCCCACAGCCGGTGGATGTTCGCCAGGGTATCCTGAGCATAGTCCTGCTTCAGCTCGACCCCTTCATGCTGGTGTACGAGGTACAATTCGCCGCGGTTGCGGTAGTTGCCGTCGTGTACGTGAATGAACGGACGGCCATGGTTCGTGAGGCCGTTGAGCAACTGCGTCTTGATCTCTTGAAACTCGCGTGAGGCGATCTCGTAGTAGTTTGTCGATTCGTTGAACTTATACTCGAACATCCGCTGCTTGACACAGAACTCGGGGGTCAGAAACGTGTCGATGAATGTAATGTCGTTGTGGACGCGGCGGACCTCGAAGATCTTCTGCCGGCCCAGGCCCAACTGCCTGTCCCACCGTGATCGCTCCCACGCGTCGGTGCATAGATCGTACTCGGGCCCGAATTGACCGCGGTTCCAGCGTTCTTCGATGTCTTTGAACAGCTCGATTCCCAGCTTGTATGGGTTCAATCGGTGCGGGCTCGTGGCCATCGTGCCCGAATGGTGGTCGGCGTAATCGATCACCTCGGCATCGGTCAGGCCGTGCCGGGTCATGATCTTGCTGTGCCAGTAGCTGGCCCAGCCCTCGTTCATGATCTTGGTTTGCCCCTGGGGGGCGAAGTAATAGGCCTCGTCGCGGATGATCGAGAGCAGGTCGTGCTGCCAGGGTTTGAGTGGCGCGTGCTCTAAGAGAAACAGCAGCACGTCGCGCTGCGGTTGATCGGGGAACGACCGCTTCTGCTCTTTCTGTTTTTCCTGCTTCTCGCGCTCTTCAATTTCAGCCCGCAAAATATCAGGCGGGTTGATGTAAGAATCCATGTAGTCTTTCGAGCGAAAGCGGGTGGGGCCTGCCTGTTCCGACTCGGCCGTCTCGCGCTCGGGAAGCAGGGCGCTCGTGACGGGGTGCGGCGCCTCTTCACGGCGGCGAATGTGCGGCAGATAGGGGTCGATCAGGTCTTCGATCGACAGGCACGCGTCAATGAATTCTTCGACCGGTTCGGCGCCGGACCGGTCGCTGTAGCGCGAGATGCGGGCGGCGTGGTTCGCCATCTGATCGAGCATCTTGCGATTGGTCTGCGAGAACCAGGCGTTGTTCTTGAAAAAATCGCAGTGCCCGTAGACGTGCGCGATCACGAGTTTCTGATCGAGCATCGGGTTGCAGGCCAGCAGGTAGGCGTAGCACGGGTCGGTATTGATGACCATTTCGTAAATCTTCGACAACCCGTACGAATAGCTCTTGGTCAGCTCTTCGTATTGGGCCCCGAACCGCCAGTGCGGGTAGCGGATCGGAAAGCCTCCGTATGCCGCCACCATGTTGATTTCGTCGTAGTCGAGTACCTCGAAGATCGTCTCGAAGAAATCAAGCCCGTAGTCGCGCGCGTACCCTTCCATCTCAGCCTGGGCGGCGGCGATGTCGGCCGGCAGCGGGCGATGGGTCGAGAGGGTCGGCATGGGTCAGAAGTCGACGATGGAAAATCGAGAACGCTCGTTCACTCCCTCAAGCCCAGGGGCGCCGGCCCCTGGGGTCAGTTTTCAAACTGAGGCACGTCGAGCCTGACGAATTGCAGGTTGCGCCGCACGTCGCCTTTCAAATTCAGGTCGTGGTCGTCGTTCGCCGTCAGATCAAGCCGGACAGATTTGATCATCGATCCTTCCCCCCGCACGCGAATCGTGCCGTCAAGTTTCACGGCCCGCTTCGCAAACAGCGGCGAGTCCGAATGCTCGACAAAATAGTCGAGGTCAGGAGCGTAGATTTCCTCGGGCCGCTTGACTTTGTCGGCAGCGAGCGGCGGGAAATACCACGCCTGCAGCTCGCCCGAACCGGTCGTGAAATCGTTATCGAATTCTCCCTCCGGCGTTTCGAAACGCAAAACGTACCAGCCGGGGCGCCCCTTGGCGTGCACCGCCAGGTAGTTCTTGTCGGGCGAATACGGAAGAACGTCCTCAGAGAATTCGCTGCCATGCTGGAACAGGTATGTGTAGTGCGGGCCGACGCCAATGCAGCCGGCTGCCGCCAAGGGAACCAGGACGATTAGACCGGCGAGCATCTTGCTCGGCATATTGCACATCCTTTGCCCGGAGCCGTACTGTTCAAACCGCGCCTGGCAGCCTACTTGCCCTTCCCCAGAAACGTTTTGATCGACTCGTAAATGGCCTCTTTCCCATCAATTTCCGAGAGCGTCAAATTTTCCCACTCGTCTTCGATGCGCCGCAACTCGCGGATGTATTCGCCTGAGCCATAAGGGCTTTCGACCTGCCCGTAGCAGTACAGGTTGCAATGAGGCAGGATGTCCTGAGCGAGAATCTCGATGCACGATTTATTGTCTTCCCCCCAGTTGTCGCCATCGGAAAACTGGAAGCAATAAATGTTCCAGTCTTCAGGCGAATAATGCTGCCGGATGAGCTCGCGGGCGACTTTGTACGCCGACGAGATGCGGGTCCCGCCGCTTTCGCGCGTGTGGTAAAAAGTCTCCTGGTCGACCTCCTTGGCCATCGCGTCGTGAATGACGTAGCGGACGTCGATTCCGTCGTACTGGCTTTGCAGCCAGGTATCGATCCAGAACGCTTCGATCCGCACGATCTCTTTCTGGTCGTCGGTCATCGAACCTGAAACGTCCATCAGGTAGATGATGGCCGCGTTCGTTTCCGGCTGCGTGGTCGTCCGCCAGCTCCGGTACAGCCGGTCGTCGCGCTCGGGAATAATCACCGGCCGCTCGGGGTCGTACTGGTTGAGCGCAATCAACCGTTTGAGGGCTTTCTTGTACGTCCGCCGCAGATGCTTGAGCGACTCGGGGCCGGTGCGGCGAATGCTGTTGTAGCGGTCTTTGCGGGTCGAGATGGTGTTCTTGCCTCGCGGCTCAATGCGCGGCAGCTCCAGCTCCTGCCCCAGCATCTCGGCGAGTTCGTCGAGCGAGACTTCGACCTCGCGAATATGCTGGCCCGGCTGGTCTCCCGCCTCGCCGGCCCCGTCGCCATCCTGCTGGCCGCGCCCGATGGGAGTCCCCACGTCCCCTTCCCCCTGCCCGACCCCCCCCGAGCCTTTCTGCCCGTGTCGGAAATGGGGAATTTCGATATTGGGGATCGGAATGCTGACGTACTCACGCCCCTGCCGACCGATCATCTCGCCGTGCGTGATGTACTTCTTCAGGTTCTCGCGCACTTTCCCGCGCACGATCTGCTTGAAGCGCTGGAAGTCGCGGTCGATGGCACGGGCCACGGCAGACCTCAATGACGAATGACGGAATCTGAACGTCTAATCGATGGCGAAGGCCGAATGACGAAAATCCGACCATGTGTCGCGAGCAGCCACTTCCAGAACGCACAGCGGGGCGAAAGCGCCCTGAATCATGACCCCATACTGCAGCGTTTTTTGTGAGGAACCGCTGCTTACCCAAATGGCGTGCGAGGCGGGGTCGTCGTCTTGCAGGTCGGGAAGGATTACGCAAGGCAAATCTGCCGGAAGCTCCAGGCCCGGGAGTTTGTGTAATCTAATCAGTATCAACACGTCCCGCTGCCGCAGCCCGACGTAGCCCGCGACATACAGCAACACAACCAGCCCGCACAAACCAGCGCCGACGGTCCCTTTCGTCATTCGGATTTGATTGAACATTCTGATTTCGACATTCGTCATTCCTTCAGTTGCTGCTCTTGGCGTCTCCCCGAGCAAAAATGCTGGCCACGTACTGCAGCACGTCGGTGGCCGATTCTTCGTCGTAGCCGTAATCGCGGATCAACCGCCCCTTGACGATGTCGATCTTTTCCTGCGTGTCTTTGTCGACGACGTTCGACACCAGGCTGGTCAGCTTGATGGTGTCTTTCTGGTCTTCGAACAGCTTCAGCTCGAGCGCCTTCTGCAGCCGCTCGTTGGTTTTGTAGTTGAACGTCTTGCCATCGAGGGCCAAGGCGCCGATGTAATTCATAATCTCGCGGCGGAAGTCGTCTTTGCGCGACTCGGGAATGTCGATCCGCTGCTCGATCGAACGCATCAGCCGTTCGTCGGGCTGTTCCGACTGACCGGTGAACTTGTTCTTCACCTTCTCTTTCTGCGTATACGCCTTCACGTTGTCGATGTAATTGGCGCACAGCCGCTGCAGCGCCTCTTCGTCGGCCGCAATCGCCCGCTGCACTTCATTCTTGACGATGTCGGTGTACTCGTTCTTGACGACCTGAATGAGCTGCCGGTACGACTCGCGCACGTCTTCGCTTTGAATCAGCGAATGATGCTTGAGGCCGTTTTCGAGCTCATTGAGCACCATAAACGGGTTCAGGTTGGTCGACTTGGCGTTGGCCACCAGCGCGTTCGAAATCTTGTCTTGCACGTAGCGGGGCGAAATGCCCGCCATCCCCTCCGATTTGGCCTCGTTCCGCAACTGGTCGACGTTGTCTTGCGTGAAACCCGGCAGCGTTTTGCCGTTGTACAGCTTCAGCTTCTGCAGCACCGTCAGGCCTGCGTTCTTCGGCTCTTCGAGACGGGTCAGCACGGCCCACATGGCCGCCATCTCGACCGTATGCGGCGCGATGTGCTTGCCGCGCACCCGGCGACTGTTGTAGTCCTTCTCGTAGATGTGAATTTCGTCTGACAGCTTCGTGACGTAGGGCACGTCAATCTTCACCGTACGGTCGCGCAGCGCTTCCATGAACTCGTTCGACTGCAGCTTGCGGTACTCGGGTTCGTTCGTGTGCCCCACGATGACCGTGTCGATGTCGGTCTGCGGGAACTTCTTGGGCTTGATCTTGTGCTCCTGCGAGGCCCCCAGCAGGTCGTACAGGAAGGCCACGTCGAGCTTCAGCACCTCGATGAATTCAATCAGGCCGCGATTGGCCACGTTGAATTCGCCATCAAAGTTGAACGCCCGCGGATCGCTCTCGCTGCCGTACTCAGCGATCTTGCGATAGTTGATGTCGCCCGTGAGCTCGGTCGAATCCTGGTTCTTTTCGTCCTTCGGCTGGAACGTCCCGATACCCATGCGGTCTTGTTCCGACAGGAAGACCCTTTTCACCACCACGTCTTCGACGACTTTCGTCCAGTCGCCGTCGGAAGTTTTCAGCCGATCGTTAAACATGAACCGGCACAACGGGCACAGGTCACCCGCGATCTCGACCCGGTGCGCTTCGTGATCGTCTCCGCGACCTTCATTCAGGTACGCCGCAATCCGGCTGCGGTCTTCGTCAGGCACCAGGTGCAAAGGCTCTTCGCGCATCGGGCACCACGTGATCGTGCCGCTGGGTTCCTTCCAGCCGTACGAATACACCGCCCCCGCGTCGGTCTGGCTGTACCGCTCGAGCCCGCGCTTCAAGAGCCGCGCAATCGTGCTCTTCGAACTGCCCACCGGGCCGTGCAGAAGCAGCACCCGCCGTTCGCTGCCATACCCCAGCGCGGCGCTCTTGAAGACGTTGACCAGTTCCATCAGCGGCTTTGTGAGGCCGAAAATGGCGTCGTGGCCGTCGCCGCCGGGGTCGTCGAAAAACTGGTAGCGGACGAGGTTCTCTTTGCTACCCTCAATGGGGTACGTCCCGTACGACAACACCATGTCGTACATCCGCTGGAACGCGTTACGGGTGATCTCCCGCCGCTCGCGGACGATCTCGAGATAGTCGGCGAACGTCCCCTCCCAATGCTCGTGCCGGTAGGCCTCGGGGTTTTTCCGCTGGCTGATTTCCTGAAGGATCGCCCGACCGTGTGCCACGGCATCATCTCCTTAAAAGTGTCGGGATCGGATTCATTCCAGGCCCGTGTCTCGACGCCGCAAGCGCCACTGGAACCGCGCAGGCTGAAACGCCTCGCCTGCGCTTCTCCCAGAGAAAGTCGCAGCGGGGTGAGGGGTGACCATCCATGGTCGGATCACCGGGTTGTAAATTGGGGAATCGCTTCGACCGGGTTGTGGAAGCCCGGCACACACTTAGGCGGCAACCATCCCCGATGACCGCCTGATTGGCGAAGCGCACCGAATTATTCCCCAACCGGCGAATCCTTGCAAGACCGATAGACTAGGGCGGCCAGGCAGGCATGCGCGAGCAGATGGCGGCGCGGTAACGAAAGTGATTGCCTCACTTGAACTTGGCGCAATCATCGGAAATCGATCTCCAGCGCCGCGCTGCGATGCCGCAATCGCGGCCACCGATCAGTTGGACATTTGTCACTCTGACATCGGTTGGTGATGCGGGATCAGTCAGGCGTCGTATCCCACTCGCCTAGTTCCACTTCGCATGCTGCCTCTTGGCCTCGGCCAGATGGGCCGAAAGCGCCTCACGCTCATCATCGGGAGCAGTCGGCAGGCAGGCCGCGAGCATGTCGATCGCCGGGGCCGAGCGGCCCGCTTTAAGCGAAATCATCGCCCAGTCGCGGCGTTCGGCATACGACGCGGGCGAGAGGGCCAGCAGGCGATGCTGCACCTTGCAGCATGCCACCCAATTCTCCTGCTTGGCATACAAAGCCTTCAGGTTATTGAGCATTCGCTGGATGATCAGCCGCGCGCCGACCGGCTCGAGCGCCGCCTTGGCTCGACCTGCGGGCAATTTGGCGGTCTTTCGCACCCACGTGAGGCATTCCCGCCACGACAGAACGTTTCCGTCGTGAAAAGGATCAATAAACAACGGCTTATCGCTGGTGTCGTAGCGCGTCAGAAAATGATTGGCAACCGCGATCCCGTGCAGTGTCAGGCCGGCCTTGGCTGCGACCGCCATGTAAACCACCGACAGCGCAATCGGCAGCCCTGTTTTGCGTTCGATGACGCAGTGCAGAAAGCTCGACTCGGGTTGCTCGTACACCGCCTCGCTTCCGTGCAAACCCTGGTCTTTCGCCAGAGTCTGCACCAGGGTCGCCACTTCCTCGGCTTCGTTCCGGCAATGCGCCAGCGGTTTGCGGAGCGCAAATGCGCGGTCGCTGATCCATCGCAGGGTCGGCTGAAAGTCGACCCCCGGGCAGTGGTCTCGGGCGAGTTCCAGCGCCGCCACCGGCAGCTCGACTTCTTCGCGGCGCGAGAGCAACTTTAAGAATTCACTGTCGATGGCAAAATCGCTAAGAAAATCCATAAACCTGCGAGCCTGGCGACGCGGTGCTCGAATCGGGCCGAATTGTAGCCGCACTGCGCCGCCTCAACAATCGCGTGCGGCTCGGCGGCCGGTCGCCTGTCAAACCGCACAACCGACGTTTGCATCTTGTTCCCTGGCGCGGGCCACAAATTTGCGACCCCTCTGTCGATCCGCAGGTGTTTTTGAGATAATCAACCGCATGGCCAACCTCTGCAAGTTCGATCATCGCAGTGGCCGTATGCGACGTGATACGCAGAATTTGAGACTCAGCGGCAGGCGCCTGTGGTGCGCACTGCGGGTGGGTATCTCCCGGAAATATCTGGTGCGGGCCACAGCGACGATTTGGGTGATCGGTTTGCAGGTGGCCTTGCAGAGGGCCCTCTTGCGCGCAAATGAACCCGACGGACTGGCGGCCGCCGCAGCCATTGAAGAGGCGTTCGTGCGGGCCATTGAATCGGCCGAAAAGTCGGTGGTCAGCATCGCCCGCGATCGGCTTGTCAGGCAGCAGCATTTCGCGAATCCATTGATTCGAGAGCAGCGCGCCGGCATTGAAGACCCGAATTACGTTCCCAACGAATTCGGCGCGGGCGTCGTGATCGACGAGGGGGGGCTGATTCTCACAAACTACCATCTGGTGCGCGGCGGGCCGATTGAAGGTCGACTCGACGCCGAGCGCGACCAGGTGCTGTATGTCAGGCTGCCTGATCGCCGGGCGTTCGAGGCCCACATTTACGCCGCCGACCCCCGAAGCGACCTGGCCGTGCTGAAAATTCCCGTGGCGGGGCTCAAGCCCATTCGATTGGGGAACGCGTCACGCTGCCGCAAGGGGCAGTTCGTCATCGCCCTGGGCAACCCCTACGCCATCGCCCGCGACGGTTCAGCCAGCGCCTCGTGGGGTATTATCAGCAATCTGTACCGTCGGGCCGCGGTCGATACCGACCGCAGCGACCCCGACAATCAGCGAATGAAGACCACGCTGCAGAACCTCGGGGTGCTCATTCAGGTCGACACCCGCCTGGAACTGGGGACCAGCGGGGGGGCGCTTCTGAATCTGCAGGGTGAGATGGTCGGGCTCACCACCGCGCTTTCGGCCATCGTGGGTTATGAGAAATCGTCGGGGTTCGCCCTGCCCATCGACGACGCCACCCGACGGATCATCGATGCGCTGCGTCAGGGCAAAGAAGTAGAGTACGGCTTTCTGGGGATCGGGCTCGATCCGCACGACGTGTTGCCTTCGGAATTTGTCGGTGACCTGGGGGCCGTCGCGCAGCGTCTGCGTCAATTCGGAGCGGCACGGGTCAAAAGCGTGGTCGGCAATCTGCCGGCCCAGCGGGCCGGCCTGAGAAGCGGCGACGTGGTGCTGCAGGTGGGCGATCGGCCGGTGTACGGCCAGGTCGACCTGATGCGCGAAATCGGCCTGCTGGCCCCGGGCGACCGCGTGAACCTTAGAATCTGGCGGCAGAATTCCCCTCGCGAGTTCCACGGTCGTGAAATCGAAGTCACGGCCGAGTTAGGTAAGTGGCCGGCGATGGACGAAGATTCTATGGTGATCAGCCAGCCATTGCGCGATCCCTGGCGCGGGCTGACTTACGACTACCCCACGGCCCGCAGCCGGTTATGGAAGGAACCCGGCTCGCCCAAGCGAAACGGTGGCGTGATCGTGACGCACGTCGACGAGAATTCGCCCGCGGCGGCTGAATTACGCGCCGAAGACGTCGTCACGCAGGTTCGCGGGCGCGCGATCCGCAGCCCGCGCGAGTTCACAGAGGCCGTGCAGGGCGAGCCGGGGCCCGTCACACTGACGGTCGTCTCGGCCGCAGGGCCTGAAAGTGAGCGGCAGGTGATTGTTCCGCCGCCGCGCTGACTCGCGTTCACCGCCCGCTCGCCATTACAATTCTCCCGCCCGGCATGGCGACAACGGCCGGCAACAGGCGCCCTCTCGTGGCGCCGAACCAGTTGGCCGGCTGGCGCATCAGTGCGACAGGCTTCCTTCGATCGTCTCGACTTCTGCCTACCCCCATTCAATGAAAACCGACGACCTGCGTGAGGCGTACCTGGCGTTCTTCGAATCCAAGGGCTGCGTCCGCAAGGCCAGCGACGTGCTGGTGCCCCGCGGCGACCCCACGGTGCTGTTCACGCCGGCCGGCATGAATCAGTTCAAGAACCAGTTCCTGGGGATCGGCAAGCTCGATTTCACCCGTGCCACGACCTGCCAGAAGTGCCTCCGCACCGGCGACATCGACAACGTGGGGAATACCGCCTACCACCACACGTTCTTCGAGATGCTCGGGAACTTCTCGTTCGGCGACTTTTTCAAGACCGAAGCCATCCATTGGGCGTGGGAATTCTTGACGTCGTCCAAATGGCTGCGGCTGGCCCCCGATCGGCTGAGCGTCACGGTCTATCACGACGACGACGAGGCGTACAAGATCTGGCGCAACGAAGTGAAACTGCCCGCCGATCGCATTCGCCGCGAAGGCGAAGACGAGAACTTCTGGCCCGCCAGCGCCCCCTCGAAAGGCCCGGATGGCGTGTGCGGACCGTGCAGCGAAATCTACTACCACGCTCCGGGCGCCAAAAGCAGCGTCGAAATCTGGAACCTGGTCTTCACCCAGTTCAATCGGGTCGGCCCGCCACCCGACAACCTGCGGCCCCTGCCCAAGAAGAACATCGACACGGGAATGGGCCTCGAGCGCACCGCCGCAGTCCTGCAAGGGGTCGAAAGCAACTTCGAGAACGACGTCCTGAAGCCCCTCTGCCTCGCGGCAGGAGAGATCGTCGGTTGCGGTTACGAGTTTTCGGCCCCGCAGGGTCGCGCGCTGCGCCGAATCGCCGACCACGTGCGCGCCGTCACGTTCTGCGTTCACGAAAACGTCGTTCCGGGGAACGAAAAGCAGGGGTACGTCGTGCGGCAATTGCTGCGCCGGGCGTTGCTCGAAGGCTACCTGTTGGGGCGGCAGGAGCCGTTTCTGTTCAAGCTGGTTCCCACCGTGGCCCAGGTGATGCGGCGGCCTTACCCCGAAACGACCCAGACCGTCGAGCGGGTGCAACTGGTCGTCAAGGCCGAGGAAGAATACTTCCTGCGAACGGTCGACAAAGGTCTGAAGAAACTCGAACGGTGCATCGAGACGCTCCGCAAAGAAGGCCGCGACATGCTCTCGGGCGACGACGCCTTCGACCTGCACCAGACCGACGGCTTTCTGATCGAGCTGACCGAGGCGATCGCCGCCCGCAACAATCTGAAGGTCGATCGCGGGAGGTTTCGTGAATTGATGGAGCGCCACCGGGGGGTCAGCGGTAAAGAGGCTTTCGACGACTCGGTGATGAAGGCCGGCCCGCTCGATGTACTGCGCGAAACCTGCACCGGCACCGAGTTTCTGGGGTACGACTCGCTCGAGGCGGAAGTCGAGGTCGTGGGGATCGTCGCCGAAGAGCGCCTCGTCGACGCCTTGCGCGAAGTCGGGCATGGCGACCCTGTCGCCGTCGTCCTCGATCGCACGCCATTCTACGGCGAAGCCGGCGGGCAGGTCGGAGACACCGGCACTCTCGAAGGTGCCGGCTGCCTGTTTCGCGTGCAGGATACCCAGCGGCACGGAGGCTTCATTGTGCACCTGGGGCACCTGCGCAAGGGAGAGCTGAAAGTCGGCATGAAGCTCTCGGCCAGGGTTGACGCCGCGCGCCGCTTTGGAATCCGCCGGGCGCATTCCGCCACGCACCTCTTGCACCATGCCCTGCAGAAAACGCTGGGAAGCCACGCCACCCAGCGCGGGTCGAAGGTCGACGACGACTGGCTTCGCTTCGACTTCACCCAGCCGCGGGCCATCCCGCGCGAGCAACTCGTCGAGATCGAGCGGCAAATCAACGCCCGGGTGGCCGAAGGGGCCCCCGTCTCGTGGAAAGTCATGGACCTCGAAGAGGCCCGAAAATCAGGCGCGATGGCGCTGTTTGGCGAAAAGTATCCCGAGCGCGTCCGCGTCGTGCAGATGGGAGATTTCAGTCGCGAGCTGTGCGGGGGAACTCACCTGTCGAACACCGGGCAGGTCGGGTTCTGCAAGATCGTGGGGGAAGAGTCGGTCGCGGCCGGCACGCGCCGCATCACGGCCCTGACGGGCGAAAAAGCGCTCGATCGAATCCGTCACGACGAAGAGACGCTCCTCGCGCTGGCGCAACTCGTGAAGGCCCCGCGCGTCGAAGACCTGCCACAGCGCGTGGCGGCCCTGGTCGAAGAAGTCCGCACGCTGAAGCAGAACCTGAGCAAGCTTTCGGCGCAGGCGGCTACAGGCCTGATCGACGAACTGGTCGCCAGGGCCGTCGATGTCGGGGGCGTGAAGATCATCGCGCACCAGGACGATGGCTGGAACGTCGATCAGATGCGCTCACAGATCGACCAGTTGCGCCGCGCCGTTTCGCCACTGGCGGTGATCCTGGCCTCGGGGGCCGATGGCAAAATCACCCTGATCGCGGGGTTGAGCAAAGAGCTGGTCGCGAAAGGCTTAAGCGCCGTCGACTGGGTGAAGGCCGCCGCGAAGGTCGTAGGCGGTGGCGGCGGCGGCCGACCCGATCTCGCACAGGCGGGAGGAAAAAGCCCCGAGAAACTGCCGGACGCGCTCAACGAGGCGGTGGAGTTTTTGCGTCAGAAACTGCTGAGTTAATCATTCAATGGGGCCGCGTTGATGTCAGGACGAACGTACCACGTTGAGACCAGCGTTTGGGGAATGATTCCGAAAGGCCAGCCTGGCGGTATGCGTGAGGCCAGCCTTCGTTTTCTCCGTCGAAGAGGACGATTGCTCATATCGGCGGTCGTGACCGATGAGATTCTGCTCGCCCCTGAGCCAATCCAACAACAAATCTACCGCGTGTTGGAATCGATCGAGTGCGAAGTCGTGAGCGTCACAGCTGCGTGTCGAGCATTAGCGCTGCGGTACCACGACGCTGGAATTATCCCCGCCAGAAAGGTTGAAGACGCCTTACACGTCGCCGTCGCCACGGTGTACAATGCCGATGTGCTCGTAAGCTGGAATCACAAGCACATCGCGAATATTCGAAAGACCGAACTGTACCGCGGCGTAAATCTGATGGCAGGGTATCCGCATACGCCCCAAATTCTGACGCCAGTAGAGGTGTTACATGGCTAGGGAAAGAACACTCGACGAGGCACTCGACGAAATTGATCGGTGGAGTGCCAAGCTCGTCGCCCGCATAAAGGATCTATCGTCCGAGGAATTGGTGGAGTACTTTCGGAAGGCCGAGCGTCGGCATGCAGACCGCTTGAACAAACCGCCGAAAAAGAAGCGAAAGAAAGCAGCGAAGGCATGAGCCGTTCGCCTGTCGCGTGCCATAGCCACTCAGCGAGCAGCTTCGTCGTAGGCGCGCTTGAGCAACTTCCGAAGGAGCGGTTCGTACCTCTGGATATCACCTTTCGCAAGACGGATTTTGTATCGGCCCCACGTGTTGTCATACCCCATCAGGTCTACCCCCGAGGCCTCCAGTTCCTCCTGAATTGAGTCGCCTTTTTCCAGACGTGGCTCCATACGCACCCAATCCCTCTTCGGGCGAAACACGACAAAGTTGTTCGCTTGGCCGTTGGTCTTCGCGAGTCCGATGTAGAATTTGTTGTACTTGGGTGCAAAATCCTCCTTGATTGTGTCGTTGAGCAGAGCGACGAGCGAATCGGTCATTTCGACAGTGCTCTTGCTTCCGCGCGCCTCCCAATACGCGCGGTCTGTTATCTCCTCCACTTCCTCGTCTTCTTCCACCAACCCCAGTTTTACTTGGTCGAGCACCTTGGTGAAGATCAAGCCAACCTGTTCGCCGAGTTGGACGGCCTGCATCTGAATTGCCACGAGCGGAATGAAGCCATTGAAGAGCGAAATTACGTTGAGGAACCGACTTGTGATGTCCTCCGCCACGATGACGGCAGTGTGCTCGTATTGCGGATACCGCTTTCGCTCGATGTCCCAATACTCAATCGTGCGAACAATGTGCGATTCGTCGGTTCGGCCAAGCTGAATCTCGATCTCGAATCGGCGGTTGGCTTCGGAATCCTGGCAGAGTAAATCCAACCTGCCGGCGTGCGGTTGCATCCGCTCCTTGTCCTTGAGAATCAGGTCGCCCAATCCGAGCAAAGCCGGGTCGTCTGCAATCCGTTGCTGCACCCAGCGTTCGTCGAGTTCGTTATGGATCGCCGATCCAGACCCGCTCCGGTTTCACGTATTGCATTTTCACTCTCTGCAATTCCGGCAACTATGGAGCCGCGATCCGCAGGGTTGGATTTACGCCATCCCGCGGCGCCTGAGTTCCGTCAGCACGTTGTGTACGATCGAGTCGACTTCATTGCGGTCGACCGGGGCATTTTCCGAGACCGGGCAGCCCCCCACCGGCTGATCGGTGAAGCCCTGCGCCCACAGCAGGCATTGCAGCGTCTTCGCAAGCGCTTCAAGGTCGGTCTGCTGCTGGTCTGACAACGGCTGCCGACCACGCCCCATAGTGAACCCCCGCAGGTTCACCGCCGCTCGGAACCCGTCAGGAAACTCCGCCGAGAACAGCATCGCGTCGAACAGCGTCACCAGGTCGTACTGCACCTGCCGCGCCTCGTCGATGCGGCCCGCCATTGTCAGGTCGTACAACTTGCGCGTGATTTCGGGCACCACCCCCGAGGTGGCGTTGGTTCCCCCGTCGCAGCCGATCAACAGCATCGGCATCAATGCCGCGTCCCACCCCGTCAGGAAGCTGAACTCAGGCCGGATCGGCCGCACCGCCTTGATCATGCGGATCATGTTCGGCAGATCGCCCGACGAGTCTTTGATGGCGACGATTTTCTCATATCGCTCGGCCAGCTTCTGGATCGTCGGCACATCGATCGGGCTGGCGAACAGCGGAATGTTGTAGAGCGTCACGTCGACCGGCGTGTTCTTGCCGATCTCGGCGAAATAGGCGTAGACCGCGTTGGGCCCCAGCTTGTAGTAGAACGGCGCGACGATCGCGACGGCCCGCACCCCCAGGCGATGGTAATGCTCGCAGGCCCGCAGGGTCTCTTTGACGTTCGCTTCGGCCGCCCCCGCCAGAATTGGCACGCGGCCGCGCGTCTGATCGGCCACGATTTCGATAATCCGCCGCCGCTCTTCAGGAGTGAATCGCGTGAACTCTCCTGTCGACCCGTTGGGATACAATCCGTGAACGCCGCGTTCAATCAGCCAGTCGATGTAGCGGCGGAACTCGGATTCATTGATTTCGCCGCGGTCGTCGAGCGGCACAAGATTCGGGGTGAAAACACCTGACAAGCGCTGGTGGGGCATGTTGAGTGATTTGTCGCAACGACTATATGGATTTCGGGTTCGAATCGGACGCTTCAGATACGACACAGAATCGCCCGAAGCATACCACGCCGGGAGACTGCCGTCGCAGCCGCGCGACCAGAAATGTTAACGTCGCCTGCGTGCTTTTCCAACAAGACCGAAATTACCAGGTCAGCGGCCCAGACAACGCGTCGTAAGAGGCAACAGGCGTCCCTCCGGGAGAAACCGGCGGTAGCGACGGCGCGGCCTCCCGGAAAATGGCTCAAAGGGAGGGCATCTCGCGGGGCCAGAACTGCCTGAACCTGGCCCCACCCTCAGGGGAGGAACTCACGTCGATTCGCCCCCCGTGCAGGGTGACGATTCGCCACGCCTTGCACAGGCCAAAGCCCAGCCCACGCCCCGCCTGACGACCCGAATAAAACGGGTCGAACAGATGTTCCCGCTCAGCCGCCGAAATCCCTTTGCCGTTGTCTGCCACCTCCAGCACGCCCCAGTGCGTCTGCGATTCTTCGACTGATTCGACTCGGCAGAGAACGCGGCCGCCGGCAGGCGTGGCTTCGAGCGCATTCTTCAAAACCTCGGCGGTCGCGACCCGAATCTGGGTGGGATCGGCGAAAACCGTCAGAGGGGGCCCGCAGGCGACGTCGAGCGCCACTCCCCTGGCCTCCGCCGCGACCCGGAATTTCTCTCCCACCTCGCTGAGTACCTGCACGAGATTCTGCGAAACCGGCCGCGGCGCGGGAGGCCGCGCGAACAGCATCAGGTCGCCAATCATGTCGCGAATGCGCAGCGCCTGCCCGCCGATGGTCGCTAGCGCCCGGCGACGGTCTGGGTCGGTCTCCTCCGCCAGCAACTGCTGCGCGTAGCCGACGATCGTCGCCAGCGGGTTATTGATCTCATGCCCCGCGCCGGCGGCGAACTCGGCCAGCGAGCTCAACTTTGCCGCTTCGAGTTCGTGATCATTTCGGCAAGGAGACGAGTCCATTTTCGGGCATCGACGCGCTGACCGCTCTCCTCCCGCGGAATGGCCGAACGTTGCAAGGGGCTGCCCCGGCAAAGCAGAGTGTCACCAAGGCTCAGCGGGCCACGATCGGCTCGACGTCAAGCTGCCGGCACATCAGATCGACCAGTTGCTCCACTTCGAAAGGCTTCTGGAGAAACTCGTTCGCTCCCGCCTCTTTCAGCTCGGCAATCTTGTCTTCTTCGACCATGCCGCTGATGCAAATGACGCGAACGTCGGTCAGGCTGGGGTCACTGTGAATTCTCTGGCAGACCTCTTTACCGTTGATGTCGGGCAGCATCACGTCGAGCACCACCACATCCGGGTGATATTCGCGCACCATCATTCCCGCATCGAAACCGTTGCTGGCCACCCGCACCTCGAACCGGCCGTCAGATTCGAGATGGTCGCGAATCAGTTCGACCAGTTCTTCATCGTCATCCACCACGAGCGCCTTGCGCTTGCCGCTTTCGAGGGCATCGGTGGGGATGCCGTTCTCTTTCATGAACTTGTACAGAATATCGCGCGGAATGCGGCGAAATTTCGAGCCGGGCACCCGAAAACCCTTGAGCTGGCCCGAGTCGAAGCAGCGAATGATCGTCTGCTGACTCACTTTGCAGATCCGGGCTGCCTCACCCGTCGTGTACACCGTCTTCATGTTGCTCATGGAATATCCCTCTTCTCTCGACACCGAATTTGGGGCCGATGTGCTCAGAACCTCTCGACGAACCGTTCGATTCGAGGGGTCACATCCCTGGCACGACAACAGGGGCAGTTGAAAGCAACCTCGTTCGTTCAACTCTTCTTGAGTCGGACAAGCTGCTGGCAGAGCTTACCAAGCTTGCCGCAGACCCCGATTATATCCATTCCCCGAAACTGGTCAACGTGCGTTATTCTCGCCAATCCGCGGACGATCCGGCGGTCCCCATAACTCCGAATTCGATGCGATTTCGCACCGTTGCTCCAACGGTCTCGGCCCTTGGTTGGCAATTCCCGCCTCCAGCAATACCAGGTCGCGGCAAAGTCCGCAGTCTACGCCAGGCGGCCTCTCAGGCCGTCAGCCGTTGCGGCTCGCGAACGTACAGCAGCAGCACCGTAATGTCTGCCGGAGTAATGCCGCTGATCCGGCTCGCCTGCCCCAGATTACGGGGTTGAACGCGCGCCAGCTTCTGCTTCGCCTCGGCCCGCAGTTGGGGGACGGCGAAGTAATCGAAGCGCTCCGGAATCGCGACCGACTGAACCTGTTCCTGCTTTTCGATCAGCGACTGTTGTCGCCGGATATAACCGGCGTATTTCGCCTCCAATTCGATCTGTCGGGCAGCCAGGGGTGACAGTTCCAGGGCTGCAATTTCGTCGCGCAGCTCGCAAAGATCGGCCCAGGAAACGTCCGGCCGCCTCAGAACCTGCTCCCAGGGCACGCCCTCATGAAACCCGGTCGCCAGGTGACTTTGGCCACGCGCGATTTCAGCCTCGTGCACCTGAAGCTTCTGCCACCGCTCATCTGTCACCAACCCCGCCCGCCAGCCAAGTGGCGTCAGGCGACGGTCGGCGTTGTCGTGCCGCAATAGCAACCGGTACTCGGCCCGCGATGTGAACATCCGATAGGGTTCGTCGACGCCCCGTGTCACCAGGTCATCGATCAATACTCCAAGGTACGCCTGACTGCGATCGATCAACAGCGGGGGCTTTCCCGCAATCTTCAGGGCCGCGTTGGCCCCTGCCCAAAGCCCCTGCCCTGCCGCTTCTTCGTAGCCCGTTGTGCCGTTGATCTGCCCGGCGAAATACAGGCCCGCGATGCGTTTTGTTTCGAGGGTCGCATTCAGTTGCGTGGGTGGAGCATAGTCGTACTCCACCGCATAACCAAACCGCATGATCTCCGCCCGCTCGAGCCCTCGGATGGCGTGGATCATGCGTTCCTGCACGTCGCGCGGCAGGCTGGTGGAGATGCCGTTGCAGTAGACTTCGAGCGTGTTGCGACCTTCCGGTTCGAGAAAGATCTGGTGCGACGGTTTGTCGGCAAACCGCACCACCTTGTCTTCGATCGACGGACAGTAGCGTGGCCCGGTCGATTGAATCTGCCCGCTGTACATGGGGGCCCGATGCAGGTTCGCGCGAATCGTTTCATGCACCGAACAGTTGGTTTCCGTCAGCCAGCATTCCAATTGCGGCTGGGTGATTCTGTCAGAGAGAAACGAAAACGGTTGTGGATCGTCGTCGCCCGGCTGGACCGTTAGTTGAGAATAGTCGATCGTTCGGCCGTTGAGGCGCGCCGGCGTGCCGGTCTTGAAGCGGGCCAGCTCAAAGCCCAATTCGCAGAGACTGGCAGAAATGCCGCCGCTGGTTCCCTCACCGGCCCGGCCCCCTTTAGTCTGGGCCTCGCCGGTGTGCATGACTGCCTGCAGGAACGTGCCGGTCGTCAATACGACCGCCCGTGCCCGATACAGCGCGTCGCCACGAACGCGAACTCCCGTCGCCACCCCCTGTTCGACCTCCAGGCCTTCGACCATCTCCTGGCGCAGCGTCAGGTTCTCCTGCCGCTCAACCACGTGCTTCATGTAGAACTGATACGCCTTCTTGTCGGCCTGCGCCCGTGGGCTGTGCATGGCCGGGCCTTTGGCCCGATTGAGCATGCGGAACTGAAGACCGGTGGCGTCGATGGCCCGGCCCATCTCACCGCCGAGCGCATCGATCTCGCGCACGATCTGCCCCTTGGCAATCCCCCCGATGGCGGGGTTGCAGCTCATCGCCGCCACCGTATCGCAGCTCATCGTCAATAGCGCCGTCTTGGCGCCCGTTCGCGCAGCGGCGAGCGCCGCTTCGACGCCGGCATGCCCGGCGCCGACGACGACCACGTCAAAATCGTAAGACGAGCTGGTGGAAGTCATTCAGGTTGACACGTGCCATTCACCCGCGACACCAAGGCCCCGAACGGGCACTCTTTTTGCCGCGACAATGCGACCGGGCGTCCCTTGCAAGGCCCGCGGCCGACACCGATACTCTCCGCAGAGAACGTCGATCTATTGTTAACCGACCACCTTGACGAAGGGAATAGAACCATGTCCGACATTCGCAAAGGCGCAGTGACGTTGAAGGGGGGCCCTGTGGACCTGGCCGGCCGCCAGTTGAAGACCGGTGACGCGGCCCCTGATTTCACGCTTCAGGCGCAAGACTTGAAAGATGTCGCACTGGCGTCTTCAGCCGGCAAATCGCGGATCATCGCCGTCGTTCCATCGCTGGATACTCCCGTGTGCCATAAAGAAACCAAATTGTTCAACGACAAGGTCAAGGCGACTCCGCAATTGCAGGTGCTGGTCGTCAGCATGGACCTGCCGTTCGGACAGAAGCGCTGGTGCGGCGCCGAAGGGGTCGAAAACGTGACCACGCTTAGCGCGCACCGCTGCACCAAGTTCGGCGAAGACTACGGCGTATTGATCAAGGGTGGCCCTCTTGATCGCTGCCTGGCCCGGGCGATTTTCGTCGTCGGCCCCGACAACAAGCTCAAGTACGTCGAATACGTGTCGGAAATCGCGAACGAGCCCAATTACGAGGCCGCCCTGGCCGCGGCCAAGTAGCCCCCTGGCGAGCACGGGCACCGTCAGCCTCGACGCATGCCCGAAATCTCATGGTGTCGATTGACCCCGCTCGGCCGCCGCCGTCCGGGGTTTTACTTGTATGCCCCCCGCGAGGCATTCGGTAGAATTTCAGAGGGGGCTGCGCGGGAAAGGAGCGACCGATGGAGAGTGCCACAATGGGCCGGGTGGTGGTCAAGGCGAAGATTGCGAATCTAAGCGACCTATACATGACCAAGAGGGGCCTGCTCGAAGAAGGAACGGTGCGAACATTGGAGGTGGAAGACGCGCTGATCGATACGGGCGCGTCTACATTGTCGCTTCCTGAGCGGCTCGTTCGGCAATTGGGGCTGCAACCGTTTTCATCTCGACATGTGCGTACGGCGAGCGGCCCCCTGGTGGTCACCGTCTACGATTCCGTTCGACTGACCGTGCAAGGGCGCGAGTGCACGGTCGACGTGATCGCAATTCCCGATGATTGCCCCGTCCTGATTGGACAGATTCCGCTCGAACTGCTCGACTTCGTGGTCGACCCCAACGGCCAAAGGCTGATAGGCAATCCTGAGCATGGCGGGCAGCAGATGCTGGAGCTGTTCAGTTTTCTGCCTCGCCAGAGCTGACAGCGACGCCGCCAGCCGTTTGTGCCTGCGCTCGACACCCGCCACGCCCTTCAGAACAGGCTCTTCTGCTGCGACTCGTCGTTGGGGTCGGGCGGGGTGATCTGCAGGTGCTCGAATGTCGCTGCCGTCACCATCCTTCCCCGAGGCGTGCGCTGCAGCAGACCACAGCGCAACAGAAACGGTTCGACCTCGTCTTCGAGCGTGTCGGGGGCGACGTTCATGCTGTGCCCGATCGCCTGGAGGCCCGCCGGGCCGCCGCCGAAGACGCTGATCAGCGTGGTCAGGTACCGCCGGTCCTGGCGGTCGAGGCCCAGGTCGTCGACTTCGCGCTTGGCCAGCGCATCGCGCGCGAGCATCGTGCTGACCTTGCCGTCGGCTTCGCTGTCGGCGAAGTCGCGCGTCCAGCGCAGAAGATTGTTGGCGACGCGGGGGGTGCCTCGGCTGCGGCGGGCGATCTCGTGCGTCGCCTCATCGGTGATCTTCGTCCCCAGTTTCTTCGCATTGCGGCCGACAATCTGGGCCAGTTCGTCCACCGTATAGAACTCAAGATGCTCGCGGTTGACGAACCGGTCACGCAAGGGGGCGGTCAACAGGCCGCTGCGGGTCGTCGCGCCGATCAACGTGAATTGCTTCAGCGGCATGTTGATCGTGCGGGCATTGAGCCCCTCGCCCAGCGAAATGTCGACCCGAAAATCCTCCATCACCGGATAAATGAATTCTTCGACCGCCGGCGGCAAGCGGTGGATCTCGTCGATGAACAAGATCGACCGATAACTCGCGTTTGTGAGATAAGGGAGCAGGTCTTTGGGCGCCGTCAGCACCGGCCCCGACGTGATCTGGCATTCGGTCCCCAGTTCGCGCGGCAACACCGTGGCGAAAGTGGTCTTGCCGAGCCCCGGAGGGCCGTCGAGCAGCAGGTGCCCCAGCGGCTCATCGCGCTTGCGGGCCGCGTTCAGCATGATCCGCAGCCGCTCGACGACTGCCTGCTGACCGACAACTTCGTCGAGGCTCTGGGGGCGCAGCTCGTTGTCGAAACGATCGTCGTCGGCCGGTACGACAGTTGAATCGTCGCGATCGCGAGGGCGCCGCGGGTCGCCGGCGTTATCGTCTCCGCGAATGACTGTCTCGCGCACCATCCGTGCATCCCGCGACGTACAAGCCGCCTGCCGCTGTTTGGTTGTGGCCTCCGCAGAATAACGCGTTGCTGATCGCGACGCCACGCCAGTTCACCAGCCGCGCGGCGAGGAATGAAGATCGCGTCTCGTGCTGCCCTCAGCGCGGCGCAAGACGCTCGGCTGTCGGCAGACCGCTCATCGCCAGGTACGCGACGGCCTGCACCAGCATGATGAACGGATAGGCCACGAGAAGACCAAGTCCACAGAGAAGCAGGCCCAGAATCACCAACCCCAACGAGGCCAGCAAGAGCACAAACAGCGGAAGCAAATTGCCCGTTGTGATGGCCTTCGCCCCCTTCAGCGATTCGATCGGTCCGCAATCGTGATCGACCAGCACATACAAGAATGGCCCAAACATCAGTACCACGAACAGCATGCCGACACCGCATGCGAGCAACCCCGCAAAGCTCATCATGCTGAACAATAGCCCTGCGCCGACCGCGCGCCAGAAATACCTGCTACCGGAAAAGAGGTCGCCCACCGAGGCTTTCTGACCCCGCGCGATCTTCAGCAGCGCCAGACTCTGACCAATGGTCAGAAAAAAGTTCAACGCCGCAAACGCCAGCCCCAGAACGACGTGCAGGATCGTCCCCACCTGCCGATCGAGCATTTGCTGCGCAGTCAGGAAATCGATGAGGGATCCAGGCAGATTGCCGATGACATTCAAGAACCCGGGCAGCAGGACCAGGGCAATGCACATTCCCATTTCGCGCTGAAAGATGGCCCAGGTGCGGCCGAGGATGTCGCCGGCTTCGATGCGCGTCGGCACGCCGCTTTCCACCGGGCCAGGCCCGGCCAGGTTCTCGCCGCAGTAGCGGCAGCGTGTCGCCGCAGCGCGAATTTGCGCGCCGCACATCGGGCAGGTCTTCATTTCGCTCGGCGCCGCAACCGGCGGGGCCTCACCTGCCCCCGCAACCGTCAGACCTGTGGCGGCCCCGGCGCCGAAAGTCGCGTCAAACTGGCCAGAGTGGGCGCCGCCCTCGGCCGCCGCGGTAAGCCCCGGCACGGTCACCACTTCCTGGCAGTCGGGGCAGCGGGCGCGAACCCCCGCTTTGTCGTCGGCGGTTTTCAGCAGCTTGCCGCATTGCGGGCAATGGAATTCGATCGCCATGATTCAGCCGCCCTGCCGGGAAGAATGCACAACCAACGCAGACGACGGCCGACACGCACGCGCAACGGGCCGCCAGACTTCATCCGCCGAGATCGTATCGAGACGCCTGCCCCTAAAGCCTGCCGTTACGCCATCGACGCTGTCACCGCTTCGAGCAATTCGTCGGCGATGCTGTAGTTGGCCGTTACACTCTGCACGTCTTCGTGCTCTTCGAGAGCGGCCACCAGCGACAGCACGCGGCGCGCGTCTTCGAGGCCCAGATCGACCGTCGTCTTTGATACTCGGGCGATCTCTGAGACGTCGGCGGGAATCTGGGCGTTCTTCAGGGCCGCCGCCACGTGCTCAAACTGCGCCGGGTCGCACGTCACTTCGAACGATTGCCCCGCCGGCTTTACGTCGTCGGCGCCGGCCTGCAGCGCGATGTCGATCAACCGCTCTTCGTCGACGTGGCGGGCCGGCACGAGAAACAACCCCTTGCGCTCGAACATCCACGCGACGCAGTTGCTGGCCCCCAGGTTGCCGCCGTGGACTTCGAAGATCTTCCGTACTTCCCCCGCAGTCCGATTGCGATTTTCGGTCAGAATGTCGCAGATCAGGGCGACGCCGGCCGCGCCATACCCCTCGTACACCACCTCCGCCAGCTCTTCGCCCTCCAACTCGCCGCAGCCTTTCTTGACGGCGCGCTCGATGTTGTCTTTGGGCACGCTGTGCTCGCGCGCCTTGTCGATCGCGTAGCGCAGCTTGAGATTGGTGACCGGGTCGCCCCCGCCGTGGCGGGCCGCCACCATGATCGCCCGGCTCAACTTGCCGAACAGCGCTCCACGCTTCTTGTCGTTCGCCCCCTTCTTGATGGCGATGTTTGCGAAATGAGAATGGCCTGCCATGGGTGCTTGATCCTGATGCCGCGTCAACAATGTCTCTGGAAAACAGGCACAAAAAGCGCAGAGAGCCGACACTTCGGGCGGCCGCTCGTGACCTCAGAAGGCTACGGGGCCCCCGGTCGCGCCGGCTTCAGCCGCCCCTCATCCTGTTTCAGATTCGTGATCTTCTCTTCCGCCCGCTCGATCAGTTTAGAATCGGGGTAAGCGGCCTGTTTGGCCAGCTCCACGGCCTTCTGCCAGGCCTCAATCGCTTTCGCCGGCTGCTGCAGCCGATCGTAGATATCGCCCAGATGGTCCCACAGGGTTTCGTCGCCGCCCCCGGTGGAAATCTTCAGGGCCTTTTCGAGATAGGGCAGCGCTTCGGCGTACTTGCCGCGCTTGAACAGAACCCAACCCAGGCTGTCGAGGTAGGCGGCGTTCTCGGGCTCGGCATTCACCGCCTTGCGGATCATTTCTTCCGCCTGCTCGAGGTTCTTTCCCTGGTCGGCGTAGAGATACCCCAGGTCGTTGTTCACTGAAATCTCTTCGGGGTTTTCGCGGTAGATGCGCTCCAGAATCTCTTCGCCCTTGGCCATTTCTCCCTTCAACACATGCACGTTCGAAAGGCTGTACTGCACGCGTCGCATGAGTGTTCGAAACTGTGGCAGGTTGAATTCGGCCAAGAGCCGCTCGAACCGCACAATCGCCTCATCGAATTGATGGCTGTGGTAGTAAACCCAGGCCTCTTGAAATCTCAATAACGGGTTGTTGGGAATCGCCTCCTGCGCCTGAGCGATCGTGGCGAGCGCCCGCTTTGTGTCGCCGGCGAGCTCGAGCTCTTGCGTCAGCAGAAACTGAAAGTTCGGTCGCGTCTCGGCCAACGCCGGGTCGTCGATCGCCTCTTGATAGACCTTGGCCGCGTCGGCGTACCGCCGCACGTCGTGATAGTGCCCGCCCAGCTCTTCGAACAACAGGGCCGTGCGCTCTTTCTGCCTGAGGCTCAAGAGAAACCGATACAGCTTCTCGGCCGCGTCGGTCCGTTTCGCATCGGCGGCCAGATTCGCCAGGACATATCCCCCGGCGAAATCCACCCCCGCAGGATTCTGCTTCAATCGCTGCTCGGCATCGTCAAGCAGGCTCGTCAGCAACTTGTCGTCGGCGATGATGGCCTTGAATTCGGTTTGCAGCCCTTTCAGATCGCCCGCCTCGGTATACGCGCGGCCCAAGGCGCTCACGAGCGCATCGGGCTTGCCCTGACGGCGGTAAACACCCGCCAGCCCCAGGTAGCCGGCGGCCTCGGCCGAACCTTCGAGCGTTCGTTTGAACAGCGTTTCGGCTTCGGTCAGCCGTCCGGCCGCGGCATACTGGTCGGCAAGAAAGTACGACAGCGTGCTGTTGCGCGAGTCTTTCTCAGAAGCCGCCTCGAGGCGCGGCAGCAGTTCGTTCGAGCGCCCCAGCTTTTCGAGAATCTGCGCCATGAGTTCATAGGCCGCCCGGCCTTTGGCCTGCCGCTGGCCGTCGACGTACTTCTGAATCTCATCGAGCGCCTCGTTGCTACGCCCTGCCTGAAGGTAGGCCCGCGCCAGATTGTAGCTGACGTTTGCCGCCACCGGCCCCTTCCGCGATTCGGCGGCCTTCTGAAATGCCTTGAGGGCGAGATCGGTCTTCCCGGTCTCGAGGAAAATCTCTCCCAGCTTCTCGAACGACGTCAGATCGCCGCTGTGCAATTGCTGCTTCGCGCGCGGGTTCAGATCGTATTTTTCCGGGTTGAGCAGCGCGTCGAGAACCACCTCGAACGCGCCGGCAGCGGCCTCTTTGCGCTCAGCATCCCAATACAACAGCCCCAGGTCGCGCATCAACAACACGTACTGCGCCGACTGCTTGTTCATTCCCTTGACCCGAACCGCCTGCTCAAGCACGTGAATCGCCCCCTGGCGGTCGTCACGGCCCAGCATCAAGGCGGCCGTCTGCATCAGCAAGTGCTGATCGTCGGGAAGAAGTTCGACGGCCCGCGCGGCCCATTTGGCAGCGTCGTCGTATAGCCGCAATTCGATCGCCAGCGGTATGGCGGCGCGATACACCGGTGCCGCCGTCGGATCGCGCTCAAGCGCCTTGCGGTAAGATCGCATCGCGCCGGCCTTGTCGCCCCGCTGTTCGAGCGTCCGCCCAACCCCGAACCATGCCAGGGCGTCCAGCCGCGCCTCTTCCGCGCCCGTCCGTGGCGCGACGGGCTGCAGGCGCGTGGGCGCATCGTCAAATTCATCATCGGCCGCCGCCGGCGCCTCTTTTTCGGTGTTGGCATCGGGCGCAGCCGGCGCCGCGCAGGCGCGCCACCCCGCGACGCACCACACCGCCAGGCCCGCACAAATCAGGCGCTGTAGAATGTTCTTCGTGGCAGACATTTTGCCGACCTCCTGCCGCCGGTTGATTCACCGGCGCTTCTTCGCTCCCAGCCGGGCCCGCGCGGTGCGCGGGTGCGTGTTTCCGTTGCGGCCTGACTTCGCGCCGGCTCGCGACGGGCGCGTTCGTCCGGCCTCGCTGCTGCGCGACAACAACTGCTGCAAGCGCGCAAGCGCGTCCTTGTCAGATTCCACGGGCCGGGTCAGGGCCGCAGCCAGCGTGCGCTGCCGGCGGTGGTCGGCCGCGAGACAATGCAACCAATGGCAGAACGACCCCGCGTCGGCCGTGCGCCCGAACGGGCGCAAGGCCTCGGCCGCCTGTTCAGGGCCCGACTCGCGCTCCGCCAGGCCCAGCCAGACCAGGGCGGCAAACATCTTCGAGTCGATGGGCAGCACGTGACTGCCCAGGCAGTGCTGCAAGACGTACGCCCGGGGAAAATACGACAACCCGCTGATTTTGCTCAACTGCTTGGCTGCCAGGTCAGCCGTTTTGCGCTTCAACGACTCAAAATCGAACGCATAGTTCGTCTCGAACACGTATTGCAGCGCGTTCTTGATTCGCAGGGCCCGCCAGTCGGCGTGTTCGAGATCGCCCAGCGCCGCCTGCAATTCGGTGATCGAGCTGACCCGCACCTCGTTCAGATCGTGAAAAGCATTCAAGACCCGGGCGTATACCGCGTCGGCCTGCTCGACCGTCGCATTCTCGAGGCACACCGCAAACAAGAGCGTTTCGAGAACCGGCCGCTCTCGCGGCTGGGGAATCGACGAATAAGCCTTCTTGAGCAGCGCCGCGACTTTGCGGCAGACTTCCTGTTTGTCGGGAGATTTCGGACGGTGTGCGGCGACCATGGCGGTTTCCGGATTCATTACATTGGTTCAATTTCTTCTGGCGCGGGCGCCTCGTCGACGCCGCTCTCGGGCGCCGGCGCTCCCAGCGTGTCGCGCAGAACGGCCGACGTCTGGGCGCTCAGCTTCACGCCTTGATCGAGCACGAATTGCAGCACCGGCGTGTAGCGAATATCCAGTTGATCGGCCAGTTTCGACTGAATAAAGCCTCGTGCCGAATTCAGCCCCTGCATTGACAGCGATTGCGTCTTCTCGTCGCCCATCACCGAAACGAACACGCGGGCGCTGCGCAGGTCGAGCGCGACTTCGGTCCGCAGCACCGTCACGTTCTTGACGCGCGGGTCTTTGAGCTCGAACAGCACCGTCGTGCTGACGATCTCACGAATGGCCTCGGCGACCTTGGCTGTCCTGCGGGAACTCATGAGCAGTTTTTCGTGCGCCATCGCGCGACCCGGCGCTTGTCGCGACGTCGGGCGGTTTACAGCGTGCGCTTGATCTCTTCCACCTTGAACGCCTGGAAGATGTCCCCCTCTTTCACGTCGTCGAAGCCCTCCAGCCGGATGCCGCATTCCAGGTTGTCGCGAACCTCCCGAACGTCGTCCTTGCCGCGCTTCAGCGATGCGATGTTGTACTCGTTCAACACCTTCTGGTCGCGAATCACTCGAATCCGGTTCGTCCGCTCGATTGTGCCGCTCAACACGCGGCAGCCGGCGATCCGGCCGAAGCGGCTGATGTCGAACGTCTGCAGCACCAGCGCCCGACCGGTGGGCGTCTCGACTTTTTCGGGGCGCAACAGCCCCTCGAGCGCTTTCTTGATGTCGTCGGTGACTTCGTAAATGATTCCGTACTGGCGGATTTCCACCCCTTCGCGATCGGCCAGCGCCTCGGCGCGATCTTCAGGAACCACGTGAAACGCCACCACAATGGCCCCCGAGGCGCTCGCCAGGTACACGTCGCTCTCGTTGACCCCCCCCACCCCTTCGTGCAGTATGTTGACCCGCACTTCAGGGTGCTGGAACTTCAAAAGCTCGCTCTTCAATGCCTCCAGCGACCCGGGGGTGTCGGCCTTGAGAATCAACGGCAGGTCTTGCACCCCGCCGATATCTTTCGTGTTGAGAATCTCTTGCAGCGTTCGTACCTTGCCGCGCTCCGAGAGCTGCTTTTCGCGGCCCCGTTCGCGCCGCGTCTGGGCCGCCAGGCGGGCCTTGTCGAGATCCTCCAGCACGAAAAACCGGTCGCCCGCACCGGGAACCATGTCGAGCCCGGCCACCTTCACCGGAGACGCCGGCCCGGCGATTTCGATTTCCTGGTCGTGATCGTCGTACATGTTGCGAATGCGGCCGTACGCTGGCCCGCACAACACCACGTCTCCCTTGCGCAAAGTACCATCCTGCACGATCAGCCAGGCGATCGCGCCGCGACCCTCGTCTCGAAACGCTTCCAGGCACACGCCGTGCGCGGGAAGATCGGGGTCGGCCGTCAGCTCGCGAAGCTCGGCCACCGTCAAGAGCGTCTCCAGCAGGTCGTCAAGCCCCTGCCCGGTGAGCCCTGACGTGCGGACAACCTCCGTGTCGCCCCCCCACTCGGCGGCCAGCAGGTTCTGGCCCGCCAGGTCTTGCAGCACCCGCTGCTCGTTGCGGTCGGGCAGGTCGAATTTGTTGAGGGCCACCACGATGGGCACCTTGGCCGCCCGGGCATGATTGAGCGCCTCGATTGTCTGCGGCATCACGCCGTCGTTGGCCGCCACAACCAGCACCGCCACGTCGGTGACGTTCGCCCCACGGGCCCGCATCTCGCCGAAGGCGGCATGGCCGGGCGTATCGAGAAACGTGATTCTGCGCCCGTTGTGCTGCACCTGGTACGCGGCGATGTGCTGCGTGATTCCCCCGACTTCGCCCGCCGCGACGTTCGCCGAGCGAATCTTGTCGAGCAGCGTCGTCTTGCCGTGATCGACGTGCCCCAGAATCGTCACGATGGGCGGCCGCGGCTGACGCTCTCCGGCCGATGCAGCGGCCTCGACCGATTCGACCAGTTCTTCTTCGATGTCGCGCTCCCGCGTGATCTGCAAATCGACGCCGCATTCCAAGGCCAGTTCGACCGCCGTATCTTCATCCAGCGTGGCGTTGATCGTACACAGTTGCCCGCGCCGCGCCAGCACGGCCAGCAGTTCGCTCGCCCGGCGACCCATCGCTTCCGACAAGGCCCGTACCGTCACCGGCGGCTCGACCTCGGCCGCGGTCTTCAAGGCCGCCACCCCCGTGGCCCCACGCCGCCCTCGCGAACGATGCTGACGCAACCGGTCGCTCGCCGATTCAGCGAGTTCTTCGTCTTCAGTCATCAGGCCGCCGCCACGCGTGCGCTTCGCCTGACGCTGCTTGCGCTCCGACAACAGCCCCATGCCGGCCACACTGCGGCCGGGCCCTTTCGCGCCGGGCCGGCGAACTTCTGTTTCTTGCGCCTCATCGGTAAAATCGTCGCCGGCGGCCTTGCGCTTCTTCTCTTCGGCGTGCTGGCGGATGTGTTCGTGCAGCGGCTTGCCTTCGAGCAACTCTCGGGACAACCGCATCTCGGGCTTCTGCGCAGGCCCTTCGGCTGCCACCGGCGCCGCGCCGGAGGGCATTCGCGGCGAGGGCGGAGGTTCAGCCAGTTTCGGTAACTGCGGAGACGGCCGCGATTTCGCACGCCGCGCGCCGGGTGACCCCAGTTGCGACACATTGCCCCGCGGCACCATCGTCCGCATCGTGCCCGAGGCCGGGGTGTAGTCTTCGCGGCGCAACGGTGCGGGGGCCGAGCCGCCTCCATCCGCAGAAGGGGCTTCGCCTTCCGGACGCACCCGGTGGCCCCGCAAGGGCGAGGCCGCGGGGGGGCGGGCCGCGGCCGCCACCGCGGTTTGGGGCGCCGGCTCGAGAGGCTGCTGCTCAACGCCCGGCTCGCTCTGGACCGCGGCGTCGCTGGTTTCAACAGGTTCAGCGACCTCAGGCTCTTTACGAGTCTCGCGGGGCGCCTGCGGGCGCGCCGCCAGCGTACGCAACGGAGCCACCTTGCCCGCGGCCCGCACGGCCTCGCGCGTCGGGGCCACCGCTTCGGGGCGGCTCGCGATCTCGCTTTCGGAGGCCCCCTTACGGATGTACTCCAGAACCCGATCGCGCTCTTCTTCCGAGACGCTGGCCAGCGGCGAATCCTTGATCGTAATGCCGACTTTCTGGCAGTACCCGATCAGGATCTTGCTGTCGATATTCAGCTCTTTGGCGAGCGTGAAAATCCGAATCTTCAAAAATCAACTCCCCTTCGATTCGTCGTCCGCAGACTGTTCTCTCTCGGTGCTCAGCGACTCGGCGGCCGGCAGCGGCGTCGATTCGCCCGCAGGCTCTTCCGCGACACCCAGCGCCCCATTCCCCGATTCGTGGCCCGGTTCGCCCATCGCCGATTCGACGTCTCCCGCCGAACCGTCTTCGGTCCCCTGCTCGGGGGTATCGGCCTCCGCCGAATCACCCTCCGCCGAACCAGAATCCGTTGATTCAGCCGCCGTCGAATCAGTCGCTATTGACTCAGTTGCTGTCGAACCGGCCTGGGCGCCAGCCCCTGCGGGGGCAGCCGGTGGCGCGGCCGCCGCGTTCCGCGCGGCCTCGGCCTGCCGTTGCGCCGCCTCGCGCTCCAGCCGTTCGGCCTCGCGCTCGGCAAACTCGATAATCGGCGCGCACCCTTCCAGGCTCAGGCCCGACAGCTCGGCCAGTTGTTCGGGTTCGATGACCGACAGATCGTCGAAGCTGAAGAACCCCTGCTCGACCAGGTTTTCGGCCAGTTGATCGGGCGCGCCGGGAATCGAGCCGAACGCCTCGATCGATTTGTCGAGCTGCTCGTTCAGTTCTTCCCGCGTCATGATTTCAATGTCCCAACCGACGAGCTTCGACGCCAGCCGCACGTTCTGGCCCCGCTTGCCGATCGCCAGCGACAACTGATCTTCTTTGACCAGCACGATCACGCGCCCCAGCATGGGGCACAAGATCACGTCTTCGACTTCGGCCGGCTGCAGCGCGTTGGGAACGAGCACCTGCAGCGAATCGTTCCAGCGCACGATGTCGATGCGCTCGCCCGCCAGCTCGTCGACGATGTTCTTGATGCGCGACCCGCGAACCCCGACGCAGGCCCCCACCGCGTCGATCTTCTGGTCGATGCACGACACGGCCACCTTCGACCGATAACCCGCCTCGCGCGCCAGCGACCGAATTTCGATCACCCGCTCGGCAATCTCGGGAATCTCGAGCTCAAACAGCCGCCGCACGAGGTCGGGGTGCGTGCGCGACAGAATGATCTTCACGCGCGTGCCGGCCTTGCGGACTTCGAGAACCACCGCTCTCGTGCGCTCGCCCACCCGGTACGACTCGCCCGGAATCTGCTCGCTGCGCGGCAGAATGCCTTCCACCTTGCTGAGCGTGACGGTCGCGGTGCCCCCTTCAAACCGCGAAATGCTGCCCGTGACGATCTGGCCGCGCTGTGCCTGAAAATCGTCGAACAGCGCGTCGCGCTCGGCCTCGCGGATCTTTTGAATCATCACCTGTTTGGCGGTCTGTGCCGAAATGCGGCCCAGAATCTCACCCAACTGGTCGGAATCGAGCACCTGCCCTTCTTTCAAGAGCGTCGGGTGGCCGTTTTCGCGGTCGATCTGAATCTCAAGCGGCGTCTCTTCGCCGTAGTGTTTGCGCGCCGCCGAAAGAATCGCCTGTTCGATTCCCTCGAACACGATCTCTTTGTCGATGTTTTTGTCGCGATGAATCGCGTCGACGATCCGCAGGACCTCGTTGCCGTTCATCATCACCCTTTCCCGACCGCCCCCTCACGGCGGGGGCCGGCGGCTCGTTTGCCTTGCGAACTGCGGCCGCTGCCAGCCGCACTCGCAACTCCTCTTTCCCCGATACCAACGAAAAAAGCGGGAGTGCGTCTCGCTGCCTCGTGACGCCGACTCACCGCTGATTCGCTCTTCCGGCGCTAGAGACCGCGATTGCAACTCGCAGCCCTGCGATCAGAAGCACCACTGAAGTCACGGCCGGATAGCCGAAACACTCGAGGTTGGCTACATAGTATTCCTCTGACCGAAGGACTGGCCCGTCGGCTGAAAGTCAAGCTGGTCCGACAGTTACCCTCGCAAGCCTCGTTAACGATACCGGCCCGTTGTTCGACTGTCAAGCAGGTCGAACCGGCCCGGCGTTGCCCGCACGGGAAAAACCCACTGCCGCCCCCCCATATTGATCTGCCCCAGCGAGCAACGGGCTTAACGCCCGCCGTCTGAACTTCTGCCCGCAAGATGGGGTCGACTGCGCTACCGACCCTCACCGGCCCGGGCTGCCCTATAGATGTCGCGACGGTTGCCTTCTGTCATCGGGACGTCTTCGAGCGTCTGAGGGTCCGGCGACCCGAGTGGACGCACCACCAGGCGGACGGTCGCGCCGGGCTCGTGCCCCATTCGGGCCAAAACTTCTACCAGGTCCTCCGCGAACCGTTTCTTCCAACGGAGCAGATACCTTCGCTGGCTGAAGGCCACGATGTCCCCGGTGGCGACTCCGTCGACAGAGACGAGTGTCACCCATTCCTCGCCGACCTTTACGACTGGATCGCTTCGCTCCCAGCGAATGCCGGAGAAGGGAGCGCGCTTGGGATAATCCACCTCCTGGCTGGCGACGTAGGCGCCGACCAGCCCCAGGACTGCGAACACCGCGAACCACACGACGCCCAGGCGGCGACATCGGCGTGCGTGCTCCTCCGGGATTGCTCTCGGAGACAACGTGTCGGACCGAGTCCCCTCCAACTGGCTGAGGACGCCGGCTACTTCTTCATGAAGAGGCTTTAGCTGCCCTGTAACGGTTAACCGGTTCATCGCGAGAATGAACCACCCCAGCAAGACCGTGAAGAGCACATAAAACAGCGAGTCGATCCCCAAGCCACTCGAACCGACATAGACGAGATCGGCGCCAACCAGGATCGGCGCGATGTACCACCACAGTACGCCCCCCAAAAGCCGGATCTGCCGGTCGAGCCGGTCCAGTTCGATTCGACAGAAGTCACGCACAGGGGCATCAATCGGTGCGGGGCGTTGAACCGTCCGCGCTCGATGAAGTTTCCAGATGATGAACACGCAACAGAGCAGCACAATGCCGGCGCCAACCTTGGAAATGAGGTCGTCCAGGGAGATCACCATCCGCCCGAAAACGAAGATCAAAACGACGGCGACGACGGTTTCAATCAGGTCGCGACGGACGATCTGTCCCCAGAAGCGTTCGACACGGCGGCAGGTCACCGCGATCAACCGGTCGCGTTGCTCCTGCGTGGCCGCGACCTCGTTCGTCGCCCGCCATTCTCGACCGAGATCATCCAAATTCATGGGACCGACTCCGTCTGACAATGGGTTTCCTCGAAGCGGCGGCGAACACGGTGCAGCCGCGTCCGGTACGCCCCTTCGGAGATACCGATGACCTCAGCCGCTTCGGCGTTCGACAGGCCATCCAGATGCAGAAGCAACACGGCACGATCGCCATCGGACAGCGCGGCGAGAAACGGGTCGAGCGCCCGGTGGACGTCACTTTCGATTCCGCGGTCACCCGACACCTCGGCGACGTCGGCCGTCGATCGCGTCAGCTTCTTCGATCGTGTGGCGGCCTTGCGACGCCACGCCAGGGCCGTGTTTAGCGCGACGCGGTAGGCCCACGTGTCGAGACTCGCTCCCCCGGCGAAGCGGTCCAAACTCTGCCACACCTGCAAGGCGATTTCCTGCACCAGGTCCTCCCGGTCGGGCGCAGGAGCGTACGCGCGGGCGATCCCGGACCAGCGCGCGTGATTGCGATTCAGAAGGTCGCAGAATCGTGCCTGTCGTTCGGGAACGGTCATGCGCCCGCCTCGAAGGGATCGGCCGCCGGCCGTCTCGTTGCCTTCTTCCGCATTAGTTGCGCACCGGGGCAGTATGTTACGCGGGAGCTTTTTTTTCGTCGGTGTGGACTTCTTTCCGCCCCCAAATGTAACGCATGATGACGCTGCCCCAGCCGACGCCATTCCGGGCGCTCCTGAACGGATTCGGCGGCGAGTGCCCCTGCTGGGTACTCGCAATAATCCTTCCCCACCTGGCGGATCAACGAGCAACGGCGCCCTCCTGTCGCATTTCGTGCCGGTCGGCGACCCGGACGACGCGCGCCCTCGCGCCGCAGCCGAGACGGCATGTCCCGCGTCTTTTCCAAATGCGCGGCAGCTCGTCTGCGCGCTGCGAATCAGACGTGCTAAAATAGTGTCTTGCGCGGGGCGACTTGCGCCCGACCCGCAACCTGGCACGCCGTTGGAAAACGGGGGCTGCCCTCCCATCTTTCTTGAATTCGGCCGAAGAATGCGATTCGCGACGTCCCCTTTCCCGGTTTTTCATCGGCCGCTGGCGGAGCAAACGCCGCGCGGCCCGCACGCCTGCCCACGGATCAAGGCCGTCCGCTTTAGCCCCGGACTATTCATGCTGTTGCGCAGCACAGGCTTCCAGCCTGTGGCTGGGCAACACAGGCAAGATCCCTGTGCACGAATCGGGTGGGAAATAATTCAGGTTTCCGGCGGCAACAAAAAAATGCACATCGCTGGCAGCCTATGGAGCGCGGCCGAATGCAAGTCGCAGCCGGCACAGCCGTTGGCGTCGCCATCAAAGATGGCCAACGTGCGAGCGCTCTTGGCGTTCTATGAGCATTGCTGGCAATCTTTGGGGCGAGCACGTGTGACGCAAACCGCATGGCAACCGTTCGTTGCAGCGAGTGCTTCAAAGATTGCCCACTGAGCCCAAAGAGTGCCAGCGTTTGGCGGCCTATCAGGGTGTTGAAAAAGGTGTCTGGAACTCTCCCCACCTGCGATAACCCCTCGGAATCTGGATGTTCACAAAGTTCCAGACACCTTTTTCAACAGGCTGCGATGCAGTCCAGCATACGGCTCGGGATGGGGGGCCGTGCGAGTTCCTCAATTGCCCCGGCCGTTATCGACCGGCCGGGGCACTGCTGGGGCCGTGAGCGCTGCCTCTGGAATCACTCAGAGCCGCAGTTCCATCTGGGTTTCCCGTACGTGCTCCCGGGGAGGAGAAAGCGTGCTCGTCGTGCCATTGGGTACGAATCCTTTCCATCGATACAAGGCGATCGCCGGCGCGTTATGCTCTGCGACGTCGAGCACGAGGCGGCTGAGCCCCGCGGCGCGAGCCCAATCGACGATGGCGTCGATAAGATTCGAAGCCACGCGCTGTCGACGCGCCTCAGGGGCAACCCACATCGACAACAGGTAGCCTGTATCGCAGTATTCATCGTGCCGAGCGCCCCGCACCAGCCCGACGTCGACCTGGCCAATCGTCGCCAGAAACGTGACCAGTCTGGCGAGCTGATCTTCCCAACATTCAGAAGACAGGGCTGCGGCCGTTTCGAACATTGTCTCGAACGCATGCGGTGCGTCAGCGAGAGCGCGAAGGCGAATCGAACGCAGGCGCGCGCCATCTCCTGCGTGCAGACGTTCAATTCTGGCTGGCGAAGAATTTGGCCGCGTTAGTGCGTCCACATGTGCCCTGATAGTCCGTTGAACTCTCCCCTCTCCCACTGCGAGGGCATTGGTATCTCACAAACCCGCGTCCAATCAAGCAAGTTTTTTCCCTCCCCCCCTCGCGGGGGGAGGGTTTGGGTGGGGGGCGAGTCCCGGCGCGCCGGGATTTGACGCGGAAAAACACCCCACCCCTGACCCCTCCCCCGTCAAGGGGGAGGCGAGAGGAAGAAGTGTGCCCAGTGGGGGAGGGAGCGCGCATCGACGCCTGGATCCTCCAGAACCTTCAATTGTGATCGCCAAGTTGCGATTTGGCATTGGTGCCAAAGTCTTCGACGATCCACTCTTCGTTCTCCGTCGAAGGCGGCTCATTATTCGCGCGGGTCATCGTTCTCAGAATATTCGCGGCCGCAAGGCCGGGCACGAGCGGGTCGGTCCAGATCGTGAAATCCACCGTCGACGTCAGGGCGCCGCCCCGCACTCTCAAGCTCTTTCCGGTCACTTTGCCCGTTCGGGCCTGGCCGATTGTCAACCGGCCGCTCTGATATTCGACGATTTTTTGCTCCTCCGCCGGCTCTGATTTCTGCCACACGCCCGGGAAGAAGAGCAGTCGGGTGTCGTAGAGCCAATTCACGCTGCGGATGGTAATGGCCTGGGGCGACTCGACAACAGGCGCCGTCACCTCGCGGTCGCCGGTTTTGATCCAGCAGCGCTCGAGTCGGTCCAGCGGCTGATCGCTTTCCAGCAGGTCTCTTTCCGGGATCAGGAATTTGGCAATCGAGCGATCTCCTTCTTTTTCGGTCCCCAGCCCAACCGTTGAAATCACATCGGTCGTTATTTCGACCCAGCGACATTTCTCATCCCGTTCTGTCACTGTGCCGACGAGTGAAACCGTTCTCTTCAATCTCGACTCATTGACGATTTCGTGGGTCCTGAACCTCGTAGTGACGAAGTACCGCGCCCACCACCCATCGTCGGGCAGCTTTCCGACCGGCTCCCCCGCCTGCAATGCCGAATGGAGAAACGCGAGCAGGCAGCACAACGTGACGGCGCGAGCGGAATTCATGTCTCGGCTCCCTGAACAATCGCCAAGGGCGAATCAAATCCGAGCGACACGCGACTTCTCAACCGGCATCCATCCTTAGCGGCCTGTTGAAAAAGGTGTCTGGAACTTTGTGAACATTCAGATTCCACGGGATTTTCGCGGGTGCGGAGAGTTCCAGACACCTTTTTTAACACCCTGTTTAGCCGGATAGCGTACCACCCGATTTTACCTCCGCACAGCCAGCGATGGGAGCAGAATTTTCGATACCCGGGTTCCGCCGGCATCGGCCCGGGTCTGATCGCGACACGTCGGATTCAGACGAGCGGTCGCGTGAGCCCCCCGGTGGGTGACCTGTGCGCACCACCGCAACGCACAGGCGCCGGTGCAGACCGGCATGATCGGCACGGGGGAGAGTGTGAGCGAAAACCCCGTCGAGTTTGTGTTCGCGCTCCACAACATCTTGCTGGAATTGCGATTGCGCGACAACAAAAGCGCGAACACAAATCGGCGCGAAGTGGTGTCGCGCTCAGCGAGTCAACGGGCATTGCGAGGTGGCGATCTGCAAGAATTACCCGCCGACGCTCCCGCTTTGATGCGTTGCCGCCTACACTCTGCCATTGGCCTTTCCCCCGTCGAGGGGGCGGTTCGCTGCGCCCGTTGTGGGCGGTTGACGGGCCATCGCATCGAACCACGGGTCGCTGCCCCATCATTCGTCACGAATCAGGAACGTTTGCAATGAACAGGCTCTGCTTCGGGTTGTGCTGTGGCTGGTTGGCAATCTGTCTCGTCGCGCCCGCGATGGGCAAAGACCGCGATCGTTTCGATTTCGCCGACTCGCCGCCGCTCCCGCAACGGAACCCCGAAGCCGATCAGGCCCGCAGCGACGCCGACCAGGCCTATCAGAAGGGAGAGTATCGGCGCGTGATTGAGCTTGCCGACCGGCTGCTGGCCGCGTTCCCGACCGATAACCCGCACGTCGCCTACTATCACCGCGCCAGTGCGAAGATCGAGCTTGGCCGGCAGGCGCGCTCGGCCAAGGAGATTCGCGATGGAATCGCCGATGCGCGGCAGGCGATTTCGATGGCCGAGAACCGCTACCGCTGGTTGTACATTCCCTACCTCTTCGGTCTGACGTCGCTGGCCGAGATCGAAGGCCGCCCCGAACATGCCGACCTCGCGATTCAAGCGGTCGGCCCGCTGCTGGAGCAGCCCACCGGCGAGGGCTTCACCTCCCACGACAAGGCCAACCTGTACTATCAGCGCGCTCTCGCCCATTCCAGCCGCCGCAATCTGAAGGCCGCCGCGGCCGACTGGTCGCAGGCCGTGCAGCTCAACCCACATCACCTGGGGGCCCACATTCAGCGTGCCGACGCCTACGTGCGGCTGGGGCAGACGGCCGATGCCGACGTGGCGTATGGCGACGCGGTCCGCCGGTTTCCGGCGACGCCTTTGGTCATCAACGCCCGGGGAACGTTTCGGCGCGGCACGGGCGACCTCGCCGGCGCGGTGGCCGATTTTTCCCGCGCGGTGCAGATCGACCCGCAGTTTGCCGTGGGGTACGTCAATCGCGGGTTGTGCCTGGCAGAGCAGAACAACGCGCAGGCGGCCGAGGCTGACTACGCTTTGGCGCTGCGCCAAAAGCTCGATGCGGGCACGCAGGCCCTGGCGTTGCGTCTGCGGGCCCAGGCCCGGCTTTCGCTGGGCAACGCCGCTGGGTCCATCGCCGACTACACGTCGGCCTTGCGGCTGAACCCGCAGGATGCCGGGCTCTATGAAGAACGCGGCTTCGCGCAGTACTTCCAGCGCGACTATGCCGCGGCCCTCGCCGATTTTTCCAAGGTGCTGCAGCTTGACCCGAATTTCGTGAGGATCATTCCCTGGCAGGCGCTCGCCCTGTCGCGCCTGGGCAAGACGGCCGACGTGAAAGCACAGTTCGCCCGCGTGGCCGAGCTACGCCCTGCACCGAACGCCTGGGTGGCCAGGCTCTGCGAGTTCCTTGACGAGCGGATCAAGCCGCAGGAGCTGATCGACGCGGCCGGCGAGTTCGGCGAGAGTGGCAAACAGGCCCGGCTGTGCGAAGCGCACTATTTCATGGGTCAGAAGAAACGCCTCGTCGACGAAGAGGGCCCCGCGGTCGAACAGTTCCGACAGGCCGTCGCGACACAGGCGTTCACGCTGGCGGCGTACCGCGGGTCGCGCTTCGAACTGGGCGCCTTTTCGAAGTAGGATGCGTCACTCATTCGAAGTTCGACATCCGTCATTCATTGCCGGATTATCCTCGTGCCCAAGCTCCCGCTTGGGCGCGCTTGCGTGCGGAAGCTCCCGCTTCCAGTTCTTGACCATTGCCTCGGCGCGGCGTGCGAAGCTGTGCGACGCCATGCCGGGTCTCCGCACCGGGGAGAACAGGTCTGGCGAAGCGGGAGCTTCGGAGAAAGGCGTTCCCAAACAGGAGTTTGGGAACGAGGGTAACTGCCGGGGCCGGATCAGCTCTCGGTCCACTTCACGATGAAGGGGGCTTGCTGCCACCACGACGTGTTCGAGTCGATCGTGAAGGTGTCGTCCGGGCTGACGTTCAGCTCGCCGCGGAACAGACCCACGAACACGATCGCCCCCGCAGGACCGGTCGCCACGTCGGTGACGGGCAGCGGCGTGCTGGTCGTCCACACCTTGTTTCCTGACGAGTCGTATTCGGTCGCGCCCGAGCGCGCGCTGACGACCACGGGGTTGCCGGCGCTGTTGAGGGCGACCTTGGCGGTCGTATTGCTGACTTTCAGACTGATGGTCGAGTGATCGCCGCTCCAGCCGCCAGACCAGGCGGCGTCGTGTTGCGCCCAGTTGTTGTTGTCGTCGAAAGGCGGCACCCAGGGAGGAGAATCAGCGTGCTGCCAGTCGTGCGGGTCGCTCGCAAGGCAGCTCGGTACATCGTGCGACTCGTGGCACCCGAAGCCCCAGAAGGGCCAGCAGCCGAAACCGTAGTCGGGCCGGGTACGTGCGAGCGTCTCGGTCCACTGCCAATCGCCGCTGGAATCGATCTTCGCAAGTTGCTGCTTGCCGCCACAGGCGCTGTGCCACCACCAGGGCGACCAGAAGTCTCCGCCGCGTTGAATCGTGATGTAGGCGTGGCCCGAGGCATCGACCGCGAGGCTCGATGCGGCTGTGCCCAGCAGGCCCTTCGAATCGTCTTTCGTCGTCCACAGAAATTCGCCGTCGGTATCGAGCTTGGTCACAAAGGCGTCTGAACCCCAGCCGGTGCGCGACAGCTCGAAGCTCCCCGATCCTGGATCAAAATCGACATCCTTGCCGAACAGCGTTCCCGCGAGATACACGTTGCCCGACCCATCGACCGCCAGGCCGCTGCCTGCCGTGACGGTGGCCTTCCCCTCGGCAAATCCCTGCGCCCAGGTCACGCTGCCGTCGGTGCCGAGTTTTGCGATGTAGTTGCTGGCGGTGTTGCTGAAGGTGTCGAGCGTTGCGCCCGTTTCACCGTTGATGATCGTGACTGTTCCCGACCCGGCCTGGCCTGCAATGTACACGTTGCCCGAGCCGTCGACGGCGACGTTGGTGGTGGCCAGCGCCCTCTCTCCCAGGATGCCATCGACCCAGACGACGTCGCCCGTCGCCTGATCGAGCTTGGTGACAAAGCCGTTCGGGTCGTTACCCCCCTCGTTGACGAGCGTCGCCGGGTGCGACTCGCCGATGCCGAACCGCGTCGTTCCCTCGAATCCGCCGACGACATAAACGCCGGTTGTGGCGTCGACTGTCAGACTGAACGGGGTCACTGTCTTGTCGGACGAAAACGTTTCGACCCACAGGAAGTTGCCATCAGGATCATACTTCGCCACGAAGCCGGTCTGGTTGTCTGCCGTGACGTTGGCCGTTCCGGCGCCGGGGTCAACGTCGACGGTTCCCGAGGTGACCACGCCGGCAACGTACACGTCGCCCGAACTGTCGACGGCCGTGCTGTTGATCGACGCGCTGCCGGTGCTGCTCCCCAGCGACACGCCCCAATCAAGGGTCGGGGCAGAGAGCAGGGCCCGTGTTTCGAGGATTTCGGCCGCGATCGGCCAGGCCGTCGACCGACACCGTTCGCGCGTCGTCCGAAGCTGTCGGGTACTCAGACAAGCGCGGCGGCGGCAGATCTCCAGGAAGTCGAACGAGCGATTCGGCAGCAGAGGCATGTCGAGAGTAGTTCTCCAAGCAGAAATTTCCACGCAGAATACCCAGACTCACGATTATACCCCACCGATCGACCGCGTTGATAAATTTCAACACTTGGTTGCAAGTTATTGTCAAATAATGATTAGGGTCACGAACCCATAGGCCGATTGGACCGCGCGTAGTGATGGTATCAAGGATTGAACTGCGAAGGCACCTCGGCCCCGATTGGCAGGAACCCGAGCAGGATCGGCATGCTCCGCCACCTGCGGGCGGGCGAGCCGCTACTGGTCGCCTCCGGCCGGCGCGGCCTGTGCCTGGGGGGCAATCGCGCGCGAACTGTCGCCCGGTTCACGATAGGATTCGAGCACGCGCGCCTTCTCGGCTTCGAAGTCAAGCGGCACGTAGCTGCGAAACGTGATCACAGGCTTGCGCTCGGGGGCAGGTGTCTTCGGGGCGGCCCGTTTGGCCTTTCCCCTGGGCTGGTCTTTCGCGGCATCGTCGGCCTCGGGCGCGAGCGGGTCGAGTTCTTTAACTTTCGCATTCAGGCGATCGGTCCATTTGTTGAGATCGCTGGACCGTTTGTCGACGTTCCCCGTCTCTTGCTGATGTTGCGTCATTGCCAGGTTGCGTTCGCGGGTGATCGATTCCGCCTGCTGTATGATCTGGTCGCGCTGGCTGACCGCCGCGAGATAGCGGACTCGCGAGTTGCCGTACTCGACCCGCAACTGTGTATAGGTCTGAGCCGGATTGCCCAACGCGTTCTGGCCGTAAGCCGGCCTGCCCGCTGCTGTCTCCATCAGCGTCAACTGCTGCATCAACTGCATCAACCGCTGGTCGAGACGCAGCCGTTCTTCTTCGACCATTTGAAACGCCTTTTCGAGGCGATCGAGTTCTTTGTCGGCCCTCGCGAGCACGTCGTTGAGCTTTTTGTTCATCTCGTCTTTCGCCCGGGCCGCATTGACCTTCTCTTGTGCGAGATCGGCCAGATCGCCGGCGATTTTCTTGGCGTCGTCTTTTTTACGGCGCGACTGCCGGTCGGTTTGGGCCCGGTTCTTTTCGGCAATGTCCTGTTCCAACTCAGCGCCGCGGACGCGCGTCATTTCGCGGCCGACTTCCACCGCCGACAGAAGTTCGTCACCCAGCAACTTTTCGACTGTCTCTTCCAGTTCGTCGAGTTGATCGCGAACGTGGGGCCGGGCGCCCGGTTTCACCGGCGACTTGGCAGGAAGCGTTCGATCGAGCGCTTCGAGTGCCTGGCCGATCCAGCGCGCCGCGTCGAACTGGGCGTCACTCACGGGGGCGGCGCCGACAGACTGTCCCAATGCCTTGGCGAACTCAGCCAGTCGGCTGAGCCCCTCAGCCTGCTTCTCACGCTCTGCCAACAGTAAGCCGACCCGCGCCTCCCAGGCGGGCCACCAGGGGTAATCGGCCGCTTCGATCGCGGCGGCGAATTGCCGTGCCGCCCCTTTCCGGTCCGACCGTTTGAGCAACACCAGCCCCCACGCGTAGTCGACGCGCGGGTCTTCGGGGGCGAGCCCGCGGGCCGCCTCAAAACGCTTCTCGACCGTTTGCAGTTTCCCTCGGCCGATGGAGTACCCTTCATCGAAGAGCGATTCGAGTTGCGTGAGCAGAGGAGAGGCCGCTTCGGGCGGCGCGCCGGGGTCGGAGCTGACGCGCGGCGCAACGAAGAATCCCAGGATGACGGCAAGACCCAGTGCCAGAATTGGGCGCCGAATGGTCATCGGTGACCTTCCCTGCCCCCGCAGAGCAGAGGCAAATGTGCAGCCCCCCAGCCGGTACGTCTCAGCGTACGTGAGGTGGCAGCCGAAGTCAATTCGGCTTGCAGCCCGGGAAAGGTACTCAGGCCCCCGCGGCTACCACCGCGCTGGCCTGCCCCATCCGCGTGACACTGATCTTCAGAAACACGCGATTCGAGGTTGCGCGCGGCCCGTCAGCGACCACGTTCAGGCGGCATTCCGGATCTGGTACGCGATAGTTCAATGTCGGCGGGATCATGCCATGCTTGAGCGCAACCAGCGACCCGGCCAGTTCCAGCGAGCCGCACCCGGCGGCAGCGTTTCCGAAATAGCTCTTGAGGGCCGTGACCGGCACCCGTGTCGCGTAGTCGCCAAATACGTCATGAATCGCCAGCGACTCGGCCCGATCGGCCTCCTTGCTGGCCAGACCATGCGCGTTGATGTGCCCGATTTCGTGCGGCTTGACCCCCGCGTCGGCCAAAGCATTCTGCATCGCCAGTGCCATCGCCCGTCGCAGGTCGCCGTGCCCTTCGGAGCTTACGGCGCACGACGAGCCTGCCCCGAGGATGCGGCCGTAGATTCTTGCGCCCCGCGCCCGGGCATGCTCAGCCTCTTCAAGGATCAGCACGCCCGAACCCTCTCCCACCACCTGCCCCGTGCGGTGAAGATCAAACGGCCGGCAGGCTTCCGTGGGGTTGTCGCCGCTGGAGGCCAGCGCATCCCACATCACGGCATGAATCGACTTGACGGCATGCAGCCGGGTGCCCGTCGAACCGGTAATCATCACGTCGGCATGCCCGCGCGCCAGCACGCGCAGCGCCTCGCCAATCACCAGGTTCGCCGAGGCCTCATCCAGGGTGATCGAGTTGTTAGGTCCCCGCGCGTCGGCCGCGATGCCGATATGGCACGCCGGCATGTTGGGCAGAAACTTCAAGAGCCATAACGGAAACATTTTTCCCAGGCCGACCTCGCCCCACTTCTCGTAGTGAAACACGTGATCGGCCTCGTTAATACACGAAAAACATGCCTCCGCCAGATCTTCGGGTGGGCTCAGCATCAGGTTGGCACCGAATTCTACCCCCAGCCGCTCAGGCTCTACCCCTCCGTCTTTGAGCGACGCGTCTCCCAGGGCCAGCGTGGCGGCGGCGAACCCCAGTTGAATTTCGCGGCACATGACCCGAATGGCCTTTTTCTGCTCGCGCGTTGAAGTGAACGCCGACGGATTGAACTCGCGCACTTCACCCCCGATGCGCCGAGGCACAGGGCTGTACGAGAGCATTTCGATTTCGCGAATGCCGCTTTGCCCCGACCGCAGGCTCTGCCAAAACTCGTCAATTCCGACTCCGATCGGGCTGACGACACCGATCCCGGAGACGACGACTTCTTTCTCCGGGACATGTAGCTGAGACATGATCTGTCGGCCAATAGATACCTTAGACGAAGACCCACAACGTCGCCGCGAGATTTGCGGCGCGCTGGCGGCGCACACAACCCCCGAATCGGCCGTCTGCCAAGCCGCAATAGTAGCGTGCCCATGCGGTCGCCGGAAGTGTTGTCGCGACGATACGACGCATCCAGTCCGGCAAACCGGGCGAGATGCGAAAGGGCGCGAAACGGCGGTCGGCGATCAACGCCCGCTCTGCGACTGCATCGCCTGCAGAACCGTGTCGCTAACCCCGCACTGGTGCAGGTAGATGATCTGTTGCGGCGACGTGTCGAAGCTTCCGCCACGATCGCGCATCGCCTGAATGATGACGCCGTCGCTGACCCCGCCGGTGGTCATGTCGACCAAGTCGCGGTTCGACATCGCACGCGCCTGCTGATAGCGAAGGTTTCGCTCGTAGGTCGCCTGCCGGGCGTAATTCTCGCGCCGGTCGGCCTCGTCTTTGGCATTACCCGCCAACGCGCCGCCGGCTGTCCCCGCGAGGGCGCCGATCGCGGCGCCTGCTCCTGTGTGCCCGAACTGATGCCCGACAATGGCCCCCAATCCGGCGCCCCCCGCGGCCCCGAGGGCTGCCCCTTTTTGCGTGTTGTTCATGTTGGAACAACCGGCTGCTGCCACGGCAAGAACTGAACCCACGATCAAACGCGATCCGAATTTCACTTTTGCCATCATGGCGTCCCTTCCCTCTCGAATTCCACAATCCCACTCGCGACGCGAAGTGCGGCCCGGGCGATGTCAGAGTCAGCCCAATCTCTACAATCGGCAAATTCGTTACTCTGACATGAGTCGCGATAGAATTGCGTTGAGAGGCAAGAGGTTGCGCCGACTGGCGCATGGTCACGAGGAAGCGGCGGCAAAGAGACCGAAAGGTCTCAGCCATGAATTGGAAAAACGGCGGCGCAAATCAAGGCCCCGCTCTCATCCCGATCCCCGGTCTTTTTCCCCGGTCCCCGGTGCCGTTAGGGCGCCCGGCCCAGCACCAGGCAGGCGTTGTGCCCGCCGAAGCCGAAGCTGTTCGACATCACGCACCGCAAGGTGCGCTCGCGCGGCTCGTTGGGTACGTAGTCGAGGTCGCATTCGGGGTCAGGATGCTCGAGGTTTATCGTCGGTGGCATCACCCCGTTTTGCAGCGACATTACCGAAACGACGAACTCGACGCCGCCAGAGGCGCCCAGCAGATGACCCAACTGGCTCTTGGTGCTCGATACCGACAGCCGTTTCGAATGCGAATTGAAGACCGTTTTGATAGCCGTGGTCTCGGCCTTGTCGCCCAACGGTGTGCTGGTTCCGTGCGCATTGATGTAATCGATCGCGTCGCCATTCAAGCCGGCGTCGCGCAGCGCGAATTGCATCGCCATTGCCGCCCCGCGACCTTCGGGGTCGGGGGCCGTCATGTGGTTTCCGTCGGCGCTCATACCGTAGCCCAGGATTTCCGCCAGAATCGGTGCGCCGCGGCGCTTGGCATGCTCGTACTCTTCAAGGATCGCCATGCCGGCGCCTTCAGCCATCACGAACCCGTCGCGGTCACGGTCGAACGGTCGGCTCGCGCGGGGCGGGTCATCATTTCGCGTCGAGAGGGCACCCATGCGGGCGAAGCCCGAGAGGCCCATGGGCGTAATGGCCGCTTCACTGCCCCCCGTCACGATCACGTCGGCGCGGTCGTGCTGAATCAGCTTGAATGCGTCGCCGATGGCGTTCGACGCCGAGGCGCAGGCCGTCGCGACCGCCGAGTTCGGGCCCCGCAAGCCCCAGAACACTGAAATGTTGCCGCTGGCCGCATTGACCATCAGCTTGGGAATCATGAACGGAGAGACGCGGTTGGGGCCGCGGTCGAACAGCACGCAATGCTGCTCTTCGATTTCGTGCAGGCCGCCGATGCCGCTGCCCGTGATCACCCCGTAACGGAATGAATCTCCCTGGGTGAAATCAAAACCCGACTGGCGGATCGCCTTCGATGCGCCGTACATGGCGAACTGAACGAATCGATCGAGCCGTCTGATTTCGCGCGGCGGCAGACAGTCGCTGGGGTCGAAATCCTTGATCTCGCCGCCGAAATTGACTTTGAATTCGGCGCAGTCGAACCGCTCAAGGCGGCTGACGCCGCTTTTTCCGGCGCAGAGCTTATCCCAGAATTCGGCGGTCTCTACACCGAGGGCGGTGACCACCGAAACTCCGGTGACGACGACGCGCCGAGACATGCCTTACTGCTTCTCCTCGATGTACTTGATCGCGTCGCCCACCGTCTTGATCTTCTCGTAATCTTCGTCAGGAATGGTGAGCTTGAATACGTCTTCGAACTCCATGACGAGTTCGACGACATCGAGCGAGTCGGCCTTCAGGTCGTCGACGAAAGATTTGTCTTTCGTGACCTCTTCCTTGGGGATCTGCAACTGTTCGCTGACGATCCCGATCACCTTTTCTTCAACAGATGACACGCCTGGTCCCTCCAGTGTTCACATGCGCGACACGGCACTGCCGAGTATCGGCAAACATATATCTGGTTTCCGTTTGCGTGTAAACCTTAAGTCGCTAGGAATCACCGACTGACTGACACTCGCGCGCCCGGTCGATGCGCTTCAGCAAACCCTTAAGCACTTTCCCGGGGCCCACCTCGTAAAACTGCTCGGCCCCTGCGGCCAACATGGCCCGCATAAGCCCTTCCCACAACACAGGCTCGACCACCTGCCTGACCAAAAGACCGCGGATTTCATCGGGGTCGGCGTGAGGGCTGGCGTCGACGTTTGAGTACACGCTGATCCTGGGCCGCTCCAGTCGCACATTCGCCAGGGCTGCTTTGAGCCGCTGGTCGGCCGGGTGCATGATCGCGGTATGAAAGGCGCCGGCAACCGGCAGGCGGGCCACTTTGCCCCCCGCTCTTTCCGCCAGTTCGACCGCCCTGTCGCATGCCGCCTTCGTCCCTGAAACCACGGTGTTGCCGGGGCACAGCAGATTGGCGATATGCACCGACCCGATGGAACCGGCCTCGCTGCAGATCGCTTCTACCTGTTCGCGGTCAAGCATCAGAATGCTTACCATGCCCGACGGATTTGCTTCAGCGGCAGCCTGCATCGCCTGTCCACGCAACTGCACGACCCGCAGCCCGTCGGCGAACGACAGCGAACCAGCAAACACCAGGGCTGTGTATTCGCCCAGACTCAAGCCCGCGGTCATCCCGCAGCCGTTGACTGCCTCCGGTGCCAGGGTACGCAGGCGTTCGAGGGCGGCCAGACTGGTGACGAAGATGGCCGGCTGGCTGATATCGGTGCGATCAAGCTCTTCAGCCGGTCCCTCAAAGCAGATCTTTGCCAGGTCGTACCCCAGGATTTCCCGGGCCTGGTCGAACAGCGCGCGGGCGGCCGGCAGTTCATCGGCCAGGGCCCACCCCATGCCGACTTTCTGCGCACCCTGACCCGGAAACAAGAAGGCAGACCTGCTCACGCTGACGCCTCATTAGGTGTACGCGGGGGCTTCGCTGAGTTCAGCCACGATCTGCGGATTGATCCGCCGATCTTTGAACGCGACCGCGCCGCGGAGGGCATTGTAGATCGATCGGCCGTTGCTCGAGCCGTGGCAGATCATGCAGATGCCGTCCACGCCCAATAGCGGCGCTCCCCCCGACTCGTGGTATGAATAGCGCCGCGCGAGCGTCTGAAACGTCTCGCCAGCTACGTGCCGCTCGTGCTGCAATTGCTCCATCACGTCTTGTGCCACCTTGCGCAACATCATTTCCGCCATGCCTTCGCTGACCTTGAGGACAACGTTCCCCACAAACCCCTCGCAGACCAGCACGTCGGCTTCTCCCTGGTACAGGCCGCGTCCTTCGACGTTGCCGATAAACCGGTCGCGTGCGGGGCTTTTCATCAGCAGGGCGTGCGTCTCGCGTACCAATTCGTTTCCCTTGCCATCTTCACTGCCGATGTTCATCAGGCCCACACGGGGGTTTTCAACTCCCAGCACTTCGCGGGCGTAGATCGCACCCATCACACCGTATTGCAGCAGATGCTCGGGCCGCGCGACCGGGTTCGCTCCTACGTCGAGCAGCACCGAATGGCCTTGCAGCGTCGGAAGTGCAACAGCAATACCGGGGCGCTTGACCCCTTTGAGAAACAATCGCGTTCGCAGGCCCGCGGCGACAACCGCGCCGGTGCTTCCGGCGCTAACCACTGCGTCGACTTCGCGGCCTGCCATCAATTTCCAGCAGGCGGCGATCGAACAATTGGGCTTCTTGAGTAGAGCCTCGGTAGGCTTCTCATCCATGCCGGCGACACCCTCTGAGGCATGAATTTCGAGCTGCTTTCCCGAGTAGGCGGCCTTCTCGAGCAGGCGTTCGATTTGGGCGCGCTCGCCCACGAGAACGACGTGCAAATCGGGGTTCTCGGCGACAGCGGCAATCGCCCCTTCGACATTCGGGACCGCGGCGTAGTCGCCTCCCATCGCATCCAGCGCAATGCGCATGAGAGCTCAGCCTCCCGGCTCGACGACGACCCGACCCTGGTAATACCCGCAGTTCGGGCAGACCACGTGGCTCGGCGCCGCCGTGCCGCACTGCGGACAATATACAAGCTGCATCGGCTTGATGGCGTTATGACTGCGACGCTTCGCCGAGCGCGCGTGCGATTGTTTTCTCTTGGGAACCGCCATGATTGACGTAACGCTGTAAAGGCTTGAAATAACTATAGTTATCGCGACAACGGCGCGTCGGAACTTTCCCCTGACGATCGGAAATACTACGCGACCTCCGCCGAAACTGTCAAGGAAGAAGGCGTGTTGCCGACCGCGATATAACGCGCGCTGCGTCGAAACACAGGGCTGCGTTCTGAATTCGGCGTTCACCCGGCGGCAGACGCCTGGTCGATCGCGCGGGAAGCGAGATTCGAAGACGCATTGCCGAATAACGCGCCACCCCAAGCCCTTCAGGCGGTCTGGGCGGGCACGCTCACGCTCTTGCGGGTTCGCTCGCGCCAATTGGCGATCCAACCTTGAAGTTGCCGCCCCCGGTCCTTGGGAGGCGCGTCGACGTTGTGCCACGCCAGGTAGGCCTCTCCTTCGTCGGAAATCAGCAAGAGCCCGCTCATACCGCGGGCCCGCTCAAGGGCACCGAGCGCTTGTGCCGGAGTCTGAACAATCGGGCTGCCAACGTTCAGTGATGTATTGACCGACGCCTCGACGCCGGCATGCACTCCCATCGCGCGCAAGTAGGCATGAGTGAATGGGTCGTGCTCGCGACGCACAATCTGCAGGCGCGCCGTACCATCTTTGTGCACGACCGCGGGAATTCGCGCGTAGGCCAGCGAGCGGGCCGGAGCGGTCAGCACCATGTAGTTGTAGGCGTTGTAGTCGTCGGCTGAGGCACCGGGCGACAGGTCGAAGAATTTTTCTGCCGCCTCTCGGGTGACCATGGGCGCGAGCGGCCGAACCAGCTCGCGGTACTTGACCCGCTGGTTGATTGTGGCCATCGAATCAGGATTACAGGGGTTCGCGAGAATCGAGCGATGCCCCAGGGCGCGCGGGCCGGTTTCGGCCGGGCCTTGAAACAACCCCAGGACACCATCCTGCGAAACGATGGATGCCGCCAGGTCGGCCAGCGACTCGAGCATCCCTGGTCGGCGAACGTCACCGAGCCGTTCGGCGGCAACTTCAGGATGACCCTCAAGCGCCCTTTGCATCTCGGTACTCGAAAACCCTCGGCCGCAATAAAAAGCATGCTGCAATGGTTCCCCCGGGGCGGCGCCCGCGAGCAAACCGAAGTGATACGCGGCACCGATCGGCGCCCCCGCATCGCCGGGCACCGGCGGCACCCACAGGTGCAGCCGCGCCTTCCGGCCGAGGTTGCGCCCGTACCACGCCTCGTCGTAACGCTCGAGCAGGCGCATGTTCCCCAGGCAGTTGAGCGCGGTCCCACCGGTCAGCACCAGCCGCTCGCACCCTGTCGCGCGGAGGAAATGGTCGACGATGTGAAACAGTGCGTCTTCGAAGACCAATTGTGTGGCAGCCGCCAGGTCGCACCGCTCCCGGGTGATTTCGGAGTGCTGAATGTCATCGACTCGCAGTACGGCGTCGGGATTCCACATCTTTTCTAGCGGAATCGGGTCCCCCAGCAGTTCGCACATCGGCCTACCGTAAGGCTGCTGTTCGCCCCGGTTGTGCCAGTTGACGAACGTGCGGTTGACTGTCACCGCTCCCTCGGCTCCGAAATGAAATATTTCGCGCAACCGGCGATAGTATCGATTGGTCAGGCGGTCGCCGTCTCCCCAGGCGACCGCCCCCATGTACCTCCCTTCGCTCGACAGGGTCGTCCACCCCCCCTGCGTCGAGCTGATGATTGAGTAGAAGATTCCCAGCGAGTCGATAAAGCTGTAGTTCTTGCGAAGCGGCCGCAGTCGGCCATTCTCAGCGAGATACACTGAAATCGCTCCCTCGTCGCCGAACCCGTCGAGTACTGTCACGAGCACCGCCTTGCCGTCGCGCGCGAATGGCGACAGGGCGTAAGACATCGCCGCGTGATTGTCGTGGTGATGCTGACAGATCAAAGGCAGCGGAGCGGGAGCGCCCAGTTGTTGCGCCAGGCGCGCGGGTGCCGCGCGACACACTTCACCGTTGCAGTGAAAGTCCCATTTCGGCATGCAGGCACGGCGCGCGAGCCCCAGGCTATAGGGCAGATGCTCCACGACAGCGCGCATGGCGACCGGTACAACCGAGATGTAGTCCCAGGTAGTCAGAATGGCATGCAGGTCGCGGTACGAAAGGCCGTGCTCCTCGAGTTGCGAGCGCAGCATGGCGACCGACTGCTCAGGGTAATCGGCGGCGTGTTTCACGCCGCTGAAGCGTTCTTCTTCGTCGTTGGCGATCAGCCGCAAACCTGTTTTTGCCGACGCCTCAACCAGCGCCAGGCCGCTGTTATGGCCAGCCGGGCCGATGCCGACGAGATATGATGTCTCGCCCCGCGACAACTTGTCACGTAGCGCCGCAATTTGCGAATGCGCAAAGTCGCTTTCGGGCGAGTGAACGTGCTTCGCGGCATACCGACGGCGATACACGGGGTGCGCGAGTCGGTAGATCAGTCGGCCCAATCGAGGCCATGCGGGGCCGGTTGTGCCAAAAACCGTGGAAATTTTGGACCCCTTTCCTTAGGGATGCTGTCTTCTTCACGCTCGAGGTCGGGCGCGTCTCGGCAGCCTCAGCACGTGTGCCGTACCAGCCGCGCGCGACAGTCTACGCGTGGGCAGCGAAGCGGGTCAATACGCGATCGCAAATGGCCGGTAAGCCGCATTGGAATCAGGCGCGGGTCAGACGCCGGTTGTGCGGCCCGCGGCAACTCTTCAAATTCCACGCGGCCGCTGTTAGCATCGAACGCGCAATCGAAGCTCCCGACCGCCGCGAAACGCGCCCGATCGCGGTCTCTCATACAAACTGCGAATTTCCATGCCCGCCACGAACCCGTTCGGCGCCAAATCGCGCCTCAAGACCAACTCCGGCGAGTTCACGATCTACAGCCTGCCCGCGCTGCAGCGGGCGAACGCGGGGCCGATCGATACGCTGCCCTACTCGATCAGGGTGCTGTTGGAAGCCTGCCTGCGAAAGCTCGACAACTTCGTCGTCACCGATGGGCACGTTAAAGACATTGCCAACTGGAACGCGACGGCCCCGAAACAGGTCGAGTTTCCGTTCATGCCCGGGCGCGTCGTTCTGCAGGATTTCACGGGCGTCCCCGCGATTGTCGATCTCGCGGCCCTGCGAAGCGCCATGCTCCGCATGGGCGGCGATCCGAAAAAGATCAATCCACTGGTGCCCTGCGATCTCGTCATCGACCACTCGGTCCAAGTCGACTATTTCGGCACTCCGCAAGCGCTCGCTCTGAACGTGAAAACTGAATTCGAGCGTAATCGCGAGCGGTATCAGTTTCTGCGTTGGGGGCAGCAGGCGTTTCATAACTTCCGCGTCGTGCCTCCCGCCACGGGCATCGTCCACCAGGTCAACCTCGAATATCTGGCCAAAGTCGTTCTGACGCGCGATGGCGAGGCCTTTCCCGACAGCCTCGTGGGCACCGACAGCCACACGACGATGATCAATGGCCTGGGCATCGTCGGCTGGGGGGTGGGTGGCATCGAAGCCGAGGCCGTGATGCTCGGCCAGCCCATCTACATGCTGCTGCCGGAAGTTGTCGGCTTCAAATTGTCGGGTCAATTGCCCGAAGGTTCAACGGCGACCGACCTGGTGCTGACCGTCACGCAGATGCTGCGGAAGCACGGCGTCGTCAACAAATTCGTGGAGTTTTTCGGCATGGGGCTCGATGCGATGAGCCTGCCCGATCGCGCCACCCTGGCCAACATGGCGCCGGAATACGGTGCGACAATGGGCTACTTTCCCGTCGACGCCGAGACCCTGCGATATCTCGAACGCACCGGCCGCACGCGAGATGAAGTCGATCTCGTCGAGCGGTACTACAAAGAACAGGGCCTGTTCCGCACCGCAGGTTCTCCTACGCCGCAATTCACAAGCTCATTGGACCTCGATCTGGGCACCGTCGTGCCGTCAATGGCCGGCCCCAAGCGCCCCCAGGATCGCGTATTGCTCTCGCAAATGAAGTCGCAATGGCGCCGCGACCTGACGGGCGCGTTCGGCAAGAGCGAGCCCGAGAAGCCGGTCGCCGTGAAGACCAATGGCAGCGTGTCACAGATTACCGATGGGGCAGTGGTCATCGCGGCCATCACGAGTTGCACAAACACCAGCAACCCTTCGGTGCTGATCGGCGCCGGGTTGCTCGCCCGCAATGCGGTCGCCAAAGGGCTCTCTCGCAAGCCCTGGGTCAAGACAAGCCTCGCGCCGGGCAGCCGAGTCGTCACCGATTACCTGCACACCTCGGGGCTCGACAAATCGCTCGATGCACTGGGCTTCAACACGGTGGGGTACGGCTGCACGACGTGCATCGGAAACAGCGGCCCGTTGCCCGACCCCGTTTCCGAAGCGGTCAGGCAGGGCAACCTGGTGGTCTCGGCGGTCCTTTCGGGCAATCGCAATTTCGAGGGGCGGATCAATCCGCAGGTGAAGGCCAATTATCTGGCCAGCCCGCCGCTCGTCGTAGCATACGCTCTCGCAGGAACCACTGATATCGACCTGACCACCGAGCCTTTGGGGAAGGATTCAAAAGGCGGCGACGTGTACCTCAAAGACATTTGGCCGAGCCAGAAAGAAATCGCCGACACGATTGCGGCGTCAATGAGCGCCGAGACGTTTCAGCGAGAGTATGCCCAAGCGACACAGGGGCCGCCCGAGTGGCAGTCGATTTCGAGTGCGCCAGGCGACCTGTACCAGTGGGATCCCGCCAGCACCTACGTGCAAGAACCCCCCTTCTTCATCGACATGCCCGCAGGGCCGCCGCCGATTTGCCCTCTCAAAGGCGCTCGCGTGCTGGTTTCGGTCGGCGACTCAGTAACGACCGACCACATCAGCCCGGCCGGTTCCATCAAGGCCGACTCTCCCGCCGGATTGTACCTGCAATCGCAGGGAGTTTCCGTTCTTGATTTCAACAGCTACGGGGCCCGGCGCGGGAACGACCGCGTCATGACCCGGGGAACCTTCGCCAACATTCGCCTGAAGAACCTGCTGGCTCCGGGAACCGAAGGAGGCGTGACGCGGCACTTGCCCGACGGGCAGCAGATGTCAATTTTCGACGCCGCCATGAAATACAAGGCATCGGGAACGCCGCTGGTCGTGCTGGCAGGGGCCGAGTACGGCACCGGTTCTTCGCGTGATTGGGCGGCGAAAGGTACGTTCTTGCTGGGAATTCGCGCCGTCATCGCCGTTTCTTACGAGCGCATTCATCGCTCGAATCTGGTCGGCATGGGGGTGTTGCCGCTCGAATTCAAGCCCGGCCAGAATCGCGAATCACTCGGGCTCGACGGCACCGAGGTTTTCGAAATCGACCTGCCCGCCGACGTGAAACCCCTGCAAGACGTGGCCGTCACGGCGTCGAAACCCGATTGCCGCACCGCGCGCTTCGTCACCCGATGCCGAATCGACACGCCGGTCGAGGTCGAGTACTACCGCCACGGTGGAATCCTGCACTATGTGCTGCGGCAGATGGCCCGGTAAAGCTGCGCGCGGTTCCGCCAGCAGGTGCCGGGCGATTCCCTGACGCGGCGGCCTAACTACTCACATTCCGCACCTTCGTTTGAAGGTTCGCAGGGCATCGGGCGGGATGCCAAGTAGGCGTAGCAGGAGCGATTGAATTTGATTTGGCTGACCGAGCCGTCGGAGGACCGTGCCATGGT
>JBQTIL010000047.1:0-74734 GCA_052388175.1 Planctomycetaceae bacterium | reverse complement strand
CAGACGGTTAAATAGACCCACTATCGCACTGTACGGTGGGGTGCATGGCGCACTAAAAAGTGCCGATAAAGTTGATAGTAGCGGACTGTGGTGTACACTTATTTACAGATTGCAAATCCGCCATCGTCAGTTCGACTCTGACCGGCGCCTCTCGCCGAAGCGTTGATTTCTCAACGGCTTCGGTTTTTTCTTGCGCCCGAAGCGCGTTTTGAGCGGGCGGCGGCGCCACCGAAGGGCTCAACCGCGGCCTTTGGCCCGCTGCGGGTACAAGTCGTCACGACCAGTTGCAATATCCATTGTCGTGGCCTGTCACATTCGGGCCTGCCCCGTGTATCAGGTGCGGGGGCGGAAGAACAGGCAGTGCAGGCGGGCCGCACTGCCCGCGTCGGGCAGTTCTCCCGCCCCCTTTATTGTTGCTGCGCGCCGCACAGCAGAGACGCGCCGAATCGCGTGCGTCGGCTCTTGCTGTTGCTTACGGCACTTTGCGCCGGTTCTCGCCCGCCGAAACTGATTCGCTGTGTTGGGCCCGACTCTGATGCGTCGCCGACGCGGCCGGCTCGAGTCGTTGCGCGAGAGTGCTTCCCCCACCTTGACTCTGAAAACGCCGGTGCCGCGGCTGGCAAACCGCTGCGGATGGCGCCTGCGAGCCGATGTCGCTGCGAGTAGCGCGGGAAGCCGCATTTTTTTCTGGCGATCGACGCTTCGCGGTTTATGCTTTCGAACCGGCCAGTGACGACAATCCTCACGTGAAATCAGCGACCCGTCAGGTCGCGGGCCGACAGCGGGTCAAACCTGACGGGTCGCCATTGATTTCACGCCGGACGAGCGAGATTGCCGGAATTGAAAAAAGCGAGTAGAACGACAACCGCGGGCAGAGCTTCTGCACAAAGGGCCGATCTTGCCAGACCCCGAAAAGGCGTGGCGACGGATCCAGTATCTCGATAAGCACACGTTCAATGAATCTGATGTGCATATGCTGGCGACGCATGCCGTCGCCCTCGACAATCTCGTGGCGAACCTTCGGGCGGAGTTAGACGCGCTGCGGCAACGAGTTGAAAAGCTCGAAATGGGTTCCAGATTGCGCTAACCCGGTTTCCGCAGGCCGGCGGGCTGATTGTCCCAATCGTCGGCGGTCGTTGCGGGTCGGGGCCACGGTCGCACTTTGGTTCCGGGGCGGGGAAACGGCGCTCGTCCGCAACGGCAGTCGCCTTTTTCCCTTGGGGGGACTGCATCGTTCAAAACGTGCCCTCAACAATCGACGGCGCCGCGCGCGTTCCGCCGCGCAGGAACGAGCTCGTAACTCAACGCGCCCGGCAAATCGGCCGACGCATCACTTCGCCGGCTTTTCCTTCGCCGCGTCGCCGGCCCCGAGCGTGCCCGAGGCCCATTGGCAGCCGCGGCGGATCAAAGCGGCGGCGCCGGGGTTACTGATCGAGCCGCCCGAGTGGCCCAGCGTCGTCTGAAAGACGCGGGCTTTCTCGTAGTTGTAGGCGAAGGCCTGCGGCTCTTTCTGCCCGGTGAGCTTCGAGCGGGCGACTGCCAGCACAGTCACCGGTTCGTCTCCTTGCTGTTTGAAGTACAGTTCGTCTTCGGTTTCGAACCCGGTCAGCCCCTGCGTGATGGGGTGCGGCTGGTCGGAGATTTCAACTTCGAAGCGGCCGAAATTGTCGTGCATGCTGACGCCTGGCTTCCAGCGCCGCTTGCAGATTTTCGCATATTCGGGCCATTGCCCTGCTTTCGTTTCGGGAATGTCAGGGCTGAATGCCCCGTTGGCGAAATGAAGGATCGCCAGTGCGCCGCCGCCCGAAAGGTATTTCAGAAAATTCGCGCGGGCCTCTTCGCTCAGCCCCGGAGCTTTCCAGTTGACGTAGTTGAGAACAACCAGCTTGTAGCCGTGCAGCTTCGGGTCTGCCAGAAATTCCGGATCGGTAACCACCGTCACATCAAATGCGTTGTCGGCTGAGAGAACATCCTTGAGGGCGTCAGTCGTCTTCTTCCAATCGTGAAAGGGCCCGTCGTTTCCCGTGACGATGAGGGCACTGGGCGACTTTTCGGCCGCGGCGAGTGGGGTGCTGGCGGCCAGAGTCGCCAGACACACCGCGGCAAGCGCGAACCCGTGTGCGATAGAAGGAGGACAGGAGATCGCAGAGGCAGCAGAGAACGGGGTGCACTCTCTGCTGTCTCTGCGTGCTTTTGTACGCATTTCCTTTGCGACAGTTGCGGCATTGGGAGTGCGCAGTTGAAACATAGCGGAGCTCGGTTGATTGTAAGAATTTGCCGGAATTGAAATGCTTCCGGACCTGCCGCAGCGACTTTACCCCCGCTGGGGTTGCCTCGACAAGGGAGCGCGGAGGCGGGTTGCCTTTTCAGGCATCCGGAGAATTTCTTCCCACCGCAAGGTCACCGTTTTCGGAACAACCAGCACCACCGCACCGGGAATTGATCGATCCCACCGCACCGCCCGATATCCCTTTCGGGAGAATTCGTACCATCGTTGCGCCCGCGGCCTGCCACAAGGCCAGCGCTGGTCGCAGAGTCGACCGGGGAAAGCATGCTCGAGCAGACCGTCGATTGCCTCGGCCAGGGCTTCTCGATTCTTGAAGAGGCCGTCGGCCCGATCAACATCGCGCTCGGTTCGCTGCACGACGACGGGGCCCGCATCGAGTGGACGAGTTGCCCGCACCGCGAATTCGACGGCCTGGGCGCCCTGGCCGAACATCTGCGCCGGCGCGGCAACAACGTGCCCGCTCTGCCTAGTCTGTCGCGGCCGGCGCCGCCCGCAGGGCTCTCGCGCTGCCGTTTGACTTTGGCCAGCTTCAATCGCCGCGATCGAGGTTGTGTCGTGCACTGGCGATGGCCCGAGCGCGCAATAGCAGACGAATCGGCGGCAGGCTGGCGGCTCTTTTCCCGCGCCGAGACCCTGGAACTGTTCCGCCGGTCGGAGCGTGACGGCGTCTCGCCGAACTCGCTCTTGCTCGCGACGCTCAACGCGGCCGTCCCGCCGCTTCTGGCAAAACCGCCCGCGCACCGGTACTGGATGGTGCCGGTCAACATGCGTGGCGGCGTGCGGCTGCCTCGCGACACGGCCAACCATACCGCCGCGCTCGTCGTCAAGCTGGCCGCGACTGATACGAGCCGGCAGGTGCACGAACAGATTCGATCGCAACTGGCCCGCAATCTGCATTGGCGGAGCTGGTTCCGGCTGTCGCTGGCGCGACATCTGCCCCAGCGGGTCCTACGAAAGGTTGTGATCCGGGACTATTTTTCCGAGTTGCCGCAGATCGGAACGTTTTCGAATCTGGGCGTCTGGCCGCCGGCCAACGCGCGGCTGACAACCGGCGATCGCGACGTGCACTGGCTCTTCTGCCCCCCTGCGCTGCGAACAAACCCGATCGCGGCCGGCGCCGTCGTTTGCCAAGGCCGCTTGGGTCTGATGATCCGGCTGGCTCCGCAGATCGGCGCCCCCGCGAGGTGCGCGCAGCAGTGCGTTGATTTCTGGGGCGACACGGCGCTTATGAGCGGCAAGGGCGGTGACCCGCCGCGACCGGCCCGCGCCCCCGGCAGGCCCTCATTGGGCGCCGCGAGAGGTACTGCCGAGGCGCGCCCCGACGTAAGCTGCGCGTCGCGGCCGGCTGCGCATTGTGCGCACGGCAGACGCTGCCACCGGGCAAACCTTGCAAACAGCGGCGTGCGGCCGTAGTCTGACGGGCGAGTTCCTCCGGCCTTGCCTTGCCCCTCGCTTTGTACAGCCGCATGGTGCGCCGCGTCGTCAGATACCTGCTGGCAGGCAGCTTGCTGTCTGTGGTCGCAGCCGTGGCGTTGCGGACGCCAGGCATCTGGCACGCCCACGTCGGCGGCGAAGCGCCGCACGAACACGCGCACGCTGGTTCCCCTTTGAACACTGCCCACGATCCGCAAGGCCACGCTAGTGCCCACGCACATCACCACGCGCATGGCGGCAATCATCACAGCCACGCTGGTGGCCAGCACCATCATCACCATCACGGCAAAGACGCCCACTCGCACCGTCATGCGCCCAAGCGAATGGCGGCGGTAAGGCCGGGTGAAGCGGGGGTGGCGGAACCTGCGCCGCAGTTAACTGATGCACCCGTCTGGCACATGCACTTCTCGATTCTGGGGTTCGAGCTGACATTGACCTGGCCGGGGGCAGGCGGCGCGAATGATGGCCCATGCCGGGCGTCAACCGAAGCGAGTGCCGACAAGAGTAGGCAGACTGTCGCGCAAACAGGCCCGTGCCCCGCGGATCCACTGGGCCAGCCGTCTCTAACCATTCCTGCCGAACGGACTCTCGCGCAAATCGTCGCCTTCGAGCTCGGGCCGCTGCCGGCACGGGTCGCACTTTTGACCTCGCCCGGTCGGGCCCGTCTCTGCGAGTCTGTTAATGGTCGAGCGGGTTGCGACGCGCTGCAACCGCCAACTCCGCCGCCGCGCGGCTGAACGCGCGCGATCGCTGGCGCCCTGAGATCGTCCCTCGAGTCGGCGCATTCCCGCAGAATGAGTTCTGCCCGGTGCGCGTTTCGCGCGCTGCCGCGGGGGTGGGAACATTTGCGCCCCTGACCTGTTGGAAGACAGGGGCACAATGGCGCGGCCCTGCCGCGCTTTGGTCGCGTCGATCGCGCGCCTTCGAGACGTCGCCGGAATACAGGTTCCGGTCTTAAACGCCAAGGCGTTCGCCGTGTCGGCGACGGTGGCTGGCGGCGGTGCGCGTGGGGCTTGAAGCGAACGTTCGAGGCAACGTCTCCGTCGGCACGGAAACCGGCGGCGCGCGAGCGCGTTTTGAATTCGACCCACAGGAGGACAAATGCCATGTCGATTCCGCAGGGGGTTCACACTGATTGAGCTTCTGGTCGTAATCGCCGTGATTGCCGTGCTCGTGTCGCTGCTGCTCCCCGCGGTGCAGCAGGTGCGCGAAGCGGCAAGGCGTGCGGCCTGCAAGAACAATCTCAAACAGTTGGGCCTGGCCCTGCACAACTACCACGACACGCACCGTGTGTTTCCGCCGGGGTACCTGTACCGCCGCGGCCCGCAGGGTGAAAACGTTCTCGGGTTCGGCTGGGGCGCGATGATTCTGCCCCAACTCGAACAGGCGAACCTTTACGGCCAGTTCAACTTCAACGCGCCGATCTTCGACGCGGCGAATGAACCGGCCCGTACGCGGCACCTGCCGGTGTTCCTGTGCCCCTCCGTCCCGGTGTCGCAGGGGAAATTTGTCGAGATGGGCCCGGTCCCTGAGAATTACGCGATGGGTTGTTATGTCGCGAGCTTCGGGACACCCGATCTCGACGACACCCAGGAGAAGCGCTCCGGAATGTTCAGCCGCAATAGCTTCACGCGCGTCGCCGATGTGAGCGACGGCCTGGGCAATACGCTGCTGGCCGGCGAGCGGGTCAATGGCCCTTTTCGCCGCGCCGGATCGCACGGCGTGCACGTGACCTACGAGACCACCTGGTGCGGGGCGGTCCGCGAATGGACCGATTTCACAGACGACCACGGGCACATGGCGCTGTTCCAGACCGGCAATGTGCCGAACTCACCCCAGAGCGACGATCGCGACGTGTCGGCCCCGCACGTGGGGGTCGCACACTTCTTGATTGGCGACGGATCGGTGCGGCCGATCGGTGAGAGCATCAATTTTGCCCTTTACCAGGCGCTCGGGACGCGCGCGGGAGGTGAGGTGACGGGAGAGTACTAGCATTGTGAAATGCGGGTTGCGAATTACGGGTTGGAAAGAGGCGCCACTGGTCGATTGGCGGCAGGGTCGGACAAACGTCGAGCGGAGTTTTCCGTTCGACCCCCACACTTTGTTCGAGCCGTCGCCGCCTTCGCCAGTGGCGCCTTCTCGATGAATGGGTGAACCGATGGACCGGGCCGCAGACTTGCTGGTACCCGGCGCGTGGGATAGAGTGGCGCAGATCGTGATGCACAGCTTGCGAACCAGCCTGGCGCGACGTGCCAGCCGAGCGATTCGGCGCGGCCCGCGGTTTATGCGGCGCGCAGCGCACGGCGGCGTCTCACTCATCATGGTGCTCGCGATTGTGGCAGGCGAACTGGGCGTGCCTGTCGCTCGTCTGAACGAAGACCAATCTGGCAAGGTGAGTGACGCGGTCGCCAGCGGGGGGTGTGGCTGCGCGAATGCCGGCACACGGTTTTGCTGTTGTGCAGGCCGCGAGATCGCCGCGGGCACGAAATCGTGTTGTGCCGCTGCGGCGCCGCAAAAACAGGCTGCTGCACCGACGAAAAAGCGCGATTCGAAAAGAACGCCCGACCCCCGGCCGGCATTTGTCGCCTGTTCGTGCGGCGACGGGTCGCTGCCGGGCCTGATCGTCAGTCACCAGCCACGCATCGCTGCGGCAGCCGAGGCCGGCCGCCCATGGCCCACGTTTGCGGCCGTTTCAACTCTCGAGTGCCTCTCTCCGCGCACCGCGCGGCTCGGCCCGGAGCCTCCTCCTCCGCGGCCCTGCGCCGGGTGAGACGGTAGCGCTCTGCGCTTCGGAAGGCGGCCAATTCGCAGAATCGGCCGGCCGCCTGATCGTCCGCTGGCGCGCTCGGAATGTCGCGTGTGTGCCTGGGCGCGTCGTCTCTCCCCTCGACCCTGTCGACGCGCTGTCGCGCGCCCTACGCCCAAGCGACACTGCGCGGCCATTCATCCAACCTGATTATCACCCCAGGGACGAACGCCATGAAGACACAAGAGCCGAATACTGAGCCGCGCCGCCGGCGAGGCTTTACGCTGATCGAACTGCTGGTCGTCATCGCCATCATCGCCGTACTCGTCTCGCTCTTGCTGCCAGCCGTGCAGCAGGCGCGCGAGGCGGCGCGGCGGATGCAGTGTCGGAACAATCTGAAACAGATCGGGCTGGCCATTCACAACTACGAATCGAGCCACGGGGTGTTTCCGCCGGGGCGGCTGGGTTTCCCGATGGTCTTTTCGGTGCAGGCCCACATCCTCCCCTACGTCGACGGGTCGAACCTCTACAACCTGATCGACTTCAACACGGCCCCCAGCTTCGGCGCCGCGTCAAACCCCATGACCCCCAATGAGGTGGCCGTGCGGACAACGATCCCGCTGTATCAGTGCCCCAGCGATTTCGGGCGGATTGCCGGATCGGAATTCGGCCCGACCAATTACGTCGGGACGACCGGCAGCGGCACGGGGATTGCCAATTCGATCAACACCGGCGATGGGGTGATGTTTTCGCGATCCAGCGTTCGCTTTCGCGATGTCACAGACGGACTCTCAAACACCGTTTGTTTCAGCGAGCACACACTGGGGGTCGGGGGGCGACCGTCGTCTCCCGCGGGCGGGCCTCCCGCAAACCCGCAGGGTGAAGTGCTCGAATTGACCGGCGCCACGCCGACGACCGACGCCAGTTGCGTGCCCGGCCCCGGCGTCTGGTCGGGTCTGCGCGGGGCAAAATGGATGAACGGCCACTACGGCGACACCCTGTACAACCATTACTACAGCCCGAATTCGCGGCAATTCGACTGTGGCAACGGCAGCCACAATTTCGGTTTGACCGCGGCCCGCAGCCGACACACGGGCGGGGTCACGGTTCTGCTGTCCGACGGCAGCGCGCGGTTCGTCAGCGAAAGCGTGAATCTCGCACTATGGCGCGGGCTGGCGACGCGTGCCGGGGGCGAAGTGGCGGGGGAGTTTTGATCGTGTCACAGCGGGTCGCCCACCCCACGGGGCGACTCGTTGGCCCGCCGGCGCCTCGCGCGCCGGCGGGTTTCGTTCAACCTTCGACCCGGGGCCTCGCGGGGCAACCTGCCGCGCAGGACTGATCGAGTTTGTTCACCGGAGACTTTCCTCCATGCGTCATCGAAACGTCCTTCTCGTCCTGTTGGTTCTTTCAACCTGCGTGCCGGCGTTCGCCCACGACACCTGGGTGCAGACGAATGTTTCGGTAATCCGCGCCGGCGACGCCGTACACGTCGATCTGATGTTGGGCAACCACGGCAACGACCACCGCGATTTCAAGCTCGCGAGCAAGGTCGGGCTCGATGGCTGCCGCCTGCGCGTGCACGACCCCAAAGAACGCGCCTACGACCTGCTCGACCGCCTGGTCGACACCGGGTATACGCCCAAAGAGGGTTTCTGGAGCGCGAAGTTCGCGGCGACGGCGCCGGGGTTGTACGTCGTCGAGCATTCAGCCGATCGCGTCGTAAACCACGGCCGCCCGGTACGGTCGATTCGCAGCGCCAAGACGTATTTTGTCGTCAGCCAATCGCTCGATCGGGTGCCGGCGAACCTGGCGGGGTTTGACCGGCCGCTGGGGCACGCCCTCGAGCTGGTGCCTGTCGTGAACCCGGTCGCGCCGATGGGGCCCGGTGAAAAGATCAGCGTGCGGTTGTTGCTCCGCGGACGGCCCTTGGCCGATGCGCGGGTGTCATTCATTCCCCGCGGTGAAACGCTGGCGAGCGGCCTTGATGCGATGTTCGAGCGAATGACCGACGGCGACGGGCGCGCCGAATTCATTCCCGCCACCGGCAACTACTATCTGGTCGTGGCGCATCACAAAGCCGACGACGAGCGCGGCGACGAATACGATCTGACCCAATACGCCGCCACGCTGACCGTGCTGGTGCCCGAGCTGTGCCCTTGCTGCGATGAGTGACCCAGAGCACAAGCCGCTATAGCCGCACGAGATAGGGCAAACCCGCCACTTGGCGCCGATGCCTGTCGTGGCAGTTAAATTCAACCGGTCGGGCAGATTGTGCCGATAAGTCAAACTGTGCCGGCACGCTCGTGCCTGCGCACGATTGGGGCACTTCCTGCGTCCTATTTGAAACGGACTAACCGTTGCGGCATCGTCCGATCATGCATTCGCGGTTCGGGTTGTTATTGCTCTTCGCGCTGTCGAGCGGCTGCGTCGCACCGCCCTTGTCGGGCTGCCGCCCGAACGTGTTTGTGCTGGAAGGGATCGCCGGCTACTGGCCCGGCTGCTGCGCATTCGAACGCACGTTACGGGCCGAGGGAATCCACCCCATCATGGCCTTTGCCGAGGAGTATTACCCGTTGGCGGAATTTATCGCCGACGAGAAACAATCGGGCCGGCTCGAGGGGCCGATTGTCGTGATGGGCTACAGCCTGGGGGCGAACACGGCCATTCTTCTGGCCGAACGACTTCAGGAGCGCGGCGTGGATGTCGACAAGCTGGTGCTCTTGGAATGCTCGTATTGCGATGCAATTCCCTCGAACGTGCACGAGTGCTTCAACGTGTACAAGTCGCACCCCTGGACCGACTGGTTTCCGGTGTTTCGCGGCATTCCCCTGGAGGCCGAGAGCGACCAGACGCAGTTGGTGAACTACGATCTGCGCGTCGCCGATCCGGCGGCCGGCGGCTGGCATCACCACCTGATCGCCTGCGCGAACCACCACATCCACGACATCATCGTGGATGAAATCTGGGAGGGGTTTGGCGAGTCGCCCGACGGGGTCGACGGTGGTTGGCAGCCCGATCTGTGTGAGCCGGTTTGTCCCTGATCGGCTCGCGGGCATTTATTGCCAGACAATACGGCAACGCCCATCTGCCGCGGCACCAAACGACGCGGTCCGGCCGATTATTGCTGAAAGCTCTCCCATTCCGGCAGCTTCACCTTGGGCGTCGGTTGCCCCGCACTCCACCCCGCCGGAAGCGCCGGGCCTGTCAGAATGAATGGCTCTTCAGGAAACGCCTCCTGGCCGACGAAGATGCGGTCGGTCCATTCATTCCCCAGAGGCCACGAGACTTCGACAACCAGAGCGTCACCGCAGGTGGCGACCGGCCCCAGCCGCACGTCGGGGCGATGCCAGCCGTCGGGCCTCAGAAGCTGTTCCGCGGTTTTCGTCGCGTCGAGCAGCTCGTCCGTCCCCGCGATCAAAAACACGGTGCGCGTCGCCGAGAGGCCTTCGCAATAGCGTTCGCGCGCGGCACGCAACAACCGACTGGCGGCCGTCTCGAGTACGCCGCGAAGTTCGTCGACACTGAACAGGCGAACGATTGATTCCATAGCATGTCGCGCGATTCAGAACGAAATGGCGCCTGACGGAAAATTCAGGATGCCGCACAGGGCATACCGCGGAGCCGATTTTGCGCGAAAGAGTTCTTGAAAACCTGCCGGCCGGAGTATACATCAGTAGATGCCGATTGGTCAGGTTGTCCGTCGCGGAGTCTTGCCATGTTTCCGCTCGTCGATTCCAGATCGCCCCGAAAATGCCTGCCTGGCCTTGTGATTCTCTTGGTTGCCGCGATCACCTGCGGCGACGAAGGGGCGAGCAAAGAGGCCGACAAGCCCAAAAAGAAGATTGTCAAAACAGACGCCGAATGGCGCGCGCAGCTCACGCGGCAGCAATACAAAGTGGCCCGCCGCAAGGGGACCGAACGTGCCTACAGCGGCGCGTACTGGAAAACCAAAGACGACGGCATCTATCTGTGCGTCTGCTGCGGTCAGCCGTTGTTTGACTCGAAAACCAAATACGAATCGCGCACCGGCTGGCCCAGCTTCTGGGACCCGATCGACAAAGACGCCGTCGCCAATGCGGTTGATCGCAGTGAATCCGAAGTGCGCATCGAAGTGCTCTGCAGCCGTTGCGACGCCCACCTGGGTCACGTTTTTCCCGACGGACCGCGCCCCACCGGCCAACGATATTGCATGAACTCGGCCTCTCTCAAGCTGGTTGATCGTTCGGCCGTGTCGGAAAGCAAGTCCTCGTCGGCCGACCAATCGCAGCCCGACAAGCCGGGCGCGGCCGGCAAAAACGATTGAGGCGTAGTCGTAGGGTGCGTCCAGCGAAGCGCAGACGCACCGTGTGCCGGACGCCTGCTTCAATCGTGCGACCGTGCTTCACTTGTCGCCCTACCTTTTGTCGCTCTTTGTGGTGCGGCCACTTCTACGTACCGGAAATGCATCCGGCGCGTGAAGCGGCGTTCCCTGGTGAAAGACCATTCGCCAGCGTCCTCCACGACGTTGCCAAATTGAGCTTCTCAGCGATTCGAATACTACATGTCCCGAGGCGTTACGCCGGATCGACCGATAAGTTGCCAGGGCGACTCCCGGCGCGAGCACCCGCACTCCGAAATCTGCCAGCGATGAGCTGATTACGGCTTCGCCCGCCAACGCTTCGATGATCTGCTGTCGGTCGAAGACGCGCCCCGAACTGCCGAAATCGACGAATTCCGGCGCCAGCAGCTCGGCCAACTCAGCCGGAGAGTTCCGCACCGCGGGCTTCAGCAGCCGCTGTTCCAATCTCCTCAATTGGGCCACCAGCGGGGCATTCCGTGTTCTCCGCATACATCCTCCGCCGGTGTGCTGTTGAAAACGATTCGGTCGTAGTCGTAGGGTGCGTCCAGCGAAGCGCCGACGCACCGTGCGCTCGACGTCATCTCCAACGGTGCGACCTCGCTCCGCTTGTCGCACCCTACTGCGTCCCTCGTGATACAGTACCCCATTCCGCTGCGCGTGACATGGCAACGCGCCCTTTCTATTGTTAAACGTGCGGGACGAGATGTTCAGCAACAGGGAGCGTCAGCATGTCGCAGAAACTTGCAAACCAGGTCGCGATTGTCACGGGCGCGTCGAAAGGCATCGGCGCCGCCATCGCCAAGGCCCTTGCGGCGGAAGGCGCCACTGTCGTTGTGAACTACTCCAGCAGCCAGGCGGGGGCCGACCGCGTCGTCGGTGAAATTACCAAGCAGGGGGGGCGGGCCATTGCCGTCCAGGCCAACCTGTCGAAACCGGCCGATATCGAGCGGCTGTTTTCCGAAACGAAAAAGACGTTCGGCCGGCTCGATATTCTCGTGAACAACGCCGGCGTCTACGAATTCGCGGCGCTCGAGGCCGTCACCCCTGAGCATTTTCACAAGATGTTCGACCTCAACGTGCTTGGCCTGCTTTTGGCGTCACGCGCGGCGGCCCAACAGTTCGGGCCTGCGGGGGGCTCGATCATCAACATCAGTTCCGTCGCCGCGACGCTCGCCCCGCCCACTACGTCGGTCTACAGCGGTACGAAAGCCGCCGTGAATGCCATTACCCGCGCGTTGGCCCAGGAGCTGGGGCCGCGCAAAATTCGAGTCAATTCGATCAATCCCGGTATGGTCGAGACCGAAGGCGTACACGCCGCGGGAATCGCCGAGAGCGATTTTCGCCGACAAGTGGAATCGCAGACCCCTCTGGGCCGCATCGGGCAGCCGCAAGACATTGCGCCGGCGGCCGTGTTTCTGGCGTCTTCCGACGCCTCGTGGATCACGGGTGAATCGTTCTATATCTCGGGAGGCATGCGGTGACGGACCGAGAAATTGTCCCGTGATGGAACATCCAGCACTTCACTGGCAGGAGAGCTTCCGTGAACGTTCGTGCGATTACGGCGGGGGCGCTTAGCACCGCGATTTTGCTTGTGGCTTCGCGCGCCGCGCCCGGCGCTGAGCGCGAGCCGGTTCTCGTCGAAGGGCAGCCGCTGGCAGCAAACGTGCAGCGACTGCTGCAGGCCCTCGACGCGTTGGGGGTCCCGTTGCCCGCCGAGGCGAATGCCGCGATTTCGAACGCCGCCGGCCGCCGCGACGCCGCGCAACTGCAGAAGCTGCTCGACCCGCACGTGCTGTTTCACGTGTCGATCAACCCCGAGTCGCGGGTGAAGGTCGATCGCGGAGATGCGCCGGCCGTGCTGCAGCAGGCGGGGTTCACGCCGGTGGTCGTAAAGATCGTGAATCAAAGCACGGTCACCAAACGTTTGCGGATCGTGAGTCCGCAGGCGGGGCCCGTGTATGCGGGGGTGACCGAGAAGAGCGTGAAGCGGCAACAGCAGGAGGAGCTGCGTCGCAACGAAAACGTAGCTGGTTCAAAAGAGCGCTTTCTGCACGTCGAGATGTACGCCGCGCCCCCCATGACCGACGCCCTGAGCGGGCTGGAAGTCGAGTATTCGATCGCGCTTGTCTACAGCAGCGAAGCGGGGAAGCGCGAGGCGACGATCGGGTTCGACGTCGAGCAGGGCAACCAGGACCTGGGCTTCCGAGGGGAAGTACCGGTGCTGTTTGACGTGCGCCCGGCCCGGCAGGTGAAGCTGACTGTTCGCGACTTCGACGGGGCGTCTTCCGTTGCGCGGCTTTTGTTTCGTGACTCACAGGGGCGCGTCTATCCGCCGCAGCCGAAGCGGCTGGCCCCCGATTTCTTTTTCCAGCCCCACATCTACCGCCGCGACGGTGACCACGTTCTGCTCCCGCCGGGGCGGTTCCGGTTACAGACCAGCCGGGGGCCTGAATACCGGGTGCGCGAACGCGAAGTGCTTGTTCCAGCCGACGGAGAGGCCCTGGTGAACGTCGATCTCGAACGCTGGATCGACCCGGCGCAGTTCGGGTTTTTCAGCGGTGACCATCACATCCATGCCGCGGGCTGCGCCCACTACACCAGCCCGACCGAAGGGGTGACGCCTGCCGACATGTTTTTGCAGGTCAAGGGGGAAGGGCTGAACGTCGGCTGCGTGCTGACGTGGGGCCCGTGTTTCGACCATCAGCGGAAGTTCTTCGCCCCTGCCGCACACGAGATCAGCGAACCGCGCACGGTGCTCAAATACGATCTCGAAATCAGCGGCTTCGGTTCGCAGGCGCTGGGGCACGTGTGCCTGTTGAACCTGCGCGACCAGACGTACCCCGGATCCGAGGGCCTCGCGACAAAAGGCTGGCCCACCTGGACGACCCCCGTGATGCGCTGGGCCAAGGCGCAAGGCGGCGTGACCGGTTACGCGCACTCCGCAAGCGGTCTGCAGATCGACCCACCCGCCGCGGCGGGGCGACTGCTGGCCCAGGCCGATCGCGACGGTGACGCTCGGCTGACACCCGATGAGGCCCGGCGCCTGTTGCTACCTGATCGTTTCAACGCGATTGACTTCGACCGTGACGGCCGGCTGAGTGAGCGCGAGTTGATCGCGCGGCTTGACCAGGCCGCCGACGAGCTGCCCAATCTGGGGGTCCCGGAAATGAACGGACTCGGCGCCATGGAGATTTGTGTGAGCGTTGCCGAGGGGGTGTGCGATTTCATCAGCGCCATGGATACGGCGCGGATTCCGGAATGGAACTGCTGGTATCACATTCTTAACTGCGGGTTCCCACTGAAGGTCAGCGGTGAGACCGATTTTCCCTGCATGAGCAGCCGCAACGTCGGCCAGGGGCGCGTGTACGTGCAGTTGGGTCGGCCGGCGCGGGTCGAGTTCGGAGACTGGTGCACGGGCCTGGCCGCCGGCCGTTCGTACGTTTCCGACGGCTATGCGCATGCTGTGCATTTCGAAGTGGCGGGCCAGGCCCCCGGCGGGGGTGACTTGAGCCTGGCGGCCCCGGCTGCCGTGAAGGCGCGGGGCCGCGTCGCATTCGCGCCACAAATTCCGAAAGCGGTCGCCCATGGCAGCGCCCCCGCCCCCACGGGCCGCCGCGATACGGGCGACACCGTTCTGCTGCATCGCGATCGCAGCGACGAGATGGTGGAAGGGGGCGACCGGCTGGTCGAGCTGGTCGTGAACGGCCGTGCCGTCGCGTCGCGCACGGTTCCTGCTGACGGTCGGCTGCACGACATCGAGTTCGAGGTTCCGGTCGCGCACAGCAGTTGGGTGGCGCTGCGGCACTTTCCCCAACTGCACACCAATCCGGTCAATATCATCGTGAGCGGCCGCCCGATTCGCGCTTCGCGGGCGAGCGCCTTGTGGTGTATCGAAACGATCGAGCTGTTGTGGAAAAATCGCGAGAAGATGATTGCCCCGGCCGAATGTGACGCCGCGCGCGAAGCGTTCCTGAGGGCCGTCGACCGGTACCGGCAGATCGCCGACGAATCGCCGGCGGACAGTTAGCCCCTTCTGAGTGCCTGTTATCTGTTGGCCCCGGCGCAACGGCCGGTAGGGTGGCACGCCCCTGACGGCGGGACGCCGAAAGGGCGTGGTGTGCGTCTCCGAGCGCGACCTTTGACGACTGCCGGCCACGCGAAACGACTTTCGCTCCGGCGCGATGGCAAAGTCCCGTGACACGCGCCACGCCCTTCGCTCGTGCCTCGCTCAGGGCGTGCCACCCGACGCCACGTGGCAGTGGCGAAGCGCTTACGGACTTTCGGCCGGCAGCGGAACCTGCTCGGTCGCCATCAGGTAGGCGATCAGGTTGCGGACCTGCTCGTCAGAAAGCGTCGCCAGTTGCCCTTCGGGCATCAGTGATTGCGCCGTGTCGCTCTGTTCGTCGATCTCGCGGCGATCAATCGTGACGCGCTCGTCCTGGGTTTGCAGCGTCAGGGTGCGCTCTGCTTCCTCAACCACCACCCCCGTCACGACGCGGCCCGATTCGAGAACGACCATGGCGACGCGAAAGTTCGATGCCACCTGCGCGCTGGGGTCGATCAGGTTTTCCAACAGGTATTCAAGGTTCTTGCGGTTCGACCCGGTGAGGTCAGGCCCGATCGACTTGCCCTGGCCGTACAGCACGTGGCAATTGGCGCACAGCTTCTGAAACACGCCGCGGCCGGCCGACAGGTCGCCCTTTGCCAGCCATTCCGAAGTGAGTTTGTCGCGGTACTGCGCGATCAGCTTGCGTTTCTCAGCGTCCGTCGCCCGGGTCGCTCCCCAGACTCGCGTCAGCAATGCAGTCAGTTGGGGTGATTGCAGCCCCTGCATCTGTCGCGCGTGATACGCGGTCACGTCATTTCGCGGCACCCGGCCCGAATCGACCGCTTCGAGCAGCGCGATGGCATAGGCGGGCCGGGTCGCCAGAGTGTCGATGGCAGCGGCGCGTCCGGCCGGGTCGAGCCGCGGGTAGGCGTCGAGAACTTCGTGGGGCGTTTCGGGCGCGTTGTAGTCGGCCAGCCCGCGGATCGCCTCGCCGGCGAGCGCCGGGTCGCCGATCAGCTTTTTCAGCAGCGACAAGAGATCGTCGGTGCGGGCGTCGACCAGCGTACGGAGCGCCTCGCGACGGCTCTTGACATCGGCCTTCGCGTCTCCGGCGATCTGCCGCAATGAACCGATCGCGCGCGCGTCGCCGAAAACCACCGACAGCTTGCGGACCTGAGCGCGAATTTCGTCAGATCCGTCGCGCTCCAGTTTAGTCGCCGTACCGGCCCAACTGGCCGGTGTGCGAACGCTCCGCCAACCCCGCAATGCTTCAGAGACGCCCGCCAGCACTTCCTGGCGGTAGAAACCGTTATCCATTCTCGCCAGGCTCTCGACCAAAGCCTCAACTGCCTCTGGTCGCCGCTCAAGTTCCAACGTCAGCCGCCGGGCCAGATGACGGCAAACGACCGGCATAGCGGTCGCCTGGGCCAGGGCCAGGGCCGCCTGCGGGTTTGCCGGCACCGCGGCTTCGACGCCATACCAGACCATCAAAGGCAGCACCGGGTCGATGGCAAATTCGCGTTTTGTTGCGAGCGACCTGGCGATCGGCCAGCGTCGTTCGAAGGGCAGCCTTTGCAGGGCCGAAGCGAGATACAGTTGCACCAGCCCCGATTGTTCGCGTTCAGCGAGGCTCGTCAGCGCCTCGACGGCTCGGCCCGAGGGCGCGCCGCGGTCGACCAGGAGCCGCACCGCCCAGGCACGCACGTTTTCCTGCGGGTCTTGCAGTTGCTTTGCGAGCCACTCGTCGTCAAGGGCGCCCATGCCCCACAGGCACCACAGCGCCCGCAGCCGCCGCGTTACATCCGGGTGAGTCTCGAACATCTTCAGCAGCGCCTGGCGGGCTGCGCCGAGGTCTCGTTTCGCGAGGGCCCGCTCGCACAGCACGCGCCGCGCCTGCCTGACCTGCCAGTCGTTGGCCAGCAACTGCATCTCAACCAACTGCTGATCGCCGAGGGCAGCCAGGTCGAACCGGGGGGGGTGGGGCCGATCACCGTAGGTCACCTTGAAGATTCGCCCTGACGTGCGGTGTACCCCGTCGCTCTCATGGCACTCGCCGACGTCGGTCCAGTCGGCAATGAACACGCCGCCGTCGGGTCCGTACAATAGCTCGATCCCCCGGAACCAGGGGTCAGCGACGAAGAACAGGTCGTCGGCATGTATGCCCACGAAGCCGGCCCCTTGCCGCACCAGCCGGTCGTTGTTCAAGCGACGCCCGTGCAGGTTGATCGTCAGCATCGTGTTGCGGTACCGGGCGGGCCAATTGTCGCCCAGGTAGATCATCAGGCCCGAATGGGCGTGGCCGCCGCCGAGCTGCGACGTTGTCGCGCTGACCCCCTTTCGCACGTCGTTCCAGGCTTCGCCCGTGTCCCAGTGGAAATGATCGGCCGTCTGGTCGATCAGTTCATACAGATGCGGGTTGAAATCGATGCCGTACATTCGTTTGAAATGGGCGCCCGGAACGACATGCCACAGGTGGCCGATGACCGTGTTGATGAAAAACATTTCGCCGTGGTCGTCGTAGTCGAACCCCCACGGGTTGGTCGTGCCATGCGCGACGATCTCAAAAACCTTGCGCGAGGGATGAAAGCGCCAAAGTCCGCAATTGATGTGCGCGCGCTGCGACTCGGGAGCCCCCGGCGGTCCCACCGACGAGGTGGCCAGAATGCCGTGTCTTCCGTAAAGCCATCCGTCGGGCCCCCATTTCAGGCCGTTGACGATGTTGTGCCTGACCTTCGCTGCGTCCCAGCCGTCCAGCAGAACCACCGGCGGACCGTCGGGTACGTCGTCACGATCGCGGTCGGGAATAAATAACAAATGCGGCGGACACAGCGCCCAGACTCCCCCATACCCGACCTCAATGCTGGTCAGTTTCCGGCCCTGATCCCAGAAGACTTTGCGCTTGTCGAATTTGCCGTCGCCGTCGACGTCTTCCAGAATCACGATGCGGTCGCGCAGGTCGTCGGCAAAACCGACCGCCGATTCGGCGTACGTGTAATTCTCAGCCAGCCACAGCCGCCCCCGCTCGTCGGTCGTCATGGCGATGGGCTGCTGGACGTCAGGCTCGGCGGCAAACAGCGAGACGTGAAAGCCTTCCGGCAGCGAGATGCCGGCCAGCGCCTCGGCCGGCGTCGACAGATGATCTTGTGGATTCTGTGTGTTGCGAGGCTGCGGAAACGATTGATGATCGTCTGCGGCCAGGGTTGCCGCGGCATACGTCAAAGCGCAGGCCAGCCAGGCGCCCAGGCGAGCCTTGCCGGGGCCGTAATTCGCGCCTTTTCTCAGCCTGTCTGTGTACGCCCCGAATCTCCCAGTAAACTCTCGCCAACTCTCCATCGACAGGGATTTCTGCATCGGACGTCCAATCACCGGTCTAGACAGGTCTGCGTAGCCGCACGCAAGCGGCCGCGGCCGACCTACCGAGATTAACCGCGAAATGCCGCCGTTTCAACGAGTGCTCCCCTCGGGCGAGCCCAATTCGCACGATGCCCGCGTCGTGCTGCGAACCGGCGGGAAACATTGCGTGTCACCCCCCTGCGAACGCCTCGACCGGAAAGGCTGGTGCCCCATGCTGCCCGAAGACTTTGAATCTCTACCCTGCTTTCGAGCCGATGAGCAAAAGGCGCCGCGGGTTCCCGTCGGAAACGCAGGTGAAGCGAGGTGTCCGCCTCGTCCACGGGGACAAGGAACTCGCCGAAAAACTCGGGCGCAATGACCTCTGCCCCTGCCAGTCCGGAAAATTGTTCCGCAACTGCTGCCTGAAATCAGGTCGGTTTCGACGGCGTAAATCGTCACGTGTACTTTCAGGGAAGTGAGGCCGTCTCGCCGCTCCTCCGACTGATCGAGCCGGGGGAGCGGTTTCGGCGAACATTCGCCCGACCATATCTGGCCGCACCGGGGTCGTCAGGCTAGACTGGCGCTGGCTGCGGATACGAACAATTCCAGGTAGCGGTTAAGTGAGTGCCACGGCCCGCGAGCGCCAGCCCGCCGTGCGAACGACTTGGCAGCCAACGCATGGGCGCGACTCAGCCGCAGAGGTCGCTAACCTGTTGAACTTTTGGAGACGTCTGATGCGCGCCATCAGCCTAGTGGTCGCCGGCTTGCTACACTTGGCGGCAGACGCGCCACCCGCTGTCGGACAGTCTGTGTCTCCTGGTGACCCCTGCTGGATTTTGCTGCACGAACCGGCGGTGATTGAAGAATTGAAACTCGGCGAGACTCAGCGGCAGAAGCTGCGCAGTTTGACCGACGAACTCGATCGGCGCTACTTCCCGTTGCGGAACAAACCGACGGCGGTCGCGGCGCCGGAATTCGGTAAAATCGTCGCCGAGGCCCGTGAGGGGGCGCAGAAGATTCTTAAACCCGCGCAAGGTGCACGGCTGGCCCAGCTTGCGTTTCAGCAATTGGGGACGGGTGCGCTGGTGCGCGACGACGTGGTCTCGGCCCTGAAGCTTTCCGAGACGCAGCGCGGCAGCATTCGCAAGATCGTCGATGAGACGCAGCAGGCGGTGCTGGCCCTGGAAAAGGAGGTCGCGGCCGGCAAACCCCGCGAACCGCTCGAAAAGAAGTTCGTCGAATTCAAGACCGACGAGCAGAAACAGGCGCTGGCACTGCTTAGCACGGAACAGACCGCAGCGTGGAGAGAGCTGGTCGGCCCCATCTTCGACGCCTCTCAGCTTGGTCGGGCCGCCTACAAGGCGCCCGAGTTCATCGACGCAACCGAATGGATCAATTCGCCGCCATTGAGCCTGGAAAAATTGCGCGGCAAGGTGGTCGTTGTTCATTTCTACGCCTGCGGTTGCATCAACTGCATCCATAACTATCCCTGGTACCGCCAGTGGCACGAAGCCTACCGCAATAAAGGGGTGGCGCTGATCGGCGTTCACACGCCCGAAACGCCTGCCGAGCGCGATCCGGCAACTGTGCGCCAGAAAGCGGCCGACGAGAAGCTGACCTTCCCGATCCTGATCGACGGCCAGCAGCATGCCTGGAACGCGTGGGGGAACTCGATGTGGCCCACGGTCTATCTCATCGACAAGCGCGGCTACCTGCGTTCGTTTTGGGCGGGCGAGCTCAAGTGGCAGGAGAACGACGGCGAAAAGATCTTGCGCGAGCAGATTGAACAGTTGCTGGCGGAGCCGGCGCCATAGCTTTTTTTCCGAGCGCTACGGAACACTGGCAGTACAGAGCAGGGCCGAAACGGTGATTCTCCGCACTGCAACTCATCAGAATTTTGTCGCGGCGACAACATTCTGCAAGTTGCCGTTGGGAGACGAATGGACGACAGAGGGCCTGGGTGTGGATTAGCGGCGGTCAGTGCTGATGAGTATCCTCTCAAAACGCAGCGCTGATGGGGTGTTCAAGGCGGCACGCAATTGTGCGAAGATTCTTCGTGCTCTTCGTGTCCTTGGTGGTTGCGTCGGCGGAATCAACCACGAAGGGCACAAAGAGCACCAAGCGAGGCAGGCCGCCGGCCGGCTGGTTAACTCCTCTGCGGCCTTTGCGATCTCCTGTTCAAGGCTGTTCCATTTGGTTGCGGCCGAAAGCCGCGCTGCGCTCACTGCGACCTCGGTGGTTCATATCAATTGAATTGGCAAGCCTCGGTACGAGGAGTATTGTTGAATGGGGCCTTCTGTGGTCTCCGTGGGCCCTGTGGTTCAAAAACGATCGGAGGCAGGCATTAAGACCGCGCTCTTGGAACCAAACTCCGTTATCTGCCGTTGGTCGATTGCCGTCGCCAGCGCTCTCATGTTGGCGCACGGCGCGGTCGCGGCCGACGAGGCGAAGCGGCCTAACATCCTGTTTGCGTTCGTCGACGATTGGGGCCGGCATGCGAGCGCCTACGCGCGGCTCGACGGCCCCGGCACGCTCAACGACGCCGTTCGTACCCCGAATTTTGACCGCGTCGCGCGCGAGGGGGTCTTGTTTCGCCGGGCATTTGTCAGCGCGCCGTCGTGCACTCCGTGCCGCAGCGCCTTGTTGTCGGGGCAGCATTTCTGGCGCACGGGCCGCGGAGCGATTCTGCAAGGGGCAGTGTGGGACCCGCAGATTCCGTCGTTCCCGTTGTTGCTGCGCGACGCCGGCTACCACATCGGGCAGACGTCGAAGGTGTGGGCCCCGGGCACGCCCAACGACGCGCCATTCGGCGGCACGCAGTACGAGTACGAACAGGGGGGCCGCCGCTACAACGATTTTTCTGAACACGTCACGAAACTGCTGGCCGACGGAGAGTCGCTCGAGTCGGCCCGCCGGGCGGTGTTTGATGAAGTGCGCGCGACTTTCGACGCATTTTTGGCCGACCGCAAACCGGGCCAGCCCTTTTGTTACTGGTTCGGCCCCACGAACGTGCATCGGGCGTGGGTGCAGGGTTCCGGGAAGGCGTTGTGGGGCATCGACCCCGACAGCCTTCGGGGCAAGCTGCCCAGGTTTCTGCCCGACGTGCCTGAAGTGCGCGAAGACGTGGCCGACTATTTCGGAGAAATCCAGGCGTTCGACGCCATGCTGGGGCTGCTATTGACCAGGCTGGAAGAACTCGGCGAACTCGAGACGACGCTGATCGCCGTCAGCGGCGATCACGGCGCTCCGGGTTTTCCGCACGGCAAATGCAACCTGTACGACTTCGGAACGAGCGTCCCGCTCGCGATTCGCTGGGGGGGCGCGAAACGAGGCCGGGTGGTGCAGGACCTGGTCAGCCTGCCCGATCTCGCTCCGACGTTTCTCGAGGCGGGTGGCGTGAAGCGCCCCGAGAACATGACCGGCCGCAGCCTGCTCGACGTCCTCCGATCAGAGAAATCGGGCCAGGTCGATCCGCAGCGAACGGCCGTGTTTATCGGTCGCGAACGGCACGTCGCAGCGGCCCGCGACGGCTCTCTCCCCTATCCCCAGCGGGCCATCCGCACCCACGACCATCTATACATCATCAACTTCGAGCCCGATCGCTGGCCCTTGGGAAATCCATACGACATCGACAAGTTTGCTCCCACCGGCGACGATTTTGCCAAGAACACCTTTCTGACCCTGAGTGACATGGATCACGGCCCGACCAAGGCGTGGCTGATCGCGCACCGCAACGATTCAGAGTGGCAGCCGTACTACAACATCGCGTTTGGCAAGCGGCCGCGGGAAGAGTTGTATGTAGTGGGCGACGACCCGGACCAGGTCAAGAATGTCGCGGGATTGCCGAAATACGCACAAGTTCAAAAAGAGTTAAAAGAACGGCTGCTTACCGAATTGCAGCGTACGGGCGACCCGCGCATCACGGGTGATGGCTTGGCCTTCGAAAGGCCGCCGCTGGCAGGCCCGGTGTCACAAGAGCGCAAGCCCTGACCCCCGTTCGACGCTCCCCGCACGTGGCCCTGGCCGCTTCAACGCCCCGCTGAGTTCGGCGACCGTTTGTTCTACCGAATGCATTCCGTTGACCTCACCCGAAACGACACGCCTGGCCGCAATCGGTTTTTTCACGCGGCGTCTGAATACGAAAAACTCGCTCCGTTGATTATCATCGAAGTCATTGAACGAAGCGGGCGTCGCGTCGTTGATCGCCCGTAATGATGGCCCACCAAGAATCCGCCTACGCATCTTTATGAACTCCACCGAGAACTGGCTGAGCGATTACGCCGCGCGGCAGCGCGAGCTCGTCGCTGCGTTGCCCTTTCCGCAGATCGCGGCGACGATTGACGTTCTGCGACGGGCCCATGCGGCAGAATCGCAGATCTTTGTCTTCGGCAACGGCGGCAGTGCCGCCAACGCCTCGCATTTTGCGACCGACCTGGGAAAGGGGGCTTCTGACGCGCTGGGTTCGCGGTTCCGCGTGCTGAGCCTCAATGACAATACGGCCTGGATGACCGCGATCGGCAACGATTATTCCTACGACGATGTCTTTTTGCGCCAGCTTCAGAATTACGCCCGCCCCGGTGACGTCGCGTTGTGCCTGAGCGTCAGCGGGAATTCGCCGAATCTCGTACGGGCCATGCGCTGGGCCCGCGACAACAAGCTGCAGACCATTGCTCTGGTGGGCGCCCAACGCGGGGTACTGGCCGAAATCGCCGAACATGTCCTCGTCGTTCCCGACGCGCATTACGGCCGCGCCGAAGACGGCCAGATGACCATCTGCCACATGTTCGCGTACGCCTTCATGGAGCTGCCGCCCCAGGGGGGGCCGAAATGAGCCGTGCCGAAGTCTCCGGCCCGCATCAGGCCGGCGAGGGAAGTTTCACGCGGAGCAGCGTCGAAGTTCCTGGTTCGCTGGCGCCGCGCCCTGAGATCGCGCACGTGCTGTTCGACTTCGACGGCACCTTGTCGTTGATCCGGCAGGGTTGGCCCGAGGTGATGGTGCCCATGTTTCTGGAAGTGCTGCCCCGCCTGCCGGGCGAGAGCGAGGCCCAGGCCCGGCACCTGATCACCGACGACATCATGCGCCTCAACGGCAAACAGACCATTTACCAGATGATCCGCCTGGCCGAGCGAATTCGCGAGCGGGGTGCAGAGCCCAAAGACCCTTTGTGGTACAAGCACGAATATCTCCGCCGGCTAGAGCAGCGCATCGGCGGCCGCAAAGCCGGGTTGCGAGATGGCACCATCCAACCCGACGAGCTGCTGGTGCATGCGGCCCGGCCGCTGCTCGAACACCTTTCGGCCCGGGGGATGCCGCTCTATCTGGCCAGCGGTACCGACGAGCAGTGCGTGCGCGAAGAGGCCGATCTACTCGATATTGCCCGCTATTTCGGCCCGCGAATCTACGGCGCTCAGGACGACTACCGCAAATTCTCGAAGCAGATCGTGATCGAGCGGATCCTGTCGGCCAACAGCATTTCGGGCGCACAACTGCTGGCGTTCGGAGACGGGTTCGTGGAAATCCAGAACACGAAAGAAGTCGGGGGGCTGGCGATTGCCGTGGCCAGCGACGAAGCCGCCAATGGTTCGGGCCGCGTCGATCGCTGGAAGCGCGAGCGGCTGCTGGGGGTGGGCGCCGACGCCGTCATTCCCGATTTTCGCGATGCCATCGAGCTTGTGAACTACGTGCTGGGGCCAGGTCAATGAACGTCGAGCCGCTCGACCTGAGCCGCCTCAAGGTCTACCCGCTCGCGCAGCGCCAAAGTCTCACCCGCGCCGATGAGATTCTGATCGACCCCGACGCGCCTGCCAAACCATGCCCTCAAGCGCTCGTGGCACACATCGGTGAATGCGGCGAGCGAATTCGCGCCGCCCGCAAGCGGCAGGCCGCCGTGATCCTGATCTATGGTGCCCATCTGTTGCGCAATGGGGCGGCGCAGATCGTCGAGCGGCTTTTGGCCGGCGGCTGGCTCACCCATCTCGCGACCAATGGCGCCGGCACCATTCACGACTGGGAATACGCCTGGTTCGGCGCTTCGACCGAAAGCGTCGAGATGAACGTCGCCTCGGGCACCTTCGGAACCTGGCACGAAACGGCCATCAACATTCACCTGGCGCTTTTGGCCGGCGCGCTCGATCGCCTGGGCTACGGCCGCGCACTGGGGCGGCTGATCGCCGAAGACGGCGTCACCCTGCCGTCGGCTGCCGAATTGGCGGCCGCCATCGCCGCCGACCCCTCACACCCCCTGACGGCGGCGCGTGCCGATCTGTTGCAGGCGATGAACTCCCAGGGGTGGCCCGCCGGCCGAACGACCGTCGAGCACCGCTGGAAACACGCGTCGATCGTCGGGCAGGCGTATCGGCATGGCGTGCCGCTGACAGTCCACCCCGGGATCGGTTACGACATCATCTCCAACCACCCGGTCTTCAATGGCGCGGCAATCGGGCGTGCCGCCGAACTCGATTTCAAGCTCTTCGGCGGTTCGATCGAGAACCTCGCCGGCGGGGTCTTGTTGTCGGTCGGGTCGGCGATCATGGGCCCGCAGGTGGTGGAAAAAAGCGTGAGCTGTGTGAACAACCTGCGGCTGCAAAGCGGCCGCCCGGTTTTGCGCGACCATACGATTTACGTTGTCGACCTGCAGGACGGCGCGGGGTGGGACTGGGCCAGGGGCGAGCCTCCCAAGACCAGCGCCGCGTACTACCTGCGGTTCTGCAAGAGCTACTCGCGCATGGGGGGCGCCATGCGCTACCTGCAATGCGACAACTCCACGTTCATTCACAATCTGTATCACGAGTTGAAACGGGCATGAACCCCGTGCGGTTTTCCGAAATCACCGGGTCCTATCCGCGGTTGCGAATCGCAGTTGTGGGTGATTTCTTTCTCGATCGTTACCTCGAAATCGACCCCGCCCGAGGCGAGACGTCGATCGAAACGGGGCTGCCGGTTTACAACGTCGTCAATGTCCGCAGTCAGGCGGGCGCCGCTGGCACAATTCTGAACAATCTGGTCGCGTTGGGGGTCGGGGAAATCGCCGCGGTCGGGTTTTTTGGCGAAGATGGCGAGGGGCACGAGTTGCACTGGGCGCTCAATGCACAGCCCGGCGCGAACTGCGAGCATCTCGTTCGAACCGGCCTGCGCCGAACGCCCGTCTACTGCAAACCGTTGCTGCTGCAAATCGGGCGGCCGCCCGAAGAGCTGAATCGCTTTGATTTCAAGAATTGGTCACCCACGCCCGATTCGTTGCGGCACAACCTGGCCCGGCGCGTCAGCGATCTCGGGCGCCGGCTCGACGGCCTGGTGCTGATGGACCAGGTCGACCTGGCCGATACAGGTGTTGTTTCGCCCGAAGTCGCCGACGCGGCTTATCAGGCGCTTCAGGCCCGGCCCGAACTCGTCGTGCTCGCCGACAGCCGCCGCGGCGTCGGCCATTTGCCTCGGCTGGGCTGCAAGATGAACGCCGCCGAGCTGTCGCGGCTGAGCGGCGCCGACGTGACCGACGTCGAAACAGTTCGCCGCGCCGCTGCCGAACTGGCCGCGCGGAACGCCCAGCCGGTTTTTGTGACGCTGGCCGAACGCGGGATCGTGGGGGCGGCGGCCGCCGGGCCGGCGATACACCGCCCCGCGCGCCCCGTCGAGGGGCCGATTGACGTCGTGGGCGCCGGCGACGCGGTGACTGCGAATCTTGTGGCGGCGCTGGCGGCCGGGGCAGAAATTTCCGAAGCGATGGAGCTCGCGATGGCGGCGGCGTGGCATGTCGTGCACCAGATCGGTACGACCGGCGCCGCATCGGTTGAGCAGTTGGCTCAGATCCTGCGTGAGCCCGCTCACGGGTGACGCTCCGCGGTTCCGTCAGGTGAGCGTCCGGCGGTGCTGGGCGCGGTAGGCGCCGGGCCGAATTCCAGAGCCTTGCAGAAACGCGTAGCTGAAGTGCCGTTCGCTGCCGAAGCCGGCCCGTTCGGCCACGACCTTGATCGGCAAATCCGACTCGGCCAGCAGCTCGCGGGCCCGGGCAATCTGCACGCCACCCCCAACTCGCTCGTCAACTGCCTGTTCGAGATCAACAAGAACCCCGAACGGTGCGGCCTGGCCGGTTTCACGCGACCCTGGGGTCGGGTCTGGTCGAGCGAACACGTGGGAGGAGCGCAGTTCGTGCTCAGCGACGGATCGGCACGCTTCATCAGTCAGAACGTCGACTACATCACCCTGTGCTACTTGAGCTTTATCAAGGACGCACAGGTGTTCGGCGATTTCTAGTCGCTCAATCGATCTCCACTGACATCGTTCGTTGCCATGGTCAGAGAGCGTATCCGCGTTTTCTCTCCCTTCCCCCCTCGTGGGGGAAGGGTTGGGGAGATGGGCACGCGTCTCCGATCTGAGATTTGAAATTTCAGATTTGAAATCAGCAGACCGCACCCGCATCCCGACGTCTCCCCAGTCCAGGGAGAGGGGAGAGAAAGGTGGGGCTTTGGACTGGCTTTGGACGTCGCAACCGTCAACTCAGGTAAGTGGAGGCACTTGTTTGTCGGGCGGCCGACACATTAACGTGCAGGAGAGTCCCAGTGTGGTGGGACGTTGGCGGCGGACTTCATCGCTACGCGGTGAAGTCCGCCCTTCTACTGGCGCGGCCAATATAGTTTCTGTCTTTTGCAGTTCTCTATTCGGAGGGTGTCGATATGGTCTCGCGCGCGGGGCTGATTGCGCTCGTACTATTTGGTTGCCAGATTTTGGCCGGCTGCGGCGGCTACACAGATGACAACACACCGGTGAAGGTCATCACGAAGGATGAAATAGAACAGATGCACGAGGCCGAGGCCAAGATCGCTGAATTGGGCGCCAAGGGCATAGGCATCGCCCCTCCCCGCAAGGGGAAATCTACCGACCCCGCGAAGAAACCGCCGGGGCGCTGATCCCAGAGGCGAGTGCGAGAGCCGTCCTCCCGGGTGTGCCCGCTGACGTTCCCGCCGGGGTGAGACGTCGGCCGATCGACAGTGCGCATCGCCGTGCCGGCCGGGCGATTTTCCATGCGATATCGCACGGGCGAACAGGGCGGATTTCGAATCGGCCGCCAGCGACTACCCCGCGCGAGCTGGCGGGCGCTTGCCGCGGCACCTCGGCACATGAGAGAATGCCGGTGCTGTCGGGGCCCGCTCTGGCCCGGATTATTGATCGTTTGCCAGGGTGGGGCCAGCAAACCGAGAGTCCCGGCGCGCCGGGAGTGGGTCTACGCGACAAGGCTTTCGATTCAGACAACGCATTGTTCGTTGATCGAGTGGCATGCACAGGCCCACCATCTGCTTGCGCGAGCTTGTCGTACCCTTCCCTGCATAATCCGCACTGTGAATAATCCGCTCCAGGCCGTTCGCCGACGATTTCAGGCTGTCAGCGGCCGTTCCTCTCCGCAGGAAGCCATGAAACGCTCAATTTTTTCAATTTTGTGAATAAGGGCGGCCGGCCTCAGCGTAACTATGAGAATGCACAGTGAGAATGCACAGTCGCGCAATGGACAAGTCGAATCAGGCGAGGGGAGCGTATCTTTTGAGCCGAAAAATAAGATTCTTTGCGAGTACGACGCATTTTCGGTCGGCCACCCTCGTTGGTCTGGCGTGGGCCGCCGGCCTCGCCCCGGCCCTGACGTCGGCCGATGCGCCGCGGGCGCAACCCAGCGCATCAGCCCCCTCGGGCGGCCAGATCTTCTTCAACGACCAGGTCCGCCCGATTCTCGCCGACAACTGTTTTGCCTGTCACGGCTTCGACGCCCGGCAACGAAAGGCCGATCTGCGGCTCGACGTGCCCGAAGGGGCTTTTGGCGATCGTGACGGCGTTTTTCCCATCAAGCCAGGAAAGCCCGACGAGAGCGAGGTCTGGCAGCGGATCATCTCTGATGACCCGCACGAAATGATGCCACCGCCCGCGTCAAAAAAGTCGTTGACGGCAGCACAGAAAGACCTGATCAAGCGCTGGATCGAGCAGGGTGCCGTGTATCAGAAGCATTGGGCCTTCGAGCGTGCAGCCCACAGGCCTGAACCCGAATTGGGGCAGGCGTCGTGGCCGAGAAACTCCGTCGATCGGTTCATTCTGGCGCGACTCGAGCGCGAAGGGCTCGCTCCGCAACCCGAGGCAGACCGTGCGACGTTGATTCGCCGCGTGGCATTTGCACTGACCGGCCTTCCGCCGACCATTGCCGAAGTCGACAGGTTTCAGAGCGACAATGCGCCCGACGCCTATGAAAGCATGGTCGAGCGGTACCTCGATTCGCCGCGGTTCGGCGAAGAGATGGCCCGCCACTGGCTCGATGTCGCCCGCTACGCCGACACCCACGGCCTGCACCTCGATAACGACCGCCAGATGTGGGCCTATCGTGACTGGGTCATCAAGGCATTTAACCAGAACATGCCGTTCGACCAGTTTACGATCTGGCAGTTGGCGGGAGATTTGTTGCCCGATCGTTCGCCAGAGCAACTGATCGCCACCGGGTTCAACCGCTGCAACGTAACGACCGCCGAAGGAGGGGCGATCAATGAAGAGTGGTTGTATCGGTACGCCGTAGATCGCACGAGCACTATGGTGCAGGCCTGGATGGGGCTGACCGCAGGCTGCGCCCAATGCCACGACCACAAATACGACCCGCTGACGATGAAAGATTTCTATTCGCTGTACGCATTCTTCTATTCTGCCGCAGACCCTGGCATGGATGGAAACGTCAGCGACACCGTCCCTTTTCTGAAGATTCCGACTGCGGAGCAGGCGCGGGCGCTCGAGCTGGCGAAAGCCGCCGAAGCGACGGCCCAGGCCGACTTCGAAAAGGCACTCGCTGATGCCGACTATCGCGACCCGGCCGATGCCGTGCCTTCGCCCGAGCCGCGCGTCGTGGTCGACCTGTGGGTCGACGACGCCTTTCCCCCCGGCACGAAGGGGGTCAGCTCGTCCCGCAACGCCCCGATCTGGGCGTTGGAGCCCGAGTTCGGTGCGAAGGCGGGTCGCCGCGCGCTGGAATTGTCGCACTCCGGGCCTCTCGAAGTCACGCTGGAATTCCAAACGGTGCCGTTCGTCGTTCGTGCCGGCGGACGGCTCGATTTCTGGGTGCGTATCGACCCGCAGCACCCGCCTGACGTGCTGGCGGTTCGGTTCAACGCCGAGAAGCAGAGCCGGCTGGTCGCCTGGGGCGATCCGCTGCAGTTGACGCGCGACGGCGCGCGGCGACCAGGCGAATCCGGCGCACTCGGCATGGGGCCGGTCCCTCCGGCCGGCGACTGGCTGCAATTGTCGATTCCGTTGGAAAAGCTGGGCTGGGAACCCGGCGCGCGGCTCAAATCGCTGGGCTTCAACGAGGGGGGCGGGCGCGTCTGGATCGACGAGGTTCAATCGATCGGCGAAGCCGATCCGGCAACCGACCCGCGCTCGTCTTTCAAGGCCTGGTGGCGCGAGGGAGAGATACCGGGCATTCCCGACGACCTCAAGGAGATTCTGAAGGCGGGCCCCGATCACGATCACGACGCTGGTTTGCGCGACCGTCTGCGGCGACATTTCTTGACGTTCGTCGAGCGGTCGTGCGAGTCTCCCGTTGCCGATCTGCGATCCGCCGCCGAACAGGCCCGAATCGCGCGAATGTGTATCGAAGACAGCATCGCCGGCACTCTCGTTTTCCGAGACCTCGAGCAGCCGCGCGACGCCTTTGTGATGCTGCGCGGCCAATACGACAAACCCGGCGATCCGGTTGAACCGGCCGTCCCCGCGGCGTTTCCGGCTATCGAGAAGCAGAACCCCCAGGGAAGGGCCACACGCCTCGATCTGGCCCGCTGGCTCCTCTCGCCCGACAATCCCCTCACCGCGCGCGTCACCGTCAACCGCCTCTGGCAGCAACTGTTCGGCATGGGACTGGTGAAGACCAGCTACGACTTCGGCACGCAGGGCGAGTTTCCCAGCCACCCCGAACTGCTCGACTGGCTGGCCCTGCAGTTCATGGGGCGATCACAGCCCGCAGATGGTATCGTTCCAGGCCGGGAATCAGAGGCTGCCGCGAATTCGCCCGTCTCCCGAGAAGGCGAGCCGCAACCCTGGGACGTAAAAGCGCTGGTGCGGTTGCTTGTCACGTCCGCAACGTTCCGTCAGCAGGCGCGGGGTACGTCTGAGCTGTTTCGCCGCGACCCCGAGAACCGGCTGTACGCACGGGGCCCTCGGTTCCGGCTCGACGCCGAACAGTTGCGCGACAATGCACTGTTCGTCAGCCGCCTGATCGACCTGACGATGGGCGGTCGCGGCGTGCGGCCCTACCAGCCGCCGAACCTCTGGGAACCGGTCGGGTTTGCTGACAGCAACACGCGCTACTACCTGCAAGACCACGGTACCGCGCTTTATCGCCGCAGTGTTTACTGCTATCTGAAGCGTACCGCTCCGCCCCCGTTCATGAGCAATTTCGACGGCCCGAATCGCGAACAGTTCTGCACGCGGCGCGAACGCAGCAACACGCCGCTGCAGGCGCTGCAGTTGATGAACGACGTGCAGCAGTTCGAGGCGGCGCGGGCGCTGGCCGAACGGGCGATTGCCGACGGAGGGGCCACGCCTGCGGGGCGCATCGAGTTCCTGTATCGCACGGTGCTCGCGCGTAAGCCCGACGAGACCGAGCTCAAACTCGTCGGCGAACTTTTGGCTCGCGAGCGGGCGTTATTCGATGCCGACCCCGGCGCGGCCCGCAAGGCCGTGCACGTGGGTGAATCGTCGCCTCGTGGCCTCGCGCCCGACCCCGAAACCGCCGCCTGGACACTCGTCGCCAACCTGATTCTGAATCTCGACGAAACAATCACCAGGAACTGACCCGATGCATCCGCAGCTTGAACGTGAATTGCAACTGACGCGCCGCCAGTTTTTCGGCGATACCGGCCTCCGCCTGGGTGGGGTGGCACTGTCGCTCTTGGCCGCGCGATCTGCGATCGCTCACGGTGCGGCGTCGTCGGGCGCGACCCAGCCGCCTTTGCCCGGGCTGCCGCATTTTGCCCCCAAAGCCAAAGCGCTGATCTACCTGCACATGAACGGCGGGCCCGCCCAGATGGATCTCTGGGACTACAAACCCGGCCTCAGCGAATACTTCGACAAAGACCTGCCCGACAGCGTGCGAATGGGGCAGCGCATCACCACGATGACCAGCCACCAGAAGCGGCTGCCGGTCGCGCCCTCGATGTACAAGTTCTCGCAGCATGGCCAATGCGGCACCTGGGTCAGCGAGCTGTTGCCCCATACCGCCAAAATGGTCGACGAGTTCGCACTCGTGAAAACCGTACACACCAACGCCATCAATCACGACCCCGCGTGTACCTTCGTGATGACGGGCAGCGAAGTGCCGGGCAAGGCGAGCCTCGGGTCGTGGCTGGCCTATGGGCTGGGGGCCGAGACCAACGACCTGCCGGCCTTCGTCGTGCTGACCCCGACTTGGAGCTCGAAGGCCGGCGCCCAGGCCCTGTTTACCCGCATGTGGAGCAGCGGGTTTTTGCCGACCCGCTACACCGGCGTGGTGCTGCGCAGCGTCGGCGACCCGGTGCTCTTTATTCAGGATCCGCCCGGCGTCGACGGCCGGCATCGCCGAAACATGCTCGACACCCTCGCGCAGCTCAACGAGCGGGGGTTCGAACGGTTCGGCGACCCCGAGATTCAGACCCGCATCAACCAGTACGAAATGGCGTTCCGCATGCAGACCAGCGTGCCCGACCTGGTCGATCTGTCGCAAGAGTCTCCTGCGACGTTGGCGCTGTATGGAGACGAAGTCGGCAAACCGGGCACGTTTGCCGCCAGCGCGCTTTTGGCGCGGCGACTGGTCGAGCGCGGCGTGCGCGTCGTCGAGGTGCTGCATCGCGGCTGGGACCATCACTTGAATCTCACGGGCGATCTTCCCTTACAGTGCAGCGACGTCGACCAGCCGACCGCAGGCCTGCTCGCAGACCTCAAGCAGCGCGGCCTGCTCGATAGCACATTGGTGGTCTGGGGCGGCGAGTTCGGCCGCACGATCTATTGCCAGGGAGCCCTCACGCAGACCAATTACGGCCGCGACCATCACCCCCGCAACTTCTGCATGTTCCTGGCAGGCGGCGGCATCAAGGGAGGGCAAGTGTATGGCGAAACCGACGACTTCAGCTACAGCGCCAGCGACAGGCCGGTGCACGTCAACGACTTGAACGCCACGCTGCTCCACTGCCTGGGCATCGACCACGATCGCTTCTCGTTCAAGTTCCAGGGGCTCGACCAGAAGCTGACCGGCGTCGAACCGTCGCACGTCGTCACAGACCTGCTGGCCTAGCGTGCCTTGCAAGTGAGGGCGTGATTCACTGAACTGCAGCATTGCGTCGCCGTATCGAACCCACCCCCGGGAGCCTGCTCATGCGACGATGGGCGCATTGGTTTCTTCTGGCTGTTGCCCCGGCGGTTGCCCTCGCGGAAGACGCCCCGCCGCGCTCGCTCGACCCACGCTTGAAGATCGAGCTGTTCGCCGAGCACCCGCAGATCGTCACCCCCACCGGCCTCGACGTCGATCATCTCGGCCGTGTCTGGGTCATCGAGAACAACACCCATTTTCAGCCCGCAGGCTATCGGGGGCACCCCACCGACCGCATCCTCGTGATGCGCGACGCCAATGGCGACGGTCGCGTCGATCAGACCGTCGTGTTTCTCGACGGCCTGCGCGACACGATGAGCGTCGCCCTGCGGCCGCTGTGGTTTCCTTCGGAAAAGAAGTCGAAGAGTCAAAAGGTCGAAGAGTCAACGAGTCGGGACGACAAGTCGCGTTCCGACTCTTCGACTCTCTCGGTCTACGTCGCCACCCGCCGCGACGTCACCCTCTATCACGACGACAACGGCGACCTGAAACCCGACCGGCACGAACGCATCGTCACGCTCGAAACCGCGGGCAACTATCCCCACAACGCGCTGGCCGGCTTCGCCTTCGATGCCCTGGGCTGGCTCTACTTCGGCTTCGGTGAAAACCTGGGGGAGAGCTACAAGATCGTCGGCTCCGACGGCGCGACCCTGTCGGGGGGCGGAGAAGGTGGAAACGTCTATCGCTGCCGGCTCGACGGCTCAAAGCTCGAGCAATGGGCGACCGGGTTCTGGAACCCGCACGCCAGTTGCATCGACGCCTTCGGCCGGCTCTTCACGGTCGACAACGACCCCGACAGCCGGCCCCCGTGCCGGCTGTTGCACGTGATCAAGGGGGGCGACTACGGCTTTCGCTTCCGCAATGGCCGCAAGGGGCTGCACCCGTTCACAAGCTGGAACGGCGAAATCCCCGGCACGCTGCCCATGGTTTCGGGAACGGGCGAAGCCCCGTCTGGCATTCTCGCCTACGAATCTGACGGGCTGCCCGAAGATTTCATCGGCAATCTGCTCGTCACAAGCTGGGGCGACCACCGCATCGACCGGTTCCGCCTGAAGCCCCGCGGCGCGTCGTTCGAGTCGCTGCCTGAACCGGTGATTCGCGGGGGGCAGGATTTCCGCCCCGTGGGAATCGCGTGCGCCCCCGACGGCAGCCTGTACTGCACTGACTGGATGCTGGCCGACTACCACGTGCATCAGAAGGGAAGGGTGTGGAGGATTTCGGCGACAGCGAAGGCAGAAAAGCCGGTAGTGAATACGGCGGCACTTCTTAACCGTCCGCTCGGTGAGCAGCGGCGCTTGTTGGCCGAATCGAATCGACTCGATGTCCGCCGTATGGCCGCTGCCATGCTGCGACAATCCGTAGCCGGACGCGAAGCGTTGCTGGGAATGGATACTGACCCCCGCGCACCAAAACGCGCAAAGTTTGAATCGCTGTGTTCGCTCTCGCTCGTTCCGCGAACCACGGAAGAGCTTAACCTATTCGCAATTCTTGGAGCGGGAGCGTGGAAGACCCATGCCGCAAAGTCATTTGATGAGATCACAACGACATACTGGCAGCTTCTAGGCGCAGACATACCTCAATTGCCGCTCACGGGAACGAGTCCGACCTTTGAGCTCGCGCGGATATCCGATGGCCTCTCCTTCGTCGGTTTAGGGTTCTTGGGCGCAGTTCAAGAACATCTGAATCATTCGCCGCCGCTTTGGACCGATCCGGTATTCCCCCTTGTCGGTTTGAGTTACGTGTTGGTTCCTGTCGGCGCGGGTGACGATGATAAATCGATTGTCGATTCGATGGCTAAGGTCGCATGTCACGGCGATCCGTTCCTGTTTTCAATGATCGTGCGGGGAATTGAGAATTCATTTGAAGTCGCGGACCTGCTGAAAGAGGCAGTCGGATCTCAAGTTCCCCCGAACGAGCCCTTCAAATTCGAGGCGGCGGATGCCGAGAGCTATGAGCATGAACTGAAAAAAATCCTCGTAACTCGAATAAACGCCAACGAGAAGAACGCGCCTTGTGCGCGACTGGCCTTCATGTTGGGATACCGCCGTCGATTCCCGCAGGAGCAAAAGATCGTTCGAGACATCTTGAACGATCGCGAAGATTCCCTTCGCCGCGCGGCCGTTCAATGGATCGCCGAAGAACGGCTCACCGAACTCCGCCCGCAGGTCGAGGCGATTCTCAACGACTCCACGATCTCAGCCGATTTGTTTCTGGCGACGCTCGCGGCGCTCGAAATGCTCGATGGGGTCAAGCCCGATCAGTTCGACAAGACCCCCGCGGGCAAGTACGTGCTGCCCTTGGTGCGCGACGAAAAGCGCCCGGCATCGATCCGGGCGCTGGCCCTGCGGCTAATCGATCCGTCGGAACCCGCGCTCGATGCGAAGCTGCTCGGTCGTCTGATTGCATCGGACGATCCGGCGCTCGAGCTCGAAGCCGTGCGGACGTTGCAGCAATCCCCCGTAGAACAGGCTTCCAGCCTGTTGCGCACTGTCGCGGCTGACGAATCGCTCGATGCCAACCTGCGCGCCGAAGCGGTCGTGGGGCTCGCCCGACCCGACGCAAATGGTCGGACGTCTTCCGAGACGCGCGACCTGCTGTTCAAGCTGCTCGGGGAGGGAAAGGGATTGTTGGGGCGCGAAGCGTTGCGGGCTCTGCGCGGGTTGGCCGCGAGCGATCCCAAGATCAAAACGGCGCTTGAGCACGTTGCGAAGACGGCCGAACGACCGAACTCTTCGCTGCATGACGAGCTCGAGCTTGCATTGGCGCAATCCGGGGGCTCACGCCCCCCGCTCGCCGGTGCACGGGCGGCCCTTGCAGAGCCGACGCGCGCCACCGACGATCCGCAAGCGGGCCGGCGCGGTTTCTATCATCCACAAGGGGCGGGTTGCTTCAAGTGCCATACGATCAACGGCCGCGGTGGAAAGGTCGGCCCCGATTTGAGCGCGATCGGGCGGGCCTTGTCGCGCGAAAAACTGATCGACTCGATTCTCGAGCCGAGCCGCGAAATCGCCCCGCAGTTTGTCACCTGGGCGCTCGAGACGACCGACGGCCGGGTGCATACTGGAATGATCGTCCGCGAGAATGCCGATCAGGGCACGAACACCCGTACGCTGATCGGCGACGCCGAAGGAAAGACGACCGAACTGCGCACGCTCGACATCGTCTCGCGAACGCCCCAGAAGACGTCGATCATGCCCGAAAAGCTCTTCGAGCGCATGTCGCTGCAGGAGTGCCGCGACCTGCTGGCATACCTCGAATCGCTGAAGTGACCGCTGACGCGGGAAGGTAGGGTGCGCCGAGCGCAGCGAGTCGCACCGTGACCAACGCTGCCTTGTCACAGCGAGACCGTTTCGTGCCAGGCGGAACGGTGCGTCTGCGCTCCGCTGGACGCACCCTGCACCTCTCGTTCCGGAGGTCTTGCGAAACGCCAGCCCGGCACGCCCCTGGGCGACAACAATCACCCACAGGCGCCTGTCAGCGCGACCGCACCGGCGGATTGTGCGTCACTTTGGCGGGAACATCGTCGGTGAGCGGCTTCACCGATTGTTCCCACCGATCGTACCCCGCCAGCACGCTTTCGGGGCGGAACTGCGACGTGCCGTCGGGGTTCCGGCCCACCTTGGCCCACCCGACGTACCCCAGCAATTGCGGCTGGGTATCGAACGTCGCCAGCAATTTGTGCCGGTCGTGCGACGTAACGGCGTAGAGGTAGAACATGATGGCTGCCCCTCTGATGCCAATTCGTGCCTGCCGAGACCTGTTTCCTCACGAACGACACAACTCAGAAGTGGAGCAGCGTTGGCCGAGCGCAGCGAGTCGCACCGCGGCCAACGTGCCTTGTCACAGCGAGACCGTTTCGTGCCTGGCGAAACGGTGCGTCTGCGCTCCGCTGGACGCACCCTACATCGACTCAACCTTGTGGGAATTCAACAACCGCAAGAACTCTTTGAAGTCGGGCGGTAGCCGGATCGTAGCCATACATGGTCTGTCGGAGGAATTCGAGCGCTGCCAGGCGTTCGAGCGGGGTTTTCTGTAGCCAGTACGCACGCTCGTCCGACGGAACAGCGAGCGTGCCAACTGAAATGGACGACTTGTCGAGTTTCGGAGGACCGTCCGACATGAGAGGTGAAAGACAATCGCAACGAAGGGCGGCCCGCACAGATTGGCCAACCGCGGGCATGAATGCTATTTTACCCGAAACCGATCCACGGCGATACAAGGACCACAGGGCATGAAACTGGCAGGCAAAAACGCCCTCATCACGGGGGCTTCTCTCGGTATCGGGCGCGGCGTGGCGATCGAACTCGCCCGTGAAGGGGCCAACGTGGCGATTAATTTCCGATCGCACCGCGAACAGGCCGAAGAGGTTAAGGCCCAGATCGAAAAGCTCGGCCGCCGCGCGATTCTCGTGCAGGCCGACGTGGCCGAGCAGCCGGCGGTTGAAGCGATGGTCGCCACGACGGCCGCTACCTTCGGCAGCCTCGACCTGTTCGTGTCGAACGCCGTCTATAGCGACCGGCAACGGATGATCGACGCCGACATGGCCGGGTTTCACCGCACGATCGACGTTTCGATGTGGGGCGCGTTCTATGGCCTGCGGGCAAGCGCCCAGCAGATGGTGAAGCAGGGCCGGGGCGGGTCGATCATCATCGTCAGCTCGCCCCACTCGCACATCCCCGTCCCCACGGCGATGGCCTATAACATGGCCAAGGCGGCCATCGACCACATGGCCCGCACCGCCGCGATCGAGCTGGCCCCGTACCGCATTCGGGTCAACATCATGCACCCCGGCTGGATCGACACCCCCGGCGAACGAAAATTCTTCTCCGAAGAACAACTCGATGCGGGAGGCAAGAAGCTTCCCTGGGGCCGCATGGGCACTTCAGAAGAAATCGCCCGCTATGTCGCCTACGCCTTGAGCGACGAGTGCGACTATATGACCGGCAGCACCCTATTGATGGATGGCGGCGCGACGCTCCCCTGGTGGTCGAACCGCGACAGCGGCGAACTGTGAGGGCAGGCTCGAAGGGATTCTCAATCCGCCCGTCGCACGCCCGGTTTGCACGCGCAGACAATTCGCCGTAAACCAACCGGTGCGCTCCATCAACTCGCCGACGGACGCACTAATCCCCAGATTTCATAGATGAAAGGGATTGTTGCACACGCAAGGCGTCGTGCAATTCGAATCTGCGCTCATCCTGTCAATCGGTGGATTCTTCCCTCCTTCATGACGGCTCGCGGCGCACTTGTCGGCTCGCCGCCGCCCGAATGGATTCCGGAATCCAGCCTATGGTTCGCGTCGCCCTTCGTGCACCTCGCGCACGAAGTGAAACCGTTCGCGCAGGTCGCGAAAGACGGCGTAGAGGCCCACGACAAGCGCTGCCGTCGCCGCCACATTAACCAGGTGCGTGACCGCGAACAGCCCGGGAATCAACTCGTCGGGCAGCCCCTGCATCCGAAGGGCATAAGTCAGCACCCGCGACGCGACCGACGCCCCGGCGAACCCCGCGAACGCGAGCACCAGCAGGAACATGGCCGACGAAAGGCGCAAATAGCGGATACAGACGATCAGCCCGGCAATTTCCAGGCCGATTGCCAGCCAGGCGAAGGCTTCGTGCAGGAACTCGATGAACCCGACCGGCCCGCCAATCATAGGCTTGCTCCGGATGATTCCTGGCGAAGTTCAGCGAGCAGCTCGCGCAACCCTGAAAGCCGGCCCGACAGGTCTCGCCACACCAGCGTCAGGCCGACAATGAGGCAGATCCAGGCGTATGGTGCAGCCATCGGCGCGCAATAGGCCGCGTAGCCAGCAATAGAGGTTGCGATGCTGTCGTTCATGAGAAACATGGGGAACAGCAGCGCGAGAAACGTTACCACGAACTGCACGCCGGCTAGGGCGCACAGCGCCGCAAACGCGGCCGCCACCAGCCACATCTTATCCGACAGCCGGCGATAGCGCAGGCTCACGACCAGCCCCACGGCGACGGCCGCGAATTGAATCGGATACTGGGCAATCGCTACCACAGAAAGCAGGCTCGCCAATGGAATGGTCGACATGGTTGGTGCCTCTCCCGGTAGATCGCCGATTCGCCCCCGACACCCGGCCCGGCGCGCCAATCATGCGCTCGCTCGAGGAGATTCCTGGCGACGTTCAGCGAGCAGCTCGCGCAACCCAGAGAGCCGGCCCGACAGATCTCGCCACACCAGGGTCAGGCCGACCACGAGGCCCATCCAGGCGAAGGGATGAGCGAACATCACCAACCCCGACGCGCCGCCGGCAAGTCCCATCGTGATGCTGCTGCTGGTGTTCATGGCTCCCGCTGTGAACGAGCCGCTTTTTGCGAACTCCATCATCCACAACATGGCAAGGATTGCCGAGAAAAACTGAATTCCCGCGATGGCGCACAGTGCCGCAAATGCGACCGCCACCACCCACATCTTGTCCGACAGCCAGCGATAGCGCAGGCTGACAATCAGCCCGGCGGCGACCACGACGAACTGCAGCCCGTTCAAGGCGATCGAGACCGCGCCAAACAGGCCTATCATCGGGGCGAAACTGGACATAGCGGCCTCCAAACCAAGAATCCCCTCATGCTATCTATTCGTTTGGCTCGCGCGATTCGTGATTTGAATCTCAGAAACCACGAATGCGGCGAGCGAACAAAGAGACTCGGAGACACGGAGAACTCGAGATTGCGCATCTTACTGCCCGAAATGTCGTCTCGGTCTTCTCCGCGTCTCCCTTTCTCCCTGTGCCTTTTTTTCACGTCCGTGTGTGTCTGTGGCAGGCGCCGTGAATCAAATCGCGGACGCACGGTGACGGTGCGCGGTTTTAGGGGGCTGACGCCCCCCGCTCGCCGGGTGCGGTTTCTTTCTCCGCCTCGTGCGCCTGCTTCTCAAACACAATCACGTGCTGCCACGGCAGCGTGCCGATCGTTTCCTTCCATTTCAGATGAAATTCAGGCAGCCCGATTTCTTTCTGCACCTGCTTCTCGCTCATCTTGTGGACGAGTTTGATGGGGATGCTCGGGTCTTCGCGCTTGAATTCGACGAACACCACGCGCCCGCCCGGCTTCATCGCCTTCGAAATCTCCAGCATCATCTCATAGGGCCAGGCAAATTCGTGGTACACGTCGACCATCAGCGCCAGGTCGAGGCTCTCGGCCGGCAAGCGCGGAGATTTTTCGGTCCCCCGTACCAGGTCGACGTTGTCGATTTTCAAGAGCTTGAGCTTCCCCGCGAGAATGTCGAGCATTTCCTGCTGCACGTCGACCGCCACGACCCGGCCTTCCGGGGCGACACGCGGAGCCATCATCCGGGTGATGAGGCCCGAACCCGTGCCGATGTCGGCCACGATCATGCCGGGCTCGAGCTTTAACTCGTCGATCATTTTGCTGGTGGCCTCTTCCTTCTCGCGCTCGGGCCGTTCGAGCCACTGAATCGTGCCCGGCCCGCCGACCACGTGTGCAATCTCGCGCCCCATGTAGAATTTTCCGATGCCGTCGGGATCATGGTCGCTGCGAAACGTGTACCGTCGCGTGGTCTCGGCGCCGGACTTGCCCTTGGCACGTCGCGATTTCGCCCGGTTCGGTGCCCTCTCGGCCGGCTCCTCCGTCTCGACGTCTGTGTCAACGCCAACCGCACCGAACTCGTCGGCGGTGTGACCGCCATCACACGCGAATGTCACTGACGCCGGAGCAACAATGCACGTCCAGACGAGGGCTGCGAGCAGACTCCGCAGCGGGCGCAGCAAGCCGGGTGCGAAGTGGGCAGCGCCGACGACTTCGCTTCCAGCGGCGCAGGGGTAGGGTGCGTCAAGCGAAGCGCTGACGCACCGTGCACTCGGTGTCTCATTGTGCTGCGCGACGTCCGCGACCCGGGGAGGTATCGCCGCACATGTCACCGCTGACTCAACAACCTGCATCCCCCTGATCCTCCTATCCTCTGCCGGGCTCCGGCTCGCGGCCCGCTCGTTCCAGCACGCCGCGCCATTCTTCCTCAGCCAGCGGTGAGGCGTCCTCCAGCAGCATATTCGGGATCTCGTCTCGTATCTCGAATTTCAGCCGGCAGCCCGGCGCCACGCACACCAGCGCCTGCCCATCGCGCACGAGCGCCTGATGACATTTCGTGCACACCAGAATGCCGCTGTGCAACAGCGTATCGAACGACATTTCAAACCCCCCGCGACCGCCTGACGTGCTCAAACGTCCGCAATTCGTAGCCGATGCTGACGTAATCGAGCAGCCGGCACAGCGCCCGGCACGCGACCCCCAGCCCGTCGGGTCCGCTGAACCCCCCGAACTGGCCTCCCCCTTTCAGGTGCGGTTCGAGCTCCACGACGACGCCGGGCAGCCCGAGTTTTTTCATTTTACGGTCGATCTCGGGCAAATGCTCGCGCAGCTCGCGGAAAATGGCCTCGTGCCCGCTGTCTCCCTCGTCGCAGGGAACGAAATTTTTGAGGCGCGCTTCGTCGACGGTGCCGCTCCACGTCAGCGACGGGTCGATCTTGTAGTCTTTAACGTGTACGTAGCCCAGATGCGGGCGCATGGCGCGAAATTCTTCAAGGCAGCGCAGCGCATCAATGTTCTGTGACGCGATGTTTCCGCCGTCGAAGATGCAGACCAGGTTCGGCCGATCGATGCGGCGGGCCAGCTCGGCCATCAGCCGGCCGTTTTGCCCGACCAGATTGGCTTCAACCTCCATCGCGTACACCAACCCCGCCTGGCCACATTTGTCGGCGATCGCGGAAAGCTGCTCTGCGGCCTGCGCCACGTGCGGCTTGGGGTCGGTCTCGGCCGGGTGATAGAAGGAAAACCCGCGAATCGCCCGGGCGTCGAGCGCGTGCGCGCGTTCGATCGCGATCGACACGTCTTCTTTCAGGTACTGCTTGAACGGCACGAATCTGTTGTGCGACTTGTCTTCGCGATCGAGCAGTTTAACCTTGCCCAAGGGCGAACCGATGCTGTTGGCCTTCAGGCCGTACTCGACCTGCAGCTTCTTCAACGATTTCAGCTCGCCCGCGTCGAGCCGCATGATGTTCTTGACTTCCCCCGCCAGGTTCAGAAACCGCGGGCTGTAGTGTTCGAGTCCCAGGGCGGCCAGGGCGGCAAACTGCTCGGCCACCGGCCGCGACACACCGATCTCGTCGGAAAACGCGCTGATGACCACGCGGGGCGCCGCGACGGCTGCGGGTTGAGATTTGAGTTTCGTGGGTTTCTGCACGGTCGTTTTCCGCGGGCCCGCACGAGGCCGAGCACGTAACGAGGGCCGCCAGGTTTCGCGTCGCGCGGATCGCCCATTGTCAGCAGTGTGCGTCATTGTTTCAAGAGTCGTACCGAGTCGCTAAGCTGCAGCGCGGGATGGAACATCGCATTCCGATTTCCATCGGAGCGTAAGGGAGGCAGATACGATGGCTGTTGAAATCGACGTCGTTTACGAGGGCGATCTGCACTGCGCGGCGACGCACGGGCCCTCGCGCACCACGCTGGCAACCGACGCGCCAGTCGACAACCAGGGAAAGGGCGAGAGCTTTTCGCCCACCGACCTGGTCGCGACGGCCCTGGCCACCTGCACGCTGACGACAATGGGTATCGTCGCCCGCCGCAACAACCTCGACATGACCGGCGCGACGGCGCACGTCGTCAAGGAAATGGTCCAGCAGCCGACCCGCCGCATCGGGGCGCTGCGGGTGACGATTTCGTTTCCGGCCGACAAAGCCGCCCGGCTGGGGCCCGCCGACCGCAGCAAACTCGAGGCTGCCGCCTGGCACTGCCCGGTCCACAAGAGCCTGCATCCGGACGTCGAAGCGCCGATTGAATTCATCTATGGTAGATAGACGATTGTTCACAGGCGCGCTCGTTCCAACGTCGCAACCTTCGAATTCGGTTCATTTCAACTCCGTGATTTCGTAACGTTCGGATCAACCGGGGCTGGCGCCCCCGCTCACCTCCTCAACTCTGTGACTCTGTGCCGGCAACGCATCGCGTGGTGATCGTCGGCGGGGGTTTCGGCGGGCTGCGCGCCGCCCAGGCGCTCGCGCGGGTTGCGGTCGACGTCACCCTCGTCGATCGCCAGAACCATCACCTCTTTCAGCCGCTACTGTATCAGGTGGCGACCGGCGGCCTCTCGCCGGCCAATATCGCGGCGCCGCTGCGATCGCTTTTGGCGCGTCAACGCAATGCGCGCGTTCTGCTGGGCGAAGTCGTCGATTGTGACCTGGCGGGCCGGCGGGTCAAACTGAGCGACGGCGAGTTGCCTTACGACTCGTTGATCTTCGACGCGGGCTCCACTCACAGCTACTTCGCCCACCCCGAGTGGGAGCCGCTGGCGCCCGGCTTGAAGACCATTGAAGACGCCACCGCCATTCGCGCCCGGGTCTTGCGGGCGTTCGAAACGGCGGAAAGACTGCAGGCGACCGATCACCACGAGGTCGCCTCGTGGCTGACGTTCGTCATTGTGGGGGCGGGGCCGACCGGGCTCGAAATGGCCGGGGCCCTGGCCGAACTGGCCCACGAAACATTACGGCACGAATTCCGCTCAATCGACCCCACACGGGCCCGAATCGTGCTCGTCGAAGGGGCCGACCGCGTCATTCCTCCGTTCGCCCCCGAGCTTTCGGCCAAGGCCCGCGCGGCGCTCGAACGGCTGCGGGTCGAGGTGCGCACCGGCACGCAAGTGATCGGCGTCGAGCCGGGTTGGGTGACGCTCAAGACGGCCGACCAGGTCGAGCGCCTCGCGGCGCGAACCGTCATCTGGTCAGCGGGAGTCGAGGCCTCGCCGCTCGCGCGGCGGCTCGCGCAGGCAGCCGGTTCGGAAGTCGATCGCGGTGGCCGCGTGAGTGTCTGGCCCGACCTGACGCTGCCCGGGTATCCCGAAGTGTTCGTCATCGGCGACATGGCGCATTGCCTCAACGAGCAGGGTCTGCCGCTCCCCGGCGTCGCGCCGGTCGCCATGCAGCAGGGAACGTACGCGGCGCGACTGATCGCCGCCCGATTGCGAGGCGAAACATTGCCGCCCTTCCGCTACCACGACCATGGCACGATGGCGACAATCGGCGTCATGCAGGCGGTGGTCGACCTGCGCGGCTGGCGTTTCGCCGGACCATTCGCCTGGCTGGTCTGGCTGTTCGTGCACCTGATGCAATTGGTGCAGTTCCACAACCGAGTGCTGGTGCTGATTCAATGGGCCTGGCACTACTTCACCCGCAACCGGGCCGCGCGCCTGATAACGGGCGAACACGACCCGCCGCCGCCCGCGCCGCCCGTTCGCGAATCGTCGCCCCCTTAGCAAGGGAAGCCGGCGGGCGCTGCGTGCCATGTGGGGCGACCGCGTAGGGTGCGTCCAGCGCAGCGCAGACGCACCGTGCAGTGGACGCCTGCTGCAACGGTGCGACACCGCTGCGCTCGTGGCACCCTACTTCTTCTTACCATCGGATGCGGCGCTGATTCGCGGCGAGGCGCGCAACGATAGCGGCACGAACGCCGGTGCGACCTGCGTTGAATCCGTCTGCCGGGCTTCGCTGCAGTCGCCGCAGGTGTCGCAACCCGGGATCGCGCGGCCTGATCTCGCACGAAGCAGCTTCCGGCCGCGGCGAGCAAGCACCCAGCCCGCCCAAACAATGCAAAGCGACACCAGGGCCAGTTGCCAGTCGATTGGGAACATGAGACCACGGCCGCACCGAGCGCCACCCGCCGCCGGGCAAAAGTGAACGAGACGCCGCAATTATACGAACATCGCCCCGACCTGATAGGCGACGAACGCCCCGCCGTAGGCCAGCGCGGTCATGTACATAAACGTAAACGTCGGCCACCACCAACTGTTCGTCTCGCGGCGGACGACCAGGAGGGTCGAGGCGCATTGTGCGCACAACGCGAAAAACACCATGATCGAGAGCGCCACGGGCACATTGTAGACGGGCCGGCCGTCGGGCCACGCCGCCGATTTCACGGCCGACTGCAACCCGGCGTCTTCCGGGTCGTCGGCCCCGCCGAGACTGTAGATCGTTCCCAGCGTGCCGATGATCACCTCCCGCGCAGGAAACGACGCCAGCACCCCAACACCGATTCGCCAATCCCACCCCATTGGCTTCACGGCCGGCTCGATGGCGTGCCCCAGCCGGCCCAGCAGGCTCTGCTCGAGCAGGCGGCCGCGAATTTCGTTCTGACGCTCCACCAGCGCCTCGCGCTGCTCCGCAGACGACTGTTCAATTTCTGTTTGCAAACGATCGGCTTCCCTGTGACCGCCCGGAAAATATCCGGCGGCCCACACCAGGATCGTGGTTGCGAAAATCAGCGTCCCCGCGCGCTGAACGAACGCCTTGGCGCGGTCGTACACCCGATGGAACACCAGCCGCGGCGACGGCCATTTGTAGCTGGGCAGTTCCATGACAAACGGCGGCGTCTCGCCGCGAAATACCGTCTTCTTCAGCAGCCAGGCGATCGGCACGGCGACGACTAACCCGAGAAACGTCATGGCAAACAGCACCACGCCCTGCAGGTCGACCCAACCCCCCAGGAGCGCCGTGGCGGGGATGAACGCCGCGATCATCAGGGCGTACACCGGCTGGCGCGCCGAGCAGCTCATCAGCGGGGCGACGAGAATGGTCGTCATCCGGTCGCGGCGGTTCTCGATGACACGGGTGGCCATGATGCCGGGCACCGCGCAGGCGAATGACGACATCAGCGGGACGAACGACTTGCCCGAAAGCCCGACTTTCGTCATCAGCTTGTCCATCAGGAAGGCGGCGCGGGCCATATACCCGCAATCTTCCAGAAGCGCAATGAACAGAAACAAAATGACGATCTGCGGCAGAAATACGAGCACCGCACCGACGCCCGCAATCACGCCATCGACCAGCAGGCTCTGAAACGGTCCGGGCGGAACGACCGTCGCCGCCTGCTCTGCGAGCCAGCTCTGCCCCGCCTCACACAGTTCCATCAATGGCGCGGCCCAGGCGTAAATCGCCTGAAACACGAGAAACATGAGCGCGGCAAATACGGCCAGCCCGGAAACCTTGTGCGTCAGAATACGATCCAGCTTGTCGCTCGACGTCACGGGGCGCGTCGCCGGATAGTGCACAATGCCATCGAGCACCGTGCGGGCCCAGCGGTATCGCACGCGGGCCTCAATCGCGGGTACAGAACACCCCTGCCGCGCCAGCCGTTCGCGGGCCTGGGCCAGATGTTCGCGCACAGCCGGCATGTCGCCGTTGGCGAAATGCCCTTCGAGGTACCCGCCCACATCCAGCAACAGCCGCTCGAGCAGATATTGAGGGGTCTCCGTCTGCCCCAGTTCCGAGAGGCGGGTTTCCAGCCGCCGGCATTCTTCTTCAAACGGCGGGGGAAAGACGCGCGGCCGCGCCGCGCCGCCGCGGTGTGCCGCGGCGACGATCGCCATTCGGACATCCTCGATGCCGCGCTTCCGATGGGCCTGGGTCTCAACGACCGACAGCCCCAGCCGCTGCGAAAGGGCCTGGGCGTCGAACCGAATTCCTCGTGCTTGCGCGACATCAGCCATGTTCAAAACGGCCACGACCGGCAACCCCAGGTCGAGCACCTGGCTCGACAGGTACAGGTTGCGTTCGAGGTTCGATGCATCGAGGATGCAGACCACAACATCGATTCGCCCAACGTCTGCCTGCCGGCCCAAAAGCACGTTGACGGTCACCATCTCATCCGGCGTACGGGGCGCGAGGCTATACGTGCCCGGCAGATCGATGAGATTCACGGCCCGGTCGCCACAGCGCGTGCGGCCGATTTTCTTCTCGACCGTCACGCCGGGGTAGTTTCCGGTGAGCGCGCGATGCCCCGAGAGGGCGTTGAACAGCGTGCTCTTGCCCGTATTCGGGTTGCCGATCAGGGCGACGTTGAGCGCGGGCGCTGAATCGGGCATGAATCAGACGCGAATTCGGAAGTCAGATTTCGGCGGGAAGGTCAGGGGGCAGGCGGGTCAAACGGCGAGTCATTCCGTGATGACGACCCGTTTTGCTTCGGCATTGCGCAGCGAAAGTCGATAACCGCGGATCAGATATTCCACCGGGTCGCCCAGAGGCGCGGCGCCGAGCGTCTCGATTTGTTCCCCTTCCACCAGTCCCATTTCCAGCAACCGCACGGCGATGGCGTCAGACCCTTCGACGTCGACAATGCGGGCCTGCTGTCCGACCGGAAGGGAATCGAGGGTCCTCATTGCGAGCCGACCTCAACCAACACGAGCGCCTCCTCTGAACCGCGATAGCTCAACCGCAGATGACCGAGCCCGATAATGCACGGTTGCCCGGCCCGGACCATCACCACAGGCGCCCCCTGACGCAGCCCCATTTCACCCAGACGGTGGACCAGGTGCGGATCTCCTTCGACGTCGACGACCCGTCCGCTCTGGCCGGCCGATAGCAGGTGCAGTGGGATGATCTCGGGCACTGCCATGCGGAAGAAGAACCTGGGCTTGAATCGCTACTGAGATTGAATCTCAACAATGATATTATTTTACGGCGGTTCCCCTCATTTTTGAAGCCACTGGCGCACTGCTGGCGGCGTCTGATGGCGGCCGGCCGGCGCTGACTGGGCGAGCAGTGGCTTTATCGGGCGACCGGCCGGCGTGAGCCGGCCGGTGCTCGCGCGCGTTACCACGGCGATTCCATCATGTCGACGATGTTTCGCGCGAGGCGACTGACCGCGTCGTTGGTGCCCGTGGCCAGCGACTGGCCGATTTCCGGCGCGAGATCAGATTGGGCCGCCAGCGCCAGCGCCTCGGGCGTGATTGGAATCTGCTGTTGCCGCAAGACTTCTCCCGTGCGCGCGTCTTCCCACGTGACTTCGACCCGCAGGTTCATTTCCAGTTGCCGCGGATCGCTGTTGCCCGTCTGCCCCAGCACGCGCTTGCTGTAATCGACAACGCGGCCGCGCAAGAGTGTGTCGGCGTCGGCCTCTTTCGAAAGCTTGAAGTGCGAGCGCTGCTGAATCTGCTTCTGCACCGCCTCGGTCAACTGGTACTCGATTCCCCGGCGATTGCTGTTCGACGTGAACGCGGGAACGTGTACGGTGCGAATCTCGGGCGCGAACGGGGCGCCGACGGTGTACCCGCACCCGGTCGTGCTGAGGGTGATCGGCAGACATACCGCGAAGAGGCGCAGCACGCGGCTCCCGCGGCGGCAAGGCACGCCATCGCGGTCGCCGCGCTGCCCGTCAATTCGCAATCCGCATTCCGCAATCCGCAATAACATCACTCTTCCTCGGGCAACGACTCCGCCTCGTCCGACAGGAATACCCGGCCCGGTTCGCGCTCGGCCGCTTTCTCTGGCGCCGCCGTGGGAACGGGGTCGTAGGGGTCAACTGGCGTCGCCTGCGGCTTGTGCAACGGTATGGGAAGGATGCCCTGCGAGTAATCAGGCCCCAGTTCCATTAACAGGGCCTTGGCCTGAGCCGCCTCGGGCGAATCGGGGAAGTCTCGCAGGATGTATTCGGCGCAGACCGCCGCCGCGTCTTTTTCTTGACGTTTCAGATAGAACTGCACGTCGATCCATTCGCGCCTGGCCTCTTCGCGCTTGATCTTCTCGAGATCGCCTTGCAATTTCTTCGTTTCGGGCCGATCGGGAAACAGCCGCAGCGCGCTTTCGGTCAATTTGCGCGCCTCGGCCAATTGTTTGCCGTCGTACCGGGCCCCCTGATACGACATGTGGCTGGCGTGCTGGCCGAGAAAATAGGCTGCAGGAGCGTGTTCGCTGTCGGAATACGTTTCGCGAATCGTGCCGAAAAAGCTTTCGGCCTCGCGGTAATCTCCCTTGCGCAGTTTATGCGTGGCGTAGAGCATCAGGGCTTCGTCGGCCAGGGGGCCGCTGGGGTCATTCATCCAGACCGATTTGAGCGCTTTGAGCGCGTTTCCCTGTGTATCGAACAAGGGCCGCGTGCGGTCGAACAGGTTGGGGGTCAGGGGAAACGTGAACGGGACGCGGGCATCGGGAATATCTTCCAGCTTCGTATCGGGGTCTCCCTTCGAGAACGCGGCCAGTTCCACCTGCGACACGGGTTTGGGCGAGTTCAGCCAGTACCGCGCGATGTCGTACAGCCGCCCGACCGACTTGTCGAGATACCGCGTGCCGGGGTGCTTCTTGAACAGATCGTCATACGCGTCTTGCGCGTCGGGGAAGTGCTGCATGTGGAAGTAGCTTTCGGCTTCCAGGAACATCGCTTCTTCTTCGACGGGCTTGTCTTTATATTTCACGGCGACCTTGTGAAACGTCTTGGCCGCGGCGTGATACTCTTTTTCATCGAACAGCTTCTTGGCCGCATCGAGTTCATCTGAGCCTTCCAGCGGCTCGTTCGGATCGCGCTGAACCATTTCAACCTTTTCGCGCGCCCTGCGGCCGATCGGGCCAAAGATGTTGGCCGCCTCAACCTTCTGGTCGAGCAGCGTCGACTCGCAACCCGCGCTGACGACGCACGAGGCGATTGCGATCGCCGCCAGGGCCCCCCGCGCGACCTGTCCTAGTCCGGGTCGCTGACCCTGACGACACGTCTGTGCGGGCCGGCGACCCGCACGACGAGAACACTCGACCAGTTGTCGGCGGGGGTAAACCCCGCCGCTCGCTGGCTCTGGGTGAATCATGGTTTTCAAAACGGCAGATAACGTGCCATTTTCGGGCGACGGCCGAGAATATGGGTGAAGGTGGTATGCAGATGGCGTTGCGCTTCCTGCCAGGTCGCGGTGGTCGCGTCGGGCGGTTCGGCCGCGGCCATTGGCTCGGCCGACCAGTCGCGCAGCAGACGAGCCGCGGCGGGAGTGATCCACGAGCGGGGAGAATCTTCGATCAGGCACTGCTGACAGATCAATCCTCCCTGAGTGACTTTGTAGGTGAATTGCCGCCCCGAGCCGAGCGGGGTTCCGCAGGCGACGCAGGCGTCGAAGGTGGGCAGTTGTCCGATTTCACGCAGAATCACGAGTTCGAATCGCAGAATTGTCGGGAACAGGTGGCGTTCTCCCGCCAGTGCGTCGAGCGCCGCGCACGCTTCGTCGAACAGCCCCGGGTGGCTGTCGTAAGGTTCCGATAAGGCGTCAAGCAGCTCGGCGACGTAATAACCGCCGTACAGGCTGACGAGGTCGCCCTGCCGGGGTTTGAACCGTTGGGAAAGTTTGGCTTCGGTGAGGATGTCGAGACTGGCTGAAGACTTGCGGAGGATTACTACCTCACATAGAGAAAGCAGGTCAAGAGCAGAGTCGAACGGCCCTTTAAGCCGCTTCGCCCCCTTCGCCAGTGCCGCCACTTTGCCGAAATTGCGCGTGAACAGAGTCACAACGCGGCTCGACTCGCTGAAGTCGGCCTGGCGGATGACCAATGCGGGAGTTTTCTCGGCGGACACGCCCTAATGCTATGCGTTCCGCGATTCGCTCAAAAGAGAGAAACCCGACGGCCGCTCCCAGCCGTCGGATTTCATCGTTGCCGTCGAGTTGTGACGAGCGGCCCGGTGTCTCTTGGCGAGCGGCCGGCGTTTCTTGGCGAGCGGCCGGCGTGAGCCGGCCGGTACCCGCAAGCGTCACTGATTCGACCCGCGCGCTTAGAACACATCGAGAATAAAGTGATGTCCCTTGTGATAAGGATGCGGCATCACATACGGGTTGTACCAGTTGGCGTTGTACACCGGAATCTGGCGTTCCTGCGGATACCGGTAGTACAGGTTGTCGTACTGCACGGGCGCCTGGAAGTTGTGCGGGTAATAGACGTACGGGTAGTAATAGAAGCGACCCCAGTCGTAGGGCTGGCCGATTCCGGCGGCCCGCGCCGGCAAGGCGCTTCCCAGTACCGCCGTCCACACCGATACGCACGCCAGGGCGGCGAGCACGGATTTGCGAAGCATTGTTATCCCCCCCAAGTGAAGGCTGTATCCGGGTCTGACTGTGCAGCATATTCATCGACTCAGGTGCAATCGGCACAACAGGAATCCACGGAAGGCTGGGCAGATTCCGCATCGTCGGCAGAACCGCACCGGGCCCGGTTCGTCCCGACACCTATTGCCCAAATGGCTATCGCGCTTTAGTTTACGCGCATCGAGCCGCCGTCTGTGAAACTGTAACGGCTTGTTGGTGAGGGTTCGCATGGATCTGACGAAAGCGGTAGGCCGTTGCGCTGGTTCATGGTTGCGATGGCCTCGCAAGTTTCATCTCTCGGCCTCCCGACCGTCGTTCGCGGAGCATGGCCGCGGGCCGTCGATCGGCCGCCGTGCGAAATCCCGATTGGTTCTGGCACTAGCCCCCCTGCTTGCGGCACTGACAACCTTAAACGGCGTCGTCGCCGATGAGCCCGGCGATCTCGCGGCGAAGACCGCTGCAACCGCCGATGCCATTTCCGCCGACGCCATGCGTCGGCACGTTGAGCACCTGGCCAGCCCCGAGCTGGAGGGTCGGGGGACGCCCCACGGCAAAGAGCTCGCGGCGGAGTACATTCGCAGTCACTTCGAGAAGCTGGGTTTGCGGCCGCTGTTCCCCGGAGAGAGCTGGTTTCAGGAAATTCCGGGGAGCCGCCCCAGGGAAGGGGGCGACCCGCAAGTTCTCGGACGCAACATCGGCGCGTTTCTTTCCGGAACCGATCCGCAGTTGAAAGACGAAGTCGTTATTCTCAGTGCCCACTACGACCACCTGGGAATTCGCGCAGGGAAGATTTATCCCGGCGCCGACGACAATGCCGGCAGCGTCGCCATGCTGCTGGAAGTCGCCCGGCGTTTCGCGCGGTCGCCCGTCAAACCCCGGCGGACTCTGGTTTTCTTGAGTTGCGATCTGGAAGAGCAGATGTTGTGGGGCTCGCGGTGGTTTGTGGCGCATCCCCCCTGGCCGCTCGAGCGGGTGAAACTGTTCGTCACGTCGGAACTGATCGGCCGTGACCTGGGCGATTTGCCGCTCGAGACGATTTTCGTTCTGGGAAGCGAACATGCGACGGGAATGAAAGATCTGATCGCATCGCTTCCGGCGCCGGAACATCTGCAGGTGGCTCATCTGGGGGTCGATTTGATCGGCGTCCGCAGCGACTATGGCCCGTTCTGGACCGAAAAGATTCCATTCGTCTTCTTCTCAGGCGGCGAGCACCGCGACTACCATCAACCGACAGACACCGCCGACCGGCTCGACTACCGCCGCGCGGCGGCCGTCGCGAACCTCGTCTGGTCGACACTGCGGCCCGTGGCCGATGGTGAAATTTCTCCAACCTGGACCGACACCCCGCCGCGCGACCTCGACGAAGTACGCACGCTGCACCGGATCACCCAGTTGCTGCTCGACTCTGACGATGCGGCTCGCGACGAGGGGCGGCCGCGGCTGAGCAATTTGCAGCGGTTCAGCGTGTCGAACGTGCACACGAAGACGAAGCAGATTCTCGAGCGCGGCGAACTCAAGGCCGACGAGCGCCCGTGGCTGATCCGGTCGTCGCAGCTCTTGCTGCTGACGGTGTTCTGAAGCGCCCCCTTCAACATTTAGCCGAGGCGTTCACGCCGCGCCCCGCACCCCGGTAGACGAAAAGGGGATGAGGCGATATTGCGGATCGGGAGATTCAATGACAGGGTCGGCCCGCAACTGGCGTGAGACGTTCACTTTCTGATCTTCATCCCCACATCTCCAATATCCCACTATCTCCGTCGCGCCGGCTCGCCATTCGATATTCCGATTGACTGTGATTGCCTCGAAGGCAACGATGCAGTGCGAGTTCTAATAACCGTCTGGCAATGAGGCGTGCCGATGGGGGGGATCTTGACCGATCGCGCCCGCAGGTCGTGTCACCTGGCAAAACAGGCAGCACGTCGCGCGGGTGCCGAGTTTACGGAAGCCGACCATCTACTCCTCGGGCTTCTGACGGAAGGTGGGGCCAATGTCCCAGCCGTGTTGCAGGAACTTGGTATTAATCCCGATGTTGTGCGAGAGCAATTTGGACGTTTTGAAACCGGCGCGCACTCGTCTGGGCGTGGCCTGCCACCCTGGGGACCAGATGCCAAAACCGCGATTGACTATGCGCTGGGCGAGGCAGAGCATTTAGGCCACAAATACCTTGGGACGGAACACCTGCTGCTCGGATTGCTTCGCCTCAACAAGGGGATTGTGGCCGACATCTTGCGAGCACCCGACGCTTCGCTCGATCAGGCTCGCACAATCGTGCGTTGGCAATCCGGGGTAACGCCGCTCTCGTCGTATGGTAAGCTGCCGGAAATCAGGTTGCCTGAATAGAGGCGCCGAATCGCTTCGTGAAGCGTGCAACGCGCGAGAGAAAGGTAGGGTGGGTCCAGCGAAGCGCAGGCCCACCATCGCGCCAATATTGGTCGCGGTGGGCCGAGCCAAGCGAGTCGCACCCTACGCAACTGAGTGCGAAGCGCCCGGTACTGAGTATTGTTCCGGCCGTCACTCCACCGTCGGCAAGATCAAATCGGCGTGCCAGAATCGCTTCAGGTCGCGCACCAGCCCCAAAAACTTCTCGAAATCGACAGGCTTCGAAATGTAGCCGTCGACCTCGAGCTGTTCGCTTTTCAGCAGGTCTTCGTGGTCTTTTGAGGCGGTCATCACCACGACGGGAATGTGCCGCAGCTCCGGATCGTTTTTTACCTGCGCCAGCACCTCGCGGCCGTCGACGCGCGGCAAGCCGAGGTCGAGCAGAATCAGGTCGGGGTGCGGCACGCGGGCGAATTTTCCCTGCCGCCTCAGAAATTCAAGCGCTTCGTCGCCGTCCCACAGCCACGTCATGCGGTGCAGAAAGTTGCCTTCCTTGAGAAACTCGTGGGCGAGGCGCGCATCGTCCCAGTTGTCTTCGACCAGCAGAATCTCCATCGGGCGACCGATCGTGCTGTTGCGCATGGCCATCCCTCGCAATCACGACCCTGCCTGACTTCCCGTCCCACTGGCTGATAGTATATCGCGCCGTCAGAAGCCCCGACTACTCCCAGGCCGCGCGGGAAGGCGCCGCGTGCCCGTACCCGTTATCCGCAATCCACAATCCGCAATTTGTAATGTCTTCCGACGACGGTCGTCCCGATTCGCTGCCGCGCGTGCTGGGGCTGTTTGATGCGGCGATGGTGGTGGTCGGTTCGATCATCGGCTCGGGCATCTTTCTGAAAACCGGCAACGTCGCCAGCGCCCTGGGAAGCTCTGGCCCCATCCTGGCAGTCTGGGTCGGAGTGGGGCTGGTGACTCTCTGCGGTTCGCTCGCGCTGGCTGAACTGGCCGCCATGCTGCCGCACGCCGGTGGGCCGTACGTCTATCTGCGTGAAGCGTACGGACGATTGCCGGCCTTCTTGTGGGGCTGGACCGAATTCTGGGTCGTTCGCACCGGGTCGATCGGCGCGCTCGCTTGCGCGACGGTGATCTACCTCTCGCAGGTCGTGCCGATGGGCCGCTTCGCCCAGGAAGTCACGGCGATTGTCATCGTCTTGGGGCTGTCGGGCATCAATGCGGTCAGCACCCGCTGGGGCGCGTCGCTGCAAAATGTCACGGCAGTCGCCAAGGTGGGGTTTCTCGCGGCGATCATCGTGCTGCCGTGGCTGTTCGGGCAGACGTCTGTCGAGAATCTCGAACCGCTCTGGCCCGAGTCGCACTCGCCCGATCTGTGGAAAGGTTTGGGTGTGGCGCTGATTGCCGTGCTCTGGCCTTACGACGGCTGGATCAATATCGCGCCGGTGGCCGAAGAAATCCGTGAACCGCAGCGCAATCTGCCGCGCGGGTTGGCGCTCGGGATGCTGATCGTGATTCTCGTGTACGCCGGCGCGAACGTCAGTTACCACCTGACGTTGCCCATGGAACGCGTGGCTCGGTCACAAGCGATCGCCGCTGACGTGTTGGAGAAACTGTTTGGGCGTTCCGGCGCGACAATCGCCGCGCTGGGGGTGATGTGTTCGACGTTCGGCGCGGTCAACTCGAACCTGCTGACCGGTCCGCGAATCTATTTCGCGATGGCCCGCGACGGGCTGCTCCCCGCGTCGATCCACCGCGTGCACCGCGCGTATCAAACTCCGTCGAACGCCATCCTGATTCAGGCGGCCTGGGCGACGATCCTGCTTTTGGTCTTTTACGGCTGGAAAGAAGACCCCAAAGCCGCCTTCGATGGGCTGACCGATTCGGTCATCTGCGGCGGGCTGGTGTTCTACGGAATGTCGGTCGCCGCTGTGTACGTCTTGCGGCGCACGCGGCCCGACCTGCCGCGCCCGTACCGCACCTGGGGCTACCCGGTCACCCCCGCGCTCCTCCTGGCGGCATACACAGCGGCGCTCGTCAGCCTGGCCCTTGGCCAATGGAAAGAAACCGCCGGCGTCGCGGGGCTGATTGCCGCGGGTGTGGTATTCTACACTTGGGCGCGACGCGCGCGGGGCCAGCCCCGCGGCTGAATGACCCACCCACTCCATGACCTTTCGAACATTTGACTGTTTGACCTTTCGACTTTTCGACCTTTTTGACTGAGACCCCTGATGCCCACGCTTCTCGACCGCTTCCTTCGCTACGTTCGCATCGACACCCAGGCCGACGAGCGCAGCAGCAGCGTTCCCAGTACGCCGGGGCAGCTCGAGCTGTGCCGGCTGCTCGAAGCCGAGTGCCGCGAATTGAAGCTGTCCGACGTGAGCCTCGACCGGTTCGGCATCGTGATGGTGACGATTCCCTCGACGCTCGACCACCCGGCCCCAACCATCGCCTGGCTGGCGCACGTCGACACGTCTCCCGAAACGAGCGGCGCGAACGTCAAGCCGGTCGTACACCGGAACTACGCCGGCGGAGACATCGTGCTGCCCGGCAATAAGTCGCAGGTGATCCGCGTCGACGAGAACCTTACGCTGAACAGCCTGAAAGGGGCCACGCTCGTCACCGCCGACGGCACGACGCTCTTGGGCGCCGACGACAAGGCGGGGGTGGCCGTGATCATGTCGGCCGCGGAACATCTCATGACGCACCCCGAGATCCGCCACGGCGAGATTCGCGTCTGTTTCACCTGCGATGAAGAGATTGGCCGCGGCGTCGATCACCTCAATCTCGAGAAACTCGACGCCGTCTGCGGCTACACGCTCGACGGCGACGGCCAGGGAATGGTCGACGTCGAAACGTTCTCGGCCGACCAGGCGATCGTCACTGTCACGGGCGTCAACATTCATCCGTCGATCGGCAAGGGAAAGATGATCAATGCGGTGCGGATACTGGCCGAGTTCCTGACGCGAGTCCCCACGCACCACCTCTCGCCTGAGACGACCGAAGGGCGCGAAGGGTTCATTCACCCCTACACGATCGAAGGGGGCGTCGCGCGAGCCAGCGCGCGGATTATCCTGCGCGACTTTGAAACCGAGCGGTTGAAAGAATACGACGATTTGCTCCAGCAGATCGCCACCGACCTGGGACGCAAACACCCGCGCGCGAGAATTGAAGTCAAAATCGCCAGTCAGTACCGCAACATGCGCGAGGGGCTCGCCAAAGACCCTCGCGCGGTCGAGCTGGCGGTGCAGGCGATTCGGGCGGCTGGTCTCGAACCGAAACAGACGGTCATCCGCGGCGGCACCGACGGCTCAAGGCTTTCCGCCCTGGGCCTCCCCACCCCCAATCTTTCGACGGGCGAGCACAACCCGCATTCGCCGCTGGAATGGACCAGCGTTGAGGAAATGCAGCGGTCGGTCGACGTGCTGGTGCGGCTGGCGGAACTGTGGGGCCGCGAGACAAAGTCGTCGTACGGCACGGTGACCGATTTCGTGGTGTGAGCAAGGCGTGGGGCTTGAGACCCGAGGAATTTTCTGCCCAATCAAGCCTCCAGCCTCAGAACGACGGGCCACAAGAAGGCTCAAGAGTCACAAGGCACGGCGCGCCGGATTGCGACCTCTTAAGCCTCTGCGCGGAGAAATGTCCTCTTTCCGCAGCGTCCCGCATTGCGACTTGCCATTGAGGGTTCCCAAGCGGGACCCGGCGGACCTTGAGAACCAGCCAACAACCGAAATCGCGGCATCACGCGCCCCTAATCGTCCAGCTTCGCGAGATCCTGACCCGGGCCGCGAATTCGCAAGATTCGAACCGCGTTTCCTTGCACGTCAAACAGCGCGCGATACGTGAGCCCCATTCGAGTTTTGAACAGAAGTTGACGTACGCCACGCATTACAATTTCGTCCTCCGGCGCGAGCCCGAAACTTTGGGAACCATTTGCGAGCGAGCTCAATGACCGGTGAAACTGCTCTAAAAGGCGCGCAGCACCTGGCGGTGATCTTCGCGCGATCCAACCTATGATTGCGTCAAGGTCACGCTGGGCCTGAGGAGCAACGCTGACACGGAATCGCATGCGTCAACGGTCTGTCGAGACAGCGGGGAGCCGGTACTTTTGCCGCAGTTTTGCAATAACTTCATCCAGCAATAGCGCCTCGCCGCGATCGGCTTCGTCTAGGGCTAGTCGCAATGCGGCCACGTTCTCCGCCAGATCGTCTGGTGACGGATGTTCAACCCGCCATTCAAGAAGGGCCTCTTCTGGCGACATTCGTCCCTCAGCCAGTTTTTCGCCGACGAATTGATGAAACTTTCGCAGTTCATTGGTAGCAGGCATTCGCTCAACTCCCCCGTGGGTAGTCACCATCCCCCTTATATCGTACCGGATCGCACCATATCCCGTCAAAATCTCATGCGCCAGAGAGCAGGTGCGTGGTGAGATTCAAGCCCACGGTCGCGCGCATTTGGAAAACACAAACGCATTTCAAATATTCAAGATTGAATCGGCCATTTCCAACGTGCGAAAATATTGGTCGGAAAACTCAAAGTTTCCGCTGACCGAATTCCTCGCTCTCCAATCGCCGTCTCGCATGAACCACGAACGCATCTCCGACAAACAGATGGTTGAAGCCCTCCGCGCCACGATGGGCAAGGTGTATCTGGCCGCCGAAAAGCTCGGCTGCCATGCCGACACGATCTACAAACGGGCCAAAATCTCCCGTCGGGTGGCCCGCGCCATGCTCCATTTTCGCGGTCGCATGCTCGATATGGCCGAAAACTCGCTCGGCCGGGCAGTTGCCGCCGGAGAGCCCTGGGCCGTGAAGTTCGCGCTCACCACCGTGGGGCGCGCCCGAGGCTACGGAGCCCAGCCCCACCCACCCGAACCCGAGCCGCAATTGCCCCCTCTGAGGGGACGCTGGGCTGCAAATGCCCGCCTCGCCGATGACAATCAGCGAATCTTTCGCGACTATGCCGATGTCCTGCTGGCCGGCGGCAAGGAACAGCAGCTTCAGGCGCTGCTCGACAAAGTCGCCGGGAACCCCGGCCAATCGCGGCTCGAATGCTCCGGAGCGGAAGTGGCCGGCCCGGAAGCCGCTGATCACCTGACGGGCGATTGCTGATCATCTTGCAGTAGAGTGCTGGTCACCACGTCACCCACCGCTGATCACCTCGCGGGAGAGTGCTGGTCACCTCGCCGGGCGTTTGAGCATCGCGCTCGTATGGCCATCCCGCCGCTGTGCAGGCCCTGTCGCAACTGGCTGTCTTGGCACAACCAATTCTCCGGCCGAGACTTGAGGCGAATCAAATTTCGACAAACCTGTCGAAATTTGATTCGAAGTGCGGTACGTCAATCACGGAGCACTGAGAGCGCGGAGATCGGAAATCGTCTCGACCAGCTCGGAGAAGCGATGAATGCCTCCAAACTCAGTTTGCCGAGACACTCGAACCGTGCCGATCGGCTGCCACGCCGATACTTGCAACGCCCGGGCCACTTTCCGTCCCAATCCTCACCGCGTTGATCCGGTGTTTCGGTTCGCCGATCGCAGCGAAATGACGGGACCCGCTCGCTTGACGCTTGCGTGCGCCATTGATAGGTTCCGGGCGCTGGTTTTTGCGTGTCCGTCACTGGTCTCGTTGCGCGCCGCCGGCGTGACCGGAGAACACAACTCCCGTCTCGCATTGGAGTTCCAGCGAACAAAGGGCGCGGCCCGACATGCGGGCAAAGGTTCCTATTTTTAGTGCCGCCGCCGGGCCTCCGCGCGGCGACCCACAGGGGTAACAGCTATGACCGACGCGGTGAACAAATACGTCTACTTCTTCGGCGGGGGCAAAGCCGAGGGCAAGTCGGAAATGCGGGCCCTGCTGGGGGGCAAAGGGGCCAATCTCGCTGAGATGGTCAATATCGACTTGCCGGTTCCCGCCGGTTTCACGATCACAACGGAAGTCTGCAACTACTATTACGCGCACGATAAGACGTATCCGCCCGAACTCAAAGACCAGGTTACGCAGGCGCTGTCGCGCATCGAAGAGGTGATGGGGGCGAAGTTCGGCTCGACCAGCAATCCGCTGCTCTTGTCGTGCCGGTCGGGGGCCCGCGAGTCGATGCCCGGCATGATGGATACGGTGCTCAACATCGGCCTCAACGAGCAGACTGTCGCAGCGCTCGCGAAGCAGTCGGGTAACGAACGATTCGCCTGGGACAGCTACCGTCGCTTCGTGCAGATGTACGGCGACGTGGTGCTTGACCTGAAACCCAAAGACAAGCGCGACCCCGACCCGTTCGAAGAGATTCTGCATCACAAGAAAGAGAAGGCGGGCGTCAAGTTCGATTCGGAGCTGTCGGCAGCCCAGCTCAAAGAGCTGGTCGTCGAGTTCAAGAAGGCCATCAAAGACCGCACGGGTCACGATTTTCCCACCGACCCGCTGGAACAGATCTGGGGGGCTATCGGAGCGGTGTTCCGCAGTTGGATGAACGACCGCGCCATCGTGTACCGCCGCACCTACAACATTCCCCACGACTGGGGGACGGCCGTCAATGTGCAGGCGATGGTGTTCGGCAACCTGGGTGACGATTGCGCCACGGGGGTGGGCCTCACGCGCGACTGCGCCCTGGGCCTGCCCGGATTCAACGGCGATTTTCTGATCAACGCCCAGGGAGAAGACGTGGTGGCGGGCATCCGCAGCCCCGAGCGCATCGAAGTCAGCCTGCCCAAAGAGATGCCGGCGGCCTTCGAGCAGCTCAACGAGATCGGCAAGATCCTCGAGAAGCACTACAAGGAAGTGCAAGATATCGAATTCACGGTGCAGCGCGGCAAAGTGTGGATGCTGCAGACCCGCAACGCCAAGCGCACGGGTTTCGCCGCCGTCCGCATCGCCGTCGATCTCGTCAACGAAGGGTTGATCACCAAAGACGAAGCCCTGGCGGCGCGGCGCATTCCTGCCGACGACGTCAACCAGCTCTTGCAGCCGATTTTCGACCCGCAGGCGAAAAAGGCGGCCCAGGAGCGGGGCCAGTTGCTGGCGAAAGGCATCAATGCCGGCCCCGGCGCGGCGACCGGCAAGATCGTGTTTCACGCCGTCGACGCCGAACGGCTGTGGCAGGCCGACCCCAACGTCGAGCTGATTCTCGTGCGCCGCGAGACCAGCCCCGAAGACCTGCGGGGCATGAAGGTGGCCAAAGGCATTCTGACGGCCTTCGGCGGTGCGAGCTCGCACGCGGCCCTCGTCAGCCGGCAAATGGGCAAGGTGTGCGTCGTCGGCTGCCACGACCTCGTCATCGACTATCACGCCGGCACCGTGACGTGCAACGGCAAGGTGCTGAAGGAAGGCGACGATATCAGCATCGACGGGTTCACGGGTGAAGTTTTTTCGGGCAAAGTCACCACGCAGGCCAGCGAGGTGATTCAGGTGCTCATCAACAAGACGCTGCCCCCAAAAAAATCAGAGACGTACCAGAGGTACGCGCAGTTGATGGAATGGGTCGATGCGGCGCGGCGGCTGAAGGTGCGGACGAACGCCGATCAGCCCGACCAGGCGGCCGAAGCCGTGGCGTTCGGGGCCGAGGGCATCGGGTTGTGCCGCACCGAGCACATGTTCTTCGACCATATTGACGAATTCCGCGAGATGATTCTGGCCGAAGATCTGCCGGCCCGCGAAAAGGCGCTGGCGAAGCTGTTGCCCTTCCAGCGCGACGATTTCGCGGGCATCTTTCGGGCGATGGCCGGGCGACCGGTCACGATCCGCCTGCTCGACCCGCCGCTGCACGAATTCCTGCCGCACGACGCCGACTCTCAGAAAGAACTGGCACGCAAGCTGGGGCTCTCACCCGAGAAAATCGCCGAGCGCGTTCACGAGCTACACGAGAGCAACCCCATGCTGGGGCACCGCGGCTGCCGGCTGGGAATTGTCTACCCTGAGATCACCGCGATGCAGGCCCGCGCGATTTTCGAGGCGGCGGTGATCGTCAAGAAAGAGGGCGTCGCCGTGGTGCCCGAAGTGATGATTCCGCTGGTCGGGTTTGCGGCCGAGTTCAAAGATCAGGAGAAGATCATTCGTGCGCAGGCCGAGGCGGTCTTTCGAGAGCAGAAAACCACGGTTGAGTATCTCGTAGGAACGATGATCGAAGTTCCCCGCGCCTGTGTGTGTTCTGAGCAGATTGCGCAGAACGCCGAATTCTTCAGCTTCGGAACGAACGATCTCACGCAGACCGGGCTGGGCATCAGCCGCGACGACTATGGCAGCTTCATCCCCTACTACCGCGAGCACGACATTCTGGGAAACGATCCTTTCCAGACGATCGATCAGGATGGGATTGGCGGGCTGATGAAGCTCGGCGTCGCCGGCGGGCGTAAAGGGCGCAGCAACCTGAAACTGGGCATCTGCGGCGAGCACGGGGGAGACCCGGCGAGCGTCATGTTCTGCCACGCCATCGGGCTCGACTACGTCAGTTGCTCTCCCTATCGCGTGCCGATCGCCCGCCTCGCCGCGGCACAGGCGGCCGTGGCCGAAAAGAAGAAGTAAGAAGCCGAAGGCCGGCTTCGCGGGAACGAGGGGTAGCGACGCCCGAGGGGCGTAGGAAAGCATTGCTCGGTACCGGCGCCTGATCGCCCCCCAACAAGAAGCCCGCCTTGAGAGCCCCGGCCGCTCGAAGGCGGCCGGGCCACGGCACGGTGCAGTATCGCCGCCTGGAGGAAGGTTCTCCGCGGCAACGGGTCTTTTCAAATACCACCGCGGTTGCTCTACTTACCGATGGTGGCAACTATCGATTCTCGCGAGAAGTCGCGCTCTTCCCAATGGCATTGCCCGACAGCATCGCGGCCCCCCTGTCTGCCGAAGACGAGACGGCGCTGCGAGAGATTCTGGGATATCTCAATTTTTCGGGCGGCGCACCCGACGTTAAGTTCCAGCAGAACCTCAATCGCCTTCACGAGCAGCTTGCCGTCGGAGGCGACACTCCGCGCCTGAGCCGGCTTCTGCAAGACCGTTTGGCGCGGCTCGGGCGCGAATCGTCGGCGTTTCAGAACGCCGAACAGGCGCAGGTGCTGTTGCCCCTGGTTTTCGAGCAGGTCATTCCTGCCTATCGCCGGCATCACGCCGACCTGCTGTTTCACGTGCCGGCCGATGAATTCCGGGAGCCGTTCTTTGTGGCTCGGGTCGCAGAAGCCACGCTGGCCCAGGGCCCTCCCTGGAATGAAATCGATCGCGTCGTTTCCGGGGCGCTGCAGCAACTGAACGATTTTCTGGGGCACCGCCCGGTCGCGGTGCTCGAGAACGGCCGGCAGATGCAGCCTTACCCGCATGAGCGGTTTCGCCCGCCGCCATTGTTCATCAAGGGGGCCGGGGTGGCTGCGGGCCGCCATCACGACCTGATTACCGCGGCGCTCGAAATTCTCGCGGCCATGCCCGCGAGCGTGCTGTCGAGTGCCTACTTCGACCTCGCGCAGCTCGACGAACTGGCGCTCGACCTGCGGGCCTACGATCATGGTCACCCGGTCTACAAGCGAACGAACTATACTTTCGGCGAATGGGACCCCCACTGCCTCGATACTTCGGGTCGTTATCGGCGTTTCGTCGTTCGTTCGATCATTCTCGACGCCCTGCACGATTGGATGCGCGAAGCGGCGGCGGTGCCCGCCGACGAACGCGTGCACGAAGCCTCGGCTGTTCTGGCGGGCACAATGCTGATGGCCTCGTCGGTCAGCGGCTCTGACCCGCACACGCACGATTCGAACGTCAGCCTGACTTCACTGTTGCCGCGAATTGCCCGCCAGCGTGATGCCTTTTATTCACGGCTCCTGCAATCGCTTTCGGGAAAGCACGGCGACCGCCTGCGGCGCGAAGCGCAGCGGGTTCAGCAGCCGTTCGGCAGCATCCGCCAGCACCTGAACCTGTATCTGGCGCACTACGGATGCCGGCAGATGCAACGCGCCCACCTGGCCTGGCTGTTCGCCCGCATGGGGCGCGCCGCGGCGGCGCGCGAACAGGCATCGGCCATTCCGGCCGCGGCAACTCGGTTTGAAACCGAGATCCAGTTGCGATTGGCGCTCGCGCAACTCGCCCTCGACGCAGCACAGCCGGCTCGCGCGGCAGAGTTGTGCGTCGAAGCCGAAGCGTTCCTGCACCGAGGCATCGAGTGCGGCGCCTTGGTCGACCCCTGGAACATTCTGGGGTTTCAGGGGCAATTTCCGCTGTTCGCCGCCCGTGAAGACAGTGTGAGCGACCCGCGCGTTGACCGGCTGCTCGCCCTGATGGACGGTTTTTTCAACGTCCAATCGCGACTGGTGTGCGAATCGGCGGCCCTGGGTGACCGCGGGTTGTGCACCGGGGCCGGCGAACAGTTCCGCCGGCTTGCCGACGAGTGGGACCGGTACGCGACGACCACCATCGCCGACCTGCCGGCCGTGCATGGCGGCGAGAGTTATCAATCAGCCGAGCGCGTGACAAGGGCGTTGATCGAGTGGCATGCCGCGGGAAAATCGGCCGGCGACGTGGGATTCTGGAAAGGACACCTCGACGAATTCCAATCGCCGCGCTCGTACAGCATTGTCGTCGAACTTCTGCTGCGAAAGGGCGACCTCGTCGCTTCGATGAACCTCCTGCTGCAATGGCTCAGTGAAAGCGACAGCGTGCCCCTGGAATCGGGGGCGCATGCCTTCGCCCCGCTGCTGCAGGCCTGGGTGCGACAGGCCACAAGCGGGCCCGGGAAGGGCAACTGGCCCCTCGTCCGCAGGTTCTTCGATTCTCTGGAGGCCAACGCAGCGGCGTGGGGCGCTGCCCCCAGGTTGACGACTACCGACGCTGGCGAGCTGCGCTTGAGCGCGCCTCTGCACGGGTCAGGCTTCGAAGAGGCCGCCCCAGCGCACGAAGCCGGCGAATTGGCGGCCGACGACGAAGACGAAGAAGAATCGATGTACGAGGCCGCATACGAAAACGTCGTCTTTCGCGACAGTGCTCAAGACGGGTTCGCGGGTGACACGCTCGACGAGCCTCCTGCGCATCTGCAGACCGATCTCGACCAGGTGGTTTTGCCGGTCGAACAGCGGTTGCGATTTCTGGTGGCGCTGTCGCAGGTCTGGAGAGTCGCCGCCGAATGGTCGCTGCGCGGCGGCGATGCCCAACATCGACCCGATGGTCAACCGGCCGCGTCCGCCCCCGAGGCGGTTGCTGCGACGCGGCACTGGCTGGCCCTCAATGAAGGGCTCTTGCGCGAGCTGGGCGGGCTGATGGACGATCTGTCGTCGTGGAAGCCCGAGGAACCTGACGGCGACCCCGAGTCGCTGGGAGAGTTCGATCGGCAGTTGCACGTCAAACTGAATCTCTTGAACTCCGCCATCTCGGCCAGCGTCGCACTGACCGATTCGAGCCGCGCCCTGCGATGCCTGCTGCCCGACGTCACGCCCGCGAAAGGCCCAAGCACCGACGAATTGGCGCGGCCCGTTTTACAGGCTGTTGAGGCCCAGAACCCGGCGGAGGCGCGTCGCGCGCTAATGCCGCTGTTGAAGGAACTGTCGCGGCTGCCACTGTTGTACGTGCCGCTCGATCGCGACGGCGCCCCGCGCGAGATACTGGCGGTTCGCAACCGCCAATCACTGCTCCGCACCCTTCTGTCGCGCCTGCCGGAACTGGGGCTGTTTCGCGAAACGTGGCACGTCTTGCGCATCGCTTATGTGATGGAGCGCACGTCGCCACCCAGCGGCATGGCGATTACCGAATTCGATCGCCTGCTCGAGGCGGCCGTCAGAAACACGCTGGAATGCGTGGCGCTCGCGTCTCAAACCTGGCAACCACGGCCCCCCTCCGACGAAGACCTTGTCGCGCTGTTCGCCGAGATGCTCGACCCCTATCAGCGGTTGTGGCTCAAGCACAGCGCGACCATGCGGCTCTCGAGCGCCGAGACGCTCCGCGAGCCGGGTTTGTGGCGCCGAACGACGACGTTCATACGCAAATACGGGGCCGACCTGTTTCACCCGCGGATGCTGACGATGGGCAACCTGCGCGGCATTGTGCAGCGCGGCGCCGACGCGTACCTGGCCTACCTCGCCGACAATCAGGATCCATTGCAACCCGTGCGACTTCTGGCAGACATGGGGGGCCCAATCGACCGCGAAGAGGCTGCCGGGCTGCTCGAGACGGTCTTGCGGTGCATTGTCGAGAAATTTGACCGATTCCTCGAATACAGCACCACCACGACTCAGTCAGACTACGGCGACCAACTGCACTGTCTGCTCGATTTCCTGCGGCTGGAGGCCGACTACGAGCGCCGCGCGTGGGACCTCACACCGCACCGGCTCGCACATGATGTTCTATCGCGACTGGGGCGCGAGCGTGCCGCCGAGCTGTTGCGGCAGGACCTTGCCGGCAGCACGGCCCGCGATGCGCGGGGGTTTTTGCAAAAGCTCAAGCGCCTCGAAGTGCGGCATGGCATGCGGCTGCCGAGTATCACCGATCGCCTTTCCGAGCGGTTCACCAAGCCGTTGGATCTCGACCGCATTCTCTCGCTGATTCGTCCGGCTATGCGCGACGTTCGCGAGGGGGGGGCGGTGCAGCGGTTCGAAAGGCTGCGGGCGAATACCGAGGAATACTTGTCGTCGTCGTATGGCTCGGCCATGGAACCGCAACCCTGGCTGGAGAGCCTGGCGGAAGAGCTTCAGGAAGTCGAAACCGAGCTGGCCTCGCCCGCGCCTCAGGCCGTCGAACCAACGGCGAGGCGCGTGGCGCCGATCGATCAGGCTGAAATTCGCTCGCAGTTGCAGTTTTGGGAGCGGGCGTTCGATTTCCGGCCGGATTGAAACCATCACAAGGAGGAACTGAATGCCTGCCGCTTCGATGATTCGACGGTGCGCCTCGGGAATCTCGCTGCTGGCGCTCGCACTCGCGGGCTGCGGCTCAGGCGACACTGAAACCGGCGGCTCTGCCGGGCCCAACCCCACCACGACAACCTCGCCCGCGCAGGCGCCGCCAGCCGACACGGCCGACCGCGCCGTGCTGGCAGTGATCGCCGGCTTGCGCGACAAGCATCCCGAAGCGCTTTGGGATTTTTTGCCTCCCCGCCAGCAACGAGACGTCAGCGAGCTGGTTCACGAGTTCGCGCGCCGCATGGACGACGAACTTTGGTCACAGACGATCCAGACTTTGCGAAAGCTTGCCGACGCGCTGGGGGCCCAGTTGAAGAGATTGCCTCCCGATTCGGCCGCCCCTGATTGGGAAGGCCTCGCGTCGCTCCTGCGCACGCTCGTCGAAAGCGATCTGGCTGATCTGCGGCGGCTGCAGCGGGCCGACGTGCGGCAACTCCTGGCGACTACGGGCGGCCGACTGTTCGGGCAGTTGGAATTCTTCTCGGTACTGGCGTATGACGACCCGTTTGCGGCGCGGCTTGACGAACTGTCGCAGTTGCAGATCACACTGCAATCCACCACAGGAGACAGCGCCGTCGTGCGCATCGATTCGCCGCAGCAAGGGCCGCAGGCAACCGAATTCGTGCGGGTCGACGGCCATTGGATTCCACAAGCGCTGTCAGACGGCTGGATCGAGGCCATGGGGCTGGCACGGGCCTGGCTCTCGCTGCTTTCGCCCGAAACGCTCGCTCCCGCCAAAGCCCGCTGGCTGGCCCTGCTGAAAACGCTTGACGCCGCGGTCAACCGACTGTCGGCCGAAAAAGATCCCGCACAATTCGAGTCGTCACTGGCGGCGGTCAGGTTTGCATTTGCTCCGTTGGCCGGAATGCTCAACGGCGCGTTGCCCGACGCAACGATCGAAGAACCGCTTGACCCCGACGAGCCGCCCGCCGCGGTCGACATCGCGACGCTGGTTGTCGAGGGGCGCTTCGACGATTCTCGCCTGGCCGAACTCGACGACCGGTTGCAGGCGGTACTTCCCGACAGGCCGTTCTTTGAACAAACCAGCAGCGACGACCTGGCTTCGTTCAAGATCGGGCCGATTCCCGATGTCGCGGCGTTCGCCCGGCAGCTCGATTTTCTGGAAGTGGTTTCTGTCAACATCGCCCAGCGCACAATCGCCGCACGGCTCCGTGAAAAGTAGTTGCAGCTATTCGCCGTTCTTGCGCTGACCGGCAACCGGCGCGCGGCCCCGTTCGAGCTGCGGTGGGGGCGCGGCGGCCAGGGGCAGCTCATAGACCGCCCGCTTGCCGGCAATTTCGTCGCGGACTTCGATCGTCACGGTGAACTTGCCGGGGCGATTCACCACCAGGCTCCAGTTGACGTCGAGCTGCGCCAGTTCATCGTCAACTTCCTGATCAACCTCGAACGCGATCGGCGCCGGCATGGTCGGCCGGCCCGCGGCATCGCTGATCGTCATGTTGCCCACCACGTGAATTCGCCGCCCCTTGCGGGCAAACCCGATCGCACGGCCCACGACGAAAACGTCTTGGTTGAGGGTCAAATTGCCGCCAATCGGATCGATCCCCGCAGCGTCTGCGGCCAGCCGTAACCGCACGATGCCGAAATCGAGAGGCAGCACTTCGAATTCCTGCTCTGCCACGACGCGGTCACCCGAGCGAGCGTCGGTTAATGTGCCCCGCACAATGTATTTGCCCGGCGAAAAATCGAACGGAAGGCTGAAATGCATGTGGCTGGCGAAAGACTCTCCCCCCAGGGCGAACAGCAGGCGGCTCGATTTCGCCGGCACCCGCGCCTGGACTTCGCCGTCTTCGTCGAACAGTTCGGCCGACCGCGAGACTTCGGCGCGTCCATCGGCCCCCCGGCTGACGCCCGAGACGATGTACGTGACGTTCAAGTCTTCGCCGGGGAGGACTTTTGTCGAAGGGCGGGTCGCCCCCAGCCGACCGTAGGTTGGCCGCACCTCCACCACCTTCAACTCGGCGAATGCCGCGTTCGCCGCCAGCAGCACGGCCAGCGCGGTGGCCCGGCAGAGACCGCTCGAAATTGCTCCCCGAGACCGTCTCATTCCTCTTCTTCCTTCGGTTTGCCGGCTGCGGCGACCACCTTGCCCTGTTCATGCGACGGCATCGGCTCGTAGTGACTGAATTCCATTGTGAACGAGCCGCGCCCCCCCGTCATGCTCGACAGCGACCGCGCGTAAGTCGTCACCTCAGCCAGCGGCGCCCGCGCGACAATCGACTGATACCCGCCCGGGGCCGCATCCATTCCTTCCACCCGGCCGCGGCGGCTGTTCAGGTCGCTGGTGATATCGCCGAACTTGTCGCCGGGCACCACGATCTCGAGCTTCACGATCGGTTCGAGCAAAACGGGCTTGGCCAGCAAAAATTCCTGCTTGAAGCACATGGCGCCTGCGGTCTTGAAGGCGTTTTCGTTGCTGTCGACCGGGTGGTCTTTGCCGAAAAACAGCTCCACGCAAACATCCTGCACCTGGTAGCCCGCCAGCGCCCCTTTCTGCATCCGATCCAGAATGCCTTTTTCGACGGCCGGAATGAACTGATTGGGGACCGACCCGCCCGAGACCCGGTCGATGAAAACGTAGTTGATCTCAGGATGATAATGGTATTCGCGCATGCTCTCGAAGCGGGCCTTCGTGCAATACTCTTCGAGATTCAGGCCCTGGGGAAGGTGCGAAACGCGCAAGTGTACCTCCCCAAACTGACCCGCTCCGCCGGTCTGCTTCTTGTGCCGGTACATTCCTTCGTGCGCCCCATTGACGGTTTCGCGATAGGGAATCTTGGGGGGATGCGTGAGGACTTCGACCTTGTCGCGTCGCGAGAGCCGCTCTTCGACGATCTTCAGATGCAGGTCGCTCATCCCGTGCATCACCATTTCGTGCGTCTGGGCCTCGCGCGTCGTGTGAAACGTCTGGTCTTCTTCTTCCATCTTGTGCAACGCCCCCGAGATTTTCTGCTGATCGTTGCGGCTCTTCGGTTCAACCGCCAGGCCGATCATCGCGGTGGGGAATTTCAACGGCGGCAACTTGACCGCTTCGGCTTTGCCGTCGACGAGCGTATCGCCCACCTGCAGGTCTTCCATCTTGATGAGCACGACGATGTCGCCGGCCGAGGCGCCGTCGATCGGTTCCTGCTGCCCCCCCTGAACGCGGAACAGGTTGTTGACCTTGAGCGATTTGCCCGTACGGACGTTCTGCAGCGAACCTTCTTTGGCGACCTTGCCCGAAAAAATCCGCAAATAGCTCATCCGCGAGACAAACGGGTCGATGCGCGTCTTGAACACCTGCGCGATGAAGGGGCCGTCGACCTTCGCCTCGACGGGTCTTTCCTCGCCCGCGGCGTTGGAGGCGACGTGCGGAATGTCGGCGGCGGTCAGGCCGTCTTCGGCCAGGGCCTGCATGAACTCAGGCACGCCGACGCCGGTCCTGGCGCTCAGGCAGAAGATGGGAATCAGCGTGCCTGCGGCAATTGCATGCTCGATGGCATGCGCGATCTCGTCGTCGCTGAATTTCTCTTCAGCCAGATACCGCTCCATCAGCGACTCGTCTGACTCGACGATGGCATCCATCAGCGACTGGGTGATTGCCTCAGGTTGCACGGGCATTCCGGCGGGCGGCTTCTCGGGAACGTTCAGCGTGCTGATCACCCCCGAGAAGGTGCCCCCCAGGCCGTTGGGCACATTCATCAGCACGCACTTCCGCCCGAAAGTCGACTGAATCGATTCAATCAATTCGTCAAACCGGATGTTTTCCTGATCGAGCTTGTTAAGCACGATCACCCGCCCCAACCCCGATTCGCCCGCCAACTGGAACACTTTGCGGGTATTGACCTCGATGCCCGCCCCGGCGTTGACCACGACGACGGCCGTCTCGACCCCCCGCAACGCCCCGATCGCCTGCCCGATGAAATCGGGGTAGCCCGGCGTGTCGATGACGGTAAACGCCCTGCCCGCGTGGTCGAAGTGCACGAGGCTCGAAGAAATCGAGTATTTGTGCTGCTTCTCTTCATCGTCGAAATCGAGCACGCTCGTGCCATCGTCGACCGAACCGGCCCGCGTTCCCACCCCGGCCTTGAACAGCATCAGGTCCGCCAGCGTCGTCTTGCCGCTGGCCCCATGCCCCACCAGGGCCACATTCCGAACGTCGTCCACGTGAGTCTTGGCCATCGTGCTGCACCGTCTCCCTGCCGCGAGGCATTCTGCATGAAGTGGTTCAGTGGTTTCCGATACCGGACGAGCATTTCATCTTACGGCTGACGCGGGGTTTTCGCCATGAAGCGCCCTGCTTGAATAAACGGGGTGGCGCGACCGGATTTCTGTTTCTAGTGGAGTAGGAAAGGTTTGGCCTGCCAGCAATCGGTCTTAGGTTTGCCGGCGCGTGGCAGGCCATCGGCCGGGGCAGATTCTCTCCCGAGTCTCGGGGGAAAAATGGACCAGTCCGTGACCGGATGTGCAATGGAAAACCGGGGGGGCGTTCGGGTATGCTCACGGAATGAACGCAGATTCCATTTCAGCCACTGCCTCCTCGTCTGGTGAATGGGCCCCACCGGGGCGGTGGGTCGAAGGCCTTGCGGCCGATATGCCGCTGCTCGAAGCGCTGGAGGTCATATTCCGCCAGCGGTGGCGGGGGGCATTGTACTACCTCCCCCTGGCCGCTGAGCGTTCTCATGAGAACGTTGAGCACGTGCACAAGTTGCGAGTGGCGACGCGGCGTCTGTCCGCCGTGCTCGACGTATTGGCCGATGGCTTTCCCGAGGCCCCGCGCAAAGGCCTGTATGAGCTGGTAGAGAAAATTCGCCGCAGTTGCGGAAAGGCCCGTGACCTCGACGTGCGTCGCAAGTTTCTCGAAACACTGCTCCCGCACGCCTCGGTCGAAGACGCCGCTGTCATCGAGCTTTTGTGCGAACGGGCCGAACGCAAGCGCCGTAAGGTGCAGAAGAAGCTGCGAAAACGGCTGCCGCAGTTCGAGAAGCGGCTTGATCAGGCCGGGAGTGAGTTGTTGGAATCTCTGGAGCGCTTACAGGGGCAGAAAAACAGCGGCTACGGATCGTTCGGCGAGACCGGCGTCCGGACGCTGCTGAAGGAAATGTCAGCCCTGTGGAGCCGGGCCGACGAAGACCTGGCGGCAGGCCGCACGCTGCATGAATTGCGCATTGCCTGCAAACACCTGCGATACGCGGTGGAAGTGTTCCTACCAATGCTTGACGAGACGTTTCGGGAGGACTTCTACCCGCAGCTCGAACACATTCAAGACCTGCTCGGCGAGATACATGACGCGTCGCAGGCGACGCGCGCCTTGCGCCGACAACGGAAAAAGTGGAAACGCGCCCGCCACACGTCTCGGTGGGCCGACAAGGGGCTGACTTCTTTTCGATGGGCCGAGCTGCGCAGCGGTCTTGACTCTGTGCTATTGGCCTACGCCCAGCAGGCCGACCAGGCCCGCACCGAATTCCTCGACCTGTGGCCGGGGTTCGCCGGCGATTCGTTCCAGCAGCCGGTGGAAGAGGCGCTGCTGCGATTGGCACATTCGACATCTTCGACCGATGGAGCAGTCGTGGCCGACGCGATCGAGCCCTCTGCCCCGCGCCGAGCGGCTTCTTCCGTCTCGCGAGATGCTGGCGTTCCTGCCGGCGTGGTCGACGGCTCGGCAATTACAGTGCATTCCCCTGCGGCTGAGCAGGCGGCGCCTGATTCTGCTCCCGCGGCAGGAGGTCAGGCATGAGCAGCATCTTCTGCCGTATCGACGACAAACATGTGCCCCTTTATCGCGTGCTGTGGATTTCAGCCACTCCTCACTTCTGCGGCGAGGCCGAGTGCCAATGTGAAGGGCTGCATGAAGTCGCCCTCGAAGGGGGTGAATCGGTCTGGGCGAAGTTCGACGAGAAGGAGAACCTGCTTCAGATGATCGAAGAGTGGCAATCGGGCCCCGATCCCGGGCCCGAAGCTGAAGGCGAATGACGGGGAAGCGGCGGCACAGTTTGGCGACAGACACCACCCTGTTCAAGGCGGTCGTGGTGCGGATTATTCAGGCGTGATCCGCAGCAGCCGCAGGACGGTCTTGTGACCCGATTCGACCGATTCCTGCCGCACGAGCCGGCGGGCTGAGTCATACCACAGGTCAACCTGCACGTCCCCGGTCAGACGGTATCGCGTGCAAGGCAAGCGCTTGCCCGCGACGACCACTGTGTCTTCTCCCACGCGGTGCATCTGGCCGTGCAGCGTGCGGCCCTTGTCGGCATCCAACAGGGAGACCTTCTGCAAGGCAGGCTTCCCGACCGGCTTCTCGGCCCCCGCGGGGATGACGGCGTCTTCCGCCGGCGCGACGTCGCCGGCCAGCCGCGCGGGGAGCCGCCAGTACGATGTGGCCCACGACTCGGCATCGGCGTGGTCGGTGTGGCCGTTGACGGTGACGCGCAGCCCCTTGTCGGTCGGAGCGGCTTTCACAACGTAGTGTGCGCCGTTGTAGTTGGCCGAGCCATCCAGCGCGATCAGCCGGTCGTCCTTCCAAACTTCGTCGGCCGACGAGTTGTAGGTGTACTTGTAAACGATGAAGTTGACGCGGATGGCCGCATCCACACGGACGCGCTCGGTTCCGTCGTCGCAGCGGCGAATCTGCATGTGGCACTTTCCGCGCTCAGTCCCGTCGACCGAGACGTTGAATTCGCGAGTCTGGCGTTCAACGTCGCGCGGCTCAGCAGCCTGCGCGGTACGACCGCAGGCAAGAGCGACGCCAACGAATAGGAGCGTGCCGGCCAAGGCACGCAACCGATCATTCCGCGATTTCAGAAGGTTTGGCGAGCCTGCCATCAGGCGCTCCGTGCCGATGCGTCGGACCCGGCGGAACGATAACTGAACCAGTATCCTGGGCCAATAGGAATTACAAGCCGCCGGTCGCGGCGGCACAAGCCAGCAGCGCCGACCGGGCTGGTTGTCGCTCGCCGGCACGCCGCGGGCCTCTGGCGCAATCTGTCCCCGCCGAGACGGCACTTTCGGGCAGGGACGAGGTATCAGTCGGCGCCGGCGTCAACGATCGCGTGCCGAATGTCGCGACGGGGGTGTCGGGAAGGGCGGGCCACCTGGCACAAGGCCAGGAGATCCAACTGAGCGCCCGGCCGCATCGTCTGCACTCGAGCGTCGCTCCCTTTGAACGGTGCGACACAGGCGACAACGTCGGCGTCGCCCACGACGCGCAGTCGACGGCCGCGCACTACTACCGCCGCACCTTCGTCGATACCCAGCCCGACCATTCCGGGGTGGGCCGTGAGTGCCCCCATCAGCCGTTGTTGACGATTGCGGGCGATGAAGTGCTGGTCAATCACCGTGCCCGGAAGCAGCCCGAAGCCGCGACCGGTTTCAGGTTCGGTGTCGCCCTCGCGGATCATCACCTGCGACATGACCGCAGCCCCAGCAGAGATTCCACCGACTACTCCCCCCCGCTGAAATACGTCGTGAATCTTGCGCTGCGAGACGGTGCCCAGGAACGTGTCAGCAAGCCAGGCTTGATTGCCACCGATGAACCAGATGCCAGTCGCCTGGGCCAAAGGGGCGGCGAATTCGGGGTCGTTGGCGGTTTCGCGCGAGTGCGTATGCAAGACGGTCAGCTCGGCCAGATCGAGACTGTGCCAGAAGTCGAGCTCTTCTTTAACCCCTTCCGAATCTTCGGTCTCGCTGGCGGTCGTCACAACCACGATGCGGGCGTCAATTCCACCGGCCGCCTCCACGAACTGCAGCAACACCTCATCGGAGATATCTCCGCCGCCGCAAATCACGAGGGTGCCTTTGCCAACGCTGTGAAATTGCAGCGCAGGCGGATCGTCGTCATCTTCCAGGACCGGAACCGCGGTCAGAAGGAGTGCGACAGTGCACAGAGGAAGCAGGAAGCGGCGCATCGTTAGGCAAGCGGCATGCATGCGAAGGTCAATCCTTTGACCGGAGCTGTTCCTGCGGGCCATCGGGGCCGCGAACGGTGTGCCGATAGCCGAATCGCCTTGTTAATTCGAGAGTTACTGCAACTGTATGCCGCGGCCGCCGCAGAGACAACCCCAATTGGGGCAACGGTTTGTTCTGGGGGACCGACCAGCCGAGGCCATGGGTCCGTAAAGTACCGTCTTCTTCAATTCTCGTCAATTTTTTTGGCGGACCTGCACAGAAGCCGGGCGGGAACCGTCAAATTCTGACGGATATTCGCTTTGCACCGGCCGATCCAGATCGTTTGGTTCTTCCAGTAATTCTGCCGTTACCGATCGTGCATGACCTTCCGGCCGCCAGCCGATAGCGATCCAAGAGATCCAATTCGCCGGCCGACTTCACGGGACCAGGGAATGTCCAGAACCGCGTCGCGTGCGTTCCAAAAGGCACTGCTCGGCGCCGTGTTCGTCGCAAACGGCTGCGTCCTCGTTCCGGGCGACCCCTGTTGCCCGAAGAACCAGTCGTGGTGCTGTCACGACGACCCGCGGATCGGCTCGTGCGAATTCGGGTGCGGGTGGATTTGCCCCTGGGAAGACCTGTGTGAGGAAATTGTCATTGTGGGCGAATCGGGTCGCCACGGCTGCCGACCCTGCGCGAGCGCCATTGCGACCGACCTGGAAGAGCAGGGGATCGGCTCGCGAATCGTTGGCTGCCATGAAGTGAATCTGGCGGCACGCGACCTCTTCGCCGGGCGCATGTCGTGCTGCCGGCAGAACCCCATCATCGTCGTCGGCTGTCGGGGCGGCGTCGATGACGCGATCCGCCTGTGCCGAATTCTCGAATCGGTGGGGATTACCGTAGACAAGCTGGTGCTCGTCGGCAACACCTGCTGCGCTTGCGTGCCGGCGAACATCGCCTGCTGCGTCAACTTGTTCTACAGCGACGCGACGGGGCTATGTGGCTCGGGGACCGACGTCTGTGGTGCGGGGCATTGCACGCAGGTGCAGAATGTCGACCTGTCGGAGTGCGGCGACTCTTCCGGGCTGTGCGGGTGCAGCGACATCGCCCGAATACAGGCGGTGCAGCACGTGCTGGGTCGCACGCCTTAGTTACTCACATTCCGCACCCCTAAAACGAAGTTGCAACTCCTGAAATCACGAGGATTTACTTCAAACGAGAAAATACGGCTTCTGCGAGGTGCGATCGCAGCAGCGAATGGACAGCGACAATAG
>JBQTIL010000046.1:0-21770 GCA_052388175.1 Planctomycetaceae bacterium | reverse complement strand
GATCGACCGTTTTTCGCAAAATGACGCCTTCGCGACGTTCCATGATGTAGAAGGGCGCGCCCAGCACGTTCTCGTCGTCGCAGTAGACGTAAGGCCTGGGCGCCTGCGGGTAGACCGCACAGAGCCGCGAGAGCACGCGGTACTCACGTCCCATGTCATGGGCCGTCTTCACATGATTGCCAAACGGCGGACGCCGCAACACGAGTTCGGCGGCACCTGTTCGAAGCAGGTAGGTCAGGTTGGAATGGCCGTGCGGGAACTGCTCAACGATCAGCGAACCAGCCAGCTCGATACCTGATCGGCGCAGGAACTCTTCGAGCGGGCCGACGGGCAATTCCTCGCCGGTGCGGGGAGGCACAGTGCGGTCAAGTCCTGGATTCATGTGCCGATGCTGCGCTCGCCGATTGTGACCAGCCTTCTGATTCGCTCGGCTGACCAGCCCCGACTACTGTGGCTCGCCAGCCTCGATGGGGAGGAACGACAACGGGTTCTCCCACGATTTTCCAGGGTCATCTGTCGCTTCGCTCGAACTGTCGGCCACGGGCGGCAATAAAAACGAACTGATGGACCTGACCTGCGACCAGTGAAGCGCATTCATCGACGTCGTGTTATTCGACAGAACGATTGAATTCCAAATCAGCCTCGCCGGGTTTTCTCAGAGCCGGTTGGTTTGGATTTCGGCTTTGTGCGAAGGATGCTATCGCGGGCCGGGCGCCAGGCGACGCACTTTAATGTTCCGGAATTCCGTCTTGTTCGTGTGGTCTTGAAGACAGATCGGGCCTTTATGAAATGTGCCGAACTTCGGTTGAGTCTTGTGTTTGCTCTCGGCAACCCGGCGATTCCAGTCGTCGCTCCAGAGCTCGAATGCGACGATTTTGTCGCCGTTAAGCCAATGTTCAACGTGTGCGCCGTTGACGACGAGTCGCGCACGGTTCCATTCACCCAGCGGTCGTGTTACGTCTTTTCCCGGCGCGTAGAGATCGTAACAGGCGCCGGCGAGTTGCCGCTTGTCGCGCGTCGGGAAGGCCGTATTGTCGAGAATCTGCATTTCCGGCGCGTAGTGCCAGGAAGTCTCAGCCTCTTCCGAGACGTGGTACAGCACGCCGCTATTGCCGCTGGGAATCGTCTTCCATTCCAGCTCAAGTTCGAAGTTGTCGAACTCTTCTGTGGTGACGATGTCGTCGCCTCCGCCGGCGCCTTTCCCGCCCGCCCCGCCACGCACGCGCACCAGCACTCCCTCAACGACTTCCCAACCGGGTGGCATCTCTTTCATGCGATAACCACGCCAACCACTCGTTGTCTTGCCGTCGAACAGGAGCCGCCAGCCTGCGTCTTTCTCGGCCGAAGACAGGCTGTTGGGCGGAGATTCGTCGGATCGAGCGACGGCGGAAAAAAACATCGCCATGACCAGTTGCACGGCCACAATTCGCAACGAGGGCAGCGACATCAAGATTTCCCGGAACATCAGGCTGTGGTCACGCAACGCGCGGAGTTTTCAGTCGGGGCGAAACAAATTCAGGCGACCCCGACCGGCACCGTGGGCGTGTTGCCGTCTTCCACCCAGACCCAGCCGAACTGAGTGTTGCTGGGGCGCGGGTCGCGGCGATGCTCGTCACGAATTTGCGCGAGCTTGTCGGTCTTGATTCGCTGCAATTCTTTCTGTGGGTCGATTCCGAAGACCCGCGCTGCATTGAGGCCGAAAATCTGATTCTTGATCTCGTCGGTCAGTTGTGGATAACCGTACTTCTGGATCAACTCGTCCTTGATCTTCAGCCGCCGCATCCGCTCGATCTGGCTTTGAGGGCTGCCGTTCCAGATCGAATCGGTCCCCCACAGAATGTGGTCGGCTCCGGCGACCTGGATCATCTGGCCCAGCAGGTGCATGCAGAGCTCGGGCTGGTAGGCCGACGCCATATTGAACGTGCCACCCAGCTCGAGATAGATGTTCTTGATCTCAGGATTGCGCTTCAGAATGCGCAACAGGTCGCTCGTCCAGGGAATCTCCTGAGGATCACCCGTCGCCTTGTCTGAGACTTTCTCGCCGGTGCCGTGGGCGCTCCAGCCCAGCCCGCGGAAGCCCGAGTGGTAGACGATGAAGTTGAGGTCGGGCCAATCTTTGGCGGCCTTTTCGAGGTCGAGAGGCATGCAGGCCTGTTCGTTGAAGGCCATCAGAGGCAGGCCTTTGTGCACGCAGAGGTTCTTGACCCCCAGCTTCCTGGTGCGCTCCCAGAACGGGTAGGCGATTTTTTCGTCATCCAGAAACCAGGGCTTCTCTCCCAGTTCGGCCCCGGTGTACATCTTCCAGGCGTCGATCTTGAGATCTTTGACCTGGCGTTCCATTTCTTCGAATTCCTTCGGTCCCAGGTTGGGCCGCAACAGGCCGTGCGAAAGAACTCGCCGCGACCCGGCGATGTCGTTCACAAACGCCCGCGTCGCGACCATCTGGTCGGGTGGCAGCGGGTTCTTGTTCCATTCGCGGCTCGGGACGCCGCTGATAATGGCCATCACCGTGTCGCTGTCGCCGAAGACTTCTTTGACGTAATGCGCCCGATTGAGCTGCTGCAGGGCCTCTTCACCAGATTTCGCGCCGGGGCGCAGCCGCGTGAAAAAACTCGTAGTCACCTTTCCGTCGGGTGACTGGTCGTACCATCTCTGCTGGACGTCGACGTGGTGCGTTTGTACGTCGAAAATGAACTGCTGCTTGGGCCACTTTTCTTCGAATGCCTGCTGGCTGTCGGCTTCGTCGGCCGAGACTTCGTAACACGGGCCGAAAACTTCATTCATCGCCAATAGCGCCGCGGCCATGCCCGAACCGGTTTTGAGAAAGCGGCGGCGATCAAGACCCTGACGCCGCGCGGCCCGATCGCTGATCTCTGCCAGCCGCTCGGCGTATTGCGCCTGCTGCCGCGACTGCGGAGGCGGAACGAATTCTTCGTTCGACGCGATTCGCGTCGGAATCGGTGCGGGCAGCGAGTTGTCGGCGTCGAGTTCACACTGGCGAATCCACATGTTGTAACTCCCGAATAAGTAGACAGGTTTTGAGCAGAATTGCTGCCGCATTGCGCGCCGGCACTCAGGCGTTGTGTCGGGCGACCCGATCATTCCCCTGCGCCGCAGAACGACCGCCAGGCACGAGAACTTGTGAGTCGACAGACGATGGTCTCTCGGCGACGCGGCGCGACTGACCAACAGGGTGTTGAAAAAGGTGTCTGGAACTCTCGGCACCTGCGAAAACCCCTCGGAATCTGGATGTTCACAAAGTTCCAGACACCTTTTTCAACAGGCTCCTAAGGCTTCGGCAAGGCAGGAAGCTTTGGAAGACCGGCTTTCAGCCGCGACATGGCAGCAGCGCGCATGTTGTCGGTGATCACCGTGCGAAGCTGGTCGGGGTCGTCAACCAGCACGTTGAAGAAGCAAATGAACATTTCATCTGTGGTCTGCTCGCCCCAGGTGACTTCCTTCGGAGGCGAGTTCGGGTTCAACGGATTCGCTGCGGAATTGTCGTAGACCGCCTCGACTTCGAGCTGCGTTCCCTTGGGCAGCTTGATCGGTTGCGCCAGCAGGTACTGGTCTTGCCAGTTGAAGTTCCAGTCCTTGATCCAGATCAACGGTTCACTGGTACCATCGGGCAGCCGCGCCGCAACCTTCATCTGTCGGCCCAGCAGGTGCATGTGCGGCGTGACGCCGATCATCGTCACGTCGGCCGGCAACGTGTAGGAACCCGACATCTGGTGATCGCAGGCTCCCGCCGGAATGTACAGACTACGGTCGATAATCATCAGCGGGGCGATGATTTTCTGTGACGGCTGCTTCACAAAGTGAATGCCCACAGTCGACTGGTCGATTTCCGCCTTGCCCGAGGGGTGGTAGTGCATCTGCAATATCAGGTCTGACCCTTTCCGGAGCATTCGTCCGGCGCCGTCTTGAAACACGGGAGGAACCTGCCCCGGCGCCCAACCTCCGAGGGAACCGCTGGGAAGCACACCCGGCCCGCCGAAGGTGCTGTAACCCGGCCCCGGGTCGGCGGCATCTTTCTTGCGCGCTTCTCCTCGATTGTCGAGAAAGAACAGTGAGTGGTGGACGACCCGGCGGTTGCCAGGTCGGAATTCGACGGCAGCCACCAGTTTGTCTTCGTCAACCGGCAAGGGAATGACGAAACAGCGGAAGACATCGCGCCCCTCGGCAGGCACCTCGAAGGGCTCAGGCGCCGTAATGACCAGGTCGGGCTCGCCAAGTTGCCAGCCGTCTGTAAATCGCGGCGGTTGGGGCAAATTCGCCTGATCGCCCTCGGGAGCGCCGGCCTCGGCCCAATTCTCGAACAAGGCGATCTGGCTGTCGGTCAGGCGCCGCACGCCGAGATGATGTCCGAAGTCGGGCGCCGGTCTCCACGGGGGCATCAGCCGGGAATCGACGACTTGGGCCAGCATGTCGGCCCGCTTCGCGGCGTCGCGGTAGGCCGTGAGCGCAAACGGGGCGACTTCGCCGTCACGATGGCAGCTCACGCAGTTCGCCTGAAGGATCGGCGCGATGTCGCGCGTATAGGTCACCTTGCCGCGGGCGTCGCCATGCTTCGGCTCGAACAGGCACCCGACCGGCGTCGCGCTCTGAACGCTGACAATCTTGCCTGCGACGGCCGCCTCAAGGGCTTCCCGCAACTCGTGCTTCGTAGCGGAAGAACGCCGTTTTCCCAGCTCAACCCATGAATCGTCGATGCGCCCGCGATAGACGAGGGCCCCGGCCCGGTCGAACACAAACGCCTCAGGCACGTGCGTCGGCCGCAGGATCGCAGCCAGATCTCCCGATGCGTCGAACAACATCGGGAACTCGGGCTTGAAATCGGCCGAATGCTTGATGGCTGCCGCCAGCGTTGTCTCGCGATCGGAGATCACGCCGAAGAAATCGACCCGACCCACACGCGAACTGAATTGGCCGCAGACCCGATTCAGTTCAGGGAGATACCCATTGGCGATCGGGCAGTCGGTCGAGAGAAATACAATGACCAGTGCATCGCGCCCCGGGCGAACCCCCAGGTGGTGGCTTACGCCCGCGACGTCGAGCAGTGAAAGATCAAGCGCCGAGGCGAATGAAGCGCCCGACGTGCTGCCCCCTCCGATGACCTCGCCGGCGTTCATGGTGGCGAGTGCCGCGGCGGCACCAAGCATTGCGCTGATTGAAGCCCGCGTCACAAAACGCGCCGCGCCAAATAAGATCGACCCGAACCACCAACGCTTCCCGTTGCACATGAATGATCCTTATCAAAAAGTCGGTACCTGTGTTGCGGAGCACATTGCGCGGCAATCGTTGGTCTGATGAGAGCCGCTCACAGGTTCGTACTTCTGCGCTCACCATTTAGTTTCAGCAATATCGTCACAGCGCGATCGACAGCGAAAGCACTTTCAAAACTACATCTCGACTTTTGGTCCTTTGCGATAACGAGGAGGGACATCGGCGTTGGTTTGCTGGTTTGCCTTCAGGCGTTTCACACCGTCGGCCGTGGCCCTGGTGCCTTTGAGGTTCAGCGCCTCGAGACAATAGAAGGTCTTGAGCTGCCCGACTGAGGCGTCTGAGACCTCGGTCTCGCTCAGATCGAGGTTCTTGACGATTCTACCAATCTGCGATGCATCCAGCTTCAGCAGTTGGGCGTCGGTCAGCCCCGACTTGCGGAAGTTCATTTCAGCAACGTAGCCGGTGACAGACTTCGTCGGCAGTTCGCAGATGAGCCTGATCAGCTCGTCGCTGATTTGCGCGTTCTGCAGATCAAGGAACCAGGCGTCCTGTTCTGCCCCCTCCATGAAAGGCATGGGGAACAACTTCTTCTCGGCGTGTCCTCCCGCGGCTTTCAGCGAGGCGACAAACTGCTCTTCGCTGTTCATCACCTGCTCATAGTTTCCGGCGCCGGAATTTCCACAACCGGCCATTAGCAGCGACAGTGGTACTGCAACGGCCAATCTGCGGATCATCGCGCCAGCCCTCAGCGTCACGGAAAACGAACCAACCGTTGCCATCAAGTGGACCTCCCGAGCACGAGAGACGGCCAATGATTCACGTTGTCGAACGGCTCCTGCGGCGCCTGAGTATCCATATCGCACGATCACCGAGCCCGAACCAGAACTGAATCACCGCAGTAGCCAGGCCTGCCAGGGCAGAAGATAAAACCGCGTGGGCCGGCGACCTCCGCACTTACGGAGAGAGCCGGTCCCACGCACTTTAACCGAGTTCGAAAGCCAATCGAGTTGCCATTAGCAGCGCGCGGCACCGATCAGCCGTTAGAACTCGCCGATGACGTAGCCGTCGTCTTTCCTGCCCAGCGCGTTCCAAGGCGCGGTTGCTCCGTTGCAGGTCCGAGCAATGTTCTCACCAATGAACCGAACCGACCCGTCGCACAGGAGGAACTGAGCTCCACCGACATGCATGCTCCCGTAGGCTTGTTTGGGGTCCGCGAGGGCGAGTCCGCAGCCGTCTGACGTGTTCATCTTGTAGAAGGTTATTCCGCACAGGGCCCAGATGTTGGTTATCCCGTCGCCGACCAGTTCCGACCCGGGCCAGACCGCGGCCCAATGCCCCTGTGTGTTCGCCGGCGAAGGTGCCCTCGGATCGGCCGGAGTCGAGCGCTCGCCCACCAGCAAGGTGTTGGAAAGGCCATCGGTCACGTCACGAATCCGCACCACCTTGTTGCTGCCGCTGTCAAAGATGCCGTCGCTGTTAATGTTTCCGTTGGAGCCGGGGTAGTTCGATTTGCCGACAAGACAATTCTGCGGGAGGCCGGTGATGCCATTGAGAATGCTGGCAGTCGTCTTTCCCGCAATGAAAGGCCTGTTCTGATTCACTTCGGGGCCGATATCAGACGGGCATAGATACACGGAGAGTGGCGTCGAAAGAAGCGGGAGCGTGACAGGATCGAGCAGATCGTCTTTGAATTTCCGCGGACCGGGATTCAATGCGCTATAAAGCGGAGCCTGATCGAGAAACGGCAGGATCATCACTGACCAGGCCCATTGCGATTCAAAGGCTCGCGTTGTGGCTACTGTCCCGGGCGTCTTGTCGAGGATGCTTCCTTGCGGAAAAGCGCTGTGCGTCTCATGATAGTTGTGCAGCGCCAGCCCGAGCTGCTTGAGATTGTTCTTGCACTGACTTCTTCGGGCCGCTTCGCGCGCCTGCTGCACAGCGGGCAAGAGGAGCGCGATCAGAACCGCAATGATGGCAATGACCACGAGCAGTTCGATCAATGTAAACCCGCGATGTGACCTTCCAACCGGTTTCTGAATTCTACCGACCATTCGGTAACCTCCGCTTTCGTAAGATAAGATGAAAAACACGGAAGACGCTCATAAACAAACCGCTTGTTTATGAGACTTGTCTGCAGGCGCAAGAATCGCAAATTGTGCGCCCAGTCGTCGACTTCGATAGGATTGTGAATTCTTCGCGAAAATCAGGCCGATTCTTGAGTCGTTCCGCCAAGCGGTCGATTCACTGTGGCGCATATACAGGAATCAGTTGAGTCATATACAAGTAAGCGCGCGTTCGGCGTTTTTGGCCAACTTGCGACAGCCTAACTTCCCCAGCGTCCCGTGTGGCGCCAGACAGAGAAAGGGTCCGCGCGCCTATCCAGCCGCTCACATTGGTGCGCAGCGCCTCGCACTGGCAGACTGTTGAAAAACTCTCCGTCTCCCTGGGGGAGAGGACCGAGGTGAGGGCCATTCTCAGGATTCTAGCGCAAATTGCCCCCACCCCAACCCTGCCCCAATGGAGGATGGGAGCGTCGCTTCCTGTTTTTCAACAGGCTGCCAGGAACCTTCGCCGGCCGCGCCTTGGCACGCCACGTCTCGACGTTCGTCCGGTTGGTCTGCGCGGCGCCCTGTTCATCGGCGCGAACCTGAACGTCGAATAGGCCTGCCGCAGCCGAACGACCGTTCCTCCGCCACCTGACGAGTTGCGATCACATCGCCTTCCCCAGGTTGCCATGAGGTTTTCGACCACGCCGAGATTTTTCAAGGCGTAGGGCCGGCCCCGCGACCAATCTGCCATGTCGGCGTTGTCACGCAGCGGGTTTGAATCTCCTGGGGAATTGCCCGGCCGGGCGGCCACGATTCGTCTTGAGGTGCTCTCTCGGAAGGCGTTATGATCCGCCCGCTCATCAAGCCTTCCAATCGACGAAAGCACTCCGATGGACCCGGGCTGGCCCCTGCTGCGCACAATTCCGCTATTGGGCCCGGCCCATCTAAAGAGGTGTCAGGCCGAGCGCATCTGCCTCATCAAGCCAAGCGCTCTGGGAGACGTCGTGCAGACGCTGCCGCTGCTGGGAGCGCTGCGGCGGCGATTTCCAGCCGCATCCATCTCGTGGGTCGTACGAAGAGATTTTGCCGACCTGCTCGATGGGCTGCCGCAGTTGAGCGAAGTGTTGGCGTTCGACCGGCACGGATCATGGCGCGATTACCTGGCGTTGCTCACGACTTTGCGCCGCCGCCGGTTCGATCTCGTGTTCGATTTGCAGGGGTTATTTCGCACCGGCGTGATGACCGTGGCAACGGCGGCGCCCTTGCGCGTGGGGCTTGAATCGGCTCGCGAAGGTTCGAAATTCGCCTGCCACGGGCTGATTTCCGGCACCGGCTTTGGTGTTCCGGCCTACAGGCGCTATCAGCGCATCGCCGAGGCGCTGGGGGTCGCGGCGGGCGAATGGACGATTGATCTGGCGCTCCGGTCACAAACAAGTTGGGCGGCGGACCTGCTCGCACCGCTGCCGCGCCCGATTCTCGCGCTGCACCCGGGGGCGGGCTGGCCGACCAAACGCTGGCCTGTCGAAAAGTTCTCCGAGCTGGCGCGTCGGTTTGCCGGCTCGCTGGTCGTCGTGGGCGGCCGCGGCGAGGCGAGCCTGGCGGCACAGATTGTCGCCGCGCGTGGTGCCGGGCGCCCCACGCTCAATCTGGCCGGGCGAACGACCCTCAGGCAACTGGCGGCGGTGCTCGCAGAGGTTGACCTTCTGTTGTCGAACGATTCGGGCCCGATGCACCTGGCCGCCGCCGTCGGCACGCCGGTCGTCGGAGTGTTCACCTGCACCAGCCCTGCGATTTCCGGCCCGGCGGGCACTCAGCACGAGTTGATCGCGACCACGGTCGCGTGCGCCGCGAGCTACCGCAAGCGCTGCCCGCACAGCGGGGCCGAGCGGTTGGCGTGCCTGTGCGAGGTGTCGGTCGAGCGCGTGTGGCAGGGTGTCGAACGGGTGTTGGCGCGAACCGCGACGCGGCGCCGCTCGGCGTGAACAGCGCCGTGTGACGAGTGTGTGTGATTGGGATCAAGCCGTTCGGTTGTTTACAATCACGGCTCGCGGTTTTCCCCCCCCGCAAAGCACCTCTTCTGCGGAGCTTCGCCGTTGCCCTTGTCACCCCTTAAGTTCTTCCGCAACCTGGGGCGCACACGCGAGATCGTCACCGTGTTGCTCAAATACGGGTTCGGCGACGTGGTCGAGCGGTTGCGGCTGATGCGTTACCTGCGGTGGAGTCGGGGGCTCCTGGCACGGAAAAGTGAACCGGCGCCCAGCCTGACGGTGCCGCAGCGCATCCGAATGGCGCTCGAAGAGCTGGGGCCGACGTTCGTGAAATTCGGGCAGGTGGTCAGCACGCGGCCTGATCTGGTGCCGGCGTTGCTGATTACCGAGCTCGAAAAACTTCAGGAACACGTCCCCCCGTTTTCTGCCGACGAGGCCCGCCAGATACTCGAGTCAGAATTCGGGACGCCCGTCGAAAAGCTGTTCGCCCGGTTCGATTCCGAGCCGCTGGCGGCCGGGTCGCTCGCGCAGGTGCATCGCGCGTGGCATACCGATGGCGCCCCTCTCGCGGTCAAAATTCGCCGGCCCAACGCCGTTCGCGACGTCGAACGCGACTTGTCGCTGATGCACGACCTGGCGCAACTGATCGAACGGCATTTGCCCGAGGCCGAGATTTTTGACCCCGTGGGGCTCGTGCATCAATTCGCGCGTTCCGTCCGCCGCGAAATCATCTTTACGCGCGAAGCGCGCACGATGGACGAATTCCGGCGGCTGTTCCGCGACGACGCCACCCTGCTCGTTCCCAAAGTCTACTGGGAGCTCACGACAGACGCCGTGGTCACGATGGAGTTTATCGACGGGCAAAAAATCAACGATGTGCCGGCATTGCGCACCTCGGGCCTCTCGCCGCGCGAGATCGCGGCCAACGGGGCCCGCATCTTCATGAAAATGGCGTTCGAATTCGGGGTGTTTCACGGCGACCCGCACCCGGGCAACATCCGCGTTCTGCGGCACGGCGTTATCGGGTTGCTCGATTACGGCATGGTGGGCCGCCTCGAAGACGACAAGCGCGAGCAGCTTATCGATCTGTTTCTGGCGGTGACCCGCGGAAATGTGCGCAACTGCGTCAGCCAGGTGTTGCTGATCGGCAAGCCGTTCCGACCGATCGACCGGGCATTGTTCACCAGCGACGTGCGGGATTTCATCGAAGGGTACTACGGGCTGCCCCTCGACAAGATCGACGTGGGCCGGTTGCTGACCGATTTCGTGAACATTCTTTCCAACCACGGCATTCGCTACCCGGCCGACCTGATGCTGTTGATTCGCGCGATCATCACGCTGGAAGGAGTGGGTCGCGAAGTCGATCCTGAGTTCAATCTCGCGCAGCATCTGGCGCCCTTGATCGAACAGCTCGTGCGCGATCGCTACAATCCGCAGCGGATGGCGGCTCGAATGATGGCCGATGCGCAGACCCTGCTGCGCAGCTTTCACGACCTGCCCATTCACATCGAGCAGACGCTGGCAAAACTCAGCCACGACGACTTGCGGATTCACCTCGAACACGGTCATCTCGAGCATCTGATCACCGAGATCGACCGGTCGAGCAATCGGGTCGTGATCGGCATGGTCATGTCGGCCCTGATTGTGGCTTCGGCGCTGGTCATTCGGTCGGCCGGCAGTACGGTGTGGTGGATCAGCGTCCCCACGTTTGTGCTGTCGAGCCTGTTGGGAATCTGGCTGATTTACGGGGTGTTTCGCAGCGGGCGGTTGTGATACGGCTTCGAATTGGATTGGCTGTCGCGCCAGAAGTGGTGTGGTTGCAAGCGCATGGCGTATGATAGATTGCGAAGGGATCGATGATATGCCGCGTGCCCGTGTATGTATTCCGATCGAGGAAGTCGGCAATTTCTGCCGTAAGCATCATATCCGCCGCCTGGCGCTGTTCGGATCGGTGCTGCGTGACGATTTTACTCCGCAGAGCGACGTCGACGTGCTGGTCGAATTCGAGCCAGGGCGCACGCCGGGACTGGCATTCTTCACGATGGAGCAGGAGCTCTCTGATCTGCTCGGGCGCCGGGTCGATTTGAACACGTCCCAATCGCTTGGCAAGTACTTTCGGCAGGAAGTTCTCGGCGAGGCGGAGGTCGTGTATGTCGCGGCATGACGACCTGGGCCGACTGCGCCACATGCTCTGAGTTTCCGACTCTGCCTCCTGCGCGGCTGGTTGTATCCGGTAGGGCAAATCCAGCGTTTAACGCGATCGGGACGCGTATGGACACAGATTTCCTCATTCGCTTGCTCACGTTCACCCTCGCTCGGTCTATCCCGGCACGTCGCGGGCGTAGGCGGCAGAGCTTCGGGACCCGGCGAACGCCGCGTTCATTCGCGGAACAGTTCGGCGACTCCGACGCGAAAGTCGGGAATGAGGCTTCCCGCAGTCAACACGTCATGCTCTTGCAGCGTCAAGGGAGCGGCATCCGGCGAACAGATCGTGACAGATTTCGATGAGGGATCCAGAATCCACACGATTTGCACGCCGGCCTGCAGGTAGGCAGCCGCCTTGCGGTGCAATTCAGGCACTGAATCATTCTTGCTGCGCACTTCGACGACCAGCTCGGGAATGGTTTCCAGATAACCTTCGGGCGACTTGCGGAGGGGTAACGAGCGGTTGGAAATGAACGCGGCATCGGGGACGTAGACCCTGTCAGGATTACGCTGCAGGATTACGCTTACGTTTGTGCGCGCTTTGCCGTGGCCTTTGTATTCTCCTTGGAACTTGAGCTGCGCGACCACGTTGGACTCAACCGCTCCGTGCGAATCGCCCGGTGGGGCCATGATGATGAGTCTCCCTTCGTCCAATTCGTACTTCACAGGCCCTGAAGGAAGTTTGTCGGGTAAGACGGCCAGGTCCGCCACGGTGAGCAACCGTGGGACGACCTGCACGCCTGGTTCGGCGATCGAAGTTGCCATGAAGTTTCCTTTGGCTCCGCACGCGGGTTGCAACAGGCAGCCGGCCGAAACATGATGGGCTCGCGATTCCGCCGGGCCGCTTTCGGCCATTATCGTTGGTGCGTGTGCCGACTTCCAGACCGGGGCGATCGGTCGCTCGGCGAATACCGCGACAATCAAGGTAGACACGGCAATTCAGGCAACATTCGGCACGCCTCAGCAACGCATTGACACGATTTTCGCCAAGCCGTAAACTCCCGCCTCTCGTGCGGGGGGGTGTTTGCGCTTGTTCCCTGCGCGGAACCGGCGCGCGGGTGCCTGGCCCCCAACTATGGGCATTTCGCGGCGCAATCTGCTGGCCGGCCTGTTGATGACTCCGCTGAGCGGCGTTCTGACGGGCTGTGCGCTCTTCAAGAAGCCGGCGCCGGTCACGACTTCGGCCAAAAAGCTGCCCCCCATCCCGCTGCCTCCCAACGCGATTCAGCTCGATATTGCATTTATCTGGCGGCCGATCGGCGATCGTCTGCTGGGCCCGCCGCTGTGGCAGCACGTCGATCAGTTGGCTTCGTTGGATGCCGAGACCCGCGCGATGCTGCGCGACAACGGTTTTCGTGCCGGCGTCACCGCGTCGAACCCCCCGATGGCTTTGCAACGAATGCTGGGGCAGATGAACGATTTTGCCTATGCCCCGGAAGACGAACAGGCCAAGCAACTGGCGGGGCAGCGCTGCATTCTTTCGTCGGGCCGGCAGACAGAAATTCAGGTCAGTCGCGTCTATCCGGAATGCGAGCTGGCCATCTCGCCAGCGGGCAAGACGCGGCCGCGAAAACTGCAGCAGGCCGTCTGCAAATACCGACTCACGGCCGAACGGCTGCAAGAGGGCTGGGTGCAGCTCGAATTCGTGCCGGAGGTACATCACGGCGACCACATCTTGCGGCAAATGGCCGATACCGAGCATGGCTGGCACTACCGCGACACCCAGCAAACCGAGGTGTATTACCGGCAGCGATTCGCCGTCAGACTCGGGGTCGGCGAAATGGCGCTGTTGACGGCCGAAGACGATTCGGCAGGCAAGCTGGGCGAGTTATTCTTCCGCGGGCCGCCTGGCCTCGCTCCCGATGGCGATGAGTCTGTGGATGAGGCAGGGCAGCCGCCCGCCGACGTGCAGCGGTTGCTGGTGGTGCGCCTGTCGGGCATGCAAAATAACGACGCGCCGCACGCCGTGTGAATCGAAGGCACGGCAGCGGCCCGGAGGGGACGAGTCTGCGTCACGGCGGATTCGTAATCATTGCTTGCTCAGTAGGGCAAATTTTCGGCCGGAATCACGGCCGCTTGAGCTCTACCCGCCTCTCGTTACCATATTTCCAGCGCTGATCCGCCTGCGCTGCATTTGGCGCGACGACAACCGGAGGCGCCGTGAGGCGGAACCCTGTGCCGGTCTTTTCGTAGCCAAACGGTTTTGCGGTAAACGGATCGGCGATCACAGGCGTTTCCGTCATTTGATCGAGCCGCTCAGGCGCAGCACCATCATTCGTGGCCGCAAACTGGCGAATGGCTTCGACGACCCGCGAGGCGGCAACTCGCCGCTCGCAGCGCACCAGCATCAGGTACATTCCCAGTGGAGGCAGATTGTGCGTCAGCAACCGTCCGATGATCGGTTCCCGGTCTACCAATCGACTTCGCTCCTCGTCGAGTCGCTTGAGACAGCGCATGGCCTCAGGGATTGAAAGCGAGACATACGCAATTGCCCGATCCCCGAAGTCGGCGTGGCGGGCATTCAACCAGCGCAGAATACACTCTCCGTCCGACATCAACGGCACGGCATCAGCTCCAGCCGCAGCCAAGGCCGGCAATTCGGCACGGGCCAGAGACAACACCGTACGTCTTTCAGGAGCGTCAACCTTTGCGTCCGCTCCCATGTTGGCTTGGTGTCGTGCGTGCAGCGCCTCCAACGTTTGGTCAGCCAGGATGTCCCATTGCCCGCGCGACCGCGGCTCATCGAGTCTGCTGAAAGCCGGGATCGTTCGGTCGAGCATGATCCGCTCGAATTCGCATGCGGCGCGTAAGTCGAGCAGCGGTGCGGGCAACGCGGCCAGGGCCCAGTAGAGATTCGGGCATGCCGAGTGCTCTTGTAGCTCGTCGAGGCGATCGAGCATCAAATTGATCGCGTTGGTTGCCACCAGATTGGTGATGACGAATGGGGTGCGCGCGACGTGCCGGGCATTTGCCAGGCCGACGAGAACGCCTTCGCGAGCGTTAGCTGTGTCACCCTCCGCAATTTTGGCGCGAATCCAGACTGCCAGCCCGCGCATGAAATCGCGCATGCCTTGCACGTCGGGCAGCGGAATATCAAACAAACAGTGTTCATCAAGCGGATACTCCCAATCCGCCGAACGCCGATACGCGGCGCGGCGCATTTCGCTGTAGAAAGAATAGTACGTGTCAAAGCGGATCTCCTCGCCAGCGGCTCGGATACGTTCTGACTCAGACATGGGGATCAGCAGCATGTCAGGAAACTTCGGACGAATCTGGTTCATGTAAGGAAGTTGATCCCAGGGCATCCGTAGCAGGATGGGTGCCGCATTGCCGTCGCGCAGCTCGTATTCGGCCGGCAACAGCCGGTATTTCATCAGCGGCGATTCGATCGCTCGCGGCGTGACAGTGAACGTCCGTGACTCGATGGGTTGTAGCGGATCGTCGGCAAAAACCGGCCGGGCGAAAAGGGCCCACAACGCCACAATCAGGGTGCCACGGCCAGCGAGTCGGCTGTGCGCGCGACCCGGCGACTCGACTGCCAGCCGAGACTGTGATGCCAAGACCGCAGAGGCCGCGGAGATCGCCGAGGCGCGCAGAGAGTTCACAAAAACATATAGGTCTCTGCGCCACTCCGCGTCCTCGGCGAACTCTGCGGTTGAATTTCGTTCGTCGCGATCATTCGTGGTCGACAACATGAAAGTGCTCCCCCAAATAGAAAATCTGGTGAACGGGTCAGGGAATAAACGTCGAGTAGGGGCGCAGCGGCGGCGATGGTGCAATCCGGCCGTCCGGCGGCTCGATCACGGTGGGCCGACTATCGAGCAGCCGCAGCATGTCTTCAAAACTGGTCCCCGCGGTCAGGTGCTGCCGTTCGCCCGGAGGGGGCAGGGATTTCTTTTCGTCCTGCGAATCCAGCGATTGCGGCAGTGGCATGCGATCGGTCACGCGGCGTGCGATTGAATCGACGCGCTCCTCAGCGTCGCGAGCACGTCGTTCCACGCTTGGAATCAGATGATCCCCAGTCTCGTGCGAAGCAGAGCTTCGCAGCGGGGCGTTCCCAAGCGGAGCTTGGGAACGAGTTTGGCCGATCACTGAAATCAAAAAACCCCCGACCAATAAGCCGAATGACGCCGCGGCGGTCGTCCAGTACCCCAGGTTCCGCGCCGAGGCGCGGCCGGCGGCCTCGCCGCAGGCATAGAGCAGCCGGTTGCGCTCGTCTGGAGACAAAGGGAGCGCCACTGCGCCCAACCGGCGCGCCAGCGTCTCCAAGTCCGCGTCGATCAATGGCTCGTGTCCAGACATGGCAAACCCAGTTTCTTTCGGAGTTGCACCAGCGCGGCGCGATAATGGCGGAACGCGGTGGTCGCGGAGATGTTGCACAACTCGGCGATTTCCTCCAGCGTCAATTCGCCCCAGATGCGCGCTACCAGCACGCGTTGCAAAGCCTCATCCAATTCAGCAAGTGCTGCCACGGCTTCGGCGCCGAACAGGCGCTCGGCGGGGTCGCGCGCGTATGCCTCTTCGGCCGACGCCTGTCGCTCACGCGCTCGCCGACGGCCTTCCGACCGCGCCTGTGCTAGGGCCACATTCCGCACAGCGCGATACAACCACGCTGCCGGACGATCGGGCGGCGGGTCAAGCGTCGCCAGCCGGCAGAATGCCTCTTGCACCGCGTCCTCCGAACTTCGCGTCGCACGACCGGCCCACAGCCGCAGCGGTGCGGCGTGTCGGTCGATCAGCGCGGCCAGTTCAGCGGGCGACAGGGGCATACGGGCTCGTTCTACCCTGAAGATGCCGCCGGCCGGGCTTTTTTTCTGCTTTTTTCGTGTTCGCCGTCGTGAATGGCAGAGGCAATTGATCGCGACGGTTGAAATGCTCAGGCCAATCGTGCCAACGCACAACGTCGCTCTGGCATCGACCTAGCGACCGGCCAAACTGCGCGCAGCAATACGTCACGCCAAGCTTCACACGCTTGGCGATGACATATCCTGAGCCGACGGCGCGGCAGCGGCCAGTCGCAAGCCGGAACGCCTCACACCGCGTCGTACCCCCAGGGGGAACGCATTTCGCGGGCGACGTAGCCGTTGGCTTCGGCATCGCCCACGAACTGCTCTTGGGCCGGGTCCCACTCCAGCTTGCGGCCCAGCCGCAACGCGATCCCCCCCAGGTGGCAGACCGACACGCTGCGATGCCCGATTTCGGCTTCGCAGATCGGCGCTTCGCGCGACTTCACGCAGTCGAAGAAGTTCCCCATGTGGTTGGTGCTGGTGTACAGCCGCACGGCGCCAGCCGGCAGTTCCTGCTTCAACAGTGCGGGGTCGCTCGCTTCGATCTTCCCCCGGGTCACGAAGATCCACCCGGCCGGCCCTTCGAACAAGACGCCGTTGCGCTCTTCTTCGGAGCTGACCTTCTCACCCGTCGGCTGGCCATAAAAATTCTCGCGGGGCACCGTCTTGCAGGTGTGCCGGACCCCGTTGGCATAGGTGTACTCGACCTGGTACTTGCCGGGGGTCGTGTACCCGCCGGGAATGGGGGGGACCAGTACCTGGCCTGCGACCGACACGGGGCCCGAGCGTTCGGTGCCGTTGGCCCACTGGGCGATGTCGTTGTGGTGCGCCCCCCAGTCGGTGATGGTGCCGCCCGAGTACTCGCGCCAGAACCGGAACAACAGGTGACAGCGCTCGGGCATGTAGTCGGCCACCGGCGCCTGCCCGAGCCAGAAGTTCCAGTCGAGCTCTTCGGGAACGGGCTTCGGTTCGAACGGCCCTTCGATCGGCCCGGAAGGGAGCCGGGTGGTGATCTTTTCCAGCTTCCCCAGGCGATTGTTGCGGACCAGTTCGCAGGCCAGCCGAAAGTAGGGCATGCTGCGCTGCTGACTGCCGGTCTGCAGGATGCGCTTCGTCTCGCGGGCGACGGCGACCAGTTTTTTCCCTTCGTCGATGGTCAGCGTCAGGGGCTTTTCGCTGTAGACGTCTTTGCCCGAGCGCATCGCGTGGATATTGATCAGCGTGTGCCAGTGATCGGGGGTGCCGTTGATCACGATGTCGACCCCCTTGTGCTGCATGGCCTTGCGGAAGTCGCCGTAAGCGGCCTCGGCCTTGATTTCCTCGAGCGCCTTCGTCTTTTCGGCGCGATTCCTGTCGACATCGCAGACCGCCACGATGTTGCCGAACTTGACCGCGAGCTCGGCGTCATTCGTCCCCATGCCGCCGCAACCGACCAGCAGAATACCCGGGCGGTCGTTGGGCGATCTGGGTTCGTTGGCCGCGGCCAGGGCCGCGCTTTCTTCGACGAACCAGCGGGGCAGCGCCATGGCGCCGGCCAGGGCGGCCCCCGACTTCAACAGATTACGGCGGGAGATGTTCGACGGGTGGTTGTGCATGGGGAGCAATTCTGAATGGCGAGTGTCGTTGTGGTGGGACAACGGAAAAACCGGGGAGCTCTTGCCGGCCCATTTTACGTTCCCGCCTCGCCAAGTTCCAACGACTTCCCCCGGTCGCAACCCGTCGCGGCTGGCTGCCATGCCGGCCTCATCCGTGACCGACAGGTGAGCGCCAGCACGCGAAAATACGCATGGCGTCAATGTCTCCGAATTGTTACATTTCGGCCGAGATGATTTGGCAGGAGAGCCTTATGTCTGCAGCGTTATTCAGCCCCACATCGCTCGATGAGAAGCCTTACACGGCCGAATGGTATGCCACGCTCAAGCAGACGCTGGGTGAGACGGCCTGCCGGCAATTGGGCTTTTTTGCGATTCCCCCCGACTTTCTGCTATCGGTTGTGGTTCCGGTCTACAACGAAGAAAAGACGCTGCGCGAACTCGTCGCGCGTGTCGTTTCGGTACCGATTCGCAAAGAGATCGTGCTGGTCGACGATTGCAGCCGCGATCGCTCGTGCGAGATCATGCAGTTGCTGCCCGATGAATTTGCCGATGACCAGAATCGCCTGGTGCTCGCTCATCATGACGTGAACCGTGGCAAAGGGGCCGCCCTGCGCACGGGCTTTGCGCAGGCCAGCGGCAATGTCGTCGTCGTGCAGGACGCCGACCTCGAGTACGACCCGGGCGAATTTCCGCGGCTGCTGCGGCCCATTGTTGAAGGGCAAGCCGACGTGGTCTTCGGCAGCCGTTTTCTGGGCGACCACCCGCACCGCGTGCTGTACTTCTGGCATTACCTGGGCAACAAGGTTCTGACCACACTGTCAAACTGTTTCACGAATCTCAACCTGACCGACATGGAGACGTGCTACAAGCTGTTCCGCCGCGAATTGCTGGTCGACGTCCTGCCGACGCTCCAGCAGGATCGGTTCGGTTTCGAGCCCGAAGTGACCGCGAAAGTGGCCCGGCGCAACGCGCGGATCTACGAGATGTCGATCAGTTATTCGGGCCGCACGTACGCGCAGGGCAAGAAAATCGGCTGGCGCGACGGGTTCAAGGCGCTGTGGTGCATTGTGCGCTATGGTTTAGCCGACTGAACGGCATGCCCGCGGCGCGTCATGATGAACGCTGGCAGGGTGGGTTGACGCCCACCCTTGAGGTTATCATCGAACGTACCGCAATGGGACGTGTCTTATGGGCACCCCGCCCGCCGCGACTTGCTTGCTATTCAATTGATGGCGCGGTCGCGCCCCGGCCTATCCCTCCCATCGCGCTCTACCAACGTGTTGAAAAAGGTGTCTGGAACGTGTCTGGAACTTTGTGAACCTGCAGATTCCGAGGCGTTTTCGTGGGTGCGGAGAGTTCCAGACACCTTTTTCAACAGGCTGCTACGCCTCGTTCGTCGCCGGATGACGATGGAGTTCGTTACCGTCAAGTGCGAGATAGATCCGGCGCCACGCGGGGCTCGGCACAACGAGTCGGAACGCCCGCTCTGCCGCATCTCGTGTCTGGTGTTGGCTGATCACGGCGATCGTGCCATCGAGACGTACCCCCATAATCGAGTAGGTGATTTCGGAAGACACAGCGTTAATCCTCTACGGCTCGCCCGCACAGCCTGTACCCCGCGCGGATCAGAATTCGGCCAACTGCTTCCTGCATAGAAAAGCCACGTCGCGCGTGTGGCTCGACGAGCAGGTTGCACGCCCATCTCCTCAATTTTCGGGGCAATTCGGTGCGAACACTGTCACGGTTCGACTTCGACCTTGAATACCCAGGCGTGCTGGCAGGGCCTGTTCTTCTCTTCCTGAAGCCGAGCGGGGAGAACCACAGTCAACTGCCCGTCATTCAGGCTCCATTCCAACGATTTGTCATAGCCAAGCAGCCACACCGGCGACCCCGGCCTGGGTTTCAGGACCGACGAAGAGAAGCCCTTTTCGGGCCATTCTGTCGCGATGGCGTAGACGAATTTGCCATCCTTGCTGCGGGTAAAACGGACGTCCTTCTCGGCAAAGTGCTTCCATTTTCGGGTGGCGTAGATCGCCTCGTGATTCACCTTCAACCACGCGCCCACCACTTTCAGCCGCTCTGCCAGAAGAGGGTCCAGCCTGCCGGTGTTTGTAAGATTCGTAATCAGCAGCAGATTGCCGCCGCCGGAGACGATGTCGATCAGCATTCCGAGCAGTTCTTTCGCGGAACGCACATCGTCACTCGTCTCTTCCCAGTTGTAGCCGAACGAGTGGCTCAGCCCGTGGCACTCTTCCCACGGATTCACATACCCCTTATCGACTCCCGGCGCGTACAGGCCCTCGCTGCGATTGAAATCACCGTGCACCCCATGATCCGGGCCCTGGCCACGGGTGGGAATCATGCGCGAGCATCCGTAGCCGTCGTTGACCGCGACTTCCTTGCGACCCGATGCCTGGTTGTAGAAGTACGCCACAAGGCAGCGTGTATTGCGATCTTCGGCGTCGAAGATCCAGTCGGCATCAAGCCACAGCAAATCGGGATCGTACTTGTCGATGAATTCGATTCCAGCCGGGTTGACGTATTGGTTAAAAAAATCTCTGACAGGAATCTTCCCCGACAGTTGCCGTCTTTCCCAGCGCGTGGCAGTAAATGGGCTTAGCCTGACGTCAGAGTCGTCGGTGGAATGCCATTCCCGGATGCGCAAACTGTCATCCGCTGCGATCACAGGGTAAACCCAGTCATCGATCGAATAATAGAACCCATATTTGAGATTGCGCTTCCTGCAGGCCTTCATCCATTCATCGGCAATGTCACGACGAGGCCCCATCTTGACTGAATTGCGCAGCGTATAGCTGCTGTTCCATAGACAGAAGCCATCATGATGCTTGAGAAACGGCACCACGTACTTCATGCCTGCGTCGCGGGCCACTTCAGCCAGGTGCTCGGCATCGAATTCGTCTGCCGTAAACAGAGGAATGAAATCATCCTCTCTGAAATCGGCGCCCCAGAACTGTTCATGATAGTCCTTGGTGTCGGTGTGCATACGATGGAGATACCAATCGGGATACCCGCGGGGAGCGTATGCCGGAATGCTATAGAGCCCCCAGTCGACAAACATCCCGAACTTGGCATCCAGGTACCATTCGGGCGTCTTGTGTTTGTCCAACGATTCCCAGGTAGGCCGATAGGCGCCGCTTTTGCTGTTGAGGTGATTGGCACGGGCCATCGCCTGCGCGGCCTTCCCCATCACTTCTTCCGAATGCGCGGCTCGCAGTTGCTCCGGCGAGGGAAACGCGAACGGCCTGAAGTTCTGGGGCCGGACCGGTTGATTGGGAGAAGCTGTCGGCTTATGAGTGCTCTTCTCGGCACCGAGCAGCGCAATGGCAGTAAATAGCAGCGCTCCTGCAAGTGCAGGGGGGGTGATGCAGTGTGGCTCTCTCATCGTGGATGGGCTCGTGGTGGAAAACTGTGGCAGGTTTAGCAGCCTGTTGAAAAAGGTGTCTGGAACTCTCAGCACCTGCGACAACCCCTCGGAACCCGGATATTCACAAAGTTCCAGACACCTTTTTCAACACCCTGATAGGCGGGCATGCTCCGTGCAACTCAGGAGTGCTGCATGACGTGCAACCCTTCGAAAGCGTCGTGCAGACATCGGCCGCCAACGCAACATCTCAAGCGGCTGGCAAATGGGGAGACTGCTGTGGTCGAATCGTCACTGAACCTGACCGGCCTCGATAAAATGGAACCGGGTGGAGGCACGTTGCGGTGTGCCTGCCCGCCAGACAGACAATTCCGTAATCAAGCCTGAAGGCTCCCGCCGCGACAAGCATTGTTGAGTTGCGCGGCAAACCGGGAAGGGAGATGACCCAACCAACGCTCGGCGTTGGGAGGCGCGCGCGGCGGTCAGCCCCCCCGGGAGGTGGCCGCGCGCGCCAGGGCAAGCCGATGGCCCCGCATACC